>NZ_RHNT01000095.1 GCF_003946325.1 Companilactobacillus furfuricola | reverse complement strand
AAACCCATAAACCCAAAGAAAGGTGGTGACCGACATGGCAATTTTTCACATGAGCTTTAGTAATATTAGTGCTGGAAAAGGAAGAAGCGCAATTGCTGGAGCAAGTTATAGAAGTGGTGAAAAGTTATTCGATAAAAAAGAAGGTCGAAGCTATTTTTATGCTCGGTCAGTCATGCCAGAAAGCTTTATTTTGACACCAAAGAATGCGCCAGAATGGGCGAGTGATAGAGAGAAATTATGGAATGAAGTCGAAAGAAAAGATCGGCGAGCAAATTCACGCTATGCAAAAGAGTTTAACGCGGCTTTACCAGTTGAATTAAGTGAAGATGAACAGAAAGAATTATTGACAAAATATGTACAAGAAAATTTTGTTGATGAGGGTATGGTTGCCGACGTAGCAATTCATAGAGATCACCCAGATAATCCGCACGCTCATGTTATGCTAACTAATCGTCCATTTAATCCAGACGGAACATGGGGATTGAAAAGTAAAAGAGAAAATATATTAGATGAAAATGGGAACAAGACTTATACAGGGAATAGTCGTTTTCCAAGATCAAGAAAGGTGTGGCTAGTTGATTGGGATAAAAAAGAAAAAATTACTGAATGGCGGCACAATTGGTCGGCTAGTGTCAATCAGGCTTTAGAGCAAAAAAATATTCCCGATCGGATCAGTGAAAAATCATTTACTGAGCAGGGAATAGATGATACACCAACTCAACATGAGGGAATCAATAGCAAGCGCCATGAAAGAAAAGAATTTAACCAACAAGTAAAGAACTATCGCAAGGCCAAAGCCAGTTATAAAAACAACCAAGAAAAAGTAATCAATAGAGGTCATTTAGATAGTCTAAGCAAACACTTCTCGTTTAATGAAAAACGGGTGGTCAATGAGTTAAGTCATGAACTGAAAACTTATATCAGTTTAGAGAGCTTAGATGATAAACGGCGCATGCTATTTAATTGGAAAAATAGCACCTTAATTAAACATGCAGTTGGTGAAGATGTGACTAAACAATTATTGACAATTAACCAACAAGAAAGCTCACTCAAAAAAGCAGATGAACTCTTAAATAAAGT
>NZ_RHNT01000094.1 GCF_003946325.1 Companilactobacillus furfuricola | reverse complement strand
TTTTATAATCTTTTTTAATTATATTCACATTCGTGATTTCGATAAAAAAACCTTTAAGACGTCAACTTTGTCTTAAAGGTTTGCTTTAATTAATCTTTATCTGTCGATTTTTCAGCAGCTTCTTTAGCTTTAATGGCATCCATAGGTGGAATCACCTTAGCAGTTTCTTTCATTTGTTGTAACTCAGTGATGTCCCCTGTAAAGTCAAAACAACCAAGGTATTTACCATTCTCATCATGAACTGCATAAAAAGAAATATAAATTTTACGACCATCAAGATCTAGTAAAAATTCAAAATTATCCTTTGTACCAGCATGAAATTGTTTCAATAATTCTTGAACCTGTGGGCGGGCGCCGCCATGATGTAGGCCTAAAACGTTTTTACCAAAGGTCTCTTTAAAACGTTTGTAGACCCGATGTCCATTATCAGTGAACCATTGAAATTCATCATTCTCGTCACAAAATCCCAATTCAAAGGGAATCGTATTCAGAATTGTTTCCAAAACAGGTAAGGCAATATTACCAGTTTTAAAATGTAACATATCTTTTATATCAACGTTCTTTGGTTCTTCAGCCATGTTAATCACCTCATATAAATTTAGTTGTTCCAATTATAAACACACTAACTAAATGTATAGAATTTTAGCTTAAATGTAAATAGAAAATTACGTTGGTTGCTGTTTTATTCTGACCTTAGGGCAATGGCAGCATCCTTTTTAACTGCCATTCTAGCAGGCACATGGCCACCCAAGACGGTTAATGCTGTGCTGATCAGAATTAAAATTACCCCATGCATGAGATTAAGGGCGGCTACGCCACTTAAGCCGGTAATTTTCTCCAAAATAATATTTGCTGGAAAAGTCAATAACCACGCAATTAAGACACCTAAAATACCTGAACCAAAACCTAGTATAGTTGTTTCAGCGTCAAATACCCGGGTAATATCCCTTTTTCTTGCACCTAAAGCTTTTAAAACACCGATCTCTTTAGTCCGCTCCAGTACCGAAGTATAGGTAATGATGGCAATCATGATCATGCTTGTGATTAACGAAATGCCTGCAAAGGCCACTAACACATAAGTGATCGCATCCATCAAGCCACCGGTTAAATTAGAAACATTCCCTGCAAGATCAGTATAAACCACCTTATTGACCTTACTTTTACCTTTATTATATTTATCTAAATAGCTCAAGATTTGATCTTTATCTTTAAAGCTTG
>NZ_RHNT01000093.1 GCF_003946325.1 Companilactobacillus furfuricola | reverse complement strand
AAGTCTAAAGCAAAGTACTGAGCTGATGTACAAGAATCGACTAATAGGCCGGAAATGCAGGATAAGTTTGCCCAACACAACGAAGTCCTATACTACTCGAAAGTATTTCCGGTAGAGTCGGCAGCTACATGGTACGAAAGTTAACGCTCTTACCCGAGGAGGTCTGTCATATACGTCACAGGTGATAGTTCTGGACAAACTAGGCAGTGATGTCTAGCTGAATATGGCAGAAGTCAGCAGAGGTCATAGTAGTCGTTTGCGACGAAGGACCGAACATTAGTAACTTTTATGGATATTGGAGGTAGAAATGGTGCGAAAATCGCAGAAAACAGGCAGTAAGTCTGGCCAACTGGGGACTGTTGGTTTGGAAAATCAAGGAAAACCAGAGGTGCGTAGCGCCGTTTCTGGTGAAAGTACAATTAAAAGTGGCATTTCGCTCAAAGAACAAATCCTAAGTAGAGATAATCTTAATCTAGCATATCAACGGGTCTATAGAAATAAGGGCGCACAAGGAATAGACGGTATGACTGTCTATGACCTGAAAGACTACATTAAGAAGAACAAAACTCAACTAATGAAGTCACTGAACGACCTAACATATAAACCTAAACCTGTCAGAAGGGTTGAAATACCTAAACCTGATGGATCTATGCGGAAATTAGGAGTACCGACGGTAATCGACCGTCTGATACAACAGGCAGTTGCGCAAGCAATGATGCCTGTATTTGAGAATATATTCTCAGACAATAGTTTTGGATTTAGACCAAATCGAAGTGCTCATGACGCAATAAATCGCGTTACTGAGTTTTATGACCAAGGCTACCATGTAGTGATAGACCTTGACTTGAAAGCATACTTCGACACAGTCAACCACGATTTACTTATGAAGTTCATCAAACAGTATATTGATGATGAGTGGTTGTTGCGTATGATACGCAAATTCCTAACGAGTGGCGTAATGGACGGCAAGCTATTCCAAAAGTCCACTGAGGGAACTCCTCAGGGTGGAAATCTTTCACCGCTCTTAGCTAATATCTATCTAAATGAACTCGACAAGATACTTACGTCCCGTGGACATAAGTTCGTTCGCTATGCCGATGACTGTAATATTTACGTTAAAAGTAAACGAGCAGGTGAACGTGTTCTTGAGAGTGTGTCCAATTTCTTGAAAAAGGACTTGAAACTAACTATCAATCGCAAGAAAACGACCGTGGGGAACCCTCGCAGGCTGAAATTTCTTGGATTCTCAGTTGGTGTGTCTCAAAAAGGGGCGTACCCGATAGCGAGTAACCAGTCAAAGAAAAGACTCATACATTCATTGAAGACTATCACTAAACGAAATCGAGGAAGAAGTTTAGACATAATCTTTCTGGAAATACAACGGAAGATGAACGGTTGGCTGAATTACTATGGAATCGCGGGTATCAAAACATTCGTGCAGAGATTGGACGAATGGTTACGTTCAAGAATCAGACAATACATATGGAAATCGTGGAAACAACCGAAAACAAGGTATAAG
>NZ_RHNT01000092.1 GCF_003946325.1 Companilactobacillus furfuricola | reverse complement strand
GAGAATGTGACATAAGTGTTCTCTGTACAATAAAAAATGGACGAAAACCGATTTTTGGTTTTCGTCCATTTTTTGTTTTGGGATTTTTCTTCCCAATTGATACTAGTTTCAGTACATTTAATGCCATTACCACGATTCCCATTTCTTTATTCACCTTATCGTTTCCTCTTAATGAGAATCGATTGAAGTGCAAACAAGCCTTCATCTTCCCAAAAATTGGCTCTACGTCGATTTTTCTTTGGCCGTAGATCTTTCCTGTTTCTGGTGATGAAAGCAATTCTTTTTGTTTAGATTTATAGTATTCCCAAGATGGATTGACGTATATCATTTTGACATATCCACTTTTTGTCAATGCGTTGGGATCTAGCTGTTGATCCAATGTATATTTCTCTGCTTTGTATACCTTGAAATCTCTTTTAAATCCATATTTATCAGTTCTTTGAGAGTATCTGTGGAAATTGAAACGAACTCCATTAGGATCTGTATAATAATCCTCTTCGTCATTGTAATCCCAATTCATAACTTTCTTATCATCGCTTTTCCATTTGCGACTGTTCTCTTTAAGCATTGTTCCATAAGGTGCTATTAGTGTTTTTCCGTCTAACTCGTCTTCACAATATTTGTAGTTACTTTCTGATCCATAGCCAGCATCAGCCACGATAGTGCTTCCCAATGTCCCTCGATCTTCCAAGTGTTCGATGAATGGTATCAAAGTTCTTGTGTCAGTGGGATTTTGAAACAATTGATAGCCTGTTATGAATTGATTACTTGTCGCTATTTGAAGATTGTAGGCTGGTTTTAACTGCCCATTAAGCATTGGATCCTCTTTGACTCGCATAAAGGTGGCATCTGTATCAGTTTTAGAAAAGCTGTTTCTATTTCCAAAGGTTTCTTTCTGGATACCATGCTCGATCATTTTATCGTGACGTTCACTGATCTTTCTTTTCTTTGACTTGAGATTCCTACGTTCTTGTTTATCTGGATTTGGTGAACGTTTGGGGTCTGCTTTTATTTGATCCTCAAGAATAAGCAATCTATCCTCGATCATTGCGATGACAATGTCTAATGATTCAGGTGTAATGTCAGAATCATCGGGAACTTGGCCTATCAATTGTGCCGCATGGAGTTCGCCAAGTAATGAAACGAGTTGTTCTCGATTCATTTGATCATATTTGATCGTATTCTTCTTCCAGACGAAGGAGTATTTATTCGCATCGGCTAGTATCTTAGTGCCATCAATGAAAGACACGTCATCGATCAGGCCTTCCTTCTTGAGGAATGAAGTTAAATTGATCAAGCCTTGGTCTACGAGAGAAAATAACTCATCTGAGATCCTAAAACGACAAATTGTTCGATAAGAAGGTACCTTACCAGCGGTCAACCAGCCGGCAGGCTTGTTTTCTTTGGCAAACAATTCAATTTTACGACTACTAAAGACGCCACGAGTATAGGCAAATAAGACCAGTTTCAACATCGCACCAAGATTGTATTCACGTGGTCTTCCAAACTCGTACTTATTTGTTATCTCGAGCTGCTCAACGATTGAATTGATGTATCTAGCTGGATGATTTTCTTCTGGCTCATAATCAAGTTGTACACTCAAAGTCATTTGATTCATGTTATAATAATCTTGCATTTTGTTATTTCCTTTCGAGGAAGTACTTAGAGTATCGGGTGCGACCGATGCTCTTTTTTATACATATAATTATATCAAAAAGGGTGTTGTATCAGA
>NZ_RHNT01000091.1 GCF_003946325.1 Companilactobacillus furfuricola | reverse complement strand
TGTCTGGTTCTGGTGCTTCGTTTTTTTCTCTTTTTATTTATTTCTTGCTTGCGTGCTCGTTCCTCACACTCTTGCCTGATTCTGAACTTTTCTTTCTGGTTTATCTATTTACTTTTTCTGATTTCTAACTTGTTTATCATACTTTTACTTGTATTGCTGTATTTTGATGGTTTCGTGCGTTTCTAGTTGTTTTTTTGCTGTAATTGTTAATTGTACTGTCTTTTGTTTTTTTACTTGTAGGGTGATTTTTGGCTTATTTGATAGGTTTGAAAATTTTGGATTTTGTTTCTTTTCTGAATGAAAAAATTCTTGTAAATGTTTGACTTTTGCACTACTAGATGTTGTAAGTGATGTCCTCATGAGATTCATTGTTCTGGGTAAATTGCAAGGGCATTTTTGGTCGAAAATTTTTTTTGGAGCCTTATTTGTGGTTTTTAAAATTATAGCTTGACACCGTTTCACATAGATTCTATGCGGAGTGAGTCGGGTGATAAATTTTGTTTCACGCAGTTTTTTAAAAAATAAATTTTAATACTAGATGTTGTTAAGTTCTTATAAAAGGGATACCATATGTTGTGTTAAAATAATTTTGAGGTGAGCTTGATGGACATCATTAAAACTAAAATTGAACTTAGTCAAGAGTTTATTGACCAAGTTAAAGAAGAAATTAAACCACACTGGGGCGAGCTCGGTTGGGTTACATATAAGAGAACTTATGCACGTTATATTCCTGAATTAGGTCGTACTGAAAATTGGGATGAAACTGTTAAGCGTGTGGTCGAAGGTAATATTAATCTTGATCCTCGTTTACATTCTAAGACTATTAGTACTGACGTTTACAATGAGCTTGTTGAAGAAGCTCAAAACTTATTTAAGTTGGTTTACGGATTATCAGCTACACCATCAGGAAGAAACCTCTGGATTTCTGGTACTGCTTATCAAGATAGAAATGGTGACGCTTTGAATAATTGCTGGTTTATTGCTATTAGACCGCAAAAATATGGCGATAGTCATATTGTTCCTGAATATTTGGATCAGGATCAGAAGGCTGTTTCTATGCCTTATTCATTCATGTTCGATCAATTGATGAAGGGTGGCGGCGTTGGTTTTTCTGTTGTGCCTGATAATGTTAAACAAATTCCTGAAGTCGATGTTAAGACTGACTTGGTTGTTTTGATCGGTAAAGAAAGCGCTTCTTATGATGAGTCGATCGCTGCTGGTGCTGTTGATCGTGACGACTGGATCGAGAATAATGATCTTGAAGCTGGCAGATACTATAAGCTTCCTGACTCACGTGAAGGTTGGGTCGTGGGTAATGCTACGATGATGGACAATCATTTTAGTAATACTAACCCTGACCAAACTTCTCAAGTAGTTTTGGATATTACTGATATTCGTGCTAAAGGTGAAAAGATCAAGGGCTTTGGTGGTACTGCTTCTGGTCCTGTTCCATTGATCGAAATGTTTGAAGACATTAATGACTTGCTGAATAGTAAAGTCGGTCACCGGATCACTTCAGTTGATGCTACTGATATGGGTAACATGATCGGTAAAACTGTTGTTGCTGGTAATGTTCGTCGTTCAGCTGAATTAGCTTTAGGTGGTGCTGAAGATGATGACTTTATTACTATGAAACAAGACCAAGAGAAGCTTTACCATCACCGTTGGGCATCAAATAATAGTGTTGCGGTTGATTCAATGTTCAATGATTACCAACCAATTGCTGATTCGATCAGACATAACGGTGAACCAGGTATCGTTAACCTTGACCTATCGAAGCATTATGGTCGTATTATTGACGGCTACAATAAAGATGCTGACCCTGAAGTTGAGGGTACTAATCCTTGTGGCGAGATTTCATTGAGCAATGGTGAACCTTGCAATTTATTTGAGATTTTCCCACAAGTAGCAACAGAACAAGGCTGGAATCTTGATGAGGCTTTTGCTTTAGCCGCTAGATACACTAAGCGTGTTACTTTCAGTAATTACGATTGGGAAGTTTCTCGTAACGCTATCGCTAAAAATAGAAGAATCGGTGTTTCAATGTCTGGTATCCAAGACTGGATCTTGACTAACTTTGGTCATCGTGTTGTTACTGGTTTTGAAGATGCTGTTGATCAAGAGACTGGCGAGACTTACAAGAAACCTATTTATGATCCTGAGATCGTGAAGGCTGTCGAAAAGATGTATCAAGATGTTGTAGATGCTGATAAAGATTATTCTGATACTTTGAATTGCAATACTTCGGTTAAGCACACGACAGTTAAACCTTCTGGTACTGTTGCTAAATTAGCTGGTGTGTCTGAAGGTATGCACTTCCACTACTCTGGTTATTTGATCCAAAGAATCAGATTCCAAGATTCTGATCCATTGCTTCCTGCACTTAAGGCTTGTGGATACAAGATCGAACCTGATGTTTATACTAAGAACACGATGTGCGTTGAATTTCCTGTTAAGGCTGAAAATGCTGATTCAGAAAACTTTGCTTCAGCTGGAAATGTTTCTATTGCTGAGCAATTCGCTACTCAAGCATTTTTGCAAACTTACTGGTCAGATAATGCTGTAAGTTGTACGGTTACTTTCCAACCTGAGGAAGGCGATGAGATCGCACCATTGATGAGACAATATCGTCATATTACTAAGTCGACTTCGTTGCTTCCTTATAGTGGGGCTGATTTTAAGCAAGCTCCTAAGGAACCTATTGATAAAGAGACTTATTTGAAGAGACTTAGTGAGATCCATGGTGATGTTGCTGAAGAATTTGCTATTGAGAATAATAATCATGATCAGAAAGATTTGGATTTGGTTGATCAATCTGATTGTGCTGGCGGGGCTTGTCCTATTCGCTAGGTTTGTTGCATTCTTGGAAGTTGTTTCCGAGAATGCTTTTTTTATATAGATGTAAGTGAGCTATGGCAGACAGAGGAGTTTTGCTTGGGGCACGTTTTGTTAGTTTGTTTGGTTTGCTGGGATGGAGGTAGTATTTTGGTTGGTACGTTCAATGCCGACTCCGGGGCCCGGGGATACAGACGCTGGAACGTGGTGGGCACATTTTGAACCAATCGAGCAAAGTGCGCTCGCTTGTTTCAAAACTGCACCTTCCTCTAAGCTCCTTCGTCGCCAAGAGGAAACAGGTTAAGATAGGTGAGTAAGTTAATTCTTGACGGAGAATTAATTTACTCACCTTTTTTTGATAAGGTGAATGTGAGATGTACGCCGTAAGTGAAATTGGCACTTGATGCCGTAGAGGAAACTGGCCATTTCGCTAAGGTC
>NZ_RHNT01000090.1 GCF_003946325.1 Companilactobacillus furfuricola | reverse complement strand
TTATTTTTCCTACTCATTGTTATCGTCTCCCGGACTGATTATTGTTTTTCATCTGTCCGGTTAAAAAAATTGTAGCAGTCCACCACGTTCCAGCGTCTGTATCCCCGGGCCCCGGAGTCGGCATTGAACGTACAACCAAACTACTACCTCAACACCCAACCACCAAAAATCACAAACGTCAGCAAAAGAAAAACGCTTCTGTCTGCCATAGCTCTCTCACATCAATAAAAAAAGTCCCAGGATTTAACCCAGGACCCAAGAAATTTCAGTTTAATCTTATTCTGAGGAGGAATAATAATAAAGAAAAATCAAAACCTATTCAAAAAACAATACCAACTAACCACTTCCTTCAAAAATGGCAACCATCAGTTCCTATCACAAAGCAAAACAATTACCAAATATTAACCCGTTGATCCGGAGCCAAATACATCCCATCACCAGGCTGAACATCAAACGCATCATAAAACGCGTTAATATTTTGCAAACTAACATTAACCCGCAAACTATCAGGCGTATGAACATCATCCAACTGCTCAGCCTCAAGCTCAGGAGTATACTTCGATCTCCATCCCAAAGCATAATTTTCAAAAAATTGTTGCAGATCATATTCAGGGTCAGCTTCAAGCGTAGCCAAAGCAACATTTAGACCACCATTATCAGCAATATTTTCATCAACAGTTTGTGCACCATCAACAAAACTACCAGCATAAGGGATCCCGTTATACTCATTCTCAAACTGCTCAACGATCTGTTCAAAACGAGCATGATCAGCAGCAGACCACCAATCAACCATCTCGCCATTACCATCGTATTGCGAACCGTTAGCATCAAAAGCGTGCGTCAATTCGTGACCGATGATCACACCAAGACCGCCTAAATTTTGCGAATCAGTATTAGACAAACTAAAGAACGGACTATTAATAATACCAGCACTAATAGTGATCGAGTTAGTCAACCGATCGTAAGAAGCATTAGGTGCCAGTGCCGACTCACCTTCCGTCCATGCGGAACGATCAACTGGTTGACTAAAGTCAGCAAAGTTTTGCAAAGCCTCTGCCCCAACAAGATCACGGTAGTTGACGTAAGCCGAATTGTTACCTTCAATATCGACCCGGTTGAAGTAGTCAAAGTCTTTACTAGATGGATAACCAATATTAACTTTAAGTCGACTCAATTTACCTAAAGCATTACGCTTCGTGGCATCATCGAGCCAATTACTATTAATGATCTCCGTTGAATAGTTATAAATAATTTTCTTAGTCATCGTAGTAACAGCACTTATTTCTGCTGGCGTAACGATCTGTGGACCATAATAGGCACTGAAACCATCGGCAAAAGCTTGAGTCGTCAAGTAGTAAGCCAGCTCTCTTTGCAGATCAGGCGTCAAATTCTCAGAATTATACAAAAATTCTCGGCTCAGATCTGGATGAGTAACTTGCAAATAATTTTGAAATCCACCAACAATATTTTGTAACTCACTAGCACGATAAAGGACCAAATTGGAAATCATCCAACCCTTCAAATCGTTGAAAGTACTAGGATTCAACAACTCTTGAATATTGTCAAAATAAGATGGTGTCATCTCGTAAACATAATCTGGATATTCTCCAGTAAGTGTATGCAATATACCGTTAAAATTAATATAATTTGAGCTATTGATTAAATCATTCAAGCTAACTTTTTGATAACCGCCGCTGATCTGTTCAGTAGCGTTCAAATCATCTGGCGATAAAGTATTCATTAATAATTGATCGTAATTAACAGTACCAGTAATAATATTTTGGATCATATCGTCCGAATAACCAGCCAATTGCAAAAAGTTGACCACAGTATCTTCTTCACTAGCAGCGATACCTTGATCAGTCAGCATCAAAGGCTGAGCTCCGAACAAATAAATAGCTTTTTTAGTAGGATCATTTTGGTCACGAGAGATCAAAATCGAAAATGGCGTAGGCTCATCAAAACCGATCTCATTAGTAAAGTCGCCATTAGCATCACTCATACTCTGCCACTTCAAAATCTCATTGACCTCATTAGCCAGATCAGGCGTAATCACACCAGCGTTGCTCAAATCGTCATTTTGGGTAAGTTGATAAAACCAAGTAGCCTCATCCATAGCAGTACCGGCTGAGTCCATCCCATCAGATAACTTATTAAAAGCATCCTCAACCTTTTGGTTGACCGAAGCCGTAACGTCATTAAAAGTACCCTCTTCAGGAGTAACATCATCGACAGAAGTCTCATTGACCCAGTTACCATTTTCATACATATAAAAATTATCTTGTGGCCGAGAATAAACAACATCATTACTCCAGTCGCCACCATTAGTATTAACCGGTTCAGAAGAAGGATCAGTAGTAGTTGCTGTCGTTGTGGTAGTAGTAGCAGAACCATCTGAACCAGAAGGAGAAGCATCTGGCAAAGCATTATAAACATCAGCAACTGATCCACCAGCGCCAGCAGCAACTGAACTTGAAGAAGCCGAAGCAGATGAAACAGGTGCAGAAGAATCAACATTTGAAGCATCAGCCCCAGATGAAGCTAAACCTGCAGACGGAACCTGCGCAGAAACCGCGTCCGTCGAAGAATTCTCATTAGCAGCAGTTGTCGAATCAGAAACAGCAACCGCAGTTTGATTTTTATCATCATTTGGTAAAGCAGAAAAATTGGAAGTCTCTACACTCTCTGAATCCGGTTGAGCAGAATCCGAAACAGAATCCGCCTTAACCGTTTGGGAAGAAGAAATAGCTCCCAGAATAACCGCAGAAAATGTAAAAACACCAAGCATAGTTTTATTCAATTTCATAGGAGCGCCTCCATAACTGTCAATATTATTTGACACCTACATAATCAACCCATCATCTCAAAAAAGTAATCTATAAATAAAAATACTTTTTTCAACAATTGACTTTTTAATAAAGAGAACGCCCCTTCAGCAATATTCAAAAAAATAAAAAAAATCAACATAAAAACCAGAAAAACAGAAAACACAGGGCCATGCAAGAGTGCGAGGAACGAGCACGCAAGCAAGAAGTGAAAGCAAGAGATAAAAACATATATTTACACTTATCAAGCGAAAAAATAATGAAATTAATCAACAACAACGTAAGTCAGGAAACAAAATGAGCGGAGCAAAGTCCCGCGAACCGAGAAAAAAGTCAGTGATCTAGAAATAAAATATATTCAAACAAGAAAAGGAAGCCCCTACTCCCCACCAGAATAGATAAATCCTGAGATAGACATGTGAGAAATAGGATGCGCAAAAAGTGCCAATTTGCAGAAAATACATCGGTAAAACTCAACCGAGGGGGGATATTGTCTCCATCTAGACGGAGGGGCCCGGGGATACAGACCTCAGTACCCAAATTTCTCTTGGCGACGAAGGAGCTTAGAGAAAGACCGAGTTTTGAGATGCCTGG
>NZ_RHNT01000009.1 GCF_003946325.1 Companilactobacillus furfuricola | reverse complement strand
TGTTGGGCAAACTTATCCTGCATTTCCGGCCTATTAGTCGATTCTTGTACATCAGCTCAGTACTTTGCTTTAGACTTTCTTCAGATTCCACCTCGCGGTGGACACCCTTGTCCTCAACTCGTGATTCCGACTACTACGGCTCACAGTGAACTTTCATCACCTAGCTAACGCCCATGCCGAGCGCACCCAAATTCCTCTTGGCGACGAAGTAGCTTAGAGGAAGACTCGTATTTGAGATTGTTCGGGTGGTCTTCCCGAATAAGCTCAAATCGACGTCGGCAGCGTTCCAGTGGCTGTATCCCCGGGCCCCGGAGTCGGCATTGAACGTACAACCAAAATACTACCTCCACACCCCAACACCAAACAAACTAACAGACCTCCATCCAAGAAAAACGCCACTGTCTGCCATAGCTCACTTACACCTATTATCCCAAATAACTAGAAAGTCCCGAATGATTCAATCTCACCAAATGATCCTTAAACTCCTGCTTACTAAACCGAACCTGCCCCCGATCAAACATCCGAAACAACATAACAGTATTCCGGATCATAAAACTAGCAGCAATAAAAGCATCAGCCCGAGAAATCTCAAAAGAAGCCTCAATAGCGTCAGCAAACCCATGAGCCACCCGATTCTCCACCTGCCTAGAAAGAAAACTATACTCATCAGACATTAAAATAAATGTAAAAAATTCCCGAGACTGATCAAAAAAATCAAACAAAGGATCAAACATCTCCCCAGTCTCCAACCGATACCGATCAAACGGCCGAGAAGTAATAATATCCAACAATTGCTCCGAAAGCTCTTCCACAAAAGTATTCAAAAAATCATCAATAGAATCATAATGCAGATAAAAAGTCTTCCGATTAATACCAGCTTTCTCAGTCAACTTCTTAACCGTAATATCCTGATAAGCAGTAGTCTTTGCCATCTCACGAAAAGCATCTCTCAATGCCTTATTAGTCCTGCGAATTCGTTTATCAATTGCCATAATACTCATATACTCCATATTCATGTTTCAAATAATGATAAAGTAAGAAAAAATATAACTTTAGTGTTGAATTTTTATTCTTAACCTTATATTATCATTATTACACAGGATGTGTATTAATTATTTTTAGAAATAGAGGTTTTATTATGATTCGTGCAGAATGGGAATACCTTAAAAAGCACAAATTTATGACCATAGTTCTAATTGCGATAATTTTTATCCCCTCGATATACTCGGTAACCTTCCTAAAATCCATGTGGGATCCATATGGTGAACTGGAAAATATCCCCGTCGCCGTGGTCAACGAAGACAAAGCGACCACCTATCAAGGGAAACAGCTAAACGCCGGTAAAGATCTAGCGTCTAACTTGAAAAAATCGTCAGCAATGGACTTTAAAGTCATGGATAAAAAGCAAGCTCGTGAAGGCTTGAATTACGGAAAGTACTACATGACGATCACCATACCTAGTGACTTTTCTAAAAATGCGACAACATTGTTGAACAAAAAGCCTGAAAAAATGGTTTTGCACTACAAAACTAGTGCTGGTCACAATTACGTAGCGTCGAAAATGACTTCCTCTGCTGCCAAACAAGCGGCACAAAGTGTTTCCGATGAAGTCACTAATACTTATGCCAAGACGATGTTTAGTTCCATAAAGCAACTTAGCAATGGTATGAAGAAAGCTTCTAATGGTAGTAAGAAATTAGGTGACGGAACGACCCAACTAGTCTCTGCCAACCAACAAATGACAACTGGCTTGGACCAGCTAGCATCCAGTTCCTTGACCTTCGCTGATGGAGCCAACACTTTGAATAATGGCCTAAGTACTTATATCAATGGTGTTTCTTCAGCAGCTAGTGGTAGTCAAACTCTAGCAACTGGTCTAAATCAGTTAAATGGCAGTACTGCTAGTTTATCTAGTGGCGTCGGCCAACTGGCTTCTGGAAGTTCAACATTAGCTTCTGGCGTTCAAAGTTATACTAACGGCGTCAGTCAAGTAAACTCTGGTGCTTCACAATTGAGCTCAGGTTCTGATCAATTAGCAAACGGAGCGGGAACTTTAGCTACTAACGCCGACACTTTGAATTCTGGTTTAAGCCAAATTTATTCTGCAAGTAATGAATTGACGCAGCAACTCCAACAGATCGGCAACGGTAATACTAGTTCCAGCCAGTTGAATCAAGTCAGTGGTTCGATCGATAACATGCAAAGTCAATTGAGTGGCAGCAATTCTAGTCAAATCTCAGCTTTGCAAAACGATCTAGCTTCCTTACAACAAGAGATTGATAACGTTAGTTCAGGTTCAACTGATGGCATTAAACAACGCTTAGCATCAACAGCTGATGCTCAAGGATTGAGTGCTGATCAAAAAGCAGCAATGTTAGCTGCTGTCAATGGGTCTGACACTGGAACAGACACAAGTGCTCTCAAGAGTTCTGCTAACGCTTTAAGTGCTGATCTAAGCAAACTAGCTTCCGCACAAAATACTGCTAGTTCTACTAGTAACACTGCAGCTAGTGATATGACTACGGTCATCCAACAGCTAGCCGCAGCTTCAGAGCAATTAACTGGTCAGA
Organism: Companilactobacillus furfuricola; assembly: GCF_003946325.1. Lineage (GTDB taxonomy): Bacteria > Bacillota > Bacilli > Lactobacillales > Lactobacillaceae > Companilactobacillus > Companilactobacillus furfuricola. Next base: position 65,443 of record NZ_RHNT01000009.1, on the reverse strand, counting down.
TCCAAACTGCCTCTGCAGGAATGGGCCAACTTTCTAGTGGCATCAATAGCTTGCAATCAAGCAGCAGCCAATTAGCCAGTGGAGCTGAGCAAGTCTCCGCCGGAACATTACAATTAATGAACAACAATGCTAGTTTGAATAACGGTGCAAGTAGCTTGAATAGTGGCTTAACTTCACTAAATAGCCAAGTCCCAACTTTGACCAGCGGAATTTCCCAACTTAGTAGTGGAGCTGATCAGTTAAATTCTGGTTTAGCTCAATTAAATGCCAATGGTTCAACGATCACTTCTGGAGCTGGCCAACTAAGTAGCGGTGCTACTCAAATTTCGAGTGGTGCTTCTCAACTGCAATCTGGCTCTACCCAAATGGGTGACGGTTTAGGACAATTGAGTGATGGAACGACCGACTTGACCACACAATTAGCCAATGGCGCTAAAAAATCAAAAGTCGACCCAACCAAATTGACTTACGCTCAAGTAGCTAAGCCAACTACTACAAAACATACTGAACGAGACGACGCACCAAACAATGGTACTGGTATGGCACCTTATATGATCTCAGTATCGCTTTTCGTTGGTGCATTGGCTTTCAACTTGATGTTTGATCTTTATACACCAAGAAAATACCCACACAGCAGTATTGGCTGGTGGGCAAGTAAAGCTTCCCTCAAGACTGGATTTGCCTTGCTTGAAAGTATCACAGTCTTTATTCTCTTGATATTGATCGACGGTCTAGCACCGATCCATCCTTTCGCAACATTATGCGTCATCTTCTTAACGGGACTAACCTTCATGGAAATTGTCTCGTGGCTGAACCTCGTCGCTGGAAAAGTCGGAGCATTCTTGAGTATGATCTTACTCGTGCTTCAACTTGGTGGCTCAGCCGGTACTTATCCGATCCAGCTTTCCGACGGATTCTTCAATGCCATCAATCCATTCCTACCAATGACTTACTCGGTACAAGGATTGCGTGATACATTGATGACCGGAAATACCGCTTGGCCAGAAATGCTAATATTACTAGCAATCGGCCTAGTATTCATGTTCTTGACAATGCTGTTTTACATGAGACGAAAGTCAAGAATAAAAGAAATGGACTTCTCGGAAAATTCATCTGAAAAATCATTAGTTTAAGTTACACAGAGAGCGCAGCGAGGTTGGTCAGCTGCTGAGGATTAACGCGGGTGGTCGCACAAGGTACGGCAAAGCCGTGCCGCGGCCACCTGTGTTAACCGGAGGCCGCTACCTCGCGGAGCTCGTTTCAACATCCTTGAGGATAAAGAAAAACGCCACTATCAAAACCGCTGCAGTCATAGTAGACGGAAATAGATACCTCTATATCTATTCAGCAAGTTTAGGAAAAATTCCAACATACGAGCAGCGACTACCCCTGCTAAACCGGAGGCCGCTGTCGCCTGGAGCTCGTTTCAAAATAAGAGAGCAATCGAGATTTTTTAATCTTGATTGCTCTCTTTTTCTTTACTATTTAAAATTCAAGCTTTCGAAAGACCTGACAAGACACTTTTGCCACTTTCAACAAAGTAGCGAATGCCAGTTTCGATAGTCTCATCTTTGCCTTCAAAACTGGGATCGTGGACGCCGTGAGCATTTTTAGATCCATTAGAACCGATAAATGCAAAAGTTCCCGGGATCTTGGTTTCAAATGTCGCAAAATCTTCGGCAGTCATCGTTAGTTTTGGCTGACTGATCTCTGTGGTCAAGCCTTGTTTGACCAAGTCAGTGATGATTGGGTCGTTATTGATAGGATCAGCGCCTCTAGTCCAGTTTACGGTTGCTGTTTGCTCAAAAGATTCCGCTGTCTTAGTTACGATCTGGATCAATCTTTGCTGAACTTTTTCAGCATCAGCTTCAGTAAATGCCCTGACCGTACCTTCAAGTTTGGCAGTCTCCGGCAATACATTCCAAGTCTTGCCTGCGTTGACTTTGGTTACGCTCACGACGGCAGCGTGAAATGGATCCTGATTTCGACTGACAATGGTTTGCAACTGAGTGATGATAGCTGCTTGCGTGACCACAACATCGGTCCCATTTTGCGGTTGGGCCGCATGCGTTCCTGCTCCTTTGATCGTAATGTCAAAATGATAACAGCCTGCCATCAAAGTCCCCGCTTTTAAAGCAATTTCCCCCACCGGAAGATCCGGTTGGTTATGAAAGCCAATGATGGCTTCAACATCATCGAGAACGTTTTTTTCCAAGACTTGATCAGCCCCAAAGCCTTCTTCCTCCGCCGGTTGGAATAGCAATTTGACTGTCCCATTGAGTTGATCTTTTTGCTGATTTAATTGATAGGCCGCCCCTAGCAAGCTGGATAAGTGTAGATCGTGGCCACAAGCATGCATCACGCCGGGATTTTTTGACTTATACGACAAAGCAGTCTGCTCTTGGATCGGTAATCCATCAATATCCGCTCGTAAAGCGATGGTGGGTCCGGGATTTGCCCCTTTGATCACAGCTAGTAAACCAGTATCCAAGTCGGTGGGTTCAATGGGGATCTGCCAATTGGTCAAAATTTGCGAGATTTTCTTCGTAGTCTCAAATTCGTGATTCGATAATTCTGGATATTGGTGGAACTCGTGTCTAAGTTGGATTATCTTTTTTAAAAAGTTATTTCAGTTGTTGCTGTCATATCATCACCTCAGTCAAATGCCGCATTAATTGCATTATTTAGATCATCGATCAAATCGTCTACGTCTTCTAAACCGATCGACAGTCGCAACAATTGGTCGGTCACGCCACTCTTGATCCGTCTTTCTTCTGGGATTTCTCGGTGAGTGATCTTACTTGGATTAACGATCAACGAACGACTATCGCCAACGTTTGGTAAATATAAAAAGAGCTTCGTCGTATCGATCACTTGATCCGTTTGTTCTGAAGTACCGGCGATCTCAAAAGATAAAACGGTCCCAATACCTTTAGGGAAGTACTTTTGAGCCAGGTCATATTGGCCAGAACTAGGAAGTCCACTGTAATAAACTTTTTTCACGTGTGGATTATTCGATAAGAACTCAGCGATTTTTATACTAGAGGCGACTTCTTTGTCGATCCGCTCCGTGATTGTTTCTAAGCCTAACAATTCCAAATAAGCGTCGACTGGTCCTAGAACGGCTCCCATCAGGCGTAAATATTTCATCCGTAATCGTTTGATGAAAGCCTGTTTGCCGAAGACATTGGTAAAGGAATAATTTTGCGGGAATTTACTATTTTTCAAACTGTACTCGTCTTCTTGAAATTGCGGAAATTTGCCATTGTTCCAGTCGAAATTACCGCCATCGACGACTAGTCCAGAAACAACATTGCCGTGACCACTAATCCCCTTGGTCGACGAGTAAACCACGATATCGGCCCCGTATTTGATTGGTTGAAACAAGTATGGTGTGGAAAAAGTATTGTCGATGATCAAAGGAATGTTAGCATTGTGAGCAATTTTCGCCAATTTTTCAACGTCTGAGATCTCAGTAGTCGGGTTGGATACACTTTCAGCGTAAATAGCTTTAGTATCCGGCTGGATCAACTGTTGAATTGTATCGATATCGTTAATATTTTCTACGAGGTCAAAATTGATGCCAAATTTTGGAAAAAGGGTTTCGAATTCATCTAATGCTGCGCCATAAATATCATATGGAGCAATGATACGGCCGCCGCCTTCAGCAACGTTTAAAATAGCATAAGTAATAGCTGCCATCCCTGACCCAACTGCTACTGCATCAACACCGTCATCAAGTTCTGCGATCCTTTTTTCTAAAGTTGAAACGGTCGGATTACCAACTCGCGAATACGTAAACGAATCTGGCACCTCTCCAGAAGCAACGGCATCCCCTTGTGCCGCTGTTCCCAAAGTAAAAGCTGCTGTCTGGTAAATAGGTATTTGTGCTGAATTGTTGTGCTCAGCTGGTTCGTATCCTCCGTGGATCCTCAACGTATCAAATTTGTCTTTGCTCAATTTATCTCACTCCTATATTCCTCGTAATAACTGTTTTACTAGCTCATCGACGCTAGTGTTGCTTAAAAATTCAATTTGTCCTGGATTTCACGTCTAAACTCTAAAAATTCGTCACTAGTTCGTTTGCGTGGAAAGTCTAATGGATTAGTCACGATTTCTTTGATCTTACCTGGACGTGGTGTCATGACGACGATCCTCGTTCCTAAATAAATTGCTTCATCGATATCGTGCGTGACTAAGATCATCGTTGTTTTCGTCTGCTTCCAAACTCGTTGGATCACATCTTGAACATCTGCTCTCGTAAAAGCATCTAAAGCTCCCATTGGTTCGTCTAACAACAATAACTCTGGATTCAAGACGATCGAACGAGCTAACGCTGCTCTTTGCGCCATACCACCAGACACTTGATGGGGATACGCATTTTCAAAACCTTTTAAACCCATCAAGTCAATATAATGGTCGACTAGTTTCTTATCGTAATCGTGACCGTTAGTAGCTTTTAACCCGGAACTAATATTTTCCTTGATCGTCTCCCAAGGAAATAAGCTACCGTGTTGAAAGACGTAGCCTCGCGAAACATCTGGTTGATCGATCAAATTGCCATCGACCGACACTTCGCCTTTTTCAGGTGTATCTAAACCTGAAATAAGTCGTAAAAGCGTGGTCTTACCACAGCCCGAAGGGCCAATAATAGAGATGAATTCTCCAGAACCGACATGTAAATTGATATCTTCCAAAACGTTGATCTTCTGACCGTTATTGTCTTCTAGTATTCGATCGACATTCTCAACTGCTAATTGCACCATCAAAATGACCCCCTAATTTGTTTTTTCACGCCAACGTAAGGCGTAATCTTGAAATTTATTTAATAATGAAAAAATTATCGAGAATAAAATTGCCATGATAACGATGGCTGAATAAACTTGGGTGTAGTTGCCGACACCTTTGGCCCAATTAATGTACCAGCCCAGTCCCACTTTGGCGCCGATCATTTCAGAAATGACTAGCATAGTAAAGGACAAGCCCATCGCTGTAAAGATCCCGATGAAGATATTGGGTAGCGCTCCGGGAATGACTACTTTTCTCAAAATCTGCGATTCACTGAAGCCTAAAGTTTTGGCCGATTCAAAATAATCTTTAGAAATGCTTTGAACACCACCGATAGTCATGAATGCAACAGGGAACCAGACTGAAAAAGCGATCAAGAAGATCTCTGCCAAATAACTCGTTGGGAAGATCACCATAGTTAATGGCATCCAAGCTGCCGCTGGGATAATACCAATGACCTTCAAATAAGGAAAAGCCCAGTAATTAAACTGGTGGTATCTCCCCATGAATAGTCCCAAAGCGATCCCGATGATCGTTCCGATGACGAAACTGATCAACCACAACCCGAGTGACGACCAAGTTGAAGCTAAAAGGAGCGCGTGGTCTGTTTTCATTTGGTCGAGGATCTGAGCAAAACTGACGAAAAATGGTTGTTGAATGACCGCGTATTTTTCAGTCAAGAGATCTTGGACGACTAACAACAGACCGATCGAAGCGTTCAATTGGGCAAAGTGTCCGCTATAGAGACGAACTTTTCCGTGAACGACTGATCCAGCAATGTAAACAATGGCTAAATAAGCAAAGTACGCAACTAAAAACCAACGGTAAGTTACATTGTTGACTAATTCTTGTGCGGGAACTAATAAGTTTTCTAAAAAAGCCACGACTAGCGTTAACAAACTGATCAAGTTCCAGCGTGTTTGATACGGTTTCCAGTATTTAGTTTGGCTAGTCGATTTTTTTGCTAGTTTTGCAGGTGCTTTGTGTGCTGCTGTAGCTGATTCCAACATAAGTTCTCCCCCACCTTATTTATCTTCATTTGGATTCCAATATGCTTGTTTCAACAATTCAGCATTGTTAGTATCTTTCTTCAAATATCCCGCTTTTTTCAGTTGCGAAATGTAGTAATTCATATCTTCTTTACCTTGATCAAGATTGAGTTCAAAGTGTTCATCTCTCAAAATCTGAGCGACATTTTTCTCATTGATAAATTTAGTTTTTGAAACGTAACCTTTACTCAATTAAATATGAGCTGTTTCCTCTGGATGCTTGTTGATCCAATCGGCAGCTTCTTGATAAGATTTCACGATAGCTTTTGCTTTTGGTTCATTTGATTGGATCAATTTATTGGAAATGTACAAGTAGCAGCATGAGCCATTTTTCTTCATTCCCATGTCAGCCATTTTTTGGTTGCCACTGTAATTATTATTATCGATAATGGCACGGAAACCTTTTTCTTGTTGAGCTTGATAAGCATAAGGATCGACGGTACCAATGGCGTCAACTTGGCCTTTTTCAGCGGCTTTAGCTAACAGATCCGTACTGAAAACTTTCCAAGTAACGTCTTTTTTAGGATCGATCCCTGAATTTTGCAAAGCGATCGAAGTTACATATTGTGGCGTTGATCCTTGAGCCGGAATACCGATCGTCTTACCCTTCAAGTCTTTGACGCTATTAATATTTGAATCTTTAGTTACTAGCAATTTAATACAACCTTGGTGAATACCACCAACTGCTTTGATCTGAGCGCCATTTTGGATAGCTGGCAAATATTGGAAATCCCCATTTTGAGCATCGTATTTCCCACTAGCAAAGCCAGCTTCCAAGTCGCTAATGTCACGAGGATTAGCGACGATATCAGCTTTCAAACCATTTTTCTTAAAAAAGCCTTTTTCATAAGCAATGTAATTTGGCGCATTGCAGACTGAACCGTCTTTGGCTGGGATTGTGATCGAACCGTATTTATATTCTTTATCCGTCCCATTCCCGGATGCGTTGTTACTAGCACATCCTGCTAAAGTAAACGTCAGCGCTAAGACACCGACAATAAGTCCTATAATTTTTTTGAATCGCATGGATAATTCCCCCTCTATTTATCCCAATTTAATAATCAAAATAAAAAAACGTCCCTGATGAATTTTTTCATCAAGGACGTTTTCACGTGGTACCACCTTTATTCGAGCAGCCCTCACGAGTTGCTCCTCAAAAAGAAACAAGAATGTTTCTCATGTCCGATAACGGAGACGCCCGACCAATTCTAACCGTTTGAACTGACTATTTTTACATGAACCATATTCGACAACCACGGTCGCACCGATTTTCAGCAAACACGGCTCTCTGTAGCTAGGTTAGTTATCTACTCATTCATGTTTATTTTGCTAATTGATCAAGGCTTTGTGCTAGATCGTCGATCAAGTCCTTAGGATCTTCGATCCCAACGGAAAGCCGCACTAGTTGATGCGTGATGCCAGCTTTTAATTGGTCATCTGGCGACAATTCGGCATGAGTCATCTTATAAGGTAATTCGATCAAACTTTCTACAGCACCTAAACTGACCGCCAACTGGATCAATTTCGTTCCTTCAACAAACTTAGTCGAATCTAGACCATCTTGTAATTCAAAGGATACGATCCCCCCAAAGCCATCTGTTTCAGCTTCAGCGATCTCATGATTTTTTGATCCTTTGATCCCCGGATAATAAATTTTTTTGATCTCGGATCGACTTTGCAAAAATTCCACAATTTTTTTGGCATTGCTAAGATGTCGATCCATCCTGACAGCCAAGGTTTGGATACCTCGACGAACTAAACTAGAATCTTCCGGCGATAACACAGCACCGATGCTGTTCTGATTAAAATATAAACGATCAGCGATTGTTTTATCCTTTGCTACGGCGATCCCAGCGATGACATCAGAATGTCCACCCAAGTATTTCGTTGCAGAATGTAAAACAATATCCGCACCTAGATCCAGTGGTCGTTGCAAGTAAGGTGTCAAAAAGGTATTATCAACGATCGTCAAAATATCATGCTTTTTAGCAATTTGAGAAATAGCTTTGACACTCGTCACGTGCAACAACGGATTGGTAAAACTTTCAAAATAAACTGCTTTAGTATTAGGCTTGATAGCTGCTTCCACCTCGGAAGGATCTTGGGTATCGACCGCAGTAAATTCCAACTGCCAGCGTTTCAAAAATTCATTGATCAGTCGAAACGTCCCACCGTAAATTTCTTTGCCGATAATAATATGATCGCCAGGAGAGAAAATCGATAAAACTCCATGAATAGCAGCTGATCCAGAGGAAAAAGCAAAGCCACGATAGCCATTTTCTAATTCAGCGACTTGGTCTTCCAAATAATTACGAGTTGGATTGCCCGATCTCGAGTAATCATATGGGATCTTAGCTTCAACTGACGGATAAATGTAAGTCGAAGAATTGTAAATTGGCACATTAACTGCACCAGTGTGGTTGTCATTTTGTGGTTTCCCGTGAATCAACTTAGTATCAAATTCAGACATTTGAATTCCCCCTATATTGAACGTACTTTGAAGCTTCGAGCTTTCATTCCTAATTTTAATTGATAAAAATTATTGTATTGAACTTATTAGTCAATTTTTGAGATAAAAAAAGTCCCTGCACAGAATAATTCTGTACAGGGACGATGATGAGTCGCGGTACCACCCTAATTTACATAGATGTCGCCACCTATGCCTCAAAAGCACAAACATGCTCGGGATGATATCGTGATCCCCACGTGCCTCAAGCTTGCACTATCAGCATTTGCTCAGAGCTCATCTTCAAAAAACTTTCCAGTCCACCCTTTCACCAACGGTGGTCGCTATCCAACTTTAATCATTTTTCTACTCTTCTCGTCAACACAAGTATTTGATTAACTTGGATAGTACTTTTATTGTTTTTTAAAGTCAAGCCGCTTTTTTCATAAAATTTTAATTTTCAGAAAACAAATCCTGAAATCAAGCGGGTTTATCCGATTAAAAAAAATTTGATATTTTTTAGAAATTATCTTTATTGGCACAAACCTTCTTGATCGTCGTCACCGAGATCTTCTCTTGATAATTATCGCCAATGAAGTTGCGCACCTTATTCCAATCATTGTCGAATCGTTGCGACAACCGGCGAATGAAATGACGGGCATCTTCAGTCAATTGACTCCGATTTGACGGTGAGATTCGAAATTCACCCTCAAAAGTAACCAAATTGTTACTTGCGATCACTTGATCCTGAACTTGCAGCCGTGCAGTTAATTCATTGACCTTTTGCTCCAGATCTTGATTAAGATTCTCCAAGTCGTTGATCCGCGTGACCATATCAGCAACAGCCACCTGAAATTTCTTGACCGATTGATCTCGAATAGTCCGAATAGCCCGTAATTGCTCCAGATAAGCACGTGAAGTGATCACGGCGTCATTTGGGATCTGATAAACTTCTCTCTGCTCATCACTGACCAGTTCAAAAGGAATATGACGCTCTTCGACCTTAGTCCCGTCAAAAGTTTGGTAAGGATAACCAGTAAAAAAGCCCTTAGTATGCGCAGTATATTTAATCGTCTGATTAGCCATCTTACCGCGAATATCGATCAAAAACTTCTCGACTACCTAATCAACCCGACTTAAATCTTTATAGTGAATGATCAACAGAGGAATATGCTGTTTTTTTGAAAAATTCAAACGTGCAGAGCCATTCTTAGACAATCGATTCCAGGCGTCAGCAGCTTCAGAAGTCCCGCCGATCGGTTGATAATGTTGGATCCCATTATATTCAATGATCCCGACAAAATCATTAACATTCACAGCAAAATCAACCGGCAACGGCGAATTATCAGTCGGAGAACGTAAGTCAGAAAAAGTCCGTTCGCGTTCAAACAAAACATTCTTCGTCTTCAAAAAATCATTAACAGCCTCTTCACCCTTAGAATTAGATGACATGCTGTGCCTCCATGATCACTATTTACTTCAATTTTAACCGTAATAATGCACAGAAACCATCAGTAAATGTTTGAACATCTTAATTTGTAAAATCAATCAATTATTTTATTAAGAATGAGAATTTTGGCGGTAGATCCGTTTGATCGAACTAATCGAAATAGACTCATCGTAGTTATCTTTAAAATAACGCTGGATCTCCGTCCAATTACAATCAAGATTCTTAGTAACCACAAAAACCAACCGCTTAGCAGCATCAGTCAAATGCCCATTTTTAGCACCATGAAGCCGAAATTCACCATCAAACTTAGCCGAAAAATCGCCAGACTGTAACGCCACGATCTTCTGATTATTAGCCAAAACCAACTCGGAAAGTTCGTTAACCTGACTAGAAAAATCAGCCAAAGCAGCAGCATAACCACGAACCTGCCGCTTCAATTCCAAATTCTCCAGCAACAATTTCTGCCGATCATCAGAATCACTTTTTTCAGAATCAGAATGATCGTCATCTTGAACCTCACCATTAACCGAAGCAAAAAAATAACCCCGAGAAAAATCAGCATAATCCTCAGCAACTTCAACCTTACCAGCACGGGCATCATCAATAAATCGCGAAACAATCTCCTGGATCTTAGAAGCATCCCGATGATCGATCATCAGCAAAGAATTCCCATGCCCTTCAGAAAACCGGAGCAATCGTTCCAACTGATCATCATCAAAATCATCAGCCAAAAACAAAACAAACAATTCACGTCCCTGAATCGAGAACGAAAATTGCACCGGCAGCAAAGCATCCAAAGCTCCATAACGAAGCCCATCAAAAGTCTGATCCTGCAAATAATCAATCTTAAAAAGATCCAAAACCTTCCGAATCTCAGCAGCTCCATCAATAACCGCAGTCATAGAAACCCTCCTAAAAGTAAAAATAGACTCCTTATATGATAAACAAAAAATCATTAATGTAAAAGAGAAGTCATTGAAAACAGCACAAAATATAAGTTCGAAAATGAAAATGAAAAAGAAAAGAAAAACAGAACAATAGAAAAGATGGAACTGCGAGAGTGAGAGAGAATCGAGCACGCGAGCAAGAAATAAATAGATAGATAGAAAAAAAGAAAACATAAGAACAAAGCAAGAGAAGAAAAAAGATAATAATTCTTATCCAACCAACAAATAAAAGAAAAAACACGGTAGCAATGTAGGTCAGGAAACAAAATAAGCGGAGCAAAGTCCCGCGAACTGAGAAAAATATTAGTGATTCAATCAGAAAAGGTACCGCAACAAAACAAGGAAGCACCTACTCCCACCAGAATAGATAAAACCTGAGATAGACATGTGAGAAATAGGACGAGCAAAAAGTGCCAATTTGCACAAAATAAGTCGGTAAATCTCAACCAAAGGGAGGGATATTGTCTCTACCTAGACGGAGGGGCCCGGGGATACAGACCTCAGTGGTGAAATTTCACTTGTCGACGAAGGAGCTTAGTGAAAGGTGCAGTTTTGAAACAAGCGAGCGTACTTTGCTCGATTGGTTCAAAATGTGCCCACCACGTTCCCGACCTTAGTTGTTCGGTGGCGTAGCCACCACCATAACCGGTTGCGCAAGTGCGTTAGCACTTACGTTCCTTTAACGTATCCCCGGGCCCCGGAGTCGGCACTGAACGTACAACCAAAATACCACCTCCATCCCAGCTAACCAAACAAACTACCAACCTCCAGCAAAATAAAACGCTTCTGTCTGCCATAGCTCACTTACATCTATACAAAAAAAAGCCAGCACACAAAAGTGTACCAGCAACAAACATCATCAAACCAGCATAGAAAGTCCATCTGGATCAATAATCTTAACCTTCAACCCCTTATTCTCAAGCAACTGAGCCTCAGACATCTTAGTAAGCTTCCGACTAATAGTCTCAGGAGTAGTACCCAAATAAGTAGCAATATCCTTCTTCTTCAAAGGAAGCTTAAAAGAATCCTCCTTCAACCCAGCCGAGGTTTCCAGCAAATAATTAGCCAAGCGACTCTCAACACTAGAAGTAGTAACCTCAGTATTCTGTGCTTCCAACTGCGTAATCCGTTGGCCAAAAGCATTAACCATATTAACAGCCAACTTAGGAGAAGAAGCCATCAAATTCTGAAAATAATCACGGGAAATCTCGCAAACATCAGTATCCATCAAAGCTTCAGCAAAACTATTCCGTTCCCAATTCTCGAACAAAGCAGCTTCACCATCAAAATCACCAGTCTGAAGAATCCGAAGCATCTGTTCCTTACCATTAGCAGCAATTTGAAAAACCTTAGCCTGTCCATGAGAAATAATCTTCAACGAATCAGCATTATCGCCAGCATGGAACAAATACTCGCCACTCTTAAAATGATGTTCAGAAACAATGTCATCTAAAAATGACAAATCCTTTTCTGGCAACGATTGAAAAATCGTCACAAGTGATAAACAACTATCACCCGTATGTCCGTGATCATGTTCAGTCATAAATGACACCCTCCTTTTAGTTGAAACAAGCTACAGTTGATAGCCGCCTCCGGTTTAGAAACTGCCAGCTGGACATCAACTTCCGCTCTCTTTTTTTATGATCGTACTGTACTATTAAACTCTCTAATGTCAGATTAACACTTACACTAATCCAATCAAATAATTGATTTAGTCAAAATCTTCATCGTCATCTTCGTCGTCACCAAGACCCTCAGCGGCTGTTTTGCCAAGCAATGCTTGATAAATCCGAATTTGATGGTTGTTCCAGCCAAGCATTTCAACTAATACTTGTTGGAAAAATGGACGATCTTCCTTTTCGGCTAACTTGATGGCACGAGTTACAAACATATTGTCAGTTGTAAGATCCTCAACCACAGTATTTAGCATCTCTTCAGCATCCATATATTTGTTTTCGCCATGTTCTTCAAGCATCGTGTATTCGCTATATTCAGCCATTGTTGATGAAGGCAATTCTGCTTCGTCCAACAATTGTTCACCGATCTTATCGAACCATTCGTTGTTTTCTTTAATTGTTTCTTTTAAAACATTCTTGTAGCTTTCAGCGTTTGGTCCTTTAATGAACCAGCTGATTTGGTGCAATTTAACGTTCAACACCATATGATTTGATAAAACATGGTTTACCATTGCTCCGGCTGTTGGTTTGTGGTGATCAACGTCGGCTTGTTTTTGTTCCGCTGCTAATTTTGCCTCAAGTGTAGCTTGTTCTGTCATTATGCAGTCTCCTTAACTTTTAATTTCTTAACTTCATAACCTAATTCAGTAATTACATTTGAAAGATCTTCACCGCTAGTTTGTTCTTGATCAAAATCAGCTCTAACTTTACCAGCGTTAAACATAACCTTCACGTCAGATACGCCTTTTTGATTTGCGACTGCCTTTTGGATCTTTGTCATACATGAAGGGCAAGTCAAATCGCCTAATTGTAAAATTGCTTTTGCCATGATATAAAACCTCCTAATTACTTCTTTGTTGAAAAAACATCTCTGTTCCTCAACCTTACAATCCTTATCATAGTACCTATTGATCAAGATTAACTTGACCAATATCAAGAAATACAAATTCTTTTAAAAAATTATCACAGTAATCTCATCGCATTAAAGATAACGACTAAGATACTTGCTTCGTGAACGAACATTCCGGAAGCCATTTGGATAATTCCTACTAATAAACCTAATAGTAATAATGCAACAGTTGCGACAGCGATAAAAATATTTTCCTTAGTGTTAGCAACTGTCTTCTTAGCCAAAATATATGCGTGAGCTAAGGAATTAAAACTTGATTTAACTAAAACAATATCTGCAGTATCAATGGCAACATCCGTACCTGTTCCCATACCAATACCGATATCAGCCGTTGCTAGTGAAGGCGAATCGTTGATACCATCACCCACGAAAGCAACCTTGTGGCCTTTTGCTTGAAAGTCTTTAACGAAATCTAATTTTTGTTCTGGTAATAATTCAGCGTGGATCTCATCGATCGGCAATTTCTCAGCAACTCGTTGAGCAGCCAATCTGTTATCACCAGTGAGCATTACGACACGTTGAATCCCGGCTTTTTTAAGTGCTGTAAGGCCATCGAAAGCATCTGGACGTAATTCATCATTAATACCAGTGATCACTCTGATTTCTTTGTTAATAGCCATGATAACGATTGAATCACCATTGTCTAACCGATCGTTGATCGATTTTCTATTTTCTTTAGTGATCTCAACACCGTTAGCTTGCATTAATTTTTCATTACCTACTAAAATTTCTTTTTCGGTGTCGTGACCGATCATTCCTTGGCCCTTAACCGTGTCAAATTCAGGAATTTCGGGATAATCTTTGATGCCCTCAGCATCAACATATTTAACGATAGCGTGACCTAATGGGTGGTCAGAACCTTTTTCAACAGCTGCTAAAGTTGCCATGTCAGCTGTAGCGTCAGTTCCAAAAGTATCCATTTTTGAAACAGTCATTTTACCGGTAGTCAATGTACCAGTTTTATCTAATACTAATGTATCGATGCGTGAAAAACTGTTAACAGCATTTCCACCTTTCATCAAAATACCGTTTTTGGCACCATTACCGATTCCAGCAACGTTTGAAACCGGAGCACCGATAACTAAAGCACCCGGGCAACCTAGGACTAGGACCGTGATGGCTAATTCAAAGTTTTGGGTAAAGATCCAGACTAAAGCAGCAATAACTAAAACTGCAGGTGTGTAATATGTTGCGAACTTATCAATAAATCTAGCTGCTGGAGATTGGCTATCTTGAGCCTCTTCAACTAATTCAATGATCTTACCGAAGGTAGTATCTTCACCAACTGATGAAGTTTCGATAGTAACTGTACCATTGTCGATCAAAGATCCCGCATAAACGGAATCTCCGTCTTCTTTTTGCACTGGAGCAGATTCACCAGTAATGGAAGCTTCGTTAAAGTAGCCTGTTCCATCAACGATTTTCCCGTCGACTGGGATCTGGCCACCAGGTTTTACCATTACGTGATCGCCTTCATCAAGGTCATCGACATCAACGGTCGTAACATTACCGTCGTCATCGACTAATTCTGCTTGCGTTGGCGCTAATTGCGTTAACTTTTTAACTGAAGAACGTGTTTTTTGCAAAGTTCTTTGTTCCAAATAGCTACCAAATAAGAACAAGAATGTAACGATAGCTGATTCTTCAAATTCACCGATAACAAACGCACCGATGACAGCGATGGTAACTAATAGTTCAATACTGATAACTTTATTAACTAACGCACCCCAGGCATGCAAGGCAACTGGAATGGCACCAATGATACTGGCGATTATCATCAAGATAGTTGCTAATAATTCCGCTTTTACTACATAAGAAAAGAACAAACTGGCAACGATCAATACTGCTAATAAACCAGTGATCTTATTTTGATGCTTCTGAATCCACATATTTAATTTCATCATAAGGCATTGATACCCCCTATTATTTTTTGATGAGTGTTTTCTTTGTTCGCCTCATCAACTTACAAATCATATTGTAGGGGGTAACGGCTATTAAAAAATTGATACGAATCAAGTTTGATAAAATAAATCAATTTATTTTTTTTATGAATATCTAACGGGTCGCCAATGTGGGAAAATCCCTTATAATTAAAGGGCTAAACTATTTTTATACTTGTCGTTTCACTCGAGATTTTCATGAAAATTGTTCGTTAACAGTTGCAACCTCAAAAATCCTGTGCTATTGTAGATAAAAATTAGAAGTTGATTAAATTAATGAAAGCAGGATTAAAAAATGAAATTGTCTAACAGCAATAATACGTTAAATAATATCTCATCTTCATGGTATTACTACTTTATCAATGAGTGATCGCGACCTTCGGGTGTGTCGGTCACGGCACATTCGATAAAGTAGATTTTTAACGTGTTTACTTGATCGAGTGATTATATCTAACAATTACACTTGGTTGAGTAGGACAATAATTTCAGGACTGTTTATTTAGCGGTCGACCAAGTGTTTCAATTCACTTGATCGACCGCTTTTTTTATACCAAATTAACTGAAATGGCAGCAACAAACAGCATTGGGAGGATTTATTACATGAAATATATGACAGCAGGAGAAAGCCACGGACCAGAAGAAATCGCCATTATTGAAGGCATCCCTTCAGGACTTCACATTTCCGAAGAAGATGTCAATAAACAACTGGCACGCCGCCAACACGGCTACGGTCGTGGTCAAAGACAAGTCATTGAGACTGACACTGTTAAGTTCTTATCCGGTGTCAGACATCAAATCACCTTAGGTTCACCACTAACTTTAAATGTTCACAACGACGACCACAATCACTGGGCTAGCATCATGGCGCCTAATGATGTGGAAACTCCTGAAAATTCTGTTCGAAAGGTCATGCGACCAAGACCTGGACATGCCGACCTAATTGGTGGCATGAAATATCGCCACTTCAAAGATCTCAGAAACGTTCTCGAAAGATCATCAGCTAGAGAAACCGTGATGCGCGTGGCCGTGGGTGCCGTATCAAAACAACTATTAAGTGAATTAGGCATCGACGTTCACGGATTCGTCTTAAACATTGGACCAGCAAAAACCGACTTATCAAAATTAGAAAGTTTTAATACTTTAGATGATCTAAGACAGGTTAGCGAAAGTTTTCCAACGAGAACTTTAGACGAAGTCACCGACAAAAAGATGCAGGACGTCATCGACCAAGCTAAAAAAGAAGGCAATACCGTTGGCGGGACCGTTCAAGTATTTACCACAGGAGTTCCCGCCGGACTTGGCTCTTACGTCTCAGCTGATACTAAGCTCGATGCCAAGATCGCTCGAGCAATCGTCGGGATCAATGCTTTTAAAGGCGTTGACTTCGGAGGAGGTTTTGACAACGCCGAGAAGTTCGGCAGTCAAGTAATGGATGAGATCTTTTGGTCAAAAGACAAAGGCTTTTATCGTGGATCTGACAACTTAGGCGGATTTGAAGGTGGCATGACAACTGGTGAAATGATAGCCGTGCGTGGTGTCGTCAAACCGATACCTACCTTGTATCGCCCAATGCACTCAGTCGACATCGATACTCACCAGGAACACAAAGCAAGTATTGAGCGTTCTGACACTACCGCCGTTACCGCAGCTGCTGTCATAGCTGAAAGCATGGTAGCGATCGAATTAGCCAAAGCCGTTCTCGACAAGTTCGACAGCGACAACATAGAACGATTAAAAGAACAATTGAAAGCATACCGCGAAGAAATCAAACAATTCTAAAGGAGATAATTATTATGGATGAAGATATGAGAAATATACATGCACTTAAAATATTAGCAGTCGAAGCAATTTCCAATGCAAATTCGGGTCATCCCGGAATCGTACTCAGCGTGGCACCGATGCTTTACACTTTAGCAACCAGACATCTTCGAATTGATCCAGCAGATCCCACTTGGATCAATCGTGACCGCTTAGTATTATCAGCAGGACATGGCTCAGCTCTTTTGTACAGTCATCTTCATCTATCAGGGTTTGATGTCTCGATCGACGACTTAAAGAGATTCAGACAACGTGGTTCCAAAACACCCGGTCATCCAGAATTCGGTGCCACGCCAGGTGTTGACGCTACGACTGGCCCACTTGGACAAGGTGTGGGCATGGCAGTCGGCATGGCCGTTGCTCAAAAACGTCTGGAAGCTAAGTTTGGTAAATTAATGGATCACAATACTTTTGCCATTGTCGGTGATGGCGACTTAATGGAAGGAATTTCACACGAAGCCGCTGAATTTGCTGGCATCAACAATTTAGACAAGTTGATCATCTTATACGATTCAAATGACGTTTCCTTAGACGGACCAACTAGTCGCTCCTTCAAAACTAATCAAAGAGATCGCTTCAAAGCTTATGGTTTTGATACTTTCCTAGTGGAAAATGGCGACGACGTTGAAGCCATCGATAAGGCGATCGAACAAGCCAAAGCTTCTAACAAACCTGCTTTTATCGAGATCAGAACTATCATCGGCGAAGGCGCTCCTGATCAAGGTACTAACAAAGTTCACGGTGCCCCACTCGATGACAATTCCCTAGGAGTATTGAGAAACAACCTCAACTGGCACGAAGCTCCTTTCACCGTCCCAGCTGACATCGAAAGATCTTTCCATGAAAAAGTTCGCGACCGTGGTCAAAAAGTTCATGCCACTTGGGAACAAGCTCTGCAAGCTTCACCTCAAAAAGCTGAACTTCTTCACGATTTCGAAGTTCCAGTTTCCATTGATGCTTCCAAATTAACTAGTTTCAAACCTGGCGAGAAAAATGCCGGTCGAAAAGTTGGGCACACAGCAATGAATGACATCGCTAAACAAGTTCCAAACTTTATCGGTGGTGCTGCTGATCTAGCTTCATCGACTAAAACCGAGATAGAAAACGGCGGTACTTTCTCAGCTGATAATCCAACAGGCAAAAACATCCCCTTCGGCGTTCACGAATTTGGCATGAGTACGATCATGAATGGTATCGCCTTACACGGTGGTCTCAAAGTCTTCGGTTCAACTTTCGCCGTCTTCTCCGACTACTTAAAAGCCGGCATTAGATTGAGTGCTTTGCAAAAGTTACCAGTCATTTACGTCTTCACTCACGACTCAATTGCTGTCGGTCAAGATGGCCCGACTCATCAACCGATCGAACAATTAGCTGGATTACAAAGTATTCCTAATTTAAACGTCGTTCGTCCCGGAAGTCCTAACGAGATCGTTTCCGCATGGAAAATGGCTATCGAATCAACTAACCGTCCCACAGTCATGTTCTTGAGCCGACAAGACATCCAAGAATTGCCAGCTGACAACTCAGCCGATCTACTCGAAAAACGTGGTGGTTACGTTGCCAACTTTGAAAAAGGCAAGTTGTCAGCTATCTTATTAGCAACAGGTACCGAACTAGAATTAGCCAAAAAAGCTCAAGCACAACTCGAAAAAGAAAACATCTTTACTCGGGTAGTTTCCATGCCAGATCAAGCTAAATTCTTGCAACAAGACATCCTATACCGCGAAAGTGTCCTACCTAACAATCAACGTCACCGGATCGCCATTGAAATGGCCAGTCCCCTCGGTTGGGCTAACGTTGTTGGCCTCGACGGCAAGATCATCGGTACAGAAACCTTCGGCGAGTCAGCAACCCCTGACGAAGTCATCAGTGACTTTGACTTCACTATTGATAACGTCGTTGCTTCAGTCAAAAACCTTCTATTCAAAATGGAAAAGGTGGGATAACATGCCTAAAGCTTTATACGGTTTAATCGGCTACCCAGCCATGCATTCGAAATCGCCTATCATGCAAAACGCGGCGATGGAAAAATTACAGCTCAATGCCAAATATCAAGCTTTTGAATTTGCACCAACTAAAATGAATGACGAGATCCAAAAGTTAAAATTAAAAAACATTCAAGGTTTCAATGTCACCATGCCTTACAAGCAGGCGATCATCAATTATCTAGACGAAGTCGACCCTCTAGCTAAGAAACTACAGTCTGTTAATACCGTGAAAAAAGTCGCTGACAAATGGATCGGTACTTCAACTGATGGACCTGGTTTTTGGCACACGATCAAAAATGATCCTAAAAAAGTCCTCATCATTGGTACAGGCGGAGCTGCTAGAGCCATTATCGCCAGCAAGCCCGACAGTGTGGAACTAAAGGTCTTCAATCGACAGTCCAAACGTTTCCCACTTCATCAAAGACAGATGAAAGAACTTTTTAACCTCGACTTGATCAAACAATCGGAAATAACTAAAGATCTTAAAGACGCTGATCTAATCATCAATGCCACCAATGCTGGTATGCGCGACAACGAAAGTGTCTTGAGTGAAGCAGATTTCTTACAGGCAAAGAGATCTGCTCACGTTGTCGATATCATCTACCGCGACGTGCCAACTAAATTTATGAATAATGCTAGAAAAGCTGGTCTTACCGCTGAAAATGGTCTAAATATGCTGATCGCTCAAGGAGTTCTCAGCTTCCAGTTCTGGTTCGGCCAAGAGGCTCCAGAACAACTAATGTCACAAAAAGTTCACCAATAAGAAAACTAATACAAAAGAGGAATAATAATATGATTATCGAATTAACTAATACTGAAGCAGCTAACAAAGTAATGGAACAAGCTAACGAAAAGAAATTGCAACACGTTTTCCAACACAACGACCGTATCGGTTTCGTCGATCAAAAAGCTTTAGGCGACGTACCTTTCGAGATCAAGGACGTCAAAGAAGTTATCACTGATCATCCTGCAGCTATCCAAGCTAGTCGTTTGTTCCATCCTGAGAATACTGTGATCAAAACTGAACATAGTACTATCGGTGACGGTAGTTTCTCACTCATTGCCGGTCCTGATTCGATCGAATCGGAAGAACACATTCAGTTGATGGGTAAAGATGTTCAAGAGTCTGGAGCAACACTCTTACGTGGCGGTTCATTCAAGCCACGGACAAACCCATACAGTTTCCAAGGTTTAGGTGAAGAAGGACTCAAATGGCATCGTGAAGCTGCCGACAAACTAGGCATGGACATGGTCACCGAGATCATGGATACCAGAGATCTCGAAATGATCGACAAATACACTGACATGTTCCAAATCGGTACACGTAACATGCAAAACTTTGCCCTACTCAAAGCTGTTGGTAAAACTAACAAACCAGTCGTCTTAAAACGTGGAATGTCCGCAACCATCGACGATTTGTTAAATGCTTCAGAATACATCGCTGCCGGAGGCAATCATCAAATCATCTTGATGGAACGTGGTATCAGAACTTTCGACAACAAGTACACACGTAATACTTTCGATGTTTCAGCTATTCCTGTTTTGAAAGATTTAACTCACTACCCTGTGATCGGTGATCCTTCACATGCCGCAGGTGTTACTAAATTCGTTGAACCGATCGGACTAGCTGCTGCAGCTGCCGGAGCTGACGGATTAATGGTCGAGATCCACAACCACCCTAAAGAAGCTTTCGTTGATGGCAAGCAAGCTTTAACTCCTGCACAATTCGACCATTTAGCAAAAGTCGCAACTGATATTCATAACTTAGTGAAAGAAGAACAATAATGATAACCGTAACTCTACCTAATAAAACGTACGACGTAAAAATCAAAATGGGACTGGGTCGCAAGATCGGTGCAGCCGTTCAAGAAGTTTGGTCCAAAAGAAAAGTCATCGTCGTAACAGACGAACAAGTTGGCGACTTATACTTGCACACGACTGTCAGTGAATTAAAAAAAGCTGACTTCGACGTCATTACTGCTACAGTTCCTGTCGGTGAAAAATCCAAAAGCTTAAAATTTGTTGGCGAGATCATCCAAACTATGGCAGACAATGGTTTTACCCGTGGAGACGGCGTCATTGCCCTTGGTGGTGGAGTTGTCGGTGATCTTTCAGGAACTGTCGCTAGTCTTTACATGCGAGGCGTCGCCTTTATCCAGATCGCTACATCGATGACGGCAATGGTCGACTCTTCCGTTGGTGGTAAAACTGCCGTTAATCTTGGCAAGGTCAAAAATATTATCGGTTCATTTTATCAGCCCGACTTAGTCATCATCGACCCAATTTTTTTAAATAGCCTTTCGGAAAGAAACTTAGTCGAAGGTTATGGTGAAGTCGTTAAATGCAGTGCCCTAGAAGGTGGCGACTTCTTCCAACTAACAGGGAAGATCGATTCCGTCGACGATATTTTAGCCAATGCTAGCGAACTGATCGAAAAATCAGTCAACTTCAAAGCTAATGTCGTCATGGAAGATGAAAAAGAGAGTAATCTTCGCCGGATCTTAAATTTTGGTCATACTTTAGGTCACGCCATCGAATTATTAGCTGACGGGAAATTGATGCACGGAGAAGCCGTTGCCATCGGCATGGTTTCGATCTGCCAATGCTTTGAAAAAACAAAGGTCACTAATAGCGATATCACTCAGGCTATCAAAAAAAGGCTCGTTGCCGTCGGCTTACCAACTGAATCAAATTTGATCGGTACACCCGAATTTTTTGATCATCTAAAAAATGACAAAAAAAATGACCACGGGACTTTGAATCTCGTCGCCTTAAAAGAAATTGGACAACCAGTGATCGTCCCTACTAAATTGACAGAAATGCCTGATTTTGTCTCTGCCGTCACTGTGAAATAGCAAGGAGAACAATATGAAACAACTACCAACAACAGAAAATGGACTACATGGAGAGATCGTCGTTCCAGGCGATAAAAGCATTTCCCACCGAGCATTAATGTTCGGAGCCATGGCCAACGGCACGACTAAAGTATTAAAACGTCTAGATTCTGCTGATGTTTCGAGCACGATCAGTGTATTGAAAGCTCTAGGAGCGAGGATCACTGAAATAGATGATGAAACGACTGAAGTCATCGGTTCGGGGATCACTGGTTTAAAAGATCCCTCAACGACTTTAGATATGGGAAATTCTGGAACATCAACGCGATTATTAACGGGATTGATCACCGGCGCAGGGATCAAAGCTTCTATTATAGGTGACGATAGCTTATCGACTCGGCCGATGAAACGTGTCACCGACCCGCTGGCAGAAATCGGAGGACAATTATCGACTACTAATGGTCATTTGCCGATCGAAATTGCTGCTTCAAAGCTTGCGCCAACTATAAAGCAAACGCTCAAAGTCGGCTCTGCTCAAGTCAAAAGTGCCCTACTCTTAGCCGGTTTAGCGGCGGGTTCAGATACTTTTGTGACTGATCCATTTAAAACGCGAAATCACACCGAGCAGATGTTGCCCAAATTCGGTGTCAAAGTTGAGATCACGGGTGAGATGATCCATATCCCGGCTGGACAAAAACTACAGCCGACAACGATCGAAGTGCCAGACGATATTTCCTCAGCTGCTTACTGGATCGTTGCCGGATTGATCACGCCGAACAGTCAATTGACCATCAAAAATGTTGGCGTTAATCCGACCCGAACTGGTTTATTGACTGTTTTAAAAAAGATGGGTGCTGATATTACCATCGATCAAAAAGAAACCGTCGGCGAACCCATTGCCGATATCACCGTTAAAACGAGCCAGCTTCACGGCACCGTGGTTGACGGCGACATCATTCCTTCATTGATCGATGAGATACCGATGATCGTTCTAGCAGCCACTCAAGCAGAAGGTCAAACGATCATCAAGGATGCTGGCGAATTAAGAGTCAAAGAAACTGATCGGATACAAACTGTGACTGAAGAATTGAATAAATTAAATGCTCAAGTAATTGCGACGGATGACGGTTTCATTATTAACGGACCGGTACAGCTATTGGCCAACGATACTCACGTTTCTGGACATGCAGATCATCGAATTGCGATGATGTTAAGTGTTGCAGCTTTAGTAACCAATGGTACTATTGTGTTAGATGATGACGAGAGTGTACAAATCTCGTATCCAACATTTTTCAATAACCTGGAAGGAATCGTGTAATCATGACAAAAGTAATCGTAGACGGACTTGGATCAATGGGAAGTTCCCTAGCAGAAAAATTAGAAAGTAGCGGCTATTACGTAATTGGTATAGATGACAATCCATCTACAACGCAGATTGCTTTGTCAGCAAATGTCGTCAATGAAATTGGACATTGGGACGAAGAAACAGCAAAACAAGCTGATTTAATTATTTTATGTACTCCCGTTTCAGTAATTATTAAGCAATTAAATGCTCTCAAAGAAATGGATCTAAAAGATAACACTATTATTATGGATATCGGTTCAACTAAGGGAGAGATCCTGCAAGCTGCCTCTGGACTCAAGAACTTTATCGGTGGTCATCCAATGATCGGTACTGAAAGAAAAGGCATCGTTGGTCGTGATAAAGATATGTTCAAAAACACACCATTTTTCTTAATTGGCGATGACGAGCTTGCTAACAAAGTTACCGAATTGTTGAGCCCACTAGGTTCAGATTTCCAACAATTGTCAGCAACTGAACATGATCACTTAACCGCAGCCATTAGTGCTTTGCCACATTTGGTGGCCTATGCCCTAACTGACTCTGTCGTCAAAATGTTACCTGACAACAAATTAAACTGGCAAAATCGCGTTGCTGGTGGTTTTAGCGACACAACAAGAATTGCCAAATCAAATCCTAGTCTGTGGACTGACATCATTATGTCCAACAGACAACAAATTATTGAAGGTCTCGATAACATGATCAATACGCTATCAGACTACCGTAATGACCTTGAAAACAATAACGATGAAAAATTAAATAAAGAAATATCTAAGGCTCAAGAAATTAGAAAAAAGGTAGGTGAGCCGAAAAATGGCTGACACTGTAATGTTAATTGGCTTCATGGGCGCAGGTAAAACGACTGTCGGACAACAGTTAGCCCAGGCCACTTCACAAAAATTTTTAGATTTAGACGACGAATTCGTTAAGGAAACAAAGACTACGATCAACGATTTTATGGCTGACCACGGTGAAGATGGTTTCCGGAAGATGGAAACGAGTATCCTGAAGAATAGATTGCAAAGTCCCGGTGTTATTAGTACTGGCGGTGGAATCATTGAATCGGAGATCAATCGTGAGATTATCCAGAATAGCGACGCTACGGTGATTTTTTTGCAAGCTGATTTTGCGACTGTTTTGCAGCGGCTATCGGCTGATACTGATCGGCCTTTGTTGCGTAAGCTTTCGATGAAGGAACTTTTGGATCGTTGGGAGTTGCGGCAGCCGTTGTATGGTCAGGTGGCTAATGCTGTGGTGATGACTAATGGTAAGGCTCCTAGTAAGATTGTTAATGAGTTGGTTAATTTGTTGGAGTTTCCTGATGATTCTTTGACTGAATTGCGTAGTCAGATCGATAGTTTGGATCGACAGATTTTGCGGTTGATCTCACAGCGGATCGATGTTGTTAAGGAAGTGGCTGATATTAAGAAGCACAATAATATTTCAGTTGTTCAGCATAATCGGATGGACCAGATTCGGATGGAGTTGAAGTCTGAGTTTCTTGGTGACGGGAATATTTCGGATGATTTTATTGATGAATTGGTTAGTTTGTTGACTGCTTCTGCTATTGATAAAGAGAATAAGATGATTGGTTAGATGGACGTTCATTTTTTGATGAGCGTCTTTTTTTATAGATGTAAGTGAGCTATGGCAGACAGAAGCGTTTTACTTTGCTGGAGTAGTATTAGTTTGTTTGATTGTTTTGGTGTGGAGGTAGTTGTTTGGTTGCTACGTTCAATGCCGACTCCGGGGCCCGGGGATACAGCCACTGGAACGCTGCCGACGTCGATTTGAGCTTATTCGGGAAGTTCGCCCGAACAATCTCAAATACGAGTCTTCCTCTAAGCTCCTTCGTCGCCAAGAGGAATTTGGCGGCTGAGGGCTGTATCCCCGGGCCCCTCCGTCTAGGTAGAGACAATATCCCCCCTTGGTTTGAGTTTTACCGATTTATTTTCTGCAAATTGGCACTTCTTGCTCGTCCTATTTCTCACATGTCTATCCCAGGCTTTATCTATTCTGGTGGGAATAGGTGCTTCCTTTTCTTGTTGTGATATATTCTCTTTCTGGATCACTTACTCTTTTCTCGGTTCGCGGGACTTTGCTCCGCTCAATTTGTTTCCTGACTTACATTGCTGTTGTTGCTTTTCTTTATTTGTTGGTTGGATAAGAATAAATATATATTTTTATCTCTTTCTTTCGCTTCTGGCTCGCGCACTCGTTTCTCGTGCTCTTGCCTGGTTCTGGTGCTTTCCTTTTTTCTCTATTTCTTATTTTCTTGCTTGCTTGATTGTTTCTATCGCATTCTCGCAGTCTTGCCTCTTTGATACTTCTCCTTATTTCTTCTTCTTTTATATTTCTTTCTATTTATCTGATACTATATTGGTAACTGTAGCGTTACGTTTTTATGTTGTAAAAGGCTTTTGACAAACTTTTGGTCACTTATAGTTCTTAATTAGAGATGGGGAGATGCTTATGTTTATTGGATCGAAGATTTTACGTTTGCGTAACGATTGTGGTTTTAGTCAGGAGAGGTTGGCTGAGTTGCTTTTGGTTAGTCGACAAACTATTTCTAACTGGGAGAATGATAAGACGTATCCTGATATTGATCGTTTGGTGGCTTTGTCTAATTTGTTTGAGATCTCCCTAGATGAATTGATCAAGGAGGATATTCCGCTGATGAAAAATAAGATTGCTCGTCAGAAGATTCGTTTATACGGGTTTGGTTTTGTTAGTGTTTTGATTTTGTCTTATCTTAGTTTGATTACTTTGAAGTGGTCTGTTTCTTTAGGTTCTTGGCTCGTTGTGCTTTTTGTGTCTTGGGATCGGTGCTGTTATATTTTCTTTGGAAAACTGCAGATTCTGCTAATTTAAAGACTTTTTCTCAAATTGTGTCTTTCTCGCAAAATAAATTAACTCCTCCTGTTAAGTACTCCAAAGCTAAAACCATTTGGCTGACTATTTTAGGGGGCATTATTGGTTTAGGGATCGGTTTGATTTTAGTTTGGCTCATTTTCCACTTTGTTTTAAACCTAATTTGATGAAATGAGGTTTTCATGATGGCTGGATTAGAAGATAAGGACTATTTACTTCGTCAATATAGTCAAATTGCAAAAATGCTGGGCAATTTTGTTAATAAAGAGACTGCTGAGCAAATTATTCATTTTGATATTAAGCAAGAGCAGACCACTAATAAGCGTAAAAAAAGATGATTGATGTTCTTCGAAATTTGAAAAGTTCCTAACCAAAAGCCGTGTTTAATGATGAGAAATGTTATGAAAATGGTCACGTTAGGATTTATTTCCATAATAAAACAATGTTAAAAAAGCCATCCACCCCTGGATGACTTTTTTGCTAGTCTCTGACAACGCCAGTTCTAACTAACTTAACCCCATTCGTTAAGTTGTCCGCAATTGGACATGTGTCTTCGATAAAGTCCGCAAATTTTTCGGCTTTTTCTTGTGATTCATTAGTCTTGAAGTGCGTTTCAAAACGAATTTCTTGGAAACCATTGCGGATGTTAGGGTCTCCCATGAAACCGGCTGGATCGAAATCGCCTGCTAGTTCTATGTGAAATTCTTCGAATTCAAAGCCGAATTTCTTGGCGAATGAGGCTGCACAAATTGATTGGCAAGCTCCTAAGGCACAAAGTAAAACTTCAATTGGGTTCATTCCTGCATTTGTTCCACCCATATGTTTAGGCTCATCGATCAATATTTTGAAGTCCCTTGATGATGTTTCAACCTGTAAGCCTTCTGGTAATTTTTTGGCTGTTGCGGTTACTGTTTGTAGCATAATAAAATCCCCCTTTTAGTTTGTGATACTTTTAACTTACAAATAAATTTTATCATGCAAAAAATATAAAAACAATACTTAGCTAAGTAATTATTTATAATATATACTATTAACAAATATATTTTGTTATACTTGATAAAAATAATCAGGAGGGTCCACTGGTGTTTAAAATTGATAACTTTTTAGCTTTTATAACTAATCAAAGCGGTAAAATTTTTTCAAAGAAGCTGGAAAAGGATCTGCGACCTTATGGAGTTACCCGTAGCCAGTGGATCGCGCTTTATTTCATTCACGAAACGCCTAAAATTACGCAAAAAGAATTGGCCGATAAAATGTCCATTAAAGAGCCAAGTATCGTTCGGCTGATTCAACGTTTGGAATCTGAAGGTCTCTTGAACCGAATTCAAGATGAAAATGACAAGCGTAACAAACAACTGCAATTGACCGAAAAAGGTGACGAAAAATGTTTGGACCTGTTACCTGTTGCAGAAGATTTCAAAAATCATACCGTGCAAGGGATCAGTGAACAAGACCTCGAAACTTGTATCAAAGTACTCAATCAAATGGTTGAAAATACCAAAAAGGACTAAAAATCAGAGAGCGGAAGTCGATGGTCTGCTGCTGAGGATTTAGGGACTGGCAGCATAAAGGTGTGGCGAAGCCGTGCCTGCTGACAGTTTCTAAACCGGAGGTCGCTATCGACTGGAGCTCGTCTCCACAGTAAAAAGCAGTCTATCAAAAAACGATAGACTGCTTTTACTTTGCTTTTAATAAAACTAAACATCGTGTCGATTGTGTTCCATTAATTGGGCTAACATTTCCCCGTTTCGACGTCCCTGATTGAGTTCAACCATTTCCCCGGTTGCGACGTATACAGTCCATTCGGCTAAGTTGACGATATGGTCACCGATCCTTTCTAGGAATCGATCGACCATCAAATAACTCGAACCCATTTTAGCGGTGATTTCACCATTCTGAATGGCATCGGTCACCACGGTCCTCGTCATAATGTACTTCTTATCGACATTTAAATCTTCTTTAGCAATTGATTTTGCTAAATCAACGTCATTTCTGACGTAAGAGTCCATTGCTTGCTCCAGCATTGTTCTGATTTGAGATGTCATATCAGCGATTCTCTGCTCAACGATCGGTAGCCGATGATCAGCTTCCCCTCGAATGGTTTCTTGCGCAATACTTACAGCGTGATCACCAATTCGTTCCAAGTCAGAGCTTGCTTTCAGAATAACCATGATAATTCGTAGATCTGTTGCCACAGGTTGTTGTAATGCAATGAAATCAAAAGCTTCTTTTTCAAGGTTAATTTCTTCACCATTTGTGTTTCGATCATCTTCGATTACTTCCTTAGCTAAATTATTATCATGCATGTTAAATGCTTTGGTTGCCTGATAAATTTGCTCACTTGTATTGATCCCCATCTGCATGAATTGACCGTGTAATCGATTCAATTCATTTGAAAATAACTTTCGCATTAGTTTTCCTCCGGAATAAAACCAACTCTCCGAAAAATTTCGGATTAACCAAAGGCACCAGCAATGTAATCTGCCGTGGCTGGCATTGTTGGATTCATAAAAATTTTGCTTGTCTTATCATATTCCACTACGTGTCCTAGATGGAAAAAGGCAGTGTAGTTACTAATACGTGTTGCCTGAGACATATTATGAGTAACGATAATGATAGTGTATTTCTGCTTTAATTCAGTCAAAGTGTCTTCGATCTTCGATGTTGAAATCGGATCTAAAGCACTGGCTGGTTCGTCTAATAATAAAATATTCGGCTGCATGGCAATTGAGCGAGCGATGCAAAGACGTTGTTGTTGCCCACCTGATAAGGAAAGTGCGCTCTTGTCGAGCTCATCTTTGACCTCATCCCACAATGCAGCTTCTTTTAAACTAGTTTCAAGACGTTCTTCCAAAAATTCTTTGTCCTTGAAACCATTACTCTTCAATCCGAATAAAATGTTTTCACGGATCGATTTAGCAAATGGATTTGGTCGTTGAAATACCATCCCGATCTGCTTTCTCACTTCGTAAACATTGACCTTTTTCGCATTGATGTCAGTTCCTTGATACATGATCTTACCTTCAACTCGAGCAATTTTGTCATTCATCCGATTGAGTGAGCGTAAATAAGTCGATTTCCCAGAACCAGAGGCTCCGATCAAAGAAGTGATCTGATTCTTAGGAAATTTAAGTGTGGCATCAAATATGGCATGATTGTCGCCATAGTAAACTTGTAAATTATCTGATGAGATCTCGATCTCATCTTCGATCGTAACGATCGATTTGTCCTCAAGATTATATGTTTTCATAATTCTACCTCGTTGCCGTCATCTTCTTGTAGAGCCAATTTCCGATGAAACGTGCTCCCAAATTGAATACTAAGATCACAATGATCAAGACCGCTGAAGATGCACTAGAAATCAAATGTGCATCAGGAGTGACACTTTCAGTATTAACTTTCCAAATATGAACGGCTAACGTTTCAGCAGGACGCATTGGATTTAAAAAACTTGCTGGATCAAAAATGTTCCAGTTACCATAATCGACTGATGGTGCACTTTGTCCGGCAGTGTAAATCAAGGCAGCAGCCTCACCAAAGACACGACCAGCACTCAAAATAACACCAGTCAAAATTCCTGGTAAAGCAACTGGCAAGATGATCCGCGTGATCGTCCGCCAATCGGACAATCCTAATGACATACCTGCTTGCTTTTGCAAATCAGAAACACTGTTCAGTGACTCTTCAATACTTCTGGTCAACAACGGTAAATTGAAAAATGTTAAAGCAATGGCACCAGATAAAATCGAGAAACTTAGGTTCAGTTGGATGACTAAGAATAAATATCCAAACAGACCAACAACTACTGATGGCAATGAGCTCAATACCTCGATCGTAGTTCTGATCAAATGTGTGACCCAATTATCTGCCGCATATTCAGCTAAATAAATACCAGCACCTAAAGCAATTGGGAACGAAATGATCAAAGTTAAGACCAATAGATAAAGTGAGTTGAACAACTGATCTCTAATACCACCACCGGCACTAAAAGCTTGTGCTGGCGATGTTAAAAATTGCCAAGAAATATTTGGTACACCATTGAATAAGATATAACCAATAAGAAATAACAGGATTAAAACAACGATGCCTACTAAGCCATAAATGACTCCCGTTGCGATATTATTTGTACGTTTTGGATTCATTTTTTAATACTGCCTTTCTTACCAATAAATCTAACAATCAAGTTGAAAAATAGTGACATGAATAACAAAATCAAAGCTAACGACCAAAGGGCGTTATTTGGTAATGTTCCCATAACAGTATTCCCCACATCTGTAGTCAATTTACTAGTCAAAGTAGAAGCTGGTGATACGAGTCCTTTTGGCATCAAAAGGGCATTTCCGATAACCATTTGTACAGCCAGAGCTTCCCCAAATGCACGAGCCATACCAAAAATTATCGCCGTCAATATTCCTGGTGCCGCCGTTCTTAAAATCACCTTGTAAATCGTTTGCCAACGGTTAGCACCCAGAGCTAACGAAGCTTGGCGATAACTGATCGGTACAGCTTTCAAACTATCAACTGATAGTGAAGTTATGGTTGGTAAGATCATAACGAATAACACGATCGTACCAGCTAAAATACCAAACCCAGTCCCCCCAAAAGTCTTTCTGATCAACGGAACTACAACAGATAATCCGATAAATCCATAGACAACTGAAGGAATACCAACTAACAATTCAATCACTGGTTGTAAGAATTTGGTCCCCTTTTTACCAGCAATTTCTGACATAAAGATAGCCATGCCTAGAGCAAACGGTGTTGCGACTAGTGCTGCCAGGATCGTAACGCTGAATGAAGTAACGATCATTGGCAAAGCACCGATCTCTGGGTTCCCATGAGCATCAACTGCCCCGGGATTCCAATTTACTCCTGTTAAAAATCCCCATAAATTAACATGATCTTTCGTAAAGGTTGCTAGACCTCGTGAAGTGATAAAGTACAAAATACAGGCCACTAATGCAATGATAAAACCAATGCAAATGTAACAAATGACTTTACCAAATCGATCTTCACGAGTTGCTTTTGAGTTTTGTAGCAACTTATTTTGAATCTCTTTCATTTGAATCCTCCAAATTAAATAAAAAAAAACCTCAACCAATTAGTTTGACAAAATCTCCCCCTAATTTGGTCAAAGTTTTTCGACTATTGATAACGACTACTTTTGTGTAACGTTACCCTTAGCGTCCTTTTGAACTTTCATATCATGAATACTGATGTAACCCATTTTCTTAACTAAACCATCTTGAACGTCTTTAGAATTCATGTACTTCAAGAAGTCTGCCGTAGCAGTCTTTGCCTTACCCTTTGTGTACATGTGTTCATATGACCAAATCTTCCATTTGTTTGAAGCAACATTTTCATCATTAGGTTTTACTTTGTCGATAGATAATGGTTTTACAGAATCATTTAAATATGAGAATGCTAAATAACTAATAGCACCTGGAGTTGATGAAACGATCTTTTGAACGGTACCGTTGGAATCTTGTTCTTGAGACTTCACAGCCTTGGCACCTTTAAGAACAGCATCTTCGAATGTTGCACGTGTACCTGAACCTTCAGCACGGTTAACAACTGTGATCTTCTCGTCCTTACCACCAACTTCCTTCCAGTTAGTGATCTTTCCTGTAAAGATCCCTTTAAGTTGTTCCATTGATACGTTATCCACACCAGCATCTTTATTTACAACTGGAGCCATACCAACAACGGCAACTTGGTGGTCTTCTAATTTACTTGCGTCGATACCTGATTTAGATTCAGCGAAAACATCAGAGTTACCAATGGCAACGGCACCATCTTGAACTTGGCTAAGACCTGTACCAGATCCACCACCTTGAACAGTAACGCTGATCTTCTTATTTTCATTTTGGAATTGACCAGCTGCCTTTTCAACTAATGGTTGAAGAGCAGTTGAACCAACTGCCGTGATCTTAGCAGCATGTTCACTAGCATCTGATTTACCATTTGTAGATGAAGCATTGTTTGAACCACAACCTGTTAAAACAGCACCAACAGCACCTAACATAACTAATGTTGAGAAGAAGTTTCTCTTTTTCATAAAATAGGACCCCTTAATAAATTTAATTAGCATAGCTAATCTTTAAGTCTGTCTATACTGTACTTGGTAAACGTAAATTTTTTGTATATTGAATGTAAATTAGTTGTAAATTTTATGTTACAGTTTCGCGCGTTTTTATAAATAATTGTATGTATTTTTTTGTATTTTCATATATTGAAAAACAATGTAAAATCCATGTGTTTACAGAGGACATTGTGACAATTCACTTGGTATACTTCTGGTAGATATTTATGTTCACTTAAAATCTATGTGGAGGTCAAATGAATAAATGAAACCCTTAGTTTTATTAAGCAACAACCTATCATTATTCATTGAGATCAATCGCCATTGTAATGATCAAGGCTGGTTCATCAGCAATATGACGGATCCGAACAAAACATTAGATTTAGTCCAAGAAGAAAGTGTCTCTGGTTTGATCTGGGATTTATCAGCTGCACCACTGAAACCAAATGAAAATGCCATCAAACTCATCCGAAAGCATATGGACGGACCGATCATGGTCTTCGCTCAAAAAGGCAATCAAGATGAGCGGATCAATTGTTATAAATTAAACATCGACGCTTACATGATCGAGCCTCTCGATTTCAAAGAATTAGTTGCCCGATTGAAACAGCTGATTTGGGTTTACAATCGCTCCAATAGTATTGCCGAAGAAATGAGCGATACCCAATCACCACGCAGTCGCAAAGAACATTCTTCTGTCAAATGTGACAAATTAGAAATCGACTTCAAACAATATCGAGTCACAAATGGTGGTGTTGATCTTGGTCTTACACCAAAAGAATTCAGTTTATTGTGGTATTTGATGAAACATCGTGGTCAAGTCCTCAGTCGTGAGCAACTACTCGAAGGTGTCTGGGGTTACGATACGATAGGCTCTTCACGTATCATCGATATCCACATCAGCCATTTACGGGATAAATTAGAAACCAATCCGCAAGATCCCACATGGATCAAGACTGTTCGTGGATTTGGGTATATCTTGGACAATTCATATCCATTAGTTGCAGAAAGTGTTTAGTGATTTTTCAAAAAATCATCACTAATATTTAGTAAACTATAATACTTATCTTCTCAAATTCATTTAAGATCAAAAAAAGTCCTAGAGCCGTGAAAAATCTGCTCTAGGACTTTTTTGATATAACATTTTCATTTTATTGGAGCTGTCCGAATTGCGTAACTTGCTCCTTGTCGCCATCTAATTCTTTAGTGACCGTGATCAAAGAAACGATGCTGTCTGGATAATGATTTTGGATATCCACCATTGTTGATGATCTAGGTAAGTTTTCGGAATCATCCAATAATAATTTTAAGAGGATCTCAGCATTTTCACGGGCATCTTTGATCGATTCGCCGTAGGTATTTGCGAGGGAAAGATCTGGGAATACAACGTTATATACGGTTTTTTCTTGATACTCATTTTTATTTAGTACTGCTGGGTAAGTTACTTTTTCCATCATAGTTATCACTCCACATAAATAATAAAGATTTTTGAATTACATTATTTATACATCATATTTATGAAGTGTGAATATTAGATTAAGCAAATTATTTTTGTATAAAACGAAGATTGTTTTTAACTTCGTTTCTTTCTTTTTCTCTTGAAGACTGATTTGTAATCATGGACCTCATCATACGAAAGTTCCCCGTTTACTCTTAAGACGCTTAAGATGCCGCGGAAAATTTGAACGAAATAATCGTAATCTTCACGATTCTCGTTTTTACGAACATAAGATTTCAAATCACGAACGCTCCAACGGCGGACAAACAAGAGACTGTCATTGTAAAGGTCGTCGAAAAAGAAGGTTACGTTGGCTACCAATTCAGGGAAATCTACATCTTTGGGAACTCTGATCTTGTCTCGCAACAACCACCATGTTAAGCCAATTTCTACTCCTTGAATGTGGACGGATTCAGCTTTTTCCATTGACCAGCGAAATCTTCCATGAGTGCTACGGTGTGGATAGTCGAAGTAGTTTTTCTGACGGTCTGGATCGACCAACTCGGCGACTGTTCTTAGTGTTTCTCGATTGCCTAATATGTCTAAATGCTTCTCGATCGGCATTTCCGACTTGTCAAAATCTACCACGCCAATGTAGTCGCCAGGCGCTTTGGTGCTATTTTTCTTGACCTTTTCTTCGTCGCTATAGCCTTTCATGACAAAGTCTTCATCCTGTAGCTTTTGTCCGAAATAATTCATACCATCTGCATCTGTCAGCTCTAGTTTGTGCTCTTCTTGTAAAGAATACACATAATTGTCCCATGCATTTTCGTCGTTTGGGTCTAAATCATCGTATAAGTAAAACCAAACGCGCTTTTCAAATGGAAAATTTTCTGGTTCTTCTGAAAGGTCGACCATCTCATCTTCACTTTCTCCTAATGCCTTTTGGTATACTTTGACCGTTTTTTTATTCAGCCAACCATTTTCAGCTACGAAATCTAAAAAACCAGATAAAACTGGGACTACTAGTTCATATTTTTCATGCATCAGTTCTGTTTCACAGATGAAAGTGGTAGTCAAAATTTTCTTGATCACTGCTGGCATCCACTCATCTGGCATTTGTCGAAAACGGTCGTAGGCTGCAGTTGACAAGGCCTGAACACATATTTTTAAGAAATCGCGGTCAACATCTTTTGGACGTTTTGACCAATATTTTTCATCTTGCTGAAATTTTATCATCCACTTACTCGTATCCAGAACTACCTGAATCGAGTCTGAACGTTGCCAACTTGGTAAATAATTATTTTTAAAAACGTCTTTTTGTTTGAATTTAGTTTTTTTAAAATCTAGGAAAGTACACTGCTTATCCAATTTCTCCACATATGATTGGAATTCTTTGGTGTTCAACTTCATTTGGCGATTTTTCGCCAAGAAAGCCATGAAAAAAATGGCTGTATCAGCGACGAACTGATCGGAGAAATTCTTTCCAGCATAATCCATCTCCATTGGATTGTGCCATTCCAAAAAATCATCCGTTTGCAAAATCGTCAAGTAAAAACAATCTAGTTGTGTCTCATCCCAAAATTTTGAATCATCTGGTAACACATCCAACGTAAAATCAACGATCTTTTCGATCATTTTTGCCGGATATTTTTTGAGTGGATCGTAAATAGGATCATCTTTGAACTGGGAAAAAATTTTGCTGCTATCAATTGTTTTTATCATAATTTACCCCTTATCTCATTGACTATATCTTAACGAACAAAGACAATTATCGAAACAATATTTTAGGAAAAAAAAACAAACCTGCTGTAAGGTTTGTTTTTTTTAATCTTATTTGTTGAACTCAGCTTTATAAAAGTTTCTAAATAACACTGCACTGATTGTGGCAACTGAAACACCGATTGCTGTAAGAATGGCTGTTGTTTTTGAGTCACTCGTTTGTGGCAAAGTACTGTTAGTCATACTTGGATTAGCTGAAGTTACGGATGAAGGCCAATCTGAAGTAGAACCATAAACACCACTGCCGTTAGTACCACTAGTTGCTGAGGCACCGGCAACACCAGATGATGTTGCATTAAATTTGAAGTTAACACTTTCAGTCGAGTTGAATCCTAAGTTTGAAACATCGATCGTCATTGTACATGGGATCAATTCATCCAAAGCACTCTTGCTTTGAACGTTAAAACTAAAGTCCATGAAATTCTTATTGCCATCAGAATAAGTCTTAGTATCGGCAGCGTTGATCGAACCACCATTGATCGAATCGATCGTTACAGGTTGCTCACCAAATGTTTTTGGATAAGTCAAAGTCATCATAACTTTGTAAGTACCATCATCATTTTTAGAAACCTTAGCTGTACCTGTAAAGAATTGCGTTGATACCGATTCACCTTGAGATGGATCAGCTTTCAATACTTGATAAGGAATCTCTTCTTCATCAGCAGAAGTCGATGAATCAGTCTTAACTTGATCACCGACCACAACGCTTGAACCTTCTTTAGAACTTGAAGAAGAAGTGCTGTCCTTAGCGTTTGAGTCTGAATCTTCACCTATTTGAGTAGGGATCAATTCATCATCTTTTTTTGCAGTATCTTTATCTTCAGTTGATGGTTTAGTATCTGAATCTTTATCATCACCAGATTCAACTGTCTTCAATGTATTCATATCAAACTTAAAGTCGGCTGTTTGGTTCATCAAACCTAACCCAGCAACTTTAATTTTCATCGTACTTTCGAGAGGGTTCTTCAAATCATTAACATCATCAATGTTGAAGCTAATGTCTTGATAATTCTTTGAATTTTCTTTGTATTCATCAGAATCAGTAACTTTTTTACCATCCATTGTCAAAATATCGACTGAAGCAATTGCAGGGATTTCCACTTGGATTGTTACTTTGTAAGTACCATCACTGTTTGGAGTGATCTTAGCAATCTTAGTGAAGTATTTACTTGAAATAGACGGTGTACTAGTACCCGTCTTGAGAACGTCAAATGTGATTGTTTGAAGTTTTGGTGTCTTGTCTGAAGCCTTGTTAGTTTGAGTTTCTTTGTCAGAAGTCTTTGCAGGTTCTTTAGCATCACCTTCGTCTTTGCCGGTAGCATCGTTGACTGCAGTTGAATTGTTGTTTCCTGTTGATGCTTCTGAATCAGTATCTGTTTGTTCGTTGTTGTTTGTTGTTTCTTCCGTCTTTGGATCTGACAATGTGCTCATATCAAACTTGAAATCGGCCGTTTGATGCATTGGATCCATTCCGGTAATGGTAATATCCATACTACTGTTGTAACCATTAGCCAACTCTGAAGGGTCACTAATGTTGAAACTAACATCTTGGTATGTACCTGAATCAGTCTTATAGGTATCTGAATCATTAACTGAATGGTCCCCCATCGTGTTGATCTTAACTGTGGCAATATCAGGAATATTCACTTTAATAGTTACTCTGTAAGTACCGTCATCGTTCTTTGTAACTTTAGCAGTTTGTACAAAATATTGTGTTGAATTGATGGATCAGTTGTTCCAGTTTTCAATACTGAGAAATCAATCGTTTGGGCATCCTTCAAATCATCATAATGCGTTGTAGCAATTTTAACTGGATCACCGACAACGACTTTAGTTCCATCTTCGGAAGAGTTGCTGTCTTCACCGATTTGTTGAGGGACCAATTCATCAGTATCTTCACCGATCTGTGTTGGATTCAATTCATCATCATAATCGTCGATATCAACATCTTGATCATCTTTGTTCGTATCAGGTTCAGGTTCTGGATCTTTTTCAGTATCAGTTGGAGTCTCATCCTTTGAGCTGTCGCTATCATCAGATTTGACTTCCTTTAAAGTATTCATATCAAACTTAAAATCAGCGGTTTGATTCATCAAGCCTAATCCCATAACTTGAATTTTCATACTACTATTTAATGGATTCTTTAAATCAGAAACGTCATTAATGTTAAAGCTGATATCTTGATAAGTACCTGAATCAGTCTTGTATTTATCAGAATCAGAAACCTTTTGACCACCCATAGTCAAAATATTTACTGAAGCGATAGTTGGGATACTTACTTGGATAGTAACCTTATAAGTACCATCACTGTTAGGTGTGATCTTAGCAGTTTTGTTGAAGTACTGACTTGAAATAGATGCATTATCAGTACCAGTCTTCAGAACATCAAAATCAATCGTTTGTTCCTTATCTGCGGTGGCAGCCTTGGCTGTTTGTGTTGTCGTAACTGGCGATAAAAGTCCGTCGTTAGCTACAGTAGCAGGTACAACCGCTCCCCCGAGCAACATACCTATGGCTAACAATCTAACAATGCTTTTCTTCATTGCAATGCCCCCTATAAAATGTATATGTTTATAATATCATATATTCATGGCTTATACTTATCATTTTATCATTTACGATAAACGTATTATTTGACCGATATCAAGCAACTTATTTTTGACAGGTATACCTGAAGTTATATACTATACTTATCACTTTTTTGGAGGCAATTTTTATGAAACAAGGAACACATATCCTTACTTTAGACAACGGCTATCACCTTTGGACTCACACAGCAGGCCAAGGCGACATCAAGCTACTATGTCTACACGGCGGACCCGGTGGTAACCACGAATACTGGGAAAACTTTGGTGACAAGTTAGCCGACTTAGGAGTCGAAGTAACCATGTACGACCAATTAGGATCATGGTACTCAGACACACCGGACTATAGCGACCCAGAAATTGCTAAAAAATACTTAACATATGACTACTTCCTAGAAGAAGTCGAAGAAGTCCGCCAAAAATTAGGCCTAGACAACTTCTACTTAATCGGACAATCATGGGGTGGCGCATTAGTCCAAATGTACGCTGCAAAATACGGACAACACCTAAAGGGAGCCATCATCTCCAGCATGGTCGACGAAATCGACGACTACGTAAAAAGCATCAACCAATGCCGAATGGACGCCTTAGGCCCAGACAAAGTTAAATACATGGAACAAAAAGAAGCCGAAAACGACTTAGAAGACGCCACATACCAAAGCTACGTCGACGTACTAAATGCCGAATACATCGACAGAAGACAACCAACAGCCATCAGACATCTAGTAAACACATCAAACACAGACGTCTACGGAGCCTTCCAAGGAAACAACGAATTCGTCATCACCGGAAAACTAAAAGACTGGCACTTCAGAAAACACCTAAAAGAAATCACAGTACCAACCTTACTAACATTCGGTGAACACGAAAGCATGCCGATCTCAACAGCCAAAATCATGCAAAAAGAAATCCCACACGCAAGATTAGAAACAACGCCAAATGGTGGGCACCACCACATGATCGACAACCCAGATGTCTACTTCGCACATCTAGAAAAATTCATCAAAGACGTAGAAAACAACAACTTCAATGACTAATAAAAATAGTGTATAAAACAAAGAAAACCGGAAAATACCAAGGACAAAAGTCCAAAAGTATCTTCCGGTTTTTTCATACAAAAAAATAAGAAATACAACCATCCAAATTCACAAAAAGCCAGGCGAGAGTGCGAGGAACAAGCACGCAAGCCAGAAATAAATAAAAACAGAAAAATTCAAAAATCAGATCAAGGCAAGAGTGCGAGAATCGAGCACGCGAGCCAGAAGTGAAAGCAAGAGAACAAAAATGATATCCACTCTTATCTAACCAACAAAACAAAGAAAATCAAAAACGACAATGTACTAGTAATCAAAAATGAGCGGAGCAAAGTCCCGCGAACCGAGAAAAGAGTCAGTACTCTAGAAAGAGAATATATCCAAACAAGAAAAGGAAGCTCCTACTCCCCACCAGAATAGATAAAGCCTGAGATAGACATGTGAGAAATAGGACGCGCAAACAGTGCCAATTTGCAGAAAATAAATCGGTAAAACTCAAACCAAGGGGGGGATATAGTCCCTATCTAGACGGAGGGGCCCGGGGATACAGCCCTCAGTGGTGAAATTTCTCTTGGCGACGAAGGAGCTTAGAGGAAGGTGCAGTTTTGAAACAAGCGAGCGCACTTTGCTCGATTGGTTCAAAATGTGCCCACCACGTTCCAGCGTCTGTATCCCCGGGCCCCGGAGTCGGCATTGAACGTACCAACCAAACTACTACCTCAACACCCCAGCTAACCAAACAAACTAACAGAACACAACAAAGTAAAACGCCTCTGTCTGCCATAGCTCTCTTACATCTTTAGCCAACCTGACTAGTACCATCAGCATAATTCAGCGTAACCCCACTCTGAACATTAAAAATATAAACATTAAAATGCACAGCATCGTCCCCAACAGACTGAGCCTCCATCTGCACACCACGTGCCAACAGCTCATTCCCACGGAACACAGGAGTAACCCGATAACGAACAAATCGATCAGAACCACCCTTCAAATAATAAGCCACGTCCATCTCATGCGCCTGCATCTCAGGACTATTCAAAGAAGCTGTCCCCGTCATCAAATTCTTCATATTATTATTCTGCCCAGTAAACTGATACCCGATCAAATGACTACGATTATAAAGCCAGCCACCCTTAATCCGCTTATTATGCCAACCAGTAGGACTAATAAACAACCGTTCCCGCTTAGCAGAAGGCATCAACGACTTATTCAACAAAGCATTAGCCGCAGTGACCCGATTCAACCCATCCAAGTCACCATAAGATTGCCAAGCCCCATTAGCCGTACTAAGATCACTCTGACTAAACTGTGGATCATTATTATTCACAGTAATTTGCTGTTTTCCTGCGTAATCTAATTGTGCCAGGTCAGAAACAGTACTATTCGAACTAGTCGAACCACTCGTCGACTGATCAGAGTGCTTACTAATATATTCCCGGTTCTCTTCCAACCTCTTTTGTTTGGACGCAATTTGTTTCTTCAGCTTCTTATTGCTCTTAATTAACTTATGAGCCTTACTTTGAAACTCCACTTGATCGTTATTTTGTCCTGCATCAACATTTGTATCGACCGCTGTCCCAGCAAAAAGTAAAACACCAAATATTAGGACAATTATCGCTTTAAATTGTTTTTTCATTATTGTTTAGCCTTCCTATATCCAGCATTGATCGCTTCTTGTTCCGACGAAAAATACACAGCATTTTTCGACTTCATGCTGTAACCACGTTGACCCGGCATATGATAAACGTGCGAGTTGACATTGCCAATGATGTATTGCGAATCTCCACCTTGGATCGTGTCATCATTAGAGCTATTCGTATCATTATTCGTTGACTGAGTTTGATCGGAATTTGCTTCGTCAGCAACTGTCGATTCCTGAGCATCTTCTTTTTGCTCAAGCTCTTTTCTCTGCTGCTCGGTTTCTGCCAGCTCCTTATCCAACTGTTCATTAGTAGCAACTAATTGTTGATGCTCCTTTTTAGCTTGGTTATAGTCCTTCTTTGAAATCTGTTCTGTCTTATCCGTAGCAGAATTATTGGAATCAGTTTCTTCATCACTACAGCCAGCTAGTGTTAATGTTGTCAGTAAAATCAGCGCACTACTGACTAGTAATGGCTTTAATCTGACAATTTTGAAATGACGATCGATCGCGACGACTGCCGCAATGATGACCACCATTATCGCTATTAAATACATATTCATCCCCCTTAAATTCAAATTAATTTTATCCAAATCTATGAAACATACCAACCTTTTGCAGAAAAAAAGCAATATCCTGTTTGAGAATATTGCTCATAGATCGATACTATTTCAAGCTATCAATAACATAATCAGCCAATTGATCGACCCGCTTAAAGTCGTCTTCATCAGGTTCTTGATTGATCTTGACGGAGTCGGCTACTTGCTCACCATTGCTGGAATTGAGTTGCATTGTAAAGTAATCTACAGCCCGGCCAAAGTGAATGTGGCCCTTAGAACTCGAACCAGCGACCGCAAACTTAGTCCGATCCAAGTCGACATCTTTCAAATCTTCATAAAAGTCCAAAGCTTCGTCAGGAAGGTCGCCATCATGATAAGTATAAGAAACGATGATAATAGCATCGTATTCTGGCAGATCGTAAGCGTCGCTATCAACTAGTTGCTCTAAAGTAACGTCTTGATCTTTGCCCTTCAAATATTCTTGTAGATGTTGAGCTATCGTCTCATTGTGTCCTGTCATGCTCGTATAAGATA
Organism: Companilactobacillus furfuricola; assembly: GCF_003946325.1. Lineage (GTDB taxonomy): Bacteria > Bacillota > Bacilli > Lactobacillales > Lactobacillaceae > Companilactobacillus > Companilactobacillus furfuricola. The sequence goes on along the minus strand of NZ_RHNT01000009.1, from coordinate 23,727 downwards.
CTAAAATTTTACTCATATTCTTCCCTACCATCTAACGCTAATACGTTTATTTTTGAATTTATTATTTTGGATCTCATCGACCATGGCGATTGCATAATCGGCGTAACTGATCTCGCTGTTACCTTGATCATCAAAAGTCAACTCTTCACCAGCTAAAACATACTTACCGGTCTTTTTACCGTCAAAAACAAAGTTGGCTGCTGGACTGATATAAGTCCAATTGATATCGCTAGTTCTCAACAAATCGAGTGCTTTTCCCATTTGCTCACTCAAAGGTTTAACAGCATCAGGAAAGTCAGCTTGCTGATAAAGTTGTTGACTATGGTCCTTATCCAAATACAATGAACCGGCTCCACCAACTGTCAATAAGCGAGTCTTTGTCCCAGACAAGATCTCGATCAAATGTTTCGTTGAAGGAACGTATTCGACAACTTTGTCACCGAAAAAGCCGACAGCGTTGACTAGTACGTCAAAATCTTTCACGTCATCAGTCGTTAGTCCATAAATATCTTTTTTAATAAACACATCTGTAGGTGATTTCTTAGCGCTACGAACGATCGAAGTTACCTCAATTCCTCGATTCAAGGCTTCTTTAACGATCATAGAACCCTCTTTACCATTGGCACCAATTACTGCAATTTTCATGTGTACACCTCCACTTATACTTCCAGTGTACACAAAATCAAGCTAAATGACTGAAATAAGATTTAATAATCGCTGGAATTTCCCAGTCCTTCGATCCAAAAACTATCTTGGATCTGATCGAGCAATGTGACTAATTGCTTAGTTTCTTCGACGTCGTGAACTCGTAAGATCCGACCGCCGGCTAAATACATTGCTGCTTCAGTCACTAATGTCATTGGTAAGCGATCATCTTTAGCAATGCCCAGCAGATCTCCAAAAAATCCTTTGCGGGAAATTGCTACCATCATCGGACGTTTTAAATTATTGAACTGAGCTAGGTTCCTGATCATGGAATAATCCTGAGCACCGTGGACGACTTTAGAATAACCGATTCCTTGGTCGATGGCTATGCGATCGATATCGATCCCAGCACTAGTTAACTGGCTCAAGTTTTCTTCAAAGAAGTCGTACATCCCTTTAGTTGAATTGTGATACTCGTGACCACGACTACTATGCATCGTCAACAAGCCACAATCAGAATCAGCCATCAATCGTAACTTATCTGGGTCATCAGTGAAGGCATTGACATCATTGACGATCGAAACGCCTTCATCTAAGGCCGCTTTCATGACCGGTAATTTATAAGTATCGATTGCAATATTGACCGCTGGGAATTCTTTTTTGATCGAACGGATCAAAGGAATCGTCCGTTCCATTTCAACCTCCGGTGTCACTTCAGTAAATCCTGGGCGAGTGGTTTGTCCATTGACTTCGATCACGTCAGCACCACTGGCCACCATGTCCTCGACATGCTTCAATAAGGCAGTTTCGCCTTGGAAATATCCACCGTCATAAAATGAATCTGGCGTGTTATTCATGATCCCATAGATCATCGCGGTATTAGTTAGATCATAACTAAATGAGCCAGTCTTCCAGACCATTCGATGAGCTAACAAAATATCTGAGAGTTGTTCTTTGGCACTTGTAAAAAACTTATCCCAGATCTGGATCAATTGTTGTAGTGCTCTTAGATCAAGCAAGGACTGCACTTTTTCATCCTTCACGGTTACAAAACTGTCGAGTTGTTGAATCACATCGACTAACTTAGTTTGATCAGAACCACTGAGATCAGAAAATTCGAGCAGCAACAAATTTTGTTCATCAGCTAGTTTAAGTAAAGCTAAGCTAGAAATTGAACGGTCCATTCGTAATTGGTCAGTAATTTCTTGAATATGCATTTTTATCGATCCTCGTCTTTGATTAGTTGAATGAGATTCTTTGCCGCACGACCGCGATGAGTCAGCGGGATCCGTTGATCATCTGGCAGTTGCGCCAAAGTTTTACCTAGTTCTAGTATGAAAAAGATTTTGTCGAAACCACTAGAATACGTCCCGTGGTCTTGATGACTGATTCTGCCGGTCACTTCACCTTTAGCAGTGATCACCCGACCTTGTTGGTCAACTGCCGCCAAATATGTGATCATCTTTGCCATTCTCTTTTTTTCAGGTAGATCTGTCATCAAATCAAGCAGGGTTTGATTATCGCTCTTAGTTTCATCTTGATGGAGCTCTCTTTTCGTTGTCACGCCTAAAACATCTGGCAAGGCAGGGATCTCGATCCCGCTGTCGTCGCTAATGACGGGGCGCAAAATCTTATTTGACAAAAAAGTAGCTTTATTAGTGGCATTAGTTTGGTAACTGTCTGTCGTCTCAGCTGGAAATTCAACTGGATCAAAGAAATCAGTGTATTGAGCTGCCTTCAAGCCAAAAAATCTCAGATCTTTTTGAAGATCCAAAGTTTTCAAATTGTTGTTTGAAGCAATGAGCCATTCTGTCATCGTATCACCTCATTATTCATTCCAAAGTGGTTGGATCTGATTGATCAAATAAAATGAGCCGGTAAAAATCACCAAATCACAAGGATCAACTTGCTTAGCTTTGTTGACGGCATCAGCGATCGAACTTGCCAAGATAACGTCTTTACCATCGCTTTCTGGATCATCCTTGAATACTTGATACAGCTGGGAAGCTGGTAAAGCTCGCTGCAAATTGTTCGGGCTCGTGACAATAAAAGTAGCTGACAGTTCCAACAAAAGATCGACGCACTTTTGGTATTGTTTATCTTTTAAAAAGCCGACTACCAGGATCAATTTCTTGTTTGAATGTAATTTTGTGAGTGAATCGACTAAGCCTTTGATCGCATTGACATTATGCGCCGCATCTAAGACGACCAGCGGATCCTTTTGTAGTTGCTGCATCCGTCCAGGTAAACTGACGGTCTTTAAGACTTGCAGTAAAGTAGCGGCTGAGATCTGCGTCTGGCTGTTTTGATTGAACAATTCAAGCCAATTCAAAACGTTTTGCAAATTCTTGATCTGATAAAGTCCGCCCAAGTTAAAGTAAACGTCATCGTAGTGATGCTTTTTGTAGTATAGACTGACGATCGAATGCGTCAATTGCTCATCGTCTAAAGCCACGTTATAACTACTAGATTGAGTTAAACTAGCTTTTTGAAAGTCAGCCTCTTTTTGCAATATATGCTCTGCACGGCTGGATTGGGTCGGATAACTGACTACTTTGATGCCAGGTTTGATGATCTTGGATTTTGCAGTGGCAATTTCTTCGATGGTCGAACCGAGAAATCTCATGTGATCCATATCGATCTTAGTAAAAATGGCATATTCGACATTTCTCGTTGCATTGGTAGCGTCAAGTTCGCCACCCATCCCGCACTCATAGACGACGTAGTCAGATGATCTTTCAGCAAAATAAATAGTAGATACTAAATACCAAGTCTCAAACACCGAAAAATCCTGCTGCGTATAGCCTAAATTGTCAAAAGCTTTGACCAATCGGCTGTAACACTCAACAAAATCATGTTCAGAAATTAACTCGCCATCCGCTCTGATTTGTTCACGGTCATCGCAAAACGCAGGACTAGAAAAAATACCGACTTTAAAGCCCGTCTTCCACAACAACTGATAAATCATTTCCGAGGTTGATCCTTTGCCATTGGTACCAGCAATATGGATCGTCTTAAACTTTTGGTCCGGTTGACCTAGCTCATCTAAAACTTGTTGCAATAAAGGTATCCGCGAGCCTGTATCGTTGTATTTAATAACTTGCGGCATTGAAGAAACGATCTTGCTAAATTCACTTTCAGCCATCTAAACCACTCCTAGTTATATTTAAGTTCCTGCAAGAATTCCATTTTCTTAGTCTGATCTTTGAAAACACCATTATAAAAAGTCGTGGTAGTCTTACTATTAGTCTTCTGCACTCCCCGCATCTCAATGCACATGTGACGGGCAGTAACGATCACTGCTACACCTTGGGGATCAAGTATTTTCGTCAGTTTACTGCCGATCTGGCTAGTGATATTTTCTTGGACGTTCGGTTTCTTAGCCACAAAATCCACTAATCGAGGGATCTTGCTCAATCCAATGATCTTCCCATCTTTAGGCTCATACCCGACAGTTACTGTCCCAAAGAAAGGCAGTAAATGATGCTCGCACATTGAATAAAAAGGAATATCTTTAACGATGACGTTCTCACCATCAACGAGCGAGTCTGTCTGAAAAATCTTATAATCAGTGAATTTTGGATCTTCCAACGAGCTAAATATCTCACCATACATTTTAGCGACCCGTTTGGGAGTTTCGATCAATCCGGCACGATCAGGATCATCCCCAACCGCTTTTAAAATATTTCTAACACTATCTTCAATTATCTGCTGGTTTTCAGAGTTCATTTAAATGCTTCCTTAAATTAATTTTTTGATATATTGGCTTCCAGCTAAGGATCTTTCCGCCTTGATTACTTCGTCTTTAAAAACATTATCGTCATCCAAAACTTCTAGTAAAGGAGTGAGGACAAACAACCGATTGAACATTTCTGGGTGCGGGATCGTTAAATCCTCTGACTCCAACGAGTGGTCACCAAATAATTCAATATCCAGATCCAAGGTCCGCGGTCCCCATTTGATCGTTCGCACGCGTTTGTATTTCTTTTCAAGTGAGTGCAAAACTGCCAACAATTCTTCCGCCGAAAAAGTTGTCTTGAGTTTGATGACGGCATTGATAAATCGATCCTGATCAACGTTTCCAACCGGGTCAGTCAGGTAGTATGCCGAACTTTGAACTTCGGTTATTTGCGGAACAGCTCTTAAATCACTGATAGCATGGGCAACGATATCTTCCGATCTGCCCAGATTGCTACCAACACCCACGTATGCTGTTGTTATTTCCATTATTTATATGACACTTCCACTTCAGCGCTGTCGAGGATCCCGTTGATCGGTAAATTTTGCTTCTTAACGCTAACGATGACGTTGTCCAATTGCTGGGAATTTTGTTCATAAATCGCCTGCATGATCAAAGTAGCTAAGGTTTCGATCAGCTTAATATCGTCTCGAGCGACAATTTTAGCAACGGTTTGATAAATGGGACCGTAATTAATCGTGTTTTCCAATTTATCTTCAGCTAATTTATTAAAATCGACTTGATCAACGATCAATTCAATATTGATGCTCACATCTTGTCCGACGACCCGTTCTTCGTCATAGACCCCAATGCGTGCATGAAATTGCATTTGGTTCAATTTAATTTTTAACACAAATCAAGCTCCTCTCTTCAACTAATTATTAATAAAAAAATATTCCAAATCCGAATATTTTTAAGATATTGTTCCATTTTCGTTCATTTTTCAAGGTGATTAAATTTTACCACGGGCTTATTAAAAAAGAAATTTTAGGAGATTTAATTTTTCAACCTGTCTAGGACAGTACATCTTACCCTCATCCTGTAGTAAAATTAATGCAAGTAATAAGGAGATCAAAATGACAAAATATCAAATTTATTTCGTTCGACACGGTCGTACTTTTTTCAACAGTTTGCATAAAATGCAAGGTTGGTCCGATTCCCCACTGCTTCCCGAAGGGATCGAAGTTGCTAAGAAAGCTGCTCACGCTTTAAAAGACGTCAATTTCAATCTAGCCTACTCTACGGATACTAGAAGAGCCGTCGATACGGCAAGGATTATCATGGATGAAAACAAAAACGATCTTAAACGCCATCATATCAAAGAATTCCGCGAACAATTCTACGGCTATTTTGAAAGCATGTATGCCGCGGAAACTTGGTTCATTGCTGGCCAACAGCACGGCACGCCAACGTATTTAGGCATCATCGACAAATACGGACTAGAAGCGAGTTTCGACTTTTTAAAAGAGGCTGACCCCATGGATTATGCTGAAAACTACGAAGAATATTGGAGTCGGATCAATCGCGGCTTCAAGAAACTCGACAAAGTTGCCAAAGACGGCGACAAGATCTTATTAGTCTCCCACAGCACCACCATCTATTCCTTAGCAAAAACTTACCACGTCCCCGAACTAGAAATAAATGAAACCCCACTTAATTCCAGTTTGACTATCTTAAACCGCGAAGACGGCAAAAATACCGTCACAACATACAATAAAGTTCTCGAATAAGTACAATTTGCTATAATAAAATCGTTAAGAAAATATTTACAGATCATTAGGAGGGCAATATGACAAAATATCAATTATATCTAGTGCGCCACGGAAAAACCTGGTTCAATCGTTACAACAAAATGCAAGGTTGGTCCGATACCCCATTAGCACCAGACGGAGTAACAGTAGCTAAGCAAGCAGCTCAAGCCCTAAAAGACACCGACTTTGCGGCAGCCTTCTCTTCAGACGCCCGTCGAGCCATAGATACTTGCAAAATCATCGTTGATGCCAACAAAAATCACGACAAAATCAAACCAGTAAAATTACCAGAATTCAGAGAAGAATTCTACGGCTACTTCGAAGGTCACAACGCATCAGAAACTTGGTTCATAGTAGGAAAACCACATGGAGTAGAAACATACGGCGAAGTAATCTCCAAATACAGCATGGACGACAGCAAAGACTTCTTAAAAGCAGCTGATCCCTTCCATGACGCCGAAAATGCCGAAGAATACTGGGAAAGACTAGACAAAGGCTTCGACAAACTAGACCAAATAGCCAAAGACGGCGACAAGATCCTATTAGTATCCCACGGAACAACCATCCGCTCGATCATGGACAAGTACAACGCCGGCAACTTCGACATAACAGAAGGACCAAGAAATTCTAGTTTAACCATCCTAGAAGTAGACAATGGCGAAAGAAAAGTAACAACATACAACAAGTTGTTAAAGTAAGTAATAAAAAAAACTAAATTAGCGTAACCACAAAAAAACCATCCTTAAACAAAAAAAGTTAAAGGATGGTTTTTAAAAAATAACAAAGTAAAAAATAAAATACTTAGGCCAAGGCGAAAAGCTTTCACGCGACGAAGGAGCAGTGAAAGAGCCAAGAAAAGGACCAAACCAAATAGCAACCGATGAAAAGTGAAACAAAAATCAACAAGATAGAAAAAGAAAGAAAAGCTCATAAGAGGAAAAAAACCTAGATCGAGCAATCTAAACCAAATCAATCCAACACAAAAAAAGATAAGTACCGTCTAACCCCACCAGAATATGAGTGTTCCACCACCCTAGGTTCTGCGGGGGTGGAGGAAATTCGCCGTCAGCCATGAAATTTCACTTGGTGGTTTTACCACCTAGTGAAAGACCCAGTTTTGAAACAAGCGAGCGCCCTTTGCTCGATTGGTTCAAAATGGCGTCCATGGCGTTCCACGGCGAAATTTCCGGAACCCCCGCAGAACCGGCAATGAACCGCCCCCCAAACAAACAACCGCTTACAAAAATTACAATATTCTAATTTTTCTAATTAAAGTTTAATTTATTACTGTATGTTTTATCAAAAATGTTTTAAAATAGTGATACACGTAATTTGAAAGGAGAAATATAAATGTCTCAATCGTTACAACCAGTTGACACTCCCTCGTTTTATATCAACCCAGATACAAACGTCTCAGTGATCAACTATAGTGAAGGCTATATTCAAGACGTTTTCCAATTAATCAACAGCGAGGGTCTACTAAATTTAGTAAAACTATATTTAGAAGATCAACGAAATAAAAATAATGATGTTGTTCAATTAACTCCAAAACAATATGTAGACGTATTAAAAGCAATCTTAACAGACAATGAAAAAGGTTATGCGATCTTCGACAAAGAAAAAGTATTACAAAGTGTTGAAGATCTATATTCATACTACCGTAACTATTTCCGAGTATCTTTACTAAATAAACACAACAATGCCGTTATCAAAGGCAGCTTCATGGACATCGATAATCACTTCAACGACGTAGTGATCGATTTATATCGTGCCATCGAAGAGAAATTACAAGGCTTTGCTAACCATACCTACCGTCAAATCAATGCCGGTACAAATGCTACAGCCATCGTTCAATCGATCGACTGGCCTGCACCAAAAGGTTACGAAAAGCTGGAAAAGATCCGTTTCTTAGATACATTGATGCTTCGTCCTCCAATGATGATGCATACAAAGAGTAATAAACGTGAGGGTGTCTTCGATGCCGTACCTAACAACCCTATCAAGAAATTCGACGGCAATAGAAATGAATGGTACTGCTTCCCTGCTAAGATCGGTGAAAGTTTAGCTTACATTTACTTCCAACGTGATTACTTCGTAAGTGGTATTGCTCTAGGAAACTTGTTTGAAGTAGCCAGCGAAGAAGAAGTCAAAGGTCACAAGCCTGATGAGATCTTACTCTTCGGACTACCAGAAACAGAAGGCGACGTATGTCACTACTTCCACGACGAAGAAAATGATATCTGGGTCGGCGAAGTACCTTACAACGACAAGACCACTTACTTCGGTTACATGAAGAAAATGTGTCTAACATTGCACAACCTCCACATGATCTACGAAAACAGATTGCCAATTCACGGATCAATGGTTAAGATCACCTTCTCAAACGGCAAAGTTAAGACTGTTGTCTTCTTCGGTGACTCCGGTGCCGGAAAATCTGAATCGATCGAAGCCTTGCAAGAGATCGCTGATGATAAGATCGTCGACATCGAAACGATTTTTGACGATATGGGAAGTTTTGCTTTCGACAAAGATGGCTCGATCTTCGCTCAAGGAACTGAAACAGGTGCCTTCGTAAGACTAGACGACCTAAGCAGTGCTGTAGCCTTCAACAACATGGACCGTGGTATCTACTTAAACCCAGAACTAAAGAATGCCCGTGTCATTTTGCCTGCCAACACTTACAAGCGAGTAGTACAACATCACAGAATCGACATGTGGGTCTACGCCAACAACTACGATTCAGATATCGGCTTGCACCAATTCCCAGATGAAGAAGCTGCTAAAGCAACCTTCATCGCCGGAAAGAGAAAAGCTTTAGGAACAACTGACGAAGTAGGAATGAGCACAACATTCTTCGCCAACCCATTCGGACCAGTTCAAGAAGAACAAAAGACACGTCCGATCATCGATAAAGTATTCAACAAACTATACGAAGACAACATCTACGTAGGTGAAATCTACACCCACCTTGGAAACGACAAGTCAAAAGATAGCTTGAAAGAATCAGCTAAAGAATTACTCGAACAATTAATGAATAACTAGAAATACACATACAATTCCAAATCATAAAAGGAAGATGCCGAGAATAATTTCTCAGACATCTTCCTTTTTTGGTGGATTAATTAAAAACGATATGATTTATTCAAGATAAGTACCTAACTTTCTCCCACATGCTAACAAAATCAAAACTAACAAAATCAATTAACAATTTTTGATAATACATCCAATTAAATAAGTGATATTTTTTAAACGTGATGAGGATATCCGCCAATCGGGTGTCTAATATGAAAAAAAGCTTAACAAAAATCCTAATCACAATTATTTCATTAGTATCACTGATCACGGTTTCACAAAAAATAACTACACAAACTGCAAAAGCGGCAACGACCGCTGATCCTGTTTTCTTCCTCGTTGGCTCTTATTCTGATTCAACAACTTGGGATAAAATGTATCAGCGTCTTGATCCAACTAATTCTCACCCTATCGTGAAACTATAAGTGAGCGAGAATGGCTCGGTCTCAAGAACTAATGTCAGAACTCCTAACAACAACGAGCGTCCTTTTGTGACCGTATCGTTCCAAGACATTCTTTGGAATGATCAGGCGGTTTACTCAAACGCTGCTGGCTTGGAAAATGCCATCGAAGCTTATCGTGCTAAGGATCCTTTCCAAAGCGCTGATATCGTAGCTCACTCTAATGGTGGTAATGTCGTAACGAGATATATGGAAACTGACAATTCCGTTAATTTCCACAATTTTATTTCCGTCGGCACACCATACAATATGCGGGCAACTAATGGCCAACCAGCAACTGATATGCTCTTATCTTTAGTAGCTGGAGCTGATCGTTTGAATCACAATATGAACGTCATCAATGTCATCGGTTCCGCAATTGGTGACAGCAGTACTGACACCGTAGTATCCAGAGATAGTGCTTTAGCAGGAAGTCATATTTTTTATGGAAACGTAACTTCATTCAGCAACTTATATTTGACTGGTAACGACGGCGTTCATCCTAACCAAGCTTCTAGCGAACAACTGGCACAGATCTTATCGACTCATCTCGATTTGTAGCCATCATTATCAAATTTCAATAAAATAATTAATAATAACAGAAATTTTTAGTAATAAAATAAATGTTATTTTTACACACGATGGGATCAACCGTAGTTCATCTCATTGTGGAATCTAAACGGGCATCTTTGAAACTCTATTTGTAAACACTACCGGATGGGACGGTTCAATATTGTTCAACAAATTAGATGCGCTGTAAAAAATCGAATTCAGCTTGCTTGCAACTGGGTAACAAGCAAGCTGAAGAATAGCAATTATTTTAAAAACAGAAGACAGTTTATCGATCGCATCAAAATCGACAAACTGTTTTTTTATTGTTTCGTAACATTTTTTCACGAAATTTGAGGCAATTTATCATATTTCACAATATCATACCTCGAATTACGGTTTTTTCTTATTTTTCACATTTTAGATTTTCAATTAGTAAACCTATTAATTTCTATATTTTAAAAATATCATTTATTTTTTCTTAAATTATTGTATAATTAATTTAAATTGACAGCGCTCTCAGTTTTATCCGAGAAACGCATCAAGTTTAAAGGGAAAAGGGGATTTTTTATGACATATAAAAAAGCTTTATTATCATCAACTTTTGCCATTGCTATGGCTTTGACAGGAGTTGCTGCTGTTCAAGGTTCAGCCGACGCTGCAACTGTTGATACTGACTCAGCTTCTACTGTTGCTACTACTGCACCAACTGCTGAAGTAGGTAAAACAGCCGAAGTAGGAACAACTGCTGAGGTTGCTCCGGTAGGTGAAACTGCTGCTACTGCAAGCACAAGTGAAGAGACAGTCCCTGCTGAAACTTTGACACCAGCACAAACGACTGATGCTCAAGACGACAATGGTACTGCTGCTACTGCTGGAACTGCCGCAACTGCTGGAACTGCCGCAACTGCAGGTACTGCCGGTACTACTGGTACTGCTGCTTCGACGGAAGTTGAAGAACAAACTGCTAGCACACAAGCAACCGCCACAGTAGATCCTGCAACACAAGCTGCTTCAACTAATGCTGGTGACACTACTACTGCCCCTGCTGGAACATCAAATCCAACTTATGATAACGATGCAGTCACTACTGCCATCAAGAATGCTGAAGATATTCCAGTAGTTTCAAATGTTGTCGCCGGAGCAACTGGCTTGATCAAACCAACTACTAATACTTTAGGTAATGCCGCACACTCACTTCAAAATAAAGTGATCGATGGCGTTGGCCAAATCCCACTAATCGGTGGAATTGCTTCAACCGTTATGAAAATTGCTCAACCACTAGATCTTGTTGATAATGCACTTGGTGGAGTTTACGGTTTAGTTACTGGAAAGAGCGACTTGATCCCTGATCCAGACAACTCGGATGAAGAAACGATCACACCAGTAGTAAGCAACGCAAACTACACTAACTACCAAATCAATAAGACAGTAACGACTTTGGATACGGCACCTCTTTACGATCAAGTGCAACAATTGCAAACTCGTTCACTAGCTCCAAATACAGACTGGTTCACAGATATTGTCAGAATCAACAATAATACTGGTCAAACTTACTACCGTGTATCAACGAACGAATACGTTAACGCAAACGATGTCCAAGTAAATTAATTTTTCCAATCCTCCTCAATTCTAAAAATTAACGAATCTCATGCGCTTAAAGAGACCCTGGTAAAAAGCAGGATCTCTTTTTTATATGGAAACGAGTTGCAGGAGATAGCGGCCTCCGGTTTAGTAACTGTCCATCTCCTTTCACCCTCTTTTTATATGCATTCCAGCGGTATTGTTAGCGCTTACTTAAAATGCTATCATATACTTATTCGTAAATTTTATCGTTACGTCAAATGTATGCTGTATACAATCGAAACTGTTAGAAAGCAGGTGGATTAATGGATCAAACAAGAACAAAATTTGATAAAAAACGCTTAGCAGATACATTGTTTGACCTGCTGGAAGATGAAGAATTAGAGTCGATCTCGGTTGAAGGACTTTGTGAAGCCGCCAATTTGGAATACCATACTTTTTACGTATATTATTCTGACCTCGATGACGTTTTCAACGAGTACAAGAACGAAATATACACTGAAGTATCTAAAGCTTTGGCGTTGACTAACAGTGATCTGGAAAACATTTTAGATGCTTTTGACCGCACGATGGCTAACAATTTCAAAGGGTTTTGCCAACTATGTCTTTATAAAAAACACTATGATCTGGAAGATAAACTGCAGCGTAAACTGTTTGCTGAATTGGAAGGCTCTTTGTTAGTCAACCAGACCTCAGCAAATGATCAGCTGGTGCTTCAGTATTTATCTAGCGGCTTGATCAATTCTTATATTTACTGGTTCGAGCATCCCCAAAACTTCAATTACCAGGCACTAAGGATTATTAACCGGCAAATTATACAATCTAATTTAGCTATGATACGTTGATGTGAGATTGCTGGTGTGGCTGTTGTGATTGAACCCAGATAGTAGTCTCTTGCATCTCTATCTCAATTTTTTCGAAATCGTAAATCTACAAGCCTACTCTTGATGAATAGGCTTTTTTGTTTTCAAAAACAAGAAGTTTCCTGGATCCGCAGTATAATCGGCCATGATCTCCTAACTGCAAAATAAAAAGAGACCAGATATAATATCTGATCTCCAAGAATAATTAATTATCAGCGAATAATGCGTTTAAAATTTCTGGCATATTTGAAACATACTCGCCAATTGTGTGAAATATGCTTTTTAAATCAATATTGCTCATCACTAAAACCTCCGTTTACCAATTTTGACCATTGATCGACATGTTTGTTGCTACGTCGTTTGGTGTGTATGAATCAACTGGTACGTTGTATGTTTTGGCAAATGTGTTTGAATTCATAATTGAAGTCAAAACACGTTTAGCTGATCTTTGTAAGTCTCCTAATTCGAGCTTGTTCCCACCGATCGGTAAGGTTGATGCTCCAACTTGAATTGGGATCTGCGTTCCACCTGGCATGATCAAATCGTTACCAGCGTGAAGTACGGCATCAGTATCAGTTAAACTCTTGAGACTGAACCAATCAGTCATGACTCCGCCTTTGAAGCCCCATTCACCACGTAGGATATTGGTCAATAAATCGTAGTTAGCGGCGGCATATGTGCCGTTGACACGATTGTATGAGGACATTACGTATTGTGGTTGAGCGTCTTTTACGGCAATTTCAAAGCCTTTGAGATAGATTTCTCTCAGAGCTTGTTCGCCGATGACCGAATTTGTGACGAATCGATTGGTTTCTTCGTTGTTGGCAGCGAAATGTTTGATCGTTGTACCAACTCCAGGATTAGATTGAACACCTTTAGTCTCGGCGGCAGCCATCGTACCGGTCAATAATGGGTCTTCGGAATAGTATTCAAAGTTACGACCATTTAATGGATTACGATGGATGTTCATTCCTGGTGCTAACCAAGTATCGATCCCTAATTCTAGCATTTCTTTACCAACAGCATTACCAACACTGTAGACCATCATTGGATCCCAAGTTTGAGCCATCAAAGTTCCGATTGGCCAAGCTGTGGCATATTGATAAACTGTTTTGCCATTGACTGAACCAACTGGCGTCAATCTTAATCCAGCAGGACCATCAGAGTTAACGGAAACCGGAACTCCACGATCTAACAAGGCTGATGTAGTTTGCCCAGCGGCTCCGGGAACGATAGTTGAAGCACCACCGACGATTACAGAATCGTTAGCTCCACCACCTAAACCGGCTTGATTTTTTAAAGCTTCGAATCCTTCGGCGTTCAAGTCGAGATTTCCGTTAACAATTTTACTCAATTGTTTAGTTGAAAGGCTAGCGATGAATTGATCCATCGTAATATTGCCTGCGTAAACATCGAATAAAGTTGAATTTTCAGCAGCTGGTGCTACCGTTTGTAGATTTTGCTTATAGCCGTTGTATGGTAACATTTGGCTACTGTTTTCATTGACGATCGTTGTGACCGTATTTTTATCGTATGGTGAAGCATTATCCCCTAAGACCCCGTTCAAACTATTAGGATCAAGAATTATAACTGGAGCTTTAGCCACTTCTTCTGCTTGGCATGCGGGAGTAAAGGTATTTCCGTTACCATGCAATTGAGTTGGATCAGCATCCGGCATCATTTCGTTAGCTAGCTGCTCTGTTGTTACTTTATTAGGCAAGTTCAAAACAGCGGCTACATGAGTATTTCTTGAGCTATTACCGATCCGGATAAGGTAATTACCTGGATCCATAATATAACTAGCACTATTTGTGTCATAACTAGCCATGTTGTATAGCGGGAATGACAAGGTCAAAATTTGGCTTTGGCCTGGTGCTAAATTGTCTGTCTTAGCATAGGCTGCTAAGTTTTGGAAAGCTTTATCAACTGTTCCAGCTGGTGCAGAATAATATTCTTGAACGACCTCACGTCCAGAATAAGTGTCGCCAATATTAGTAACTTGAACCTCACTAACTAAATTATTGCCATCAAGGTAAACTTGTTGTGGCTGAATTTGGAAGTCAGTGTATGATTCGCCAAAACCGAATTCATATTTAGGCGTCACATTGTACGTATCAAAGTAACGATAACCAACGTAAATACCTTCTGAATAAGGTTCTGTCATTGAATTACCATCATTTTCAGCAAAAGTAGCTGAAGAAGGATAGTCTGAATAATTTTGAGCCCAAGTGTCAGCCAGTTTTCCTGATGGTGTGACTGCCCCACTGATCAGATCAGCAACAGCAAGACCTGTATTTTGACCACCTTGAGAAACTAATAAAATGCTCTTCAAATTAGGGATTTCATTTAAGAAATTCATATCGATCGGAGCACCGACATTTAAGAGCAAAACACTGTTGTCGTACAAGTTAGAAATATTTTGGATATTAGCAATTTCATTATCTGACAACAAGTAATCGCCTTGAGCATTTTTCCGGTCTGAACCTTCACCGGCATTACGTGAAACTACGTAGATACCAACATCAGCAGGAGCCTGAGCAAATTCTGCTTGCGAGATTGCTGGGTCTTCATAATTGAAAGTGCTCAACAAAACGGCTGTCTTGTTGAAAGCTGCTTCTTTTTGATTGTA
Source organism: Companilactobacillus furfuricola (assembly GCF_003946325.1). Taxonomy (GTDB): domain Bacteria; phylum Bacillota; class Bacilli; order Lactobacillales; family Lactobacillaceae; genus Companilactobacillus; species Companilactobacillus furfuricola. Next base: position 8,455 of record NZ_RHNT01000009.1, on the reverse strand, counting down.
ATCAGCAGCAATGTTATTCAACCAATCGTTTGACGTGATCGTATAACCAGCGTCTTTTAATCCATCCCAAATATTGATCGTTTGGCGTGGATTAACGTTACCAGAACCAGTTCCCCCTTTAACAGTACCGTAAGCACCAGCACCAAAAAGGGCAATTGATCGATCAGTCGAGATCGGCAATGAATTATCTTTATTTTGTAGCAAAACCATACCGTCTTCGGCAGCAGAAGTCGATAATTGTGAATTAGCGATTTCTTGAGCATTTGGTTGCCCGTCGGAAACAGTATCAGCTTGCGTGTTAGCGACGGCATCATTGTCAGTCGCTGTTTGATCAACAACAGAAGTATCAGCTTGTGTTGTATCAGAAACAACGTCTAAACTATGATCCGTCGTCTTGGAAACCTCATCATTTACTGATGGCGTTACAACTTCAGTAGTAGTTTGTTCCGTATCAGCAGCTTTTACAGTATCGTTAGAATAACCGATCGTTCCAAAAACGAATGTTGCAATTAAACTAGTCAATACTGAAATGAGTTTCACCTGAGAATGTTTCATTTCCTCACCTCATTATTTTTTGATTAACTAAATTGAACATCTTGTGCACGAACGTATTCGTTTGTCGAAACACGGTAATATTGGGCACCTGATTTAGTGTTTTCTTTTAAAATATCAGTAAACCAACTAGTACCCTTACCTAGTGAACGGCTAACAGGTTGTTCCATCACATTGAACAAAGGTGCTTGAACGTTAGCTGTCACTGTTCCGTTAATACGTGAATTTTTATAACCATCTGAAAAATCTGTTTTGGCCGTAGTCTTGGTCGTTGTCTCTGTGCCCTTGATAGCTGAAGAGACCTTGTTACCGATAGCATTTGGGATCAAGTCATTTTGACCCGTAGCCAGACCATAAACTCCGCCTAAAGTATTATCAACTAAGTCTAAAGGTTGAGCTAATTTCATCAACAAAGATGGAATTTTGCCACCTGGCAAAGCACCGACCACACCAATTGCAGCATCTTGCAAATCATGAGAAGCTTTACCGACAACATTTGAAGTAGGTTTTACAAAGCCAGTAGCTCCGGCATAAACGTTTGAAAGTGGTTTAACTTTAGCCAAAGCGCCTTCAGCCAGTGGAGCGACCACATCGTTACCAACAAAATCGGCAGCAGCGTTTTTCGCAGTAGATTTAACAGAAGAAACAACTTTATCTTTAATACCTGAATTAGCTTCTGTAGAAGTATCTACAGGTTTGTTTATTGTAGTATTTGTAGAACTATTTGATTCATTATTAGTGCTTGTGGAAGTTGCAACAATTCCAGCCTCATTAGTATCAGCAGTAGAAACTGCATCAACCTCAGCCTGATTTTGAGTAGAGGCAGAAGCATCCCCAGAAACACCAGAAACCTCAGTAGTATCAGAATTCAAATCTTCAACGTTAGTATCAGCAGAAACATTTTCAATGTGAGCATGAGTATTGCTATCATCAACAGCATCTGCTTGAGCTGTGCCATCAGCCAAACCAATTCCGGCCAACAAAGCTCCTAAAGCTAAAGATGAAGACAACAAAATTTTCTTTAATTTCATAACTTAAAAATCCCCTTAATTTATAGTAAGAAAAAAAAGATCCCTTTTGATAAAACGATATGCAAAAAAACCAACATCGGCTCCTCCCAAAAAGCCTCAACCAAAAAATACCAACTCATTCTCCTCCCAAAAAGATGAGTCAGCACAATAAATGGTCAATATATTAATGACATCGTTTACACATCAAAATAATTATACATCACAATATATAAATTTTGGGAGTATTCATTAAAATATAAATCATTCATAAACTATAAATTACGTTATTTCTGAACTAAAAACATAAAAAAAGAGCCGACAACCGGCTCTATACTTGATTTTCTCAATATAGCTTTAGTAAAACAGAATTTGTCATTAACTAAAAATTGCGTAAACAAAATGCAAAATATAATGCATAAATCAGAAATAATTTTGTCGATAAAACAAAAAAATAGCCGAGCAAGCTCGACTAAATTCAAAAACTAACGACGGAAAATTTCGTAGAAACTATCCATATCTTTAAAACCAAGTTTCTCAATAGAACCGTCCACATCACGAGTAATGCTAGTAAACGATCGTTTAATATTATCAAAACGATATTTTGGATTAATAGCATACATCATATGAACCACGATCACGATGATCAAAGCGATCTTATTCGTATAGCTGACCCGACCGTTAATATTTTTAAACCACAAATTATCTTTAAAATCACGGGGAGGTAATGCGCTAGTAGATAATGTTATATCTAGTAAATTGGAATTATGGCAACAAATATTCCTTACAAAATTCAAGCATTCCAACCAAGAAACCAACTCGTCACGATTGCAATTAAAATAATCAGTAAAGTATTCAACGTTATCATCTGACATTAATCTGATCAAAGTAGAAGTAGTTTCAAAAGTCAGCAAATTAGTCATTAACCAAACCGTAGGGAACTTATCTTCGTTCAAATTTTCCCGGTAATCCAAATCTAAAATATTGGAATTGTATGCTTGCCGTAAAAGATTCTTTTTGAAATAAAATTGTTTTTCTTCTAGAGCATATTTAGAAATATTCTTATCTGCCCATTTGGAAAATTCTAAGTAGCCAAACGGACCATATTTATCACCTAACACATGCGAGATCAAACTATTCATTGAAACTTCAATATCTTCGATCGCATGTAACAAATTGATCCGTAAATTCTTATCTTGATAGTATCGTTTAACAACAAAGTCAAAAGAAAGTCCATCATAATCGGGAGTATTATAACCATCCCGATAAGCAAATGGATAAGCAAATTGCTTCAAAGTATAGTATCCAATCGCTTCAATAGCGTTGAGGTTTTTATCACGCATATCCGGATCCAAAGTCATCCCGCGTTCAGCAAACAAATTAAGCTGATCCTCATACGAAAGCTGTCTAGGACTACGCACCTTGCACACCTTCATTCTAAAAAATTTTATTATAAATCAAATGCATATAACTATATCATATCCTAGTTACATCCATATTTTGAACTAATTAGATAAAGAAAAACAATTATTTTTCAAAAAAATATTTTAAACACAGAGAGCGCAAGGCGACGGTCAGCTGCTGAGGATTAACGCGTGTAGTCGCACAAGGTACGGCAAAGCCGTGCCGCGACTACATGTGTTAACCGGAGGCCACTGTCGCCTGGAGCTCGTTTCAACATCCTTGAGGATAAAAATAAACAGCTCTATCCAATTTGCAGCAATTTTATCTAACAAAACTAAAGAGAACTATCTAAATTCCGCAAGTTTTACCAACAAACCAAAAAAAGTACTATCCAAATACCAAAAGTTTTACCAAAAAAAGCCAAAACTTCCTATCTCAACACCAACAATACCAAAAAAAGTATCATCCCAATCCCAAAATTTTTCCAAAAAAAAAAGACGCCAATCCCAGCGTCAATTTATAACCAATTACATTTATTAACGAATCCCAAGAAACTCGCTTCTACCCACGCATTTTCTTCAATCCAATACCAGTAAATCCACTAATAATAGATAAAACTGGTGACAACAAACTAAAGAAACAAAATGGTAGAAATTCCAAAGTTGAAACTCCTAGCGTATTAGCGGCAAAAGCCCCAGCAACACCCCAAGGGATCAAGTAGTTAATAACAGTACCCCCATCTTCCAGTACCCGACTTAAAGCTAGGTTATCTAAGCCACGTTTATTGTAAGTTTCTTTGAACGCTTTACCCGGTAAAATAACCGACAAGTATTGTTCACCGACGAAAATATTAACGCCGATACCTGACAAAATAGTTGCTGTAATAATGGATCCGGATGATTTTAGTTTTTTAGCAAGTGGTGTGATTGCAGTCTGGATGATATTAAACTTCATCAACAGTCCACCTAATGATAATGTTAAAAAGATCAAAGAAACTGTGCCCATCATGGAGCTGATACCTCCACGCGTCAATAAAGCATCAACGTTGGCATTGCCAGTTTTGGAAACGAAGCCACTTTCGATGTAACCAGCCACTTTTTGGACGGTCATTCCCGGAGTTTGGATAAAGATCATTGCGATAGCTACGGTAATGTTGAGCAATAATGTCGCAATGGCCGGAATTTTAGCGATGGCACAGACAAACAATAAGATGATTGGTAAGATCGCCCACCAGGAAACTGTAAAATGACTCGTTAAAGTCGTCAATGTTGGTTGGATGTTAGTTAACTTCGCACCTGATTCGCCAATACCTAAAATCCAGTACAACACTAGTGAGATAAAGAAAGCTGGGATAGTCGTCCACATTAAATTTTTAATGTGGGCAAATAAGTCTGAACCAGCAATGGCCGCTGCCAAGTTAGTTGAATCTGAAAGTGGTGAGGATTTATCACCGAAAATAGCTCCAGAAATGATGGCACCGGCGACTAATGCAGGATCAACTCCCATAGTCGTTCCCATTCCAAATAGTGCAATACCGATAGTTGAAACGATGGTAAAAGCTGAACCAATGGATGTTCCGATCACGGCGCATACTAGGAAAACTGATGGCACGAACCAACGGGCCGAGATCATATGAAAACCAGCGACCATCATCGATGGGATCACTCCTGCTGCGATCCAAGTCCCGATCAATGCACCGATCAAAATAAAAATAAAGATCGGTACGATCCCGTTTTGGACCCCTTCCATGATTCCTCCGTTGATCTTATCCCAACTACTGTGACGGATCTTAGCCCACAATATCAACAGGGCAATTACTACTAATACCGGTGTTTGTGGTGATAAGCCAAAGCCGATAACACTCGTCCCTAACACGATCAGCATGGCTAATAAAATAATGATCGATTCTTTGAAACTTACTTTTTCCCTCATAATTTTTCTCCAAATAAAAAATCGTCTCCGCTGCATTCCTGCAACAGGGACGATTGACGTAACCGTGGTACCACCCAACTTGGGGTCACAAATAGACCTCCACTCATTAGTGATAACGGCACTTTCCGCTTGGATGACCAAGTCATGTCTGGTATTTCTGTCCTATCGCCCTGACCGGTTCGCATCAACCACCGGCTTTCTTACACCCAGATGTAGGATTACTTCATTCAAACACTTATTAATATTTTGAATGATAACAACAATTTTAATTATCGTCAACATCAAATTTTTATTAAGCCAAACGACGATCGATAACTTTGGAAGCTAACGATAGTGCGTAGCAGACGATGAAGTACAAAACTGCTAGCGCTAAGTACATTGGCACAATGTAATTGGCATTTTGTCCATAAATTACTTGTGCGTGCTGCATTAATTCCGGTACCACGATAATGGTTGTCAGTGATGTATCCTTGATCAACGAGATCAATTGACTAACTAAAGCCGGGATCATCTTCTTATAAGCTTGTGGTAAAACGATGTGGACCATCGCTTGTGTATAGCGCATTCCCATGGCACGAGCAGCTTCCATTTGACCGATATCAACCGCTTGGATACCAGATCTAATGATCTCAGCGACCATCATCGATTCAAAGACTGACATTGCTAAGATCGCAGCTGGGATCGTGTCCGGTTTGAAACCAATTGAAGGCAATCCAAAGTATACGAAAAAGATGATCAACAGTAATGGCAAGTTTCTGATGATATCAATGATAAAGCCAACAATTTTGGATACATATGGGATCTTACTGTAACGGATGATCCCTAAAATCGAGCCAAAGATCATACTAAAAATAACTGATAAAATTGAAATTTCAACTGTTACCCAAAGACCTTGGAGAAGGAATTTTAGGTTAACAACTGAATAAGCATCGATCCAATTTTGCATAATTAATTCCTCCTAAGCCAAAGTCTTTTCTAAATGTCTCATATAATAACTGATCGGTAAGGTGATAACTAAGTAAAATAGCCCGACAATTATATATGTATTAACCGTATCAAAAGTCTGCGAAGCAATCGCATTTCCTTGATACATCAAATCAAATCCAGCTACGAAAGCTAACACTGATGAATTCTTAACTAGGTTAATAAATTGATTACCTAGCGGTGGGATAACCAGCTTAAAAGCTTGTGGTAAGACGATGTAACGCATAGCCTGTCCATAAGTCATCCCCATGGCACGGGCAGCTTCCATTTGACCGATATCAACGGAATTGATACCTGAACGAACCGTTTCAGCGATGAAGGCTGAAGTATAGATCGTTAGTCCGATCGTCCCAGCAGTAAATCCATTGATCTTGACGAAGTACAAAGGAATTACTAAGTAGAAAAACATTGTAATAACTAGTAACGGGATATTTCGAAAAACCTCTACGTAGACGTTACCGATGATACGTAAAACTTTGTTCGGCATAACTTCCATAATGGCGAACAGTGATCCAATGATCAAACTGAAGACTAGTGCGACGATACTTGAAAGGATCGTCCACCCAAATCCAGTAAGGAAGCTGTGCCAGTTATTTGCTAGTAAACTACCCATTAGCGAAGCACCTCCTTATAGTCGAATCCAGGAACGTCGCCGAACCACTTCTTGATCAACTTGTTATAAGTACCATCATCTTCAATTTCTTTGATAGCTTTATTCAAAGCTTTTTTGAAGGCTGGTTGGTTCTTATTGATACCAATACCATAAGGTTCAGTCGTAAAGGCGCCACCTTGGACTTTATAGCCAGGATTTTCTACGGCCATACCGGCTAAAATTACGTTATCAGTAGTCAAAGCATCACCTTGACCAGATTTCAACGCAACTAAAGCTTGAGCGTAGTCTTGCAGCTGCAAGACCTTAGCCTTTGGAGCGTACTTCTTAACATTTTCTACTGAGTTTGAACCAACAACACCGATAACCGTTCTATTGTTGAGGTCCGATACTTTTTTAACGGGGGACCCGTCTTTAACTAGTAAAGATTGTCCCGCGTCAAAATATGAATTAGAAAAATCAATAACTTTTTCACGTTCGGCATTGATCGTCATTGTAGCAATGATGGCGTCAATATTACCGTTTTTCAATAATGGGATACGTGATTGCGAAGTTACAGTAACAAACTTAGCTTTACCATTTTTACCAAGGATCTTCTTTGTCAAAGCTTTGGCAATATCAACTTCGAATCCTTTTGTTTGACCGTCTTTAACGTCGATCAAGCCCATTAATTTCGTATCTGCTTTAACTCCCCACATGATCGTGTTAGCTTCTTTGGCGTTTTGCAAAACATCTTGTTGAGAAAGTGGTTTTGCTCCACAGCCTACCGACACAACAACGAGGAGTGCAGACATTACTAATACTAAAAAGTATTTGAGTCTTTTCATGGTAGTCCCTCCCCTTATTAGTGCTTAATGATTTTACTCAAGAATTGTCTAGCACGTTCATTCGTAGGGTTTTTGAAAAACTCGCTAGTTTTGTCATCCTCTAAAATTTGACCATCGGCCATAAAAATAACCCGGTTAGCAACTTCTTGGGCGAAGCCCATTTCGTGAGTAACGATCAATGAAGTCATATCGCTTTGACTAGTAACGTATTTAATAACTCCCAAAACATCGTCGATCATTTCCGGATCAAGAGCACTAGTAGGTTCGTCAAAAAGCATACAACGTGGTTTCATTGCAAGCGATCTGGCAATAGCTACACGTTGAGCCTGTCCACCAGAGATCTGCGAAGGCATATTGTGAGCTTTATCAGCCAAGCCAACTTGATCAAGTAGCGCCATAGCACGCTTCTTATTTTCATCTTCATTCATCTTTAAAACGATCCGTGGTGCAATCATGATATTTTCAAGAACATCTTTGTTAGCATATAAATTAAAATGCTGGAAAACCATCCCTACATCAGTTCTGATACGGTTGATATCTGTTTTCTTGTCAGCAATGTCATGGCCATTGACGATCAATTGACCTTCTTGGATCTGTTCCAATCCATTTACGCTTCGAGCTAAGGTACTCTTACCTGAACCTGAGGGTCCGATCAAAACAACGGTTTCCCCTTTATCGATCTCCAGGTTAATGTCTTTTAATGCGTGAAACTTTCCATAATACTTTTGGACGTCACGAAATTCGATCATCGACATATAGCTATTCTCCCTTCGTTTGGTCAAGTTCAACCAAACTTAATTTTGACTATTAAAGAAATTTTAATTGTTTTAGAGAAATTTGGCAACTATTTGCTTGGGGATTTTATGTAAAATTACGTGGTTTTTCTGTAATTTTACTGGGTTTTATGGGTTTTAGAAAAATTTTTTTGGTGGTGGTTTTATTGCCGGTTCTGGGAGGGTTCCGGGAATTGCGACCGCGGAACGCCATGGACGCCACTTTGAACCAATCGAGCAAGGTGCGCTCGCTTGTTTCAAAGCTGGGTCTTTCACTAAGCGGTAAACCGGTTCTCGTCGTGGTTTGGTTATTTTGATGCATTTATTTAAGAAGAGGCTTATATACTCAATGCCAATTTTCATGAG
>NZ_RHNT01000089.1 GCF_003946325.1 Companilactobacillus furfuricola | reverse complement strand
AACCGCCGTATACGGAACCGTACGTACGGTGGTGTGAGAGGTCGGTAGCCTAGCTACCTCCTACTCGATCGGCTGAGCCCATATAGCGCCCCGACCCTCCACCTAGATAGTATGTAATTCCCCTCTCTTTTTGAGTTTTACCGATCTATTTTGATCAAATCGGCACTTTTTGCTCGTCCTATTTATCACATGTCTATCTCAATCTTCTCCAAAATAGTAAAAACAAAATCAAAACCAAGATCAAGCCCAGAACCAAACCAAATTACATATTATTCTAGTTTTAAATCGAGCTAATAACTTAAATATTTCGATGATGTTTTCCCTAAAAATTTAAAAGATAGATCGACAAACCAAGATCGTAAGACCGTGAGGAAATAGATTCGACTATTAAAACCAAACAACCTACCTGTGTAAGAATAAGTACCGTGAACCCCACCAACAAAGAAGTTTTGTACTACCCTAGGTCCTGTGGGGGTGGAAGGAATTCGCCGTCAGCCGCGAAATTTTTGTTTGCACGGCATGGGCCGTGCTTACAAAAAGGGTAAGCTTTGAGATGTCCGAAGCGGTTTTCTTCGGATAGCTCAAAGTTGCCCCGCAGCGTTCCACGGCGCAATTCCTGGAACCCCCACAGGACCGGCAATGAACCACCACCCAACCTATACCCTCAAAAAAGCTTAAACACATAAAAAACAATCCCATTCAAAAAATCGAATGGGATTTATCTTTTTTTACTATTTTTTATTACAACTTATTTCAATGTCTTATTATCAACGTCTGTTCTGACGATAATAACATCAGTTCTAACATTACGTGTTACATATTCTGAAACTGAACCTACTAATAGTCTTGTCACAGCATTCATACCTGTTGAACCGATCATAATCAAATCATTTTGATATTCTTCAACGAATTCTGTTGCGATGACAGTCTTTGGTTCACCAAATCTTACGTGGATCGCGATTTGATCTGGATCGAAGCCGTCTTTTACTGCTTCGTCTTTTAGTTCATTTAAATATTTTTGTGCATCTTCTGATAGTTGGTAAATTACATCCCCGTTTAACATTCCACCGTGCAAGCCGATGAATTGCTTTGTATCAAGAACTGTTAGCACGTCAATGTGGCCCTTGTTCATTTGTGCTACTTTGACTGCTTTGTGAAATGCCATTTCTGCTTCTTTTGATCCATCTACTGGTACCAAAATCTTTTCATAGTCTTGTTCCATAATTTAATCCTCCAACTGCGCCCTTAATCGAAAGCTTTACCTTTAGATTAATGCATAATTTTATTAATTTCAATCTTTTCCATTATGAAATGCACCCAATGTTCTCGCTAATTGATTAGCAATCGATTCATAATGTTCAAAAATTATTTGTTCATCTTTACTATTTAAAGAATAATCCGACATTTGTGTCGAGAATATTCCGGTAAAAAGTTGTTCATAATCTTCGAAGTCATCAATAAAGTTGTTACAAAAAATGAAGGTCGGCATTTTGGCATAGCCGGCGATCTTGCTTAAATGAAACAAGATTTCATCGTGCATTGATTCAGAAGAAACTTCGTCCGTTGCCGTGATCATCACGTCAGCTGATCTGATCGTTTCGTCCATCCCCGTCACATTAGCGACCCATTCAAATGATGAACGCGAAATATGAGCATCCATCATGGCAAACGCACCTGCTAGTGTGTTAATTGAGCCGGAACGAGGCATCGGGTGTATATCTAAATTATACTTCTTATTGATTTTTTCTGTAATATAAACCAAGTTATCTTCTAAAAAATCTTTTTGTGTTTCGGATAGATAATCGTGCTTTTCTTTCATTTCAATACTAGTAGAATAGCTCAGCAAAACGGTGATTTTTACTTTGCGCAATAATTTGTAGACATCATCTAAATCGGCCTCATAGCCATTTATCAGAGGATTTTCACCTTCTGGTATCAAATCTCCACCTTCATCATAAATCTTTGCTCCAAGGGCTTGCAGAGCTCCTAAGCCGCCATCAAATGTTTCTGAGGTCCCCAAAGAAATAACTATCTGGCGATAGCCACTCGTGACTGCATCCATAATGAATTCGCCGATCCCATAGCTTGTCGCATGAAAAAGATCATTGCGGCTTTTTGATTCGGCTAATTCTGGGCCAACTATTTGTTCTGTATCAATAATTGCGGTATCCTGACTGTCAATGTTCGTTAATAAGTAACGCCCCATCTTATTGTGCCAAAAGGCATCAAAGAAAGGTAAATCGACCCATTTACCACCAATTGTATGGGCTACTAACGCAGGCATTCCATATTTACTATCCGTCACCGGCATAGTAACTATTTGAGCATCTGGCAGGGCCCGTGAGATACCACTATATATCGCTTGCCCTATCAGTTTCGAACTGATAGATGAATCATGATATTTTCCTGGAGCGATAAGAAATTTCATGGATAAATCTTCCTTTTGCTATAATATAAAATGATTCAGTCTATAGACTAAATTGAGAAGAGAGGTTATTTTTATGGACAGAGCAACTGAAAGTGCACGTCGCATTCTAGACCTAGAAGCCGGCATCAACTTCCGTGAACTGGGAGGATACCAAACAGTTAACGGCCAGTCCGTTAAATATCACAAAATCCTTCGTTCAGCAGGACTTGGCGATCTAACTAATAATGACATTAAATATTTAAAAGACTATGGCGTAAAAATCGACGTCGATTTTCGCTCAAAAGACGAAATTGACAAGAAACCGGACCGGGTACCAGGTGGTGCCAAATACGTTTCTTTACCAGTCTTCGTAGAAGATCAAACTGAAGCATCTAAGATCGAAGACCGCGTCATCCCTGAGATCGACTTTGATCCCCATGATGGTTACAATCACATGCTAGACGTCTACCGCAACATGATCACCGAGGATCAAGCACGCAACGCCTATCGAAAATTTTTCGATGAACTATTAGGCAATAGTAACGATAATGAAGTAGTCTTATTCCATTGTACAGCAGGGAAAGATAGAACCGGCATGGGCGCCGTATTCTTTCTTTATTCTTTAGGAGTTCCCTTACCAACGATCAAAGAAGACTACCTATTAACTAATCAAGCTAGCAAGATCTATGTAGCCAACGTCTTAAAACAAGTGCAGGCAAAGGATCCTAGCTTAGTTGAATCGATCAAAGCTCTCTTGACCGTCAATGAGAACTACTTAAATGTTGCTCAAAAAGCGATTGAAGAGACATCTGGTAGTTTAGACAATTATATCAGAAGTGAATTAAAGGTTAGCGATAATGAAATTAACGACTTGAAGAAAATTTATTTATTGAAATAAATATGTAACAAGTTTTTCCTAATTAAGTTGCAAAAGCATCATAATTTCTTCATATTTTCCAGTTATTATGTAGACATAAGTTAAGGGAACAGCAATTAACCCTTAGCTTATACCTCTTCATAATAATTCTCATAATTCAAATAGATATAATTCTCATAATAATATAACAGTTAGCGGTTGTTACCTCCTCAAGTTTCAACTGCTTTAATTAAAAGAGAATGTGACATAAGTGTTCTCTGTACAATAAAAAATGGACGAAAACCGATTTTTGGTTTTCGTCCATTTTTTGTT
>NZ_RHNT01000088.1 GCF_003946325.1 Companilactobacillus furfuricola | reverse complement strand
AACAAAAAATGGACGAAAACCAAAAATCGGTTTTCGTCCATTTTTTATTGTACAGAGAACACTTATGTCACATTCTCTTTTTCAATGCAAAAAAAAGAAGCCTGAAATAGGCTTCAATATTGTTGTTATTTCAATGTTGCGTATGTATCTTCAACCCATTCGTTAGTTGATACACGGTAGTATGTGTGTCCGTTGTAGCTCTTTGTTTGGTCAGTTGCCCATGGTGTGTCGTTTGACAATCCACGGTTTGATTTCGAGATCGAGCCATTTGAATTGAAAGCTACCAATGGAACGGCGTAGCTATCAGGGTTGTTTACAGTAATGACACGAGTTGAATCTGAAGGTGCTTGAGTAGCATTTTGAGTTTCAGCTGAATCATATTGTGTTAAGTTGTATGTTTCGATCAAGTTGTTCAATGATGATGCATAGTTAGGTGCAGTAGCGTATCTACCTTGCAACCAAGCAGTAGCATCCTTGTATGATGATGTGTTTTCTTTCCAAGTTCCACGGTAATATGTTGAATCCCATGAAAGACCGTTACGTAACTTATCACCATTGTCATTGAATGATTCTAAATAACTTGGGTATTTTCTGAAGTTAGCATAGATTTGGTACCAACCTTGGCTTGCACTCCATTCGCTAGTTGGCATTGAAACGTAAGCACCGTTGTAATCACCCTTGATACCAAACAAGTTATTTCCTTGTGTAGCAAGGTCTGATTGACCCCAGGCACTTTCAAGAATAGCTTGAGCAAGCATAACTGATGCATAAAGGTTATATTTAGCAGCAATTTGTTGAGCCATTGGAGCAGCAGAAGCTAAGAAAGCTTGTTGTTGATCACTAGTTGCTGAGTTAGCTGAAGATTGAACAACAGCCTTCAATGCGTTGTTGGCTGTTCCCTCGGAAGCAGCTTGAACACTACTTGTAGTTGAGTGTGCAACTGTTGTATCAGCCTTTTTGACATTTGATCCAGCAATAACATTTTGCTTGTTGCCAGAATTTGAATTACTTACAGCTTGTGCATTTGTATTATTTGTTGTTGTTTGTTGTGTTGTTTGAGCTTGATCTGTTGTTTCTGCAGCTTGAACAGCAGTTGGTACTGCAACAGATGCTAATGTACTAAGCACCATTGTGCTTGTTAGTATTAACCGTTTGTATTGCATTTATGGTTTCCCCCTGAGGATTTATCTACAAGAACTAGAGTACTATTCTAGTTGGGGTGTTTCAACGGTACTCGGGCATTTGTAGCGATAATGAAATATTCTTGTAATTTTAAATTGATAAATATAGGAAAGAAGCAAAATTTTCAGGTTAATTTTTGCTCATCTTAACTGTTAAGCCTCACATTTTTAAATCTTGTTTATTATTTAATTTGATAAAAATTTCATTCGTTAACGACCGATATTAATCTTATAATTAAATGAAATATTTCATTTTTATGGAAACGAGTTGCTGAAGATAGCGGCCTCCGGTTTAGAAACTGTCAGCAGGCACGGCCTTGCCGTACCTTGGATGCTGACAGCCCCTAAATCCTCACCAGCTGAACATCTTCTTCCACTCTCTTTTTTATATTTTCACTTGGGGGATCTATTATGGAAAGCTTTCGCAAATTTCGTTCAATCAATCAAACTTTTTGGCATCAATGGTGGTCGTTTGGACAAATTTTGATCATTGTTGATATTTTGATTAATTTAGTATTCGTGCCACTGCTACGTGTTTTGACTGAATTTATTTTAGACTTAAACAACATCGCTTATATTTCTTACACGAACATTTTAAAACTACTGCTAGATAAGCCTTGGGCGATACTCGAATTATTGATCTTATTATTATTAATATTAATGATCGTCTTCATGCAATTTTCCGTAATTTTTATTAGTTATCGGGCGATCCGTTCCGAAGTTGGTTTAGGATGGAAGCTTTATTTACGCGAGTTAAAACGTATGGTTTGGCCCATTCCTTTCAAGACATTCGGCTTTTTCCTGCTCTATTTCTTATTGATATTACCGTTTAGCGGCATCGGATTGTATACACCTCTGTTAGACAAAGTCCAAGTACCACAATTTATTACTGATTGGTTGTTTCAAGAGCATCTACCTTGGGGAATTTTACTGATGGTGATCTATACACTGATTTTGTATATCGGTGTACGTTGGATCTTTGTTTTACCAGAAATGATCTTTGATCAACGTGGTGCCCGAGTCGCCATTCGACATTCTTGGCGGATCACGAAACACCATACTTGGCATTACGTCATTTATATTGCCATATTGACGATAATCGTTTCGCTATTATCCACCATATTATTTTTCGTCTTGATCGGTTTGCAGTGGCTACTAGATTTCATCCCAGCAATTGCCAAATCCGCAGCAATAGTCAATCTAACACTGATTCAAATCATTAACGCCACAGCTGGTTATTATTTCACCGCGATGATCGCGTTATTAATGATCTCCAAATTACCAGATCTAAGCATTCCCGCCGCAGAAAAAAAGCCAAATCGGCGCTGGCCATGGTTTTTAATTTTGGGCATTGCCGTATTTGGTTTTGCAACATACGGAGGACTTTATTTCAATAATTTACTAATGGAAAAACCAGTCACAGTGTCACACCGTGGCGTCGACGATCATAACGGCGTCCAAAATACCATCTCTGCCCTAAAAACAACCGCTAAAGAAAAACCAGACTACATCGAAATGGACGTCCAAGAAACCAAAGATCACAAATTCATCGTCCTCCACGACAACACCTTGAAAAATTTAGCTGGCATTAATAAAGGACCAAAGGACCTAACACTTGCCCAATTGAAGAAAATCCGCGTTTACGAAAACGGCCAATCAGAAAACCTAGCCAGTTTTAGCGATTATTTAAAACAAGCAAACAAACTAGATCAGAAATTGCTAGTAGAATTCAAGCGCACCCCTTCAACAAAAGCAGATTTTGTAGACGAATTCTCAAAAAAATACGGAAAAGACCTAGAAAAAAATCACGCCATGATCCACTCATTAGACTACAACTTCATCCAAGACAGCCGAAAACAAATGCCAAAAATCCCAGCAAATTACATCTTGTCATTCAATCTATCCGGAGTCCCAAGAAGCAAAGCAACAAGCTTCACCATGGAAGCCACAACCTTAAACGACACCTTCATAGAAGAAGCCCACTTCGAACGAAAAAAAGTCTACGCATGGACAGTAAATGACCCGGACACCATGGACAAAATGATGTTCATAGACACCGACGGCATAGTAACCGACAACTTAACCACTCTACAGAAAGAAATAACCAAAAATTTCGATTCAAAAAGCTACGCCACCAGAATGCTAAATTACCTAATAACACTACAAGATCCAACGAAATAAAAAATAAGTTGAGGCAGAAGTTCAACACCAGAACTTTCAGGCAAAACCTCGATTAAAAACCAAAATAAAATATAATCCAGTTTAACCTTGGTCTTGAACTTTGTCTTGAACTTTATTTTGCTTTTACTATCTTGAACAAATTTGAGATAGACATGTGAGAAATAGGAAGTGCAGAAAGTGCCGATTTGAACATAATAAATCGGTAAATCTCACCCAGAGGGGGAGATCATAAATACCCATCTAGGTGGAGGGTCGGGGCGCTATATGGGCTCAGCCGCCAAATTCTTCTTAGCGACGAAGGAGGTTCTTGTTGTACTTTGGTTAGCCATCAAGAAATTCATCAAGATCTAGGTTGCCTGTTGATTCCAAAAAGACTAGT
>NZ_RHNT01000087.1 GCF_003946325.1 Companilactobacillus furfuricola | reverse complement strand
GAAGTGGGTTTCTTCGAGGAGCTCAAATCGACGTCCACACCGTTCCACAGCGATATTTCCGGAACCCCCACAGGACCAGCAATGAACCTCCACCCAACCTATAACCTCAACAAATAATCAAACCAAAAAAACACCGAAGGAATTATGCTCCTTCGGTGTTTTTTAATGTAGAGGTCTGGTTCAAGGTCCAAGACAGTTTCGCTTTACTTATCTTGGACCTTTATTAATAGCTTTTGCCATTACTCCTCCATTGTTGCGAACTTCTCTTTGATAGTGTTAGCTGAATTTTGAAGCTTGGCTTCTTCTTCTTCAGTTAACTTCAAATCATTGAGGTATTCGATTCCATTTTTGCCAACTACTGCTGGTTGACCAAGATAAGTGTCATATTTTTGATTGTAGGATGATACTGGACATTCTAGTTGTGAATCGGAAATTACTGACTGTGCTAATTTCACGGCACAGGTCGCGATCCCGAAGCTGGTATAGCCTTTTCCGGAGTGGATTGCCCAACCGCCACGTCTGATTTGTTCTTCTAGATCATCGAAGTCTAAGTTTTTGCCGTTTTCGGCGGCGTATTCTTCGATCGGATGATTGTTGATCGTTACGGTCGACCATGCTACGAATTGGGACTCGCCGTGTTCGCCTAGGACATAGCCACCGACATTTTTGTAGTTGGTGTCAAAGTTTTCGGCGACGATCCGTTGCATTCTGGCTGTATCCAAGAAGGTTCCGGTTGCCATGCACTGCTCTCTGGTAAAGCCTACGGTTCTTTGTAAGTAATGTGCAATGGCATCGCAAGGGTTCATTGTATCTACTAATACGCCATCAAATCCTGATGCAGCAATTTTTGGTGCGATATCTTTAACGATTTCCCGTGTGTATTCGAATTCTGCCCAACGATTGCCAGAGTTGTTGTCTAGTGCGTGGATATTTCCTGCTGTGACAAACAAAATGTCTGCGTCACTCAATTCAGAATAATCTTGGACCTTAATAGTAGTAGAAGTGTCCAATCTTGCTTGACAGTCCTCAAGGTCTAGTTGTTCTGCGACCGCTTTTGCTTCATTAGAATCAATCAAGACTAATTCATCTGCGATCCCTTTCGTTACTAATGTATATGCTACGGTCACACCAACGTGACCAACTCCGATTATTCCAAATTTTCTCATTGTTCTATCCTCGCTTTTTAAAAATTAAATTATTCTACTCGTTGTACCCATCCTTCAGGAGCTTCGACTGTCCCGAATTGGATACCTGTTAATGTGTCATAAAGTTTCTTAGTTACAGGACCAACTTCAGTTTCACTATGGAAGACGTGAAGTTTGCCGTTGTGTTCCAAGCCACCTAATGGTGAGATTACGGCAGCTGTACCACAGGCACCAGCTTCAGCAAATTGGTCAAGATCGTTAACGTCGATTTTTTCTTCTGAAGCACCGAGGCCTAAACGGTTTTCAGCGAGCCAGAGTAATGAATACTTGGTAACACTAGGTAAAATTGAAGGTGACTTAGGAGTCTTGAAGACGCCATCTTTAGTAATACCAAAGAAGTTAGCTGATCCAACTTCTTCAATGTACTTATGTTCAACTGGATCTAGGTAGACACAGTCAGCAAAGCCATTTTCGTGAGCATTTTCTGCTGGAAGTAAACTGGCAGCGTAGTTACCACCAACCTTAGCTTGACCAGTACCTTTGTGAGCGGCACGATCGTAGGCTGAAGTTGTAAAGTTAACTGGTGTAAGTCCACCTTTGAAGTAGTTACCTACTGACATTGCGAAAATTGTGAAAATGTATTCTGGTGCTTGGTGAACGCCGATTACGCCACCAGTACCGATAATCAATGGTCTGATATATAGTGTTCCTCCATTTCCGTATGGTGGAACAAAATCTGCATTTGCTTTAGCGACTTGTTTGACCGCGTCAACGAACTTGTCTTCTGGGAAGACAGGCATCAAGAGTCTTTCACAAGATCTCTTGAATCTAGCTGCGTTTTGATCAGGTCTAAACAATTGAATATGGTTATCAGGAGTTCTATATGCTTTCATACCTTCGAAGGCTGATTGACCATAATGTAAAACTGGTGAAGCTTCACTGATATGCAATGTACTTTCTTCAGTAAGGCCACCGTCTTGCCATTCGCCGTCTTTCCAATGGGCCGTGTAACGATAAGGTAAGTCCATATATTCAAATCCAAGATTATTCCAATCTAATTTTGATGCATCTGCTTTTGCCATGTGATTATCTCCTCTTACATTAAAAAATTTCACTCATTTCTAAAAAACAAAAAAAGATGGCCATGTTGAATAGATCAACTTGGCCATCTTCATTAGTCACCTTCTCATTCACCCAAACATCGAATTAAGGAGTCTCCAACAAAGCCCAAGTTGATTTGCAAAATAATCACGACAATAATAATAGCTAGCAAAATGTTAAACATTGTTGGTACCTCCTTGAATTTTTTACTTAGATTAGAGGAAAATTAGAACTAAGTTGTGTTTATAGTATAGCCGCCTCTAATACTTGTCAATAATTATTTTAAATAAATTTGCAATATATTTCGGCTTTTAATGAAGAAAACTTTTTTAAAAAAATTAAATACACTGATCTATCAGTCTTTATACGGATAATTTTAGTACGTGATCAAAGTGGTTGTTCTTAAATTAAAATTGAATTATTTGATGAATTTTATTTTAAACAGGGGTTGACATTTTATAATTTAAATTTAATAATGCTGTCAATAACTCAGGAGGCGTATATTTATGAAATACACAGTACTAGGTGCAGGCGCAACGGGCCTGCGATATGGAATGAAATACACAGTACTAGGTGCAGGCGCAATGGGCCTGCGATATGGAGTTTTACTTCAAGAGGCCGGCTATGATGTCGACTTTGTAGAGATCTGGGATCCACAAATTGAAAAAATTCGTGAGCAAAATGGTGTTTACGTTTCACGAGATCACGAGAACAAACATCTAGTGCCCGTCAAAATATATACACCTGAAGAATACAAAGGTGATCCTGACGTTTGGATTGTCTTTACAAAACAAATGCAATTGGCTGATGCATTGAAGCGGACAGCCCATGCATTCAAAGACCATCAATACGTAGTCTCACCAATGAATGGTATGGGACATATCGATAAATTGAATGGTTATTTCGATCAGCAGCACATCATCGGTGCCACTGCCCTGATCGGAACCGTTTTGAATGGTCCTGGTGACGTTGATTTTATCGGAGCTGCTGGTGCCGGTAGTATGAATATGGCCAACGAAACTGAAGTTCCCGATGAAACTACGCACAAAATTGTCGAAGAATTTACTAAAGCTAATCTTAATCCAACATTGACGACTAATTTTATGGGCACTTTGATGGCAAAAGTTATTTTTAATTCTGTTATCAATACTTTGTGTACGATGTTCGAGATCCAAATGGGTGAGTTTATTCAATCACCTGTTGCTGAAAAACTTGGTCGTCAATTGATCAACGAAGCTTTCGATGTTTGCGAACGTGCTGATATTAAGCTGTTGAATTCTCGTGAGGAGGAGTGGCAAACGGTTAAGTATGTAAGTACTACCACTAATCCGCTTCACTATCCTTCGATGTATCAGGATATGTCTAAGGGTCGTAATACTGAGGTTGATTATATTAATGGTTATATTTATGAGTTAGGTTTAAAGTATCATTATGAAGCTACTACGCACGATTTTTTGCGTAATTTGGTTCATTTGGCTGAGTTTGCTCGTGATTTTGATCCGGCGAGTTTGTTGGAAGATGCTGCTAAGGCTACTGATAAATAATTTTAATTTTGGAAAGACATCTGTTTAGATGTCTTTTTTTATTGTTAGCACGATCCCCACTTGTAAAAATGTAAGAGGAAATAAGCAGCAGTAGTGGTTTGGTTGTTTTTGTTTGTATTGAGATGTGCTGGGATTTGATTATGGAGCTTTGTTGTTTTGATGCTGGGGGGTGGTGGTAGTTTGGTTGTACGTTCAATTCCGGTTCCGGGTCGGGGCGCTATATGGGACTGGAACGCTGCCGACGCGGCTGAGCCCATATAGCGTCCCGACCCTCCACCTAGATAGTATTTATAATCCCCCCTTGGGTTGAGATTTACCGATTTATTTTGATCAAATCGGCACTTTTTGCTCGTCCTATTTCCCACATGTCTATCTCAATCTTCTCCAAAAATAGTAAAAACAAAAACAAAATCAAAAGCAAAAGTAAAACCAAGTTCAAGCACCAAACCAGATCGGATCTTATTCTAGTTTTGAATCAAACTTATACCCTAAGCTTTCGATGATGTTCTCCCTAAAAATCTAAAAGATAGATCTAGAAACCAAGATCGTAAGACCGTGAAAAAATAAGTTCACCTATTAAAACCAAACAACCTACCTGTGTTGAAATAAGTACCGTGTCCCACACCAACAAAGAAGTTTTATTCTACCTTAGGTCCTGTGGGGGTGGAAGGAATTCGCCGTCAGCCATGAAATTTCACTTAGCGGTTTACCGGTTCTTGTTGTACTTTGGTTAGCCATCAAGAAATTCATCAAGATCTAGGTTGCCTGTTGATTCCAAAAAGACT
>NZ_RHNT01000086.1 GCF_003946325.1 Companilactobacillus furfuricola | reverse complement strand
TTTTTGATGCTTTGTTAGTTAGATAAGAGACAATATTCTTTTTGTTCTCTTACTTTCGTTTCTGGCTCGCGTGCTCGTTTCTCGCACTCTCGCCTTGTTCTAATGTATTTGTTTCTTGTCTTTTTACTTGATTTGGAAGGTGGTGTTTTTGTTTTCTGTTTTGTAGCTGTGCTAATTTGCTTTTTAGGTGTGGCTTTTTGCTTTTCTTGATTATTGATATTACGATTTTGCTTTTTTATAAAACTTGCATTGAGTTTGTTCTCTTTGCGTTTTTAAAAATAGGGGGAATATGGGATGAAGAATTCTGTTAAGAAATTATTCGGTTTTTTGCTTTTGTCGTTATCAATTATTTTGCTTGTTGGCTGTGGCAATTCTTCGAAGGAGAAGGTTGTTAAGATCGGGATCACTGGATCTGATAATCGGGTCTGGGATGCTGTGGCTAAGAAGGTTGCAAAGGATGGTATTAAGATTAAGTTGGTTGAGTTTTCTGATTATAGCCAACCTAATACGGCTTTGGATCAAGGGGAAGTTGATTTGAATGCTTTCCAGACGGTTTACTTTATGGATAACTGAAACAAGACTCATCATACTAAGATCGTTTCGATCGGTAGTACTGATATTGCTCCGATGGCTTTGTATTCTAAGAAGGTTAAGAAGCTTTCGGCTTTGAAAGATGGGGGTAAGATTGCTATTCCTAATGATCCTACTAATGAAGGTCGAGCTCTTAATTTGTTGGCTAGTGCTGGGTTGATTTCTTTGAAATCTGCTAGTTTGCATACGGTTAAGGATATTGCTCGTAATCCTCACCATTTGAAGATTTCGGAGCTGGATGCTGCTCAAACTGCGCGTTCTTTGAGTGAAATGGATGCTGCGGTGGTTAATTCTGGTGTTGCTAGTGATTCTAAACTTGATCCGAAAACGGCTATTTATACAGAGAAGGTTACGGCTGCTTCTAAGCCTTATGTGAACGTTATTTCTGCTAATGAAAAAGATAAAAATAACGCTGACTATAAAAAAATTGTGAAGGCATATCAATCTGATGATATTGCTAAGCTGACTAAGAAGCTTTATGGTAATTTCCAGATTCCGGCTTGGAATTATAAAATTTTACAATAGTTGATTTGAATTTAGTCTCTTGATGGCGGATAAGCGCTGTTGAGAGACTTTTTTTGGAATAAGCTTTGAAAGATATCGTGCTGTGGGGTCAAAACTGTTAGTGAGCATTTTTATTGACCCTTTGAATGAACTTATTTATAATTCATTCATAAATAAGATGGTGGTGATTTTATGGACGACAAGAGAGATCGTATTTTTGATGCGGCACATGTTTTGTTTTTGGAACGTGGTTTTCGCAATACTAGTGTGGCTGATATTACTTCTATTGCTGGTATTTCTGTCGGGACTTTTTATTTGTATTTTAAGTCGAAAGAGGAATTGTTCGTTGAGATCTACAATAGCGAAAATGTGAATGTTAAAGCTGAGATTTTGTCAAAAGTCGACTTGGATGATGATCCGGTGAAGGTTATTCGCTTGATTGTTGATCAAATTTTTAAACTTTCTTCTAATAATCAAATTTTGAATGAATGGTTTAACAATCCTAAGTTGAATGCCTTGATTGCTAGCCAGAATAAATATGCGGTTGAGGGTAGTTTGATCTACTCGACGATGTTGCGTTTGATCGATAAGTGGATCGATGCCGATTTAGTCAAACCTGGGATGAGTAAAACGCGGATCGTTAGTCTTTTTGATGCTCTGACTGTGTTGGACTTTCACCAGAAAGAATTGAAAACTGATAATTATCAGCAAGTGCTCGATGATATGATCGAAGGTATTTTAAAAGTTATTTTGAAGTGATATTACAAAAATGTAAGATGAATGTAAGTTGAATAAATTTTGTTATTGGGCGATTTTTTTTAAAATAGTAGTATAGAAATGCAGAAGGAGATTATTATTATGCATATTCCAATTAAGAAGTCGAAAACTAATAAGTTGTTCGCTGGGGTAATTGCTGGATTTGCGGAACATTTCGGTTGGAATGTCGCCTTGGCGCGTGTGTTGTACGTTGTATTGACTCTATTTTTATCTATTACAGGACTAGGGATCATCGCCTATCTTGTTTTATGGATGTTAATGGAAGAACCTGAAGTGGAGGAATAGTTATGCATATACCTGTTAAAAGATCACGTAATAATGTTTTTGCCGGTGTCGTCGCTGGAATGTGTGAACATTTCGGTTGGAACGTCACTATCGGACGTATTTTGTTCGTCCTATTGACTATCATGCCGTGGTTCCCAGGGATCATCGTCTATTTAGTACTCTGGCTATTAATGGAGAGCCCAGAATAATGTCTGCTAAGATCGACAGATCAACTCAGTTTTTGATTGCTTGTCTCAAGATCAAGGGAGTAGGCATAGTTACTGCCCAAAAGTTATTCCACAATTGCCATTTTGAAACGGATTTAACTTTTGATTCCTTAAAAAATTCAAATTTATCACCACTTAAAAAAGCTTTATCCAAAAAATATTTGACGAAACAACTTTTTCAAAAATATCTGGATGAAGCTTTTTTTGAGTTACAGTTTTGTATTGAACATCACATAATCGTGATCAATTCCAGCGACAGCCGCTATCCGATCAATCTGCTCACTTTGAAGAGATTCCCTCCGATTTTATATTTGAAGGGAAACATTGGCTTGTTGAATGAACCAAATTCCGTAGCCATGATCGGAACTAGACATCCTAGTACTTTTGCTCAGAAGTTCGGTCAAAGATTAGCAGAGTATTTTGCGAATGAATTCGATTATACGATCGTCAGTGGCTTAGCTATTGGCGTAGACACAGTGGCTCATCAAGGATCATTAAAAACAAATCACAAAACAATTGCGGTGTTAGCTAACGGTTTGGATCAACCGATATATCCTCAACAAAATAAAAATTTAGCTAAGGAAATAGTTGACCAGGGCGGCTTATTATTATCGACTTATCCCATTAACACAAAGCTAAAGCCAGAATATTTAGCTGCTAGGGATGAATGGCAAAGCGGCTTAAGTAATGGTGTCGTTGCGATCGAAACCGGACTTAAAGGCGGGACCAATAATGCAATGAATCACGCTATTAAACAAAAGAAACCGTTAGCCGCAGTGGATCATCAAGCATTTTTTTCACCGGAAATCATTAAGGACTTAAATCATGTTCAGGGAAATATCGAATATATCCAAGATCACAAAGCTTATCCTTTATCTACGGAAGAGTCACTTAAAGCGTTCGATCAACAAATGAAGCGACAAAGGATTCAAAGGATAGCAGGGTATGGAAAAACCAGCCAAGAAATTGATCTATTCAACTAAACGGATAAGAAATGATAAATCGCAGGTGTATTTGATGAAAATTTGATTGTGAACAATTTAATTAATTCCCCGTTTTGCCTAGCCTAATGTCAAATATAATCTTATACTAGACTCGAAATGGGGGCACAGAAAGATGAAAAAAGTATCAGATTGTACAGAAATTTTAGTCGGGAAAAAAGCTACTATGGATGGCTCGACGATCGTAGCGAGAAATGAAGATGGTTATGGTCCGATAAATCCGATCAAATATATTGTTCATCAAGCACAAGATCAGCCAAATAAAGTTTTCAAGTCAGTAACTACTGGCGTTTCGATCCCATTGCCTGATCACGCTTATCGTTATACTTGTACACCTCAAGCAGACCAAAGTGATGGGCTTTGGGAAGAGTCAGGTATTAATGAATATAATGTTGGTATGAGTTCTACAGAAACGACTGCTACGAACAAACGGGTCTTAGGCTATGATCCTTTAGTTCACGATGGTATCGATGAGGAAGCAATGCTAACTTTAGTTTTGCCATACGTCAAAACTGCCAAAGAAGGGGCACAGCGTCTCGGTGATCTTTTAGAAAAATACGGAACTGGTGAATGCAATAGCATTGCCTTTAATGACAAAGATGACGTCTGGTTGTTAGAAACTGCTGGTGGACACCATTGGGCAGCGATGAAGATCCCAGACGATTCTTACGCCATCGTTCCCAACCAAACAATTATGCAAGAAGTTGACGTTAGCGATACAGATAATTTTTTGATCGCTAGCGACTTAGTGGAGTTTGTAGACAAACATCATCTAAATCCGCAACCTGGTCACTTTAATTTTCGGGAGATTTTTGGTACACAGAGTGAGGCTGATGCCTTTTACAACACCCCACGGACTTGGTATGGTCAAAAGCTTTTCAATCCAGAGACCGATCAAGAACCAACGAGTCAAGATATGCCAATGACCCGCCAGCCAACGAAGAGATTGGCCATTGAAGATGTTCAAAGATTTTTGCAATCGCATTATAATGGGACCAAATTCGATCCCTTTGGAACTTATTCATCCGGTACTAAAGATGAACAACGTCAATATCGTCCGATTGCCATGGATCGGAATCAATGTTCGTCGATCTTGCAGATCAGAAACGATGTGGATGAATCGATCGCTGGTGTTCAGTGGCTAGCATTTGGATTCTTTGCTTATAGTCCTTACGTTCCTTTCTACGTTAATGCTTTAGATACACCAGAAGATTATAAGAACACTACCCAAGAAGTATCTTTGGATAACATTTATTGGCTCGAAAAGACGTTGGCGGTTTTGATCGAACCACACTATCACGAATTTTCTGATGAGATCCACGCCTTCTTAGATGGCTGTCAATCCTATGCTCGCCAACGGATCGAAGCAGCAGATCAGGGAGCAGATTCGGCTAAAGATCTTCCTCAATATTTGACTGACAATAATCTGGAGACTGCCAAGGAACTATCAAAACGGACTCACAAACTATTTGATACATTAGTTAAACATGGGCTCAAACTTTCGATTACATATTGGGAAAAGGGTCAAAATTTATAAATTACGATTTCATTCATATTTGCATGAAGATGAGGCTGTGACATAAGTCTCCAAAAAAGGGTGTTGTATTAGAACCGTCAGGTTCTGATACAACACCCTTTTTGATATAATTATATGTATAAAAAAGAGCATCGGTCGCACCCGATACTCTAAGTACTTC
>NZ_RHNT01000085.1 GCF_003946325.1 Companilactobacillus furfuricola | reverse complement strand
ACACGAACAACTAACAAGGATGGTAAATAAACATGAGTTTAAGAGATAGAAAAAACGCATTGGAAGCACAAGGATTTGATCCTAAGAAAGACAAAATCAATGGATATGAAGGACTACCAGCAGGCAAATACCACCTGGTGACAGAAGCAATTTCACCTTCTAAATTTGGTCAATTATCAGTTAGAGCACAAGTAATCGAAGGGGAACACAGCGGACAAAACGAATTCATCAATGTCAGCTTAGATGAAACAAAGAGAAATGGTGAACCTTTACCAGATTTCATTATTGATAGAAATATTAAAACAATTGCAAGTTTGGCAGCAGTGTTAGGCGTAGCACTATCGGATGAAGCATGGGATGACATTCAAGAAATGGTTAACGAGTTCCAAAAAGGTGAAGGCAAACAATTCAATATGGATCTAACTCTTAAAGAAAACAAGAATAATCCCGCATATCCATACAAAACTTATGAATTTGAAGAAGTTGCCGAAGACCCTTATGAACAAACAACACCAGATGTAACAGAAGATGAACTACCATTTGGCAACACGCCAAAGGAAGATACACCACAAGCACCATTAGATGAAAATGGCGAACGTCCGTTCTAGCAATTAATCAGTGCAGTATCACTTAAATATGCCGAATGGGTGAAATGCCCAAGCGGGGAGGAAACATGAAAAATTTAGTTAATTATGCAGTGGCTTATGCTCACAAGGGTCTGAGCGTACTCCCTATGTTAAACAAAAAACCATTGATTAAATTTGCTGATAAACCTGCATTGACTGAACCAGAGATTCGAGAGCTGTGGAAGAAATACCCGTTTGCGCAGATTGCGATACGAACAACTGGTTTTTTCGTTATCGATATCGATACGGCTGATGCACACGGCCATGACGGTTTTAAGTCTATTGATGAATACGAACACAAAGATTTGTTAATACCAACGTTAGAGCAGAGAACAGCAAGCGGTGGCAGGCAGTTGATTTATTTCAAACGTAACGATATTGAAGTATCTCAAAATATCGGGTGGCTTCCTGGTGTAGATGTCAAGGCACACATTAATAACTACATTGTTATTGCTCCAAGTGAACATAGGGGCAAGAAATACGAATGGTTGAATCAAAATCCAATCGTAACTCCAAGCCGAGAATTGATTGAACTAATAAATCAACGGGTCACAGGAACATCGCATTATGTCGGAAAGCAAACATACTCGACAGAGAAAACTGCCACATCAGAATTGTTTGAAGAGATCGTTAATGGATTGGGCGAAACGGGTGGAAGAAACAACGCTCTAGCCAGTTTCATTGGCGGGTTACTGTTTCGAAATGTAGAAGTAGAAACAGCTTACGAATTAGGTAAATTGGCTAATAACAATACACCTAAGTCATTACCACCCAAAGAGTTTGAAAGAACTTTTAAATCGATGGTTAACAAAGAATTAAAGAGAAGGGAGATGGCTACTAAAATTGGATCCAGAGTTGAAACAAAGCATGGATGAATTATCCAAAATGCAAAAAGAGAATAAAGTTGTTAAAATGCCGATAAATTTTGCATTGAATGCAAAGGGTGATGTGAAAGCAAACAGTATAAAAAATGTCGGTTTGATTTTAGAACACGATAAAACATTAAGAGCAGTGTTTGCATTCAACAACTTCACACATGAAATTGGAGTAGTCAAAGATGTTCCATCACTTCATATTGATAAGGGACAAATGTTGGATGATTACGACCCTTCAATACTTCGATACATTGAAGACAATTATGGAATATTTTTTAATCGTAGTTTATTGCAAATGGCAATTATTAATGACGCCAGAAAGAGAAGATATAATCCGGCAGTTGATTACTTCGACTTTGTTTACACGGAGTGGGACGGAAAAGAACGCGTAGCCGATTTACTCCCAGATTTTCTTGGAGTCGAGAAGTCGGACATAACAACATTGATCACAAAGATTTTCTTTACTGGAGCTGTCTCAAAAGCCTATGAACCTGAAACAAAATTTGATTTTGTTCTTGATTTGGTAGGTGGACAAGGAGCAGGAAAGACAACTTTTTTGAAAAAGATGGCTCGCGAATGGTATACAGACCAGTTTACTGATTTCAAGGATAAAGATAATTTCAGTGTCATGTTACGGTCGTTGATTGCTAATGATGATGAAATGACCGCAACAAACAATAGTAGTTTCGAATCATTGAAGAAATTTGTATCAGCACAAGAGTTAGAGTTCCGTCCACCGTATGGACATGAATCAATTCGATACGACAAGAACTTTGTTTTAGCAAGAACTACTAACGAAATGACTTATCTAAAGGACCGAACGGGTGAACGTAGATTTCTTCCCGTCAAAGTAAATGCAAGCAAACAAAAAAAGACACCGTTCGATGATTTGGACGATGAACTTATTAATCAATTGTGGGGCGAGTTTACCTCATATTATCAGCATGGATTTACGTTTGGATTAACTAAGACACAAGAATCTATCTTGTCTAAACATCGCGAACAATTTATGTATGTGGATGAAGTAGAAGCACAGATTGAAGAATTTTTGGAGAGCTATCCCGAAAAATTCGTAAGTAGCAAACAAATTGGTAAATATTTAGGTGAAGACAATCTTGTCAAGAATCGTAGATTATCTAAAAAGATAAAGTACGTGATGGATAACAAGTCGAATTGGTCCGCTGTCGTAAAAAAAAATAACGGTAAAACGAAAAGAGGGTATGAAAAGTTACACTAGGTTACACTAAGTTACACTAAAAAGTGCCTTAGTGTAACCGCTGAAAGCGTTGGTACTCTAAGTGTAACCTAAGAAAGGTTACACTAACTACACTAATTACACTTAATAACTTATATATTTATATATAAGTACACACTACAAGGGAAAAGAAAATTTAGTGTAACCGTAACTTTTAAGGGTCAATCCATTGAGCGAGTAAGGCTAGGTATGTGTAACCTTTAGTGTAACTTAGTGTAACCTTTCGCTGTAAGTACTGATGCAATGCGATTTCTTAGTGTAACCCGACTTATGACTAAATCAGAAGCAGCAATTCAAAACGATATTCGTGTAGCTGTGTCAATGAATGATTGTACTGTATTCCGAACAAACGTCGGAAAGGTTAGAACAGACACAGGTCGTTATTTTGATACAGGATTACCACAAGGACACCCTGATTTATACGGATTTAAACACAGTAACGGAAAAGTGTTTTATTTAGAAATTAAAAACAAAACTGGACGAGCACGTGAAGATCAGAAACAGTTTCATTACATGTTAACTAACCACGGTATTATCCATGGAATAGCACGAAGCACAGAAGACGCATTAAAAATTATTGATGAGGAGTTGGTAGGATATGGATTCAGTGATTAACGAATGAATAACGAACACATTTACAGAGCGTTCATGGAGAAAGCTTTTGATCAACAAAATCAATCTATAACTTCAGCAATTGCACACGTGTATACATTTCAATCACGTCTGCCTGCTGACTTTATGAAAGCTAATCATGAACTCAGCAACAGAGAGAAGAATGAAATTATTCGGGATATTTTATATCCGTTCTAGAAGAGGTGGAGAAACGAAACAAGTTAAAGAATTCATACCTATAAATTTGGAGGATAAAAATATGAGAATTTTAAAAGGATATAGTAAGGAAGAACGTAAGGAACTAGAGGAAGCTAAAGACGGCGGCTTCTTAACACCTATTACCCTAATTTATGGTATTGGTAAGGGCGATGGTGATTGCCATGCATTGTCTGAAAAATATTGCCGTGAAAATCCTAATGACAACAATCAATTGGCTAAGGACATTGCAGATTTCTACTGTGGTAATGCTAAATTTCCTGAACAAAAATATTATATACAACTGGTTAAAAATGATGGAGCCAGCTATCTCAACAGAAACATCAACAGAAACAGGCTATACGACTTCTGTGTGCTAAATGGTCGTTGCCCAAGTTTAAACTTTCAAACTGAATTTACTGAACAAGAAATCAAAGATATTGACCCAAGATATATGGCATTCGCTGTGCCAGTGGAGGCAGACGATGAATAAAGAAAAAGTAGTAGGTCTTTCAGACAGACTAAATGAAATTGTAGATGAAGGCTTATTGCATAAGTATGAAACCATTACCGGCCAGTTAATTGAACAACTAAAGGAGAGCAATCACCATGAAAACGAATAAACTAAGATTAGCTTCATTTATATTTTTTATATTTACGATTGTATTATTTTTAATTGGATATTTTACAAAGCAAACTACTAATACGTTGTTATTTTCTGGTTTCTTAATGGTATTGGCTGGTATGACTTATTATCACATTGAAGATTAGGGGGTTAGACTCATTCAACAATTAAATAAGAGTAGACTACTTGAATTAGAAGAGGACTTTAAAGAGTATCAACAAGTCAATACCAACATTGCCATCAGGGTAGTTGCTATTGAACATCCTTGGACTGAAAGTAATGAAAACCCAGGGGGTGGTAGATCAAATATCATCATAAAGCCACAGGAAATTTTGGCAATAAAAAAAGACGAAGATAAAGAACTTCAACGTCTGTTTAATTTAAAAGATGACTGTGAACGTGCTATTGACAATATGAGTGATGAACAGTTAATGATTTACAATATGCGATTTGTTAATAGCGATTATCTTGGATGGTATGAGATTGCGGATAGGTTACATTATTCTGTTAGAACCATTTACAACAAGAGATATAAAATGCTTGAACTTTTAGCTATTGAGAAAGGATTGATTAGTCCTGAAATTATAGACAAATAATTGCACAAAAACGGGTATTTATGAACCTTGTCAATGGTGTAAATTGATAGTATAGAAAAATTTGAAAGAAAATAATTTATAACACAAAGACAGCCTGTCTCTAACTGCAGAACGACCTTTAAAAAACGACACCGTGAGTAAACACGTTAAAATCTAGCTCAACGCTATTAATGCCTGCTTATGATAACGGCGTGGCATTGTGGGGATACTGGTGTACATAGTGGTTCGATTCCACTGATCCTCATTGGATATACATACCGGGAGTGTATCCATCCCTTATTCATAGAATCCTCCTCGG
>NZ_RHNT01000084.1 GCF_003946325.1 Companilactobacillus furfuricola | reverse complement strand
GCGTGGCAACTACCTATCCTCGCGGGTAGTTTCCCACCAACTACTTTCGGCGTTAAGAAGCTTAACTTCTGTGTTCGGCATGGGAACAGGTGTATCCTTCTTGCTATCGCCACCACACTTTGGTGCTCGTACCTTCAAAACTAGATATTAAGTTCAATGAATTATTTCTTCACCTCAAACCACTTACTGCGGTTAAGTCCTCGATCTATTAGTACTGCTCAGCTCCAAGTATCGCTACTCTTCCACCCGCAGCCTATCTACGTCATATTCTTTAACGGATCTTACTTCCTTAACGGAATGGGAAATCTCATCTTGAGGGGGGCTTCACACTTAGATGCTTTCAGCGTTTATCCCGTCCATACGTAGCTACCCAGCAATGCCCTTGGCAGAACAACTGGTACACCAGAGGTATGTCCATCCCGGTCCTCTCGTACTAAGGACAGCTCCTCTCAAATTTCCTACGCCCGCGACGGATAGGGACCGAACTGTCTCACGACGTTCTGAACCCAGCTCGCGTACCGCTTTAATGGGCGAACAGCCCAACCCTTGGGACCGACTACAGCCCCAGGATGCGATGAGCCGACATCGAGGTGCCAAACCTCCCCGTCGATGTGAACTCTTGGGGGAGATAAGCCTGTTATCCCCAGGGTAGCTTTTATCCGTTGAGCGATGGCCCTTCCATTCGGTACCACCGGATCACTAACTCCGACTTTCGTCCCTGCTCGACTTGTCAGTCTCGCAGTCAAGCTCGCTTCTACGTTTACACTCTACGAATGATTTCCAACCATTCTGAGCGAACCTTTGAGCGCCTCCGTTACTTTTTAGGAGGCGACCGCCCCAGTCAAACTGCCCACCAGACACTGTCCCTCACCACGTTTATTGGTGCAGGTTAGAACCTTCATATAACAAGGGTAGTATCCCACCAACGCCTCCATCGAAACTAGCGTTCCGATATCTACGGCTCCTACCTATCCTGTACATGTTACACAAAAATTCAATATCAAGCTACAGTAAAGCTCCATGGGGTCTTTCCGTCCTGTCGCGGGTAACCCGCATCTTCACGGGTATTATAATTTCACCGAGTCTCTCGTTGAGACAGTGCCCAAATCATTACGCCTTTCGTGCGGGTCGGAACTTACCCGACAAGGAATTTCGCTACCTTAGGACCGTTATAGTTACGGCCGCCGTTTACTGGGGCTTCAATTCTCAGCTTCGCTAATGCTAACTGATCCTCTTAACCTTCCAGCACCGGGCAGGCGTCAGCCCATATACGTCATCTTACGATTTAGCATAGACCTGTGTTTTTGATAAACAGTTGTTTGGGCCTATTCACTGCGGCTGGCTGTTACACCAGCACCCCTTCTCCCGAAGTTACGGGGTCATTTTGCCGAGTTCCTTAACGAGAGTTCACTCGCTGACCTTAGGATTCTCTCCTCGACTACCTGTGTCGGTTTGCGGTACGGGTAGTTTATATCTAACTAGAAACTTTTCTCGGCAGTGTGAGTTACTGTGCTTCGCTACTTTAATTTCGCTCCTCATCACAGATTGTCCTTATAGGTAAAAGCATTTGACTCTTTCCAAGACTTTCTGCTTGAACATACTTTTCCAGCCGTATGCACACATCATCCTCCTGCGTCCTTCCATCGCTCAAACAATATAAACTAGTACAGGAATCTCAACCTGTTTTCCATCGATTACACCTCTCGGTCTCATCTTAGGTCCCGACTAACCCTGGGAGGACGAGCCTTCCCCAGGAAACCTTAGTCTTTCGGCCGATCAGATTCTCACTGATCTTTCGCTACTCATACCGGCATTCTCACTTCTAAAAACTCCACTGCTCCTCACGGTACAGCTTCAATGCTTTTACAACGCTCTCCTACCACGTGTCTTACGACACATCCACAGTTTCGGTATCATGCTTAGCCCCGGTACATTTTCGGCGCAGAATCACTCGACTAGTGAGCTATTACGCACTCTTTGAATGAATGGCTGCTTCTAAGCCAACATCCTAGTTGTCTGTGCATTTCCACATCCTTTTCCACTTAGCATGAATTTTGGGACCTTAACTGGTGATCTGGGCTGTTTCCCTTTCGACGATGGATCTTATCACTCACCGTCTGACTCCCGGGTATAGATCTATGGCATTCGGAGTTTATCTGAATTCAGTAACCCAAGACGGGCCCCTAGTCCAAACAGTGCTCTACCTCCACGATCCTTTTCCCCGAGGCTAACCCTAAAGCTATTTCGGAGAGAACCAGCTATCTCCAAGTTCGTTTGGAATTTCACCGCTACCCACACCTCATCCCAGCATTTTTCAACATACATGGGTTCGGTCCTCCAATGCGTTTTACCGCATCTTCAACCTGGACATGGGTAGGTCACTTGGTTTCGGGTCTACATCTACATACTTATTCGCCCTATTCAGACTCGCTTTCGCTCCGGCTCCGACTCTTCATCTTAACCTTGCATGCAAACGTAACTCGCCGGTTCATTCTACAAAAGGCACGCCATTACCCATTAACGGGCTCTGACTACTTGTAGGCACACGGTTTCAGGATCTATTTCACTCCCCTTCCGGGGTTCTTTTCACCTTTCCCTCACGGTACTGGTTCACTGTCGGTCACTAGGGAGTATTTAGCCTTGGGAGATGGTCCTCCCAGATTCCGACGGGGTTTCTCGTGTCCCGCCGTACTCAGGATACTGATTGGAGTGGTTCGGATTTCGTTTACGAGGCTTTCACTCTCTTTGGCCAAGCTTTCCAACTTGTTCTACTATCCTTGCCTTTTGTTCTCACTACATCAGTCCTACAACCCCAAAGAGCAAGCTCTCTGGTTTGGGCTCTTCCCGTTTCGCTCGCCGCTACTCAGGGAATCGATTTTTCTTTCTCTTCCTGCAACTACTTAGATGTTTCAGTTCATTGCGTCTTCCTCTTGCATGCTATGTATTCACATACAAGTAATCATCCATTACGATGATTGGGTTCCCCCATTCGGAGATCCCCGGTTCATAGCTTACTTACAGCTCCCCGAGGCGTATCGTCGTTAGTTACGTCCTTCTTCGGCTCCTAGTGCCTAGGCATCCACCGTGCGCCCTTTATAACTTAACCTATTAGTTAAATCACAAAAGTTCTTAAAACTTTCTTTGCCATACTATCGCTAGTACAGCTGGCAGGTCTCCCTGCCGCGCAGTTTTCGGTGTTTCTTTAATTCATTTACTTCTTAATATCCAGTTTTCAAGGTACGAGTTG
>NZ_RHNT01000083.1 GCF_003946325.1 Companilactobacillus furfuricola | reverse complement strand
GAGAGTAGACCTCTCAAAACTAAACAAAGTTTTAACTTGTGTATTCCGTGGTACCTAAGTACCTATCCTTAGAAAGGAGGTGATCCAGCCGCAGGTTCTCCTACGGCTACCTTGTTACGACTTCACCCTAATCATTTGTCCCACCTTAGACGGCTAGCTCCTAAAAGGTTACCCCACCGGCTTTGGGTGTTACAAACTCTCATGGTGTGACGGGCGGTGTGTACAAGGCCCGGGAACGTATTCACCGCGGCATGCTGATCCGCGATTACTAGCGATTCCAGCTTCATGTAGGCGAGTTGCAGCCTACAATCCGAACTGAGATCGGTTTTAAGTGATTTGCTTGCCCTCGCGAGTTCGCAACACGTTGTACCGACCATTGTAGCACGTGTGTAGCCCAGGTCATAAGGGGCATGATGATTTGACGTCGTCCCCACCTTCCTCCGGTTTGTCACCGGCAGTCTCACCAGAGTGCCCAACTGAATGCTGGCAACTGATAATAAGGGTTGCGCTCGTTGCGGGACTTAACCCAACATCTCACGACACGAGCTGACGACAACCATGCACCACCTGTATCCATGTCCCCGAAGGGAACCTCTAATCTCTTAGACTTTCATGGTATGTCAAGACCTGGTAAGGTTCTTCGCGTTGCTTCGAATTAAACCACATGCTCCACCGCTTGTGCGGGCCCCCGTCAATTCCTTTGAGTTTCAACCTTGCGGTCGTACTCCCCAGGCGGAGTGCTTAATGCGTTAGCTGCAGCACTGAAGGGCGGAAACCCTCCAACACTTAGCACTCATCGTTTACGGCGTGGACTACCAGGGTATCTAATCCTGTTTGCTACCCACGCTTTCGAGCCTCAGCGTCAGTTACAGACCAGAGAGCCGCCTTCGCCACTGGTGTTCTTCCATATATCTACGCATTCCACCGCTACACATGGAGTTCCACTCTCCTCTTCTGCACTCAAGTTTACCGGTTTCCGATGCACTTCCTCGGTTGAGCCGAGGGCTTTCACATCAGACCTTATAAACCGCCTGCACTCACTTTACGCCCAATAAATCCGGATAACGCTTGCCACCTACGTATTACCGCGGCTGCTGGCACGTAGTTAGCCGTGGCTTTCTGGTTGAATACCGTCAATACATGAACAGTTACTCTCACGCATGTTCTTCTTCAACAACAGAGTTTTACGATCCGAAAACCTTCTTCACTCACGCGGCGTTGCTCCATCAGACTTTCGTCCATTGTGGAAGATTCCCTACTGCTGCCTCCCGTAGGAGTTTGGGCCGTGTCTCAGTCCCAATGTGGCCGATTACCCTCTCAGGTCGGCTACGTATCATCGCCTTGGTGAGCCGTTACCTCACCAACTAGCTAATACGCCGCGGGTCCATCCTAAAGCGATAGCAGAACCATCTTTCAAACAATGACCATGTGGAAATTGTTGTTATGCGGTATTAGCACCTGTTTCCAGATGTTATCCCCCACTTTAGGGCAGGTTACCCACGTGTTACTCACCCATCCGCCGCTCACTCAAATGTATCTTCATTTTGATGCAAGCATCAAAAATCAGTTACCAGAGTTCG
Organism: Companilactobacillus furfuricola; assembly: GCF_003946325.1. Taxonomy (GTDB): domain Bacteria; phylum Bacillota; class Bacilli; order Lactobacillales; family Lactobacillaceae; genus Companilactobacillus; species Companilactobacillus furfuricola. The sequence goes on along the minus strand of NZ_RHNT01000083.1, from coordinate 260 downwards.
CTCGACTTGCATGTATTAGGCACGCCGCCAGCGTTCATCCTGAGCCAGGATCAAACTCTCATATTTTGATTGTTTGTGACTCATTTATTGCTTATTACTAACGAACTGACTTCGTTATAAATTGTTTACCTTAATTTAATTAAGGCCTACACAATTAGCGTTAAAACTTTGTTCAGTTTTCAAAGGTCTACTTCTTGTTGGTCGCCGAAGCTCTCAACAAGCGACTTAATTATTTTAACATGTTATCAACTATCTGTCAA
>NZ_RHNT01000082.1 GCF_003946325.1 Companilactobacillus furfuricola | reverse complement strand
AGATGGTACTACATATTATCGTGTATCTACTGATGAATGGATTAAAGCTGGTAATGGCGTTAACTTTGAATAATTTTTAAACGTGTTAATTTTTAAGTAATTTATTTCATTTTTGATTTATCCTTTTTTAAATTTCAATTGAGTCCTCTCGTTGTTTGAGAGGACTTTTTTGGTGTTTTGAGGTGAATTTGTTGGGGATGGGGAAAGTCTTTTGTCTTGGTGGTATGGTGGTGTGTCTTGGTATTTATGTGGTAGATTTCTTTTGTTTTATACCAAACTCTGGGATGTATGTTGCCAAACTTCTGTTGTTATATACCAAATCTCGGTATTTTTAGAACCAAACGTTGCCCGTTTTATAGTGGAAACGAGCTCCGGGAGATAGCGGCCTCCGGTTTAGAATTTGTAAAAAAGGACTGATTTATAGAAATAGGGTAGTTCAATCTATTTTGTTTAGCTAAACTTGCTGTGGTTTTGATAGTGGTGTTTTGCTTTATCCTCAAGGATGTTGAAACGAGCTCCGCGAGGTAGCGGCCTCCGGTTAACACAGGTGGTCGCGGCGCGGCTTTGCCGCACCTTGTGCGGCCACCCGCGTTAATCCTCAGCAGCTGACCAACCTCGCTGCGCTCTCTGTGTTTAAATCCTCAGCAGCTGACCGTGCGCCTCCGCTCTCTTTTTTTATTTTAAGCGAACTTTAAGTTTCCAAGTCCATACTATGAACTTGTAAGGCGATGACCTTACTTTCCTCCTCATAATTTAAATTCTCAAATTCTCATTTAATCTCAAATTAAAACGCTGGTAGGGTGATAGCTGTTGGCTTTTCTTAAATCATTACTATACTTAATACAATAGAGGTGTTTTTTTATGAATCAACCTGATGTTTACTATCTTGAACGCTCTTTCTTTCAAATGAATGTTCCTTTTACTATTAAATTAGCTGTTGTTGGCGATGTTGATGTGGTTGAACGTATTCTTGATACTTCCTCGCAACTGATCGTCGATGACTTGAAAATTATTGATGACAAATTTTCTCCTATTAAACAAGACTCGCTTATTTCCAAATTTCACCGTGGTGAGGCTGAAGTATTTTTTCCAGGATGGGATGTTCCAGATTGTTTACAATCAGTCGGCTTTAGCTAAGATCGCTACCGGTGGACGGTATGATGCCTTTGCTTCAGATCGATTTGATCCTTCTGATATCCTTGTTGGATGGGCGATCGAGACGGAATTTATGAAGCATTTGAAGCCGTTGCTCGTTGATCCTCAGATCGTGGGTGTCTATCTTGGTTCGGAACAGAAAATGCAAGTCGCTAGCAATCCTGACAGCAATTTTTCTTGGAACGTTGAAATATTCGATCCTGACAATGATCAAGAAATGGCACATTATCAGATCAAGAATGGGGCAGTTGCCACTTCAGCGTATAATGACGTAAAAATGGCTCCTGACAGCGACTTTGAGGCTCCACGCTCAATCACCCTGATCTCCAAAGGATCGACCGAAGCAGCTATTTTGGCAGAAACGGCTATCAAGATGAAACTTACTGATGCTGTCGATATGATCGAAACATCGCAATTGACCGGACTGGTTTTGCCCGTGGGTTCACAGCCAGCTGTTTTTTCCAAAGGCCGCTTTAATGGCCGCAAACTCTACCCTTTGAAAAATAATCGAACAAAATTGAGTCAACTTTTACCTAATCGTGTCATAATGAACCTAGTAAGGAAATTCCTTACTTTTTTTGAACCAAGTTTTACCTAGACAAAAGAGGTGTCAATTATGATTGAACCTAAGACTTTTTTCCCGAATGTCGTAGTTCATAAGATGGATACTCCGTTCACGATCAAATTGGCCGTCATCAATAATGATTCTGTGGTAAAACAAATTTTGCATACGACTACTAAATTGATCGAAGAAGATCTTGAGAAGATCGAGCGAAAGTTTTCGATGACGAATAGTGATTCTTTGATCTCGAAATATCGTCAAGGTGAAACGGAAGCTGTTGCCCGTGATCCTATGTTTCAAGAAGTTTTTGGGCAGTGTAATCTGGCTAATGATTTTACTAACGGTTATTTCGATGCTTTTGATGATGGTAAGTTTGATCCTAGTGAATTGATCAAAGGTTGGGCTATCGAGAGGTTGTTCCAACTCCATCTTAAGCCTTTGTTGATCGCCCCCAATATTATTGGTGTATCTTTTGGCGACGACAAGGATATTCAAATGGCGTCAAAAGCTGATAGTGATTTTCAATGGGATATTGGCATTAACGACCCTAATCGAGTGGGCGTTAAGATTGCTGAGTATCGGATTGAAAATGGTGCTATTTCCACTACACAAATTAAGAATGATAATGTAAGGTCGTTTGATCGGCATGTTCCTTGTTTGAAGCAGGTGTCGGTTATTACTACTAGCTTGACTCGTGCTAATGCTTGGTCTTCGGTTGCTGTTAGCGCTGGTGTTGATAATTTTAAGCGTTTGATCGGTGATTCGGGATTGACTGGTGTGATGGTTGATTCATGCTCGGTTTTGACGGCTTTTACACGAGGTAAGATATCTGATGGTTTTGATAAGAAGATCAGTTAATGTTGTTTGAGCTCGCTGGCAGTTTTTATTGCTGGTGAGCTTTTTTTATATAGATGTAAGAGAGCTATGGCAGACAGAAGCGTTTTATTTTGCTGGAGGTCTGTTAGTTTGTTTGGCTTGCTGGGGTGTGGAGGTGGTAGTTTGGTTGGTACGTTCAATGCCGACTCCGGGGCCCGGGGATACGTTAAAGGAACGTAAGTGCTAACGCACTTGCGCAACCGGTTATGGTGGTGGCTACGCCACCGAACAACTAAGGTCGGGAACGTGGTGGGCACATTTTGAACCAATCGAGCAAAGTGCGCTCGCTTGTTTCAAAACTGCACCTTCCTCTAAGCTCCTTCGTCGCCAAGAGGAATTTCACCACTGAGGTCTGTATCCCCGGGCCCCTCCGTCTAGATAGTGACATAATCCCCCCTTGGTTTGAGATTTACCGATTTATTTTCTGCAAGTTGGCACTGTCTGCGCGTCCTATTTCTCACATGTCTATCTCAGACTTTATCTATTCTGGTGGGGAGTAGGAGCTTCCTTTTCTTGTTAGGATATATTCTCTTTCTAGATTATTGACTCTTTGCTCGGTTCGCGGGACTAAAGCTCCGCTCATTTTTGTGCTTTTGGTACATTGCTGATTTGGCATCTTTTTGTTTTTATGGCTAGATAAGAATTGATATTCTTTTTGTTCTATTGCTTTTGATTCTTGCTAGCGCACTCGTTCCTCGTGCTCTTGCCTGGTTCTTAGCTTTGTTTTATTCTCTGAATATTTATTTCTTGCTCGCGTGCTCGATTCTCTCGAACTCTCGCTTTGCTTTGCCTTGTTTTCATGAAATAAGAAAGCCATCGATTTTTTCGGTGGCTTTGTGTTAATGATGATATTTTTCTAATGGATTTTTTGGTAACGATGTTTCGTATTGCCGTACTAACAGGATTGCTAAGAGTAGCAGTGAGGAATCTTGAAATAGTTTTTCGCTGTAGTAGTACAGCAAGACGGTGGTTATAGCTATTGCGCCGACTATTAGCCAGTAGACTATTTCTAGTACTCTGGTCATTTTTTTTGACCTTCTATCGTTTTATTCTTGAAGCATGTTTTCTTTCCTGATCCGTTATTGGTTTTCAGTGAATCTGTTCTATTTTTTCATGTGCAATTCGTGACGGAATTTTTTCCGGAGATTGCTGATGTTTGACGACAGGTCGCTTTGTTCTTTGGTTATTAGATACAAAGTTGTGCCGATTAGAAGAATGATTGCTAGGAGAACTAATAATGAGCTGTCTGAATATAGTAGGAAGAACCAGATGATTGCTAGGGTGATCAGGACGATGCGGATGAAATAGTCGATCCATTTGTTTAGCATGTTATCACTTCCAATCATTCCTCACGCCGATACTACTACCTTGTTGATTGTTAAAGAATGCAGTTATTGGAATCGGAAATTTCTGGAATTGACGGATTGTGTATATCGCTAAGTTATATGGAAATATTATGTAGTTTTCTTTGATGAAAAAAATTTTGTTGAAATTATTAATTTATCGCTCATTTTTTGAAAAAAATTGAAAAGAATTTCATTCAAATTTGGAACTATTAAATCATTTTTAACTGATATGATAATAATTTGTTTTGAATTAGTTTTTTTGGAGGGAATTATGAGTAAGGTTATTGACCGTTGGAACACTTTTTCACACTTTGGAAAAGGGTTGATCGTGACTTTTGGCTTGATCACAGCCTTAGTTATTAGTTTATTTATTTTTTAGGAATTATTTCAAAAAAAACACCTCATCAGGGCTGAAATATATCGGTCACTGGTGAGGTGTTTTATTGTGAAATGATTTACGTATTTCACAATAGAGCTAAAATTTCACAAATGAAAAATGCACAAAAAAAGAGTAGAGGCCTACCACAAACCTCTACTCCTCGGGATATGTAAGTTGAGGGCCTACCACGAACCTCTATTACAAAAGTTGAGAAGGAATACTTCTGAAAATTATGAATTGAAAGGTGTACATTGAGGATGTACTTTCTAACTTCATAAGACATAACGACTAAGTCATTATATTCATTAAGATTGCTCCTAATGAACAACTCATATTATATATTCCTTTTTTGGAAAATACTAGTAAAAAGTTGCATATAATACGTCTTTTAACATAACTATAACGTAATAATTGCTATAATTATAGTCTTATATTACGTTTGGTAAATACCAATTAATGTAAACGGATTCGATATTGATTTTTTGATTGAATTAGATAGTTAGTGAAATAATTATTGAAATTGAACAATATAATTTCTTCACAAAACCAAGATATTTTTATCATTTGATATATATATTTGTTGATTTTCTTATTATTAGGTTATATAATTTCTATGTTGTCAGTTAATAAGTCATTGAAGGGACGCCTACCACGTTTGTTCCTTTGATGATCAGCCGGTCATTAGCTTTCATATCCCTGGATTTTACCCAATTTTCAAGATTGTTGATGATCCGGTGACTGGTTAATTCCTTTTGATAACAGATATACTAATATAATACAGTTGTTTCTTTGATTTTGAAGGACTACCACGAACCTTTATTACAAAATTTGAGAAGGATGACTGTGAAGATAGCTAGGAGGCTGTTCTCCTGGCTATTTTTTTGCTGTTAAAGATGTAAGAGAGCTATGGCAGACAGTGGCGTTTTGCTTGGGGCACGTTTTGTTAGTTTGTTTGGTTAGCTGGGATGGAGGTAGTAGTTTGGTTGGTACGTTCAATGCCGACTCCGGGGCCCGGGGATACAGACGCTGGAACGTACCCGACGCGATTTTGAGCTACCTGG
>NZ_RHNT01000081.1 GCF_003946325.1 Companilactobacillus furfuricola | reverse complement strand
CTAGTCTTTTTGGAATCAACAGGCAACCTAGATCTTGATGAATTTCTTGATGGCTAACCAAAGTACAACAAGAACCGATAAATCGCTAAGAATAATTTGGCGGCTGAGGGCTGTATCCCCGGGCCCCTCCGCCTTGATTGATGTATCTAACTTTGTTGTGGTTGTCAGCTCCACCCCAAGCTTGTGTTTGACAGATTTATTTCTCTCCCTGATTTTCACATGTCGTTTTAGCACTCTATTTTTGTTTGTAAAATATCAAAAAAAAATCGCAAAAAAACCATTCAATCAATTCAGATTTTATTAAAATATGGAATAATAACCCAATTGTAAAATAAAAAGAGAGTTCAAAGTTTAATTGCCTTCGAACTCTCTTTTTGCTTTGAATCGTAATCCTCATAAATTATCCCAATCTATACCGTTGGTAATATCCGTGAATCCACTATTATCTCTCATTCGTTTTTGAACGATTTCCATTTCAGCATCTTGATTCCAATTTAATTCACTCTGTAATTTTTCATATTCATTCTTACTTATTAGAACTGCACTTTCATTCTCTGTTTTACCGACAATTTCAATCGGGGTTTTCTCTTCATTGACAGTTCGAATAGCTTGAAAAATTAATTTTTTTAATTGTTCTGGTGTCATTGATTTTTCCAACATAATCATCACCTTTTCATTATCTAACCCCATTGTAAAAAACATTAGAAGGAACTTCTAGTAACAAAATATTAAAAAGCAAAGCGAGCATGTGAGGAACGAACAGGCAAGCAAGAAAAAGGCGAAAGTGCGAAAGAAGCGAGCATATGAGCAAGAAACAAATAAATAGAGAAAAAAACTGCCTAAGCTCAAGGCAAGAGTGCAAGGAACGAGCACGCGAGCCAGAAGCGAATGCAAGAGAAGAAGAAATATATTAACTCTTATCTAACCAGCAAAGAAAAGAAAAATGACAGTAGCAATGTAAGTCAGGAAACAAAATGAGCGGAGCAAAGTCCCGCGAACCGAGAAAAGAGTCAGTATTCTAGACAGAGTATATATCCAACAAGAAAAGGAAGATCCTACTCCCCACCAGAATAGATGGAGCCTGAGATAGACATGTGAGAAATAGGACGCGCAAACAGTGCCAACTTGATCAAAATAAATCGGTAAAACTCAAATCAAGGGGGGATATAGTCTCCATCTAGACGGAGGGGCCCGGGGATACAGACCTCAGTGCCCACCACGTTCCCGACCTTAGTTGTTCGGTGGCGTAGCCACCACCATAACCGGTTGCGCAAGTGCGTTAGCACTTACGTTCCTTTAGCGTATCCCCGGGCCCCGGAGTCGGCATTGAACGTAGCAACCAAAATACTGCCTCAACACCCCAACCACCAAACAAACTAACAGACCCCCAACAAAGAAAAACTCCTCTGTCTGCCATAGCTCTCTTACATCCATATACAAAAAAAGCCCTGATCACAAAATCATGACCAAGACCAATCTATATCATAATAGTACCAATCAAAGCACTAACCATACCCAAAAACACAGGCATCTTCTCATCCTGCGTATACAAATAAGTCAACGCAAAACAAAAACCAAAAAACATATTCATAAAGAATTGCAACAAAGAACCAGGCAAAGTAATAGCCCCAGCAATCAAACCACTAATCACAATCCCGCCGATCGCACTAGCAGGCGTCGACTTCCTAAAGAAATAGTTAAAGAAAAAGCCAGTCTGAACCAACTGCTGCTGCACAGAAATAACAAACACATTAGCAATCAAATTAAAAATAAAAACCTTCTGATTAGACCCAGCAACATCGTCATTCTGAAACTTAGGCAACTTCCCGTTAACTTGCAAATAACTGATCATCATCCTCAAAACGACGATCAACACAAACATCAAAGTAATAAAACCAATATTATTAACCAGTGAACTCAAAAATTTCTTCCGTGGCTCAGCGAAGGAACTTCGTTCGTGGTTGAACCTTCTGATCATCAAAGCTAAAGTAAAAATCCCAACGATGAAAAAAATCACCACTAAAATATCATTCAATCCTTTAGCGTTTGCGGCGTAATTCTTAATACCTAATGTAGCCACTGAAAAAGCTATCCATATCAAATATCTGACTAAGTCTACACCAGGTGCTTCTCCTACTCGCATATATACTTCTTCCAATTCAAAAAATTTAACTTCAAACATTATATCATATACAATCTCTTCATTTTCATACGCATTTAATCTATTATGGTTAGATATATGGAGGATCAGTATGGATACTAAAAAGGGAAGAATTTTTTACTTTGATTTTATTCGCGTTCTGGCGATTTTTCTAGTTATTTTTATTCACGTTTCAGGGATCGACGTTGGTCAACACATCGGTTCGACTCAATGGCGCATCACCACTTATTTGAACTACTTTGCGCACGCCAGTGTGCCACTATTTTTTATGATCTCGGGAGCTTTATTGTTAAAAAGTCCGAAAACGGAATCGATCAAGTACACTTGGACTAACCGCTTGCCACATGTGGTCATCCCGTTTATTGCTTGGTCGTTGCTCTCGACTTTTTTCATAGCGATCTACGCGCACACTTTTTCATTACCTAACGCTTTGAAAATGTATGCTGTCTTCTTGTATCAGCCCGTTTCGCCGACTCTTTGGTTCATGTATCCCTTGATCGGCCTATACGTCCTTTCGCCTTTCTTGCGAACTTTAGTAAAGGGTGCAGATAACAAGATGTTGCTTTATTTAACGATAATTTGGTTGATCACCAATTCGTTGATGCCAACACTTTCGACCTTCTTATCAAAAGACTACGCTCACGCACTCGACTTTTATCCTGGAGCTGGATTTACGTTAATGGGAGGATACATCGGCTATTTCTTCTTAGGTTATTTGATCAGCCAACTCGATGTCAAAAAGATCAATGGTTGGCTCTTAGCTATCGTTGCTCTACTAGCCATGTTTTTGGGAAATACCTACTCATCTAATTTCCCCAAGACAAATGACCCCTGGAACAATTTCTACGTGACATCGATTTTCATCGTCATCATGGCGACAGCAACCTACATCTTGTTGCAAAAATGGGGACTCAAGATCAAATCGAAGCCGGTTAAAAAAACTTTTTCTTGGCTATCGCCATTAGTCTTCGGAATTTATTTAGTCCACAATATCTTGATTTTGTTCCTGGAACCTTGGTTCATGAAAAACTTACCTTATACCGGATTGTTGGCAACATTTACTCGCTACTTTGCCATTGCGATCTTAGCCACGTTGATCATTTGGATCTTGCATTTGATACCAGGTGTGAATTACGTTCTGACTGGATCAACTCGAAAAAAATCATAAGCGTAAAATTTATCGCATAAAAAAACGATACTCAAAATTTTGGGTATCGTTTTTTTAATTAATATATTGAGAATTTACTCTCTTCTACGTCTGTAAACAAATGCTAAACCAGCAGCTAACACTAAACCAACGGCTGTGAGCATCAATGAATGCTCTGCTCCAGTTTGAGGAAGTGTTGCTTGCTTGTCAGTAGTATTATTGTTCAAGTTCACATCAGTTGAAGGCGTTTGATCAGTTGCTTGGCCATCTTTTTCATCAGATGGATCAGTGATCAAATCAATATTTCCATCACCTTCATTAGAACTGTCTGTATCAGGTTCGCCTGGGATCTCGACGTCAGGTTGTTCTGTTCCCGGAGTTTCGGTGTTTGGTTCTTCTGGATCTGGGTCTTCAGTACCTGGTGTTTCTGTTCCCGGTGTCTCTGTATTTGGTTCTTCTGGATCTGGATCTTCAGTACCTGGTGTTTCTGTTCCTGGTGTCTCTGTATTTGGTTCTTCTGGATCTGGATCTTCAGTACCTGGTGTTTCTGTTCCTGGCGTCTCTGTATTTGGTTCTTCTGGATCTGGATCTTCAGTACCTGGTGTTTCTGGTTCCTCTGGATCTGGATCTTCTGGTTCTTCGATGTTAGGCAATTCAACGTTTGGAAGTGAAATATCAGGTGTTTCGTATTCCTCTTCTTCTTCACCATCAAAGTCTGTATCGTCTTGAAGATCCCATCTGTGGGTTTCAGCATTGACATTTACTTTGTCAGCAATAATGTTTCCATCTAAGTTTTGATCAACATTGATGGTTGCTCCTGGTGCAAGGACACTACCTTGGAATGGTGCTTCAACATTGATAGTACCGGTGTACAACTTATCTGAAGCAGTGCTGTCCATGAAGTTCCAGAGCAAGTGGTTGTCACCAAAGTATTCTGTCTCTTTACTATCTCTGTCTGAACCGTCATCGTATTGGATCTTAATTGGTGAATTGACGTTGTAATTTGATGAGCCAGCTGTGTCTACGTTAAAGATTACAGTTGGGCCATCTTCTGAACTAGAAACTCCCTTGATGATCAATGGAGTATTGCTGTTCAATACTTCAGGATCAAGATTGATGATAATGTGGTTATTTTCGTTGACAACGTAATCGCTAACGTCGATTACACGGTTGTTCATGTCATCAAAATCAGAGTTTGTGACTGTTTGATTGACTGTTGAAGTATTAGCTAATTCAGTCGATTTGTTCTTCAATTTAGCAAATTCTTTTTCAAAGTCGATATAAACTTGACCATTTTTATCTTGATAAGTTTCCCCTGCTGTTAAGTGATCAATGTCTGTTCCGTCAACATTTACTCGATTAGGATTATCTGTATTGATGTCAACATTTTCACCAAAGATAACTTTATTGGATCTAGTTGGTCCAGCAGAAACGAATGAGCTATTGGCAATGCTGGTGATATTTTGAATGTAAGAAATTTCTTGGTCGAGCAGTTCCTCGTGGACGTTTGTACCAAAGTTTACTTTACCATCCAAATTTTTGACAGCTAAGTTTCCGTTAGTGTGAGCGTTTAATGTGGCATCATTTGAAAAAATGTGGAAATATGCGGCTGCACCTAAAACGTTGTTGGAAACGTCAGGATAATCGTCTTCGACTGTTCCACCACTTGGAACATTGTCATTAGCCGTTGCAACCGGTTGCGTAGAAGCTTGAGTCTTAGCCACGTTAGCTGAATTTACAGCTGATTTCGTCGTAGATGTCGAAGTTGTCGTGGTAGTTTCGGTAATGGCAGCTTTTTGAGCTGAACTTTCTGAAGTATTTTGAGTTGTTGAAGCGGGTTGAACTTGTGTAGTTTGTACGTTTGCTTGTGTATTTTGATCAGTTGAAACGTCAGCTTGAGTGGCGTTTGTTACGATCATAAATGACAAAGCAGCAGCACATGTGGCTACGCTAGAAATGGCCCACTTGGTACCTTTTACGTATCTAGAATTCAATGTATTGCTCCCCCCTCATTATTTGTTAAATCCTTCATTAATTTTTCGGTAAGTGGAAAAAATATCGGATGAATAATTATGATAATATGGTTTGTTTTGATTTTCGACTGATAAATCAAAGCTTAGTGTGGTGCGTTTGGTTAAATTGGATATATTAACCTGATTATTTATTGATATTTTTTTACTTATCGAATGTTACATTTTGATTATTGAACACTTTTTTTGATACGTCAATGATGATTGATAATTATTTTTATTATTGTTTGATTTTTGGGGTGTTTATTACCAGTTGTTAGGGTTTTGTGGAGTTTTACTGGTGTTTTGGGGGGTGGTAGTTGTTTGGGTGTACGTTCAATGCCGGTTCCGGGGCGGGGCGCTATATGGGTTCAGTAGCCAAATTATTCTTGGCGATTTTATGGTTCTTGTTGTACTTTGGTTAGCCATCAAGAAATTCATCAAGATTTAGGTTGCCTGTTGATTCCAAAAAGACTAGTCTACACTTTTTAAAAAAGTTGATAAAATTAGTCCTTCCGTATACAA
>NZ_RHNT01000080.1 GCF_003946325.1 Companilactobacillus furfuricola | reverse complement strand
TATCCACGACCTTTCAAGGAACATCCTAAGTCGTAATGAATAAAGAAGAGGCTTATATGCTCATGAAAATTGGCATTGAGTATATAAGCCTCTTCTTAAATAAATGCATCAAAATAACCAAACCACGACGAGAACCGATTTATCGCTTAGAATAAGACTCGTATTTGAGATCGTCGAAGTGGTTTTCTTCGAGGAGCTCAAATCGAGTCGGCAGCGTTCCAGTGGCTGTATCCCCGGGCCCCGGAGTCGGCATTGAACGTAGCAACCAAAATACTACCACCACACCCCAACAACCAAACAAACTAACAGAACTCCAACAAAGTAAAACGCTTCTGTCTGCCATAGCTCTCTTACATCTTTGCAAAAAAAGCCCCAGCCAAAAAGGCTGAAACCATCAAACAGACAAATCATTACGCCTCTGCATCCGAGCAATAAGCGGCAAAATAACACCAATAGCAATCATAATAAGTGGCTCAATAATATTAAGAGCTAAAACATGATACCAAGTACCAGTACCATAAACCTCATCCACCGGCAAAATACCCATAGTAGCAGCAACAAAAGTAACTAAAAAGCACCAAGCCCCCACCATAACAGCCAACTTCTGATTTTTAATATAAGTAAAATCACTCTTAAACTTATCAGGATGCAACCGAACCAAAATAAACGAACTAAACACAAAACAAGTAACGTAAGGTGACACGATCCCGTTCAGATTCAGCAACTGATTAAAAATAGAATTCATATTTGGCAAAGTGGCACTTAAAACCATAATAACCGTACAAATACCAGTCGTAAGCCAATAACCATTGATCGGTAGGCCTCGACTATCAAGCTTCGTCAAACGTTTAGGCAAGTATGCCTTAGCAGTATCAGACAAGAACATCCTAGTACTTGCATCGATCAAGACAGCCAGTTGAGCCATCATATAAATCGCTTGCGTAATAGCGAATAAGTATAGGAAGAAACGCCCCATACCAAAATCATTACCCATAGCTTGGAAAGCATAGTAAGAACCGTTCATCTTCAGATCATGCGGCAAGTTGTGAGCATTGAAAAATACTCCTAGTGAGAATGAACCAAAGACAGTTAAGAATCCAGTCATAATAGCTAACATCCACATAGCTTTCGGAAAGTCACGCTTACCATTTTTCATCTCAGTAACGTAAGGCGAAGCAAGTTCAGCCCCGTTCATAGCAAAAATTACTAAACCAAAAGTAGATAAGTAGTGCAGATCAAATTTAGGTATGAATGATTTGATCGTGAATGGTTCAGTATGTGGTGCATTTCCTTGTGTCAAATAGACAACCGTCATGATCGCATACAAAATCGTGACAACGAACATGGCTCCACCACCAATGATCGATAACCATTGAAGTGAATTTTTTAAATGATGTTGAATAAAAATAAATAGCGTAAAAATTACGGCAGTCAGTAAAGCAAACATACTGTTTGTCATCGTATCTGACATCTTGTTGTTACCATTGATCAGCCAACCGAATGAAATCAGCATCGAATTGGCAACGTCAACGATGTAAGGCAGTCCTGCGACCCAATAAGTCCAGGCACAAATATATCCCCAGACGTTACCACCGGTACCACGGACCCAAGAAGTCATACCTCCACCTTCGTGACTAAAAGTTGATCCTAGATGACCAACCATCATTTCATAAGGTACAACGAATAAGAAAAGCATGAGGATCCAAGTGAAGACGATCCCGAGACCTTGGTTTTGGAAGTTATAAATAATGTCGTCAAAACCAATAACGGTCACAAAGTCCATCAATGCAACGACAGGCCAGCTAATGTACGACTTTTTAGAGTCGAGTTCTGGCAGTTTTTCCCCCACGGTAAACACCCCTATTTTTCAAAAATTTTGTAACTTTAGTATTATAGCGCAAATTGTAAAACGATAAATGGGATAAATCAAATTAAGCTTTGGATTTTTGGGAGGGAGGTTCATTGCCGGTCCTGTGGGGGTTCCAGGAATTGCGCCGTGGCATCCTTAGTTGTTCGGTGGCGCAGCCACCACCAAAACGGTAGCGCAAGTGCGTTAGCACTTACGTTCCATTATTTCGCGGCTGAAGGCGAATTCCTTCCACCCCCACAGGACCTAAGGTAGTGGAAAACTTGATTTGGGGTGGTTGTTGTGGGGCTTATTTTTTTGTTGTGGTAATTTTTTTTGATTGGCAAAAGTGAGGTACCTCATATATTAATGGATATTTTATATTTTTTTGGATTCTTGTTCTATCTATACAATAAAAGTGAGCTCTCTGTATGTCCTCTTGTAAGTGTCAGTGGGCACTACTTTTGAGATATTAAATAGTGCTACCCATTTTTTTGCTAAACTTGCTGCAAATTGGATAGTGTTTTTTGTTTTTATCCTCAAGGATGTTGAAACGAGCTCCGGGAGATAGCGGCCTCCGGTTTAGAAACTGTCGGCAGGCGCGGCTTTGCCGCACCTTGGGTGCCGACAGTCCCTAAATCCTCAGCAGCTGATCATCTCCCTCCGCTCTCTGCTTTTCTTACAAAACTGTAAGCCGTTGTAATGTGAATCGAACGACTATTTGTTGCTTTCCCCCTAAGATAGATATATCAGATGGAGGTTAAATACATGCAAAATATTGTTGATGTTAAGAATATTGAAAAGATTTATGGGAAGGCTAATGAGAAGCAATTTAAGGCTTTGTCGGATGTTAACTTTGAAGTTCAACCTGGTGAATTTGTTGGTATTATGGGAGCTTCTGGTTCTGGGAAGACTACTTTGTTAAATATTCTCTCTACCTTGGATACTCCTACTAGTGGCCAAGTTCAGATTGCCGGCGAAGATATTACTAAATTGAAAAATAATGAAATGGCTGATTTTCGGGCCAATCAGATCGGTTTTATTTTCCAAGATTTCAATTTGTTGGAAAATTTGACGGCTTATGAAAATATTGCTCTGCCACTTGCACTACAAAATCGTAGTAATAATGAGATCAAGCCTGCTGTAGCTAAAATTTCTGAAAAATTAGGTTTGACGGATATTTTGAATCACTACCCAACCGAACTTTCTGGTGGTCAAAAACAACGTGTTGCGGCTGCCCGTGCTTTGGTACATCAACCAAAAATTATTTTTGGAGATGAACCAACTGGTGCTTTGGATTCAAAGAGTGCTCGTGCTTTGATGGATACGATGACGAAGATCAATCAAGAAGATAATGTTTCGATCTTATTAGTAACTCACGATCCATTTTCAGCTAGTTTCTGTGACCGGATCTTATTTATTAAAGACGGTGAAATCGGTCAAGAACTTAAAAATGAAAATCGTTCACGTGGCGAATTTTATCAAGAAATTTTAGATTCATTAGGAACATTTGCGGAATAGGAGGGGACTACTTTGTTAAACAAACTTGCCATTGGTGGCATTAAACATCGAATTCGCGATTACAGTGTATTATTTTCAGGTTTGATGATCGCAGCCGCCATTTTTTACATGTTCATGTCTTTAGCTATGAACAAAGACTTTTTAAGCTCAAATTCACCAGCCGCTGCGACGGTATTTATTTTCGGATTCGGCGCAATTTTGCTAGCTATAATTACTATCGTATATATCAATTACGCCAATAAATTTCTTTTGAGTATGCGTCAAAAAGAGTATGGGATGTTCATGATGCTCGGTGCCAAAAGTAGTAAAATTTCCAAAATGATATTTGTGGAAACATTTATCATCGGTGCTATTGCTTCAATTATCGGAGTTCTTTTAGGAATTTTTGCGACAGGTTTTGTCGGTCAATTATTAATGAAAAATTTGGATATGCCGGTCAAACATTTCAGTAGTTTTTACATCCCAGCATTGATCGCTACATTGATATTTTTCGTCGTGATTTTTATTTTTTCAGCTTTAAGAAATTCAATTTCTTTACGAATGACTAAAGTGTTGACCTTGTTAAATAAAGACAGTCAACCAACTCGTGTGAAAAGAAATACTGTTTGGACAATTTTTCAAGCAATTATCGGATTGATCTTTATCGCCATCGGATACGCTGCTATGATCTACATGGGTAAAAATGCGATGTTCATTTATTTAGGCGTGCCCATCGCTTTAGTAACGATCGTTCTTGGAACGTACTTTGTCATGAATTCTCTAACGACAACTATCATTAGTGCTCTCAAAAAGAATGGGAGATTTGCTCAAAAAGGCTTAAACAATTTCACCTTGTCACAATTGAATTTCCGGGTCAAAGATTACACCAAGATTTTATCGATGGTCTCGATCATGTTCTCACTCGCACTCGGGGCAATTACCGTTGGACTAGGCTTTTACCAACAGATCGATACAGTAGTTAATGGTCAAAAATATTACGATTCACAAATTATCAATATCAATAGTAAGGAAAAAGCTTTAGTCGATAAAATGTCGAATGCTTCCACTATCAGATACGATTACAAGATCACTGATAAAACGGCTTATTACCGTCAGAGCGATATCAAGTCCCAACCATACACATATAACCATTTCGACATGGACACTATGTTCTCAACGGAAAAGAAGAGTTCTGACCCCAACAATAAAGAGGTCAAATACGATATTCAAAGCGCCATGCTACCAAAAAATCAAGTTAAGCAGATGAAAGTAGTAAGCGACCAAGAATATAACCAGATCAAAGGTCAACAAAATTCGATCACGTATGTAAAAACTGACTCTTTCAGAAAAAATCTTACACCGATCAAACAAGTTTCTGAAGAGCAACAACGACGTTTCCCAATCTTGAAACAAGCATTAGTAGATAAATACGTAGTCTACAAAAATATCAACGGCTTCTTCTCCGGTTTGGAATTCATGGGCTTCTTCCTAGGGGTTGCCTTCTTAGCAATGCTAGCAAGTTGTCTAATGTTCAAGATCCTATCTGGAGCAGCCGGTGACGTTAAGAGATACAACATGCTACACAAAATCGGTGCCAGACAAAAAGCTCTGAAATCATCGATCAATAAAGAAATCGCCGTCCTCTTCGCAGTTCCAGCTACATTAGGAATTGTCCACGTATTAGTAGGATTACAAATGTTTAAGGCGTTATTGCTGAAACCATATGGAAATTTGGCACTACCATTTATAATTTTCTTTGTTCTATATGGTGGCTATTATTTCTTAACGCGGCATTTGTATAAAAAAATCGTATTGAAATAAGATATTAGTCTTCAGACTTTTAATAGTTTGAAGACTTTTTTTGTTGGAGGTTCATTGCCGGTTCTGCGGGAGGGTTCCGGGAATTGCGACCGTGGCTTCCTTAGTTGTTCGGTGGCATCGCCACCACCAAGAACCAGTTGCGCAAGTGCGTATGCACTTACGTTCCTTCATTTCGCGGCTGACGGCGAATTCCCTCCACCCTCCCGCAGAACCTGAGGTAGTTAAAAAATAATTTTGGGGTGGGGGGTACGGTACTTAGTTTTATCTCTCAAAATTGTTTTAGGTAGGTTGGTTTAACCATCTATACTTGATTCCTGGGACTTTGTTGACGATTTCTATCTTGTAAATTTTGGAAGAGTAAAAATTCATTAGAAACGGAATCAATTGGAGGAGAAATGGCGACCAGCGAAGCGAAGTCGCGAGGAATAGAAAATCAAACTGAAACGGAGATTGAGAAAGTTAAATACCAACCGATGATTTTTCCGAAAAAGGTGGACCAGATAGGGGGTGAAGTCAGGATTGATAGCAAGTAATAGCGAGGGAATTGGAATTCCCTAAAGAAAATTTGCAGAAAAAAGATAAGTACCGTCCTCACCCACAAAGAGAAAAATTTAGCACCACCTTAGTTTCTGGGAGGGTGGAGGGAATTCGACCGTCAGCCATGAAATTTCACTTAGCGGTTTACCGGTTCTTGTTGTACTTTGGTTAGCCATCAAGAAATTCATCAAGATTTAGGTTGCCTGTTGATTCCAAAAAGACTAGTCTACACTTTTTAAAAAAGTTGATAAAATTAGTCCTTCCGTATACAA
>NZ_RHNT01000008.1 GCF_003946325.1 Companilactobacillus furfuricola | reverse complement strand
CTTGCTGGTTTCCTAGTTGGTGCTTCCACAGCTGGATTATTCACTGGTATCAAAGGTATTGCCGGTGGATATTCGACAGAGTGGAAACCAACCAAAAAACAAAAAAATCTGGATATGAAAGGATAAAATATGTTTAACCCTAATATCATTAATAAGACATACACACTAGGCGATTACCAAGGTGATACACGGCTAGCTTCTAACCGGTTTATTATCCTCCACGAATCTGGAAACGATAACGACAAGCGAGATTCACAAGCGTTACTGCATGAAGTACAGTATATGCACAACAATTACGGCAACGCTTACGTCCAGTTTTTCGTTGGTTATATGGATGGCAAGGCGCAAATTTACCAAATCGGTGAACCAGGCTACATATCATGGGGAGCATTAACAGCTAACCCTTATGCCCCCGTACAAATTGAGTTTGCAAGAACAGGCGACAAGCAACAATTTAGAGAAGCCTATCGTTTGTATGTGGAAGTAGCTCGCTACTACGCTAATGCTTACGGTATCCCACTCACTCTAGATGGTGGGGGCAATGGAATCAAGACACACCAATGGGTTACAAATAATTTTGGCGGCGACCACGTTGATCCTTACCCTTACTTTGCAAGCATGGGTATCACTAAATCACAGCTAGCATATGACCTTGCAAACGGATTTGATGACGAGCCCGAACCAGAGAAGAAAGCCACTATTAATAATGTGGTGACTGTGACAGCTGACTACTTCAAAGCATTTACCGCAACAAATAGCAAAGGCGTTCCTCATATTGGGACTGATATACTTAGTGGAACGGCATGGCAATCAGCTGATATTCTAGTACGTGATAAAAAAGCGTACTTTAAAATCGGTAAAGACACTTACATTCCACAATCCGTAACTGACAAGGCTGGCAAGATCGTTATTAACTATCTAGACGGTTACGGAGTTAATGCATACAATTCTAAAGGTCAAAGTATTAAGGACAGCAACCAAGTATTTAAAGGCGGCACTTCATGGGCAACCGGTGAAGAACTATTTAAAGTACCTAATGTAGGCTGGTGCTACCAAGTTTCCACAGATGAATATATCCCAGTTAAATTCCAGCAAGGTTCAGGATTCAAGGGATAAAGATACAATAATACCCACATCTATTAATTTAGGTGTGGTTTTTTTGTTATAATAAATGCATGACAAAATTTGATTTTAAAGATAGACTGGTGCCATTTGACTTCGATCATAAAAACATTGATAAGTTCGTTATAAATAATGAAGAGTACGACGGAATTGTTGTGAATACTTATTTATCAAGCGAACAGATTAATGAGCTGATAGTCCGTCTTGCTACAGATATAAAACTTGATAAAGACTTTGTTACTGAAAATGTTTCAATTAGACCCAAAACACAAATAGTCGACAAAACACACAAGTTGCATGTAAACGAGATGATTTTTGAAAGTAAAAAACAGCCTGAGGCATTTAAATTCTTTTTTATTCAACTTGGATTGATTGTTCCCACATTATCTGATGTTGTGGAGTATAATGCCAAAGCACAGGAAATTTATTCTGAAAAGGGAGTATACGGGTGGTATGGTTTAAAACAACCGGATCACATTAAATACACTCTTGAAAGGGTGAAGGAATCTGTGAATTTTGGATATGATTTTTTGCCTACCATTTCAATGAAAGCAGCATTCATTTGGTATAAGATAGCTAAGTTTCAATCTTTTAATAATGGAAACAAAAGGACAGCAATGGTAACGACTCTCATATTTTTGCATTCTAACAAATATGATTTTCAATACAGAAAACATTTGAAAAAAGAGCTAGTTGAAAAGACTAGATATTTGGCTACCTTAGATAAGATGGAAGACAAAGATTATAAAGATTTTGGGAACTATATTTTAAATAATACAAAGATTAATTACGATAATAGTGAATGGAATTTGTTAGAAAAGCTACGAGATGATGATTTAGAAGAAAATTCTTGAAAAATTATTCTTTTGATAGTATGCTTTGTTTCAACGACAGGAGGATGTTGTTATGGATATGATGAAAAACGATATAAAATATAATATTGATATTAACAATATATATGTGAACAAGTTATCTTCCACAGAAGAAAAAGATATTTTAAAGCGTAGTGAAGAATTAGTTTTCTCAAATGAAGTTGTAAAAAGTGCGATAGATATTTTATCTAAAGAATAAAAATAGCCCACATCTATTAATTTAGGTGTGGGCTTTTTTTGAAAGGTCGTAGTATGCGTTACTGATGAAAGATGATATAATCAGCATGAGTAAATAGTAAGTCAGATATTGTTCTTTATAATTGCGCTGAGTGGAGGGATTCATATGACAGATAGCAAATTTACAGCACAACAAATTGCAAACTGGTATTTGAAAAAAGGTAGTTTATCTCCTAAAAAGTTACAAAAAATTTTATATTATGCTTATTCCTGGGTGTTAACTCTTACCAATGATGATGTTGATCATTTGGACAACAAGTTGTTTGATGATACCTTTGAAGCTTGGGCTCACGGACCAGTTTTACACGATATTTATTCTAAATACAAATCTTATGGGTACAACGATATTCCTGAATATAATGGGGAAGTTGTTGAATTACCTGATGATGTTGAAGACATTTTAAACCAAGTTTGGGACGAATATGGGACTTTTACTGCAGATCAGTTAGAAAACCTTTCTCACAGAGAAGCACCGTGGATAAAAGCTAGAGGAGATGCGACACCTTTATCAGCGAGCACATCCGCAATATCCGATAAGGATATTTTTAAATGTTACATTGAAAGGGTTGCTTAAAAATTTCTAGATCGAAAAGAAAACGGCTCAATAACATAGCTCCTAAGAATAATGTAGATAGTCAATTTAACAAAATTGATACCCATGAAAATATAAGCGTCGAATTGTCAGCTTATCCGAAGTGGCTTGATTCTGTTGATCTCAAAGATTTCAATAATTTTTATCGTGATTATCAAGAGATGTGCGCTGTTCTTAAGGTAATAATGGTGGAAACTATTCCATTTTTGAAGGAACATGGAATGGAAATTTTACAAGGTAAATACCAGCATTGCCATGTTATTGGGGATGATAAAACAAATTTAATTACAAGAATTGTAAAAAAAATAAATAAATTTGATTTAGACCCGGAAATAACCTTATGGGAAGTAGCCGCCAACAACTCCGGTGGTGTCAGAGTGATATGTGGCATTGATAAAGTTGGTGACCATATTTATTTTTATCCTTTGTTTATCGATATTCATCATCAAATTTATCCTAATAATCGATTTAGAGGTAATTATTCAAAAATTTGTAAATATAACATCTATGATGTTAAGAAGCCAAATTATTAATTGAGAAAATGCACAGTCCGGTTTGAATCAAATTACAATAGTTTTCTTCTTTTGTATTTGAGCAATCAAATAATACCCACATCTATTAATTTAGGTGTGGGCTTTTTTATTGGATATAAATTAAAGTATGTGTTATTGTGTAAACACAAAAAAGCAGATGCGGGGGCTCAATCCCACATCTGCCGCACTGCTGACTAATGAATAAAAATTGCGATTAATAACTCGGCAATGATAGCTATGCCAAGTGTGAACAACTCGAATCCATGTGTAACAAAAAATTGTATTAAATTTTTCATGTTCGTACCTCCATTTGAGAACTATTTATTCTTCGTAGAGCACAAACATACGAGAACGAAGCGCAGTGCATGTCCTCTTTTAAGATATTATCAAAAAGAAAGAGAAAAGTGAAAAAAATTTGACTGTTTGCTACATAATTTGTTAAGATTCACTTGTATTAAGTTTTGAATGTTTCGTATCTCTTGACTACAACGCTCAGTAGTCTTGCCGTTCTAGTAGAAGCCTAGCTTGTCATTTGCCTTTGTCAAGTAGGGCTTTTTTTATTTGCAAAATTATAACAACCCACATCTATTAATTTAGGTGTGGGTCTTTTTTTGCGTGATTTGTGTGACACTTGTGTGACAACTATATAAAAATCTAGAATGCTTTAGAATATGCAAAAAATAAAAAAGCCGTAAACTCAACGTTTACAGCTCTTTTATAAAAATGAAAATGTTATAAAATACTTAAATTATCACCCGTATGGGAATCGAACCCATAACTCCACCTTGAGAGGGTGGCGTCTTAAACCATTTGACCAACGGGCAATCAAACAACACAAATAACTATACCGTGAAACCTATTGTAGTGTCAATATGGTTTTTTTATTTTTTTAACCTACGTTTAAGAATTAACAAATAAACTAAGTAAATTACGTATATTATCGCAATAATTGCTGATGCGATCGAGACGTATTCGAACAATTGCCAGTGAAGTATCGCCCCTGTAGCAAGCAGAACGAGACTTAAAATGGTATACATTAAGATGCTTCGAATCGCATTTTGGATAGTTTGGTTTAATTTCTGTTGTTGTTTATTCATTTTACATCGCCAATACAATAGATAAGAAGTTATTTAGAAAATGGACGGTCATGCTTGCCTTAATATTTTTCGTTTTGTAATAGACAATGGCTAATACGAGTCCGAGCAAAATCTTGGATATAGCGTAGACCCAATCAGTATTGCTACTGATCGGTGCATGAGCAAAACCGAAGACTAACCCTGAAATCAAAATTGAAATCATTGGTCGATTAACGAAAAACCAATTCATGATCAAGCCACGAAAGAGCAACTCTTCAAAAATTGGAGCAGTTACTAACACCGAAAAGATCAAGATGATCTGACTATTTTGTCCGATCATATTTAAGGTATCAACATTAGTATTTTGTGCTCTCATAAATGGTATCAAGCCGTAATTGATAATCAAAGCGACGACGATACCAGCAATTATTGTGATCCAAGTTTTGATGCTGAAAGGTTGGGTGGTGAATTGCTTGGATCTTTTGTATGTAAAATACAAAATGAATCCAACGATTATCATCAATATTAATGAAATTATTGGTGCCATTTTGATATATGATTGATAGCTGCTTCCTAAACTAGCTTTTGGAAGTGCTAAAATACTCAATGGAATTTGTTCTACTATAAAAAGCAGAATAAAGGCTATAATATGAAATAGACTTTTAAATAATTGAGGTTCAGTATTTTTATTAGTCAATGATAGTCCACCTTATTTGTTCTATTTATAGAATTTTATCGCATTTAGTGATTTAATACTAGAATGACTGCTTAGTCAAAGGAAAAGGGAGTGAATGAATGTTTAAGATAGTTCGAGGACGATTAAACATTTGGCAGGTAATTGGTTCGATCCTGTTTATGATCGTACAAGTTATCGCCTCATTATATTTGCCCAACATTACTTCGGATATCGTTAATAACGGTATTGCCAAAGGACAGACTAGTTATATTATTTCCGCCGGTATGAAGATGATTTTCGTATCTGTACTGACGGTCTTAGCTTCTGTTGGGAATGTTTTTCTAGCCTCACAAGCTTCTCAAGGTTTAGGTCAGAAACTACGTTCAGACTTATTTAGAAAAGTTTTATACTTTTCGCACGATGAATTCGATGCTTTCGATACTTCATCACTAACAACTAGAACTACAAATGATGTTATGCAAATTCAAAATGTTATCGTCATGATGCTAAGAATGATGATCATGGCACCGATCATGTTGATCGGGGCTAGTTTCATGGCTTATCAAAAAAATGGTCCGATGACCAAGATCTTTTTGATCGTGATCCCAGCTTTGATCATCGTCGTTGGTGGTGTGATGTACTTTGCCGTGCCACTGTTTAAAGCGATGCAAAAGAAAACTGATCGGTTGAACTTGATCTTCCGTGAAGGATTAACTGGTGTCCGTGTTATTCGAGCATTTAGACAAGATACATTTGAACAAAATCGTTTTAAAAATGCCAATGACGATTACACTAACAATGCTATCAAAGTTTATACGATCGTGGCAATGATGGTGCCATTCGTTACTTTGATCATGAGTGGTACTAACATTGGTATTACGTGGTTAGGTGCTCACTATATTGCTAATCAAACTATGCAAGTTGGTAACTTAATTGCATTCATGACTTATGCAATGCAAATCTTAATGAGTTTTATGATCTTATCATTGATCTTTGTCTTGATCCCTCGTGCTTCAGCTTCTGCTGCACGTATTCAAGAAGTGTTTGCAAAAGAGAGTCAGATCGATACTGTTGCTAAACCTGCCAAGGTCAAAGAAGAAGCCTCATTAGAGTTTGATGATGTGAACTTCCGCTACTTAGGTGCGGAGAAGTTAGCTCTTACTAATATCAACTTTAAGATGGAAAAAGGTCAAACTTTGGCCATCATTGGTGGTACTGGATCCGGTAAAACGACTTTGATCAACTTGATCCCCAGGTTTTATGATTCTGAAACTGGTGTGGTCATGATCAACGGGACCGATGTTAAGGCCTTGAATACTGAAGATATTAACCGCCAAGTTTCGATGGTCCCTCAAAAAGCAGTGCTGTTCAAAGGAACGATCCGTAGCAACATGCTTTATGGTAAAGACGATGCTACGGATGATGAAATTTGGCACGCCTTAGAAATTGCGCAAGCCGATGGTTTTGTTAAAGATCTAGAAAAACAACTAGATGCACCTGTTGAACAAGGTGGAGATAACTTCTCCGGTGGGCAAAAGCAGAGATTAGCGATTGCCAGAGCTTTGGTCAAAGATGCTTCAATTTATGTCTTTGATGACTCCTTCTCAGCACTTGACTTCAAGACTGACCTCAATCTTCGGACAGCCTTAAAAGCCGATGAGAAGATCAATAACAGTGTTGTTGTGATCGTTGGTCAGAGAATATCAACTGTTGCTGACGCTGATGAGATCCTCGTTATTGATGACGGCGACATGGTCGGTCTCGGTACCCATGAAGAATTGAAAGAAAATAATAAGACTTATCAAGAAATTATTGAGTCTCAGATAAGGGAGGGCAATAATGGCTAAAGATAAAGAAACAACGTCTTCTAATCCAGTCGGGCCAAAGGGTCCACATGGTGGTGGCGCTGGTCCAAAACCAGAAAAAGCCAAGCATTTTTGGAAGACGATTAGACGTTTAGCTTCCTACATGTCGGCTTATATTTGGGGAATAATTATTGTCTTGATCTTGGCGATCTTGTCATCGATCTTCCAAGTAATGACTCCAAAAGTATTAGGTGAAGCCACGACTGAGATCTACAAAGGTTTCATGAATGGTGTTGCTCAGCAAAAAGCTGGGATCCAGGTTGATCAATTTCCGATCGACTTTAGTAAGATCAAGCAAATTATCTTTATCGTTTTCTTGATGTACATGGCTTCCGCTTTATTTAGTTTTATTCAACAATTTGTGATGACTCGTGTCTCACAAAGAACGGTTTACAAATTAAGACGTGACTTGAAGTCAAAGATGAGAAGATTGCCGATCAGTTACTATGATCAGCATTCAAACGGAGATATCATGTCACGTGCGATCAACGATATGGATAATATCGCCGGAACTTTGCAGCAAAGTATCACCCAAGTAGTAACGAGTACCGTGACTTTCGTCGGTGTTTTGTGGATGATGTTTACGATCAGTTGGCAACTGACGTTGATCGCGTTAGCAACGATCCCGCTAAGTTTGATCGTCGTTGGATTAGTTGCTCCTTCATCACAAAAGTTTTTTGCCAGACAACAAAAATCACTTGGTTTATTGAACAATCAAGTTGAAGAAAATTATGCTGGTCACGTGGTGGTCAAGAGTTTCAACCACGAAAAAGATGCTATTGCCCAATTTGATGCAGAAAATGAAACTTTGTATAAAGCTTCTTGGAAAGCACAAATGATCTCTGGTATCATCATGCCATTAATGACTTTGATCAATAACTTAGGATACGTTTTGATTGCCATGTTTGGTGGTATTCAAGTAGCCAATGGGGGAATCGCTTTAGGTAATATCCAAGCTTTCCTTCAATACATGAATCAATTTTCGCAGCCGATCACTCAATTAGCTAACTTAGCTAACACGATCCAAGCAACTGTCGCATCTGCTGAACGTATTTTTGAGGTTATCGATGAACCTGAAATGAATGATGATCCTGTTGATGTTTCTGACATTCAAACAGATGATAAAGTCATTTTGGATCATATGGATTTCGGATACGATGGCAAACCATTATTGATGCAAGACTATAACTTAAATGTTAAGCCTGGTGAAATGATCGCGATCGTAGGCCCTACCGGTGCTGGTAAGACGACTGTTATCAACTTGCTCGAACGCTTTTATGATGTTAAAGGTGGCTCGATCAAGCTTGATGGTCGCGATATCCGTAACATGAGCCGCGATGACGTCAGAAGTCACTACGCCATGGTCTTGCAAGATACTTGGCTCTTCACTGGGACTATTTACGACAACTTGAAATATAGTAATCAAGATGCTAGCCACGATGAAATCATCGCAGCAGCTAAGGCAGCCCATGTGGACAGCTTCGTTCGTCAATTACCTGATGGATACGATACGGTCCTCAATGAGGAAGCTTCAAATATCTCTCAAGGACAACGTCAATTGATCACTATCGCACGTGCCTTTGTCGCTGATCCCGAAATTTTGATCTTAGATGAAGCTACTTCGTCCGTTGATACGAGAACGGAAGTTCATATCCAACACGCTATGCAACGTCTATTGAAAAATCGGACTAGTTTTGTTGTTGCCCATCGATTGTCGACTATTCGTGATGCGGATAAGATCATCGTGATGAATGAAGGTTCGATCGTCGAGACTGGTAATCATGACGAATTGATGGCTAAGAACGGTTTCTATGCTGATCTTTACAATAGTCAATTTGCCGGAAATGTGGTTATGTAGAAATATTTGGTATAATTAAAGACATGTTAAGCATGTCTTTTTTTATTTCTCCAAAATAGAAAGGTAGATCGATCATGAATATTTTTTTGGAAACTAAAGCCCAGATCAGAGATCTAGTCAACTCGCAGGTAGTTCCTGGGGTAAGCTATGGTTTCATCAGTGGCAATAAGAGCGAAACTGATATTTATGGAAATAAATCGTGGCAACTAGACAAGGAAGCTTTGGTAGGAGATGAACTGCATGATTTAGCGTCGCTGACTAAAGTTATGGGGACGATCCCATTGATCTTAAAAATGATCGCTGAAAATAAAATTCACCTCGATGATCCGGTGAATCGATATTTACCAGGATTTAAAGATAATAGGGTCCAGTTGATTCATTTGCTGACGCATACTTCGGGGATCGATGGTTATATTCCAGATCGAGATAAATTGGATGCTCAACAATTGATAAAAGCCTTATTGGATCTGCCAGTGACGGCTAATTTTGACAGAGTGGTCAAGTATACTGATACTGGATTGATCTTTTTAGGATTGATAGTCGAGAAAATTTATCAAAAACCTGTTCAACAAGCTATCGTTGAACAAATATTAAAACCGTGGGAATTAGAGGATACGACCTTTGAACCAGTGGAAAGTCGCTGTATACCGACATATAAGCTCAATGGTAGCTTTTTAACTGGTATCCCAAACGATCCGAAAGCTCGCCAATTAGGAGCTCAATGTGGCTCCGCAGGGATGTTTTCGACCTTGAGTGATGTCATGAAGTTTTCGAAGATCATGCTTGAACCTAGATTTCAATTTTTGTATCACAATTTTACTAAGCTAAACCCTGGGCGTTCGTTGGGATGGGATATCAAACCTGACGGGAGCGGTCAGGTATTATTCCACACTGGCTATACTGGACATTTCATTGCTTTAGACTATCAAAATCAAACGGCCATGGTCGTTTTGACTAATCGGGTCCATCCGATCGAAAATAATCAAATATTTCTGAATAGAAGAGATACTGTCTTGAATAGTTTTCTGCAAGAAGATCACGTTCTCTAACTGCAAATAAAAAATCCCACCAGATCGACATCTTTTGATTGAACAAGATGCTTGATCTGGTGGGATTTATTTCTTAAAAAAACATGGAATTATTTTTTATTGATGTAGCCTTTTTCACTGAGAACTTTTCGCAAGCTCATCATGGCTGTATAAGTAGCTAAAACATAAATTTTGTCGGTTGGTACCTTAGATAATGCTTTAACGAAATCTTCTATTTCAGTCGTTTCGATATTCTTGTCCATATTTAAACCGGCGATCTTGAAGCGGAAGGTAACGTCCTTGACTCGTTTGCCACCGGTGATAACAAGCGGTAATTTGTCATAATCGAAGTCTTCGAAATTAGCGTCCCAGATCCAACTCGTGTCGATCCCATCAGCGTAATTGGCGTTCAACAAGAACGCAAGCGAATAATCGGACTTGTCGCTTAAAATGGTCTCGATAACCTGATTTAGTCCAACGGGATTCTTGACTAAGATGATATTGACATCTTTGCCATCGACGTTGATAGTCTCTTGACGACCAAAGACTTTTTCATCGTAGGAGAAGGCCTTTTTGATCTGCTCGGTACTAATGCCGAGTTCTGAAGCAACAGCATAAGCAGCCAAGGCGTTGTAAATGTTATACTTTCCACCAATATTCATGGTGAATGGTTTCTCATCGATTGAAAATTCGGTTTTGTTTGGTAATAAAGTCTTGATATCGGTAACTTGATAATCTAATTGGTGACGTTTGAATCCACAATTTGGACAGAAGTAGCTTCCAAGATTGGCATATGAGATATTGTGGTAATGCAAGATATGGTCACATTTAGGACACAATACGCCATCTGTATTAGTGGGAGCCTTGATATCGGTGTCTTCAAAACCTTTATCAGAAAAACCATAATAGACTACTTTGTTAGGTAATTCCTTAGAAGAAAAGATCGCGGCATCGCCGTTAGCGATGATGGTAGCTTCAGGAGCTAGTTTGATACCGTTAAGGATCTTTTGGTAAGTCGTGTAGATCTCGCCGTAACGATCCATTTGATCACGGAAGATATTTGTTAAAACGAAATACTTAGGTTTAATGTAACGACAAATGATCTCAACGTTTGCTTCGTCAACTTCTAAGACCGCCAAAGGCTTCTTGCTAGTTTTGTGGTGAGTCAGAAAACTAGTGACGATACCTTGGACCATGTTAGAGCCAGTAGGGTTAGTCAAAACATCGTCGTATTTTTGCTTTAACATTTTATTGATCAATGAAGTAGTCAAGGTCTTACCGTTGGTACCAGTAACTACGATCAGTTCATAATTTTTGCCTAAAGTTCCTAAAATATCTGGATCGATCTTGTAGGCGATCTTGCCAGGATATGAAGATCCCCCGTTAAAGAAGGTACTTAAGATGAAATAGGAACTTTTGCCAGTAAGTGTTGCAAAACTTGATTTAAGTGTCATTGTCAAACCTCAATTAATTTATTAAAAATATCTTAGCACACATGAATAATATTTTAGCTGATTTTGTATCTGAATGACAGAAACTATATAAATTGGTGAGCGTTTTGGGTATAATTTTCAAGGAAATAATTTTGGAGGCGGACATTTGGCTCAACTATTTTTTAAGTACGGTGCAATGAACAGTGGCAAATCAATTGAAATTTTAAAAGTTGCTCACAATTACAAAGAACAAGGTAAGTCAGTTATATTAATGACTAGTATAATAGATACCAGATCTGGTAAAGGAAAGATCTCGAGCCGAATTGGATTATCTGCTGATGCGATCGCATTAGAACACAATTCCAATGTTTATGATATTGTTAAAGAGGAAAATACTGACGCTGCTTGCGTTTTGATCGACGAGTGTGAGTTTATGACGAAAGAACAAGTCATTCAAGCGACACAGGTCGTCGACGAGTTAGGGATCCCGGTCATGGCTTTTGGCCTAAAGAATGATTTTCGTAATGAATTATTCGATGGATCCAAGTATTTGCTGCTATATGCTGATAAACTAGAAGAGATGAAAACGATCTGCTGGTTTTGTAAGAAAAAAGCTACCATGAATATGCGTATGGCTAACGGCAAGCCAGTATATGAAGGGGATCAAATAGCTATCGGGGGAAACGAGATGTATTATCCCGTTTGCCGTCGTCACTATAATCATCCTCCAATGTTAAATGAGTAAGAGAAAGGATTCTTAAAGTGGATAAAATTTTTGATCAACTTGAAGGACTTTTGGATCGATACAACGAATTGCAAGAATTAATGAGTGATCCAGAAGTTATCAATGATACTAAACGTTACATGAAACTTTCTAAAGAAGAAGCCGACATGCGTGATGTCGTTGCTGCTTTTAAGAAATATAAAGAGTTAAAGAAGAGCATTGCTGACAGCGATGAGATCCTCCGGGAAACTGATGATGCCGAAATGCAAGCTTTAGCTAAAGATGAATTGAATGAATCAAAGGAAGAATTGGATAAAGTTGAACATGACATTACTTTGCTGATGCTTCCTAAAGATCCTAACGATGATAAGAATATTATTATGGAGATCCGTGGTGCTGCTGGTGGTGATGAAGCCAGCTTGTTTGCCGGTGATCTATTGAGTATGTACTCCAAGTATGCTGAAAAACAAGGCTGGAGTTTTGAGATCATCGATGAAAATGATACTGAAGTCGGTGGTTACAAGGACGTTGCCGTGATGATCACAGGTAATCGGGTGTATTCAAAGCTTAAATACGAAAATGGAGCTCACCGAGTACAAAGAGTTCCCGCAACTGAGTCCGCAGGTCGGGTCCATACCTCAACAGCCACAGTTGCTATCATGCCTGAATATGATGAAGTTGACGTTGATATCGATCCCAAAGATATCAGAACTGATGTTTATCGTTCTTCTGGTGCTGGTGGACAACATATCAATAAGACGTCATCTGCTGTGCGGATGACCCATTTGCCAACAGGTATCGTTGTTGCTATGCAAGACCAAAGATCACAGCAACAAAACCGTGAAAAGGCGATGCAGATTTTGCGTTCACGTGTTTATGATTATTATGAATCACAAAATCAAAGTGAATATGATGAACAGCGTAAATCAGCCGTTGGTACTGGTGATCGTTCCGAACGGATCAGAACTTACAACTACCCACAAAATCGTGTGACTGATCATCGGATCGGACTTTCATTGAACAAATTAGATAGGATCATGAATGGAGATCTTGACGAAATTATCGATGCATTAGTCGTATTTGATCAAACTAAGAAGTTGGAGCAAATCGAAAGTGGAGAGACTAAGTTATTCTAATGCCCTTAATAGGGCTTTTTTAATGCTGAAAGAAGCCGGAAAGTTTTCTGATGATGCCCTGTATTTGATGGAAGAACTTTCGGGTTTTAACTATACCCAGCTACAATTACATCGCAATGATCTAGTTCCTTCTGATATCGATGAGAAATTTCAAGCAGGGTTACAACGTCTTTTGAATGATGAACCTGTTCAATATATTTTAGGTTCAGCATATTTTATGGGGCGAAAATTTCACGTTGATCAAAACGTATTGATCCCTCGTCAAGAAACTGAAGAAATGGTTGATCAAGTGATCAGTGATAATAATAGGAAGAACTTGCAAATCCTAGACATCGGAACTGGTTCCGGCGTGATCGCCATTTCCTTAGCCCTAGCTTTTTCTGATAGTCAGATCGTCGCTTCAGATATTTCAAATGAAGCATTACGTGTGGCATCAAAAAATGCTAGTATCTACGATTGTGCAAACATTTCTTTTGTACAAAGTGATCTATTTGATAATTTGGCAGATCAAAGTTTTGATATCATTGTGTCCAATCCACCTTACATTGCCGTTTCGGAAAAAGATGTCATGGATGAAAGTGTTAAAAAGTATGAACCAGAAGTGGCCCTGTACGGTCAAAATGAGGGTTTAGAAATTTATCAACGCATTTCCAAAGTCGTCGATAAACATTTATCTGACGGCGGTGATTTGTATATGGAATTTGGGTATCATCAAAAAAATCAAATTGAGCAAATATTTGGTAAAAACATGCCCCAATATGTTGTAAAATTCTATAAGGATATTAGTGGCAATTATCGATATTTAAACGCTCATAGAAAGAAGGTGTAAAACGTTGGAGACTCTTATTTTAAAAGATGACCAAATACAACGAGCAGCTGACTTTTTAGCTGACGGTCAACTTGTAGCATTTCCCACCGAGACTGTGTATGGTTTAGGTGCGGATGCCACGAGATCGGAAGTTGTGAAAAATGTTTATGCTGCTAAAGGACGACCGAGCGATAATCCATTGATCGTTCACGTTGATAGTCCAGAAATGGTGTGGCAATATGCTGACAACTGCTATAAAGAACAAGCTTCCAAATTGATGGATCAGTTTTGGCCAGGCCCATTAACGATCATCATGCCGATCCAAGCTGGGACTCTTTCCAAACAAGTTACTGGTGGACTTTCGACGGCTGCTTTTCGGATGCCTAACAATCAAGCAACGCTCGATTTGATCAAAACTTTTGGCAAACCGATCGTTGGACCATCCGCCAATACGAGTGGAAAACCTAGTCCCACAGAAGCTAAACATGTTTACCATGATTTAAAAGGTAAGATCGCTGCAATCTTAGATGACGGACCAACAGTTATCGGAGTTGAGTCAACAGTTATTGATTTATCGGCTGATACACCAACTATCTTGCGTCCGGGGATGATCACAGAAGAAGAGCTTACAGACGTTTTAGGCGACGTTGCAAGTGATCACCATAAAGTTAGTCAAGAAGAGATCCCAAAGGCCCCAGGGATGAAATATAAGCACTATGCGCCTAATGCACAGGTCATCATCGTTGATGATCCCAATGATTTTGCTGAGGCGATCAAAGAATATGCGCAAGCTTCTGAACCGATCGGGATATTAGCGACGGATCTGATTTTAAATGAATTGTCCGGAAACTATAAGACTTATTCGCTTGGTGAAGATGTTATCTCAGCTTCAAAGCATTTATTTGCCGGTTTAAGAGCATTGGATGATCAAAATGTTCCTTATATCCTCGCTCAAGGTTTTCCTGAATCAGGACATGGAGTTGCCTATGGCAACCGCCTAAATAAATCTGCAGGTCAACAACATTTTAAAAAACAAGGAGAAAAATAATGCCAAAATTTCAAGTACTAAATCACCCTCTAATTCAACATAAACTTACGATCATTCGTAGCAAACATACCGGAACAAAGGTATTTCGTGAAGTTGCTAACGAGATTGCTGAACTAATGGTCTATGAGATCACTCGAGACCTTCCATTGGCCGATGTTGAAGTCGAAACACCAATGGGAAAATCTACTCAAAAGATGATTGCAGGAAAGAAATTAGCAGTTATTCCAATTCTTCGTGCTGGTTTAGGAATGGTCGATGGCGTATTGCAATTGATCCCTGCAGCTAAAGTAGGTCATATTGGAATGTACCGTGATGAAAAGACTTTAAAACCACACGAATACTTTGTTAAATTGCCTAGTGACATTGATCAACGTGAATTGTTTATTGTTGATCCAATGCTGGCAACTGGTGGATCAGCCAACATGGCTATTGAAGCCTTGAAGAAACGTGGAGCTAAACATATGCGCCTGGTAGTTTTAGTAGCTGCACCAGAAGGTGTTGCTGAAGTTCAGAAAGAACATCCAGATGTAGATATTTATGCGGCATCACTTGATGAGAAGTTGACTGATAGTGGTTACATTTTCCCTGGTCTAGGTGACGCTGGAGACAGATTATTTGGTACTAAATAAAAAAATCACTATTTAAATAACCATTTTTAAGTGGTATCATTTTTGAAGTATCAATATGTTTTTCAATAAGCGAAGAAAGGGGGGTTATTATTGGATGATAAATATAAGTTTATTGACTTCTTAGGACTTCGGTTCAATGTTGCCAATTGCTTATCTGCATTGATAGCTGCTTTGTTAGTTTTCATTTTGGTTTATGCGCTTTCACGTAAGATCAAGATGCGACCTGGTAAGGCACAAAATGTCCTGGAATGGATGATTGATTTTACAAACGGTATTGTTAAATCAGCTTTTCAAAGTGATGCCGGAAAGAAATTTAACCTATACGCATTTGTATTATTCTTATTCATCTTTGTATCCAACCAGTTAGGTCTGATCCTAGAGATCAAAGTCGGTGGATTTTCATTTGTAAAATCTGCTACGTCTAACCCAATCGTAACAATGTCACTTGCTTTAATGTCATTGTTACTGGCACATTTCTTTGCCGTTCAAAAATGGGGCTTTGGCGGGTACCTTCGTAATTTTACGAGACCTTATGCATTTTTAACGCCAGTTAACCTTCTAGAGGAGTTTACAAACTTTTTAACGTTGTCACTACGTCTCTACGGTAATATATTTGCTGGTGAAGTACTTCTTGTACTTATTGGATCAGTTGCTAAGAGTTTTGGCTTAGTTTCATTCGTATTGGCAATTCCGATCGAAATGATCTGGCAAGGCTTTTCAGTGTTCATTGGAGCCATCCAAGCGTACGTATTTACAACCTTATCTATGGTTTATATCGCACGTAAAATGACAAAAGAATAATTTTCAATGGAGGAATTTTAATTATGAAAGAAATCGCCGCAGCTCTTGCAGCCGGTTTAGCCGCTCTTGGTGCATCAATCGGTAACGGACTAGTTATTTCTAAAACAATCGAAGGTATGGCCCGTCAACCAGAAGTTTCTGGTTCATTGAGAGGTACTATGTTCATTGGTGTTGGTTTGATTGAAGCTGTTCCTATCATTGCTATCGCCATTGCTTTCGTTATTCTTTTCATATAAAACAATCATTCGGCGATAATGCATCGCCTTTTTATGTTTCATATGAAGGGAAGGAGTTGAGAAAATGGCAGGTATTTTAGTACTTGGAGCAGGTAAATTAGCTTTAGGTGACATGCTTTTTATTCTTATTTCTTTTATCCTGTTAACTTTGGCTGTTAAGCATTATGCATGGGGTCCGATCACTAAAATGATGGACGAACGGTCTAACAAGATCACAAGTGATCTTGATTATGCTGATTCAGAACGTGCAAGTGCTGAGAAGCTTAAAAAGGAACGTGAAGAAGCACTTAAGAATTCACGTGCAGAAGCTATTGAGATCGTAAACAAAGCAAAAGACAACGGTGATGAACAAAAGAAATCAATCGTTGCTTCTGCGCATAGCGAAGCTGAATCAGTAAGACAAAAGGCTAAATCAGATGCTGAAAAAGCCAAGCAAGATGCAATGAATGATGCACAAAATGACATTGCAAACTTGTCATTAGAGATTGCTTCAAAAGTTATCTCTAAAGAGCTTAATGCTGACGATCAAAAGTCACTGATCGACTCTTATATTAAGGAGTTGACTGTAAATAATGGCAATAAGTAAATTCCAGGTTGGTAAACGATATAGTAAAGCCCTTTACGAAGTGGCTCAAGAACAAAATTCGCTAGATGAAATTCTTGAAGATTTAAAGTCTCTTAAAACGATTTATCGTGAAAATCCAAATCTTGTTGTTGCTTTTGCAGGTCGCTCGATCTCAAAAGAAGAAAAGAACAAGATCCTAGATATTTTGAAAAAACCATTTGGTGAACTAATGCAGAACTTTTTATCAATGTTATTTGAACGTGATCGTTTAGATTGCATGGATGAAATTGCAGATGCATATATAAATAAATATGATGCCGATCACGGCATTGTGGAAGTTACAGTAACTTCTACGATTGAGTTGAGTTCAGAACAAGAAGATAAATTAAAATCTGTTATTGAACAAAGATTCTCAGTCAAGCAAGTAAACTTAACAAAAATAGTAGATCCTTCAATCATCGGTGGAGTTATTATCCGTGTTGGTGATCAAGTTATCGATGGCAGTGTCCTCAAACGGTACACAGCTATCAAGAATTTGCTATTAGTTAAAAATAAGTAGAGGTGAAACGAATGAGCATCAAAACTGAAGAGATTAGTTCTCTAATCAAAGAACAATTAAAGAACTATAAGAATGAACTCTCAGTTGATGAAGTAGGTACAGTTACATACGTCGGTGATGGTATTGCTCGTGCTAATGGCCTTGAAAATGCTATGGCGAGTGAATTACTTGAATTCCAAGACGGAACTTATGGTGTGGCTCAAAACCTTGAAAGTGATGATGTTGGTATTATCATTTTAGGTAGCTACGATCAAATTCGTGAAGGCGATACAGTTAAAAGAACTGGTCGTATCATGGAAGTTCCTGTTGGGGAAGAAATGATCGGACGTGTAGTTAACTCTTTGGGTCAACCAGTTGATGGACTTGGTGAAATCAAAACTGATCAGACTCGACCTATTGAATCTCCTGCACCCGGTGTTATGCAACGTAAATCAGTTTTCCAACCATTACAAACAGGTTTGAAAGCTGTTGACTCCTTAGTTCCAATTGGACGTGGACAACGTGAATTGATCATCGGTGATCGTAAAACAGGTAAAACATCCATTGCTATCGATACAATTATCAACCAAAAAGATCAAGATATGATCTGTGTATATGTAGCTATTGGACAAAAGGAATCAACTATTAGAAGTCAAGTACAAACATTAAAAGAACATGGTGCCATGGACTATACTATCGTTGTTGAAGCTGGTCCTTCACAACCATCTCCAATGTTGTACTTTGCCCCATATGCTGGTTGTGCTATGGGTGAATATTTCATGTATAACGGCAAGCATGTCTTGATCATCTATGATGATTTAAGTAAACAAGCTAATGCCTATCGTGAAATTTCGCTATTGCTACGTAGACCACCTGGGCGTGAAGCATATCCTGGTGACGTTTTCTACTTGCACTCACGTTTACTCGAACGTGCTGCTAAGTTGAGTGACGATTTAGGCGGCGGTTCTATGACTGCTATGCCTATCGTTGAAACACAAGCCGGAGATATTTCAGCATATATTCCTACAAACGTTATTTCCATCACTGATGGACAGATCTTCTTGAGTAGTGACTTATTCTATTCAGGTACACGTCCAGCTATCAACGCTGGTGAATCTGTTTCTCGTGTTGGTGGTGACGCACAGATCAAAGCTATGAAGAAAGTTGCTGGTACATTACGTCTAGACTTATCTTCATATCGTGAGTTGGAATCATTTGCTCAGTTCGGTTCTGATCTAGATGAAGCTACTAAAGCTAAGTTGGATCGTGGTGCAAGAACGGTTGAAGTATTAAAACAACCAGTTCATTCACCAATGCCTGTTGAAAAACAAGTCTTGATCCTCTTTGCTCTAACTCGTGGTTTCTTGGATAAAATCAAAATTGACGATATTCTTGACTACGAAGCTTCACTTTCTGAATTCTTTGACGCAAATCACCCAGATCTCTTAAAGACAATCAAAGAAACTGGTGCTCTTCCTGATGAAGATGCTATGAAGTCCGGTGTAGATGAATTTACACAAAACTACTTAGCATCAAAGGGCACAGATGAGCAAGCTAAATAAAATACTGGAGGTTTAAATTATGGCTGAGTCCCTAATGGACATTAAAAGAAGAATTACTTCTACTCAAAAAACCGGTCAAATCACAAGAGCCATGCAAATGGTTTCTGGTGCTAAACTTTCTCGTATTGAAAAACAATCTGTTGCTTATCAACTTTATGCAAATAAAGTGAAAGATATTGTTCGTCACTTAACACTAGGCAATGTTTTTAAAGACGTTGCTTCAGGAAGTGGAGCAGATCCACTGAGTGTCAATAATATCCTTCAAGTTCGTGATGTTAAAAAGTCAGCCTACGTTGTGTTGACTAGTGATCGTGGATTAGTTGGTGGATATAACAGTAATATTTTGAAGGCCATGATGGACATCTTTAAGAAGAAGTACAACAATGACCAAAGTAAATTTACTATTATCTCACTAGGTAATACTGGTACAGAATTTTTTAAAGCTCGTGGCTATGACATTGCTTACGAATATCGTGGGTTGCCTGACGTGCCATCAGTTGAGGATATCACGCCGATCGTGAAGTCGATCTTGCAGTTATATCAAGCTGGTAGTTTTGATGAAATTTTCATCTGTCACAATCATCACGTTAATTCATTAGTATCTAGATTTACGGAAGAAAAACTTCTTCCTCTCACTGCACCAAAAGATGCCACTTTGGAAGAAGAACATATAGCTAGTGATTATATTAAGGATCCAGATCCTGAAACGGTCTTATCAGCTATTGTTCCTCAATACATCGAAAGTTTGATTTTTGGCGCTATGATGGATGCTAAGACTGCTGAGCACGCTGCTTCAGTTACAGCAATGAAGAGTGCTACTGATAATGCTGATGACTTGATTTCTTCATTATCCTTGCACTACAATCGTGCCCGTCAAGCACAAATTACTACTGAGATCACAGAGATTGTTGGCGGTGCTGCGGCACTAGAATAGTTTAGAAAGGAGCCAAATTAATGAGTAGCAAAGGAACAGTTATTCAAGTTATTGGTCCTGTCGTTGATGTGGAATTTCCACTAGATGGAGATTTACCTGAATTAAACGATGCTCTAAAGATTAAAAAGAGTGACGGATCAGTAATCACCGTTGAAGTTGCGTTGGAACTTGGTGATGGCGCCTTGCGTGCTATTTCTATGGGTTCAACTGATGGACTTCAAAGAGGTGCTGAAGTTATCAATACAGGAGGTTCAATTACCGTTCCTGTTGGTAAAGAAACCCTAGGACGTGTGTTCAACGTTTTAGGTGAATCAATTGATGGTGGGGAAGAATTCCCTGCTGATTTTAGAAGAGATAGTATTCACCGTGAAGCACCAAAATACGATGAATTAAATACTTCTACAGAAATCCTAGAAACAGGTATTAAGGTTATTGACTTGCTTGAGCCATACGTTCGTGGTGGTAAAGTTGGTTTGTTCGGTGGTGCCGGTGTTGGTAAGACCGTTCTAATTCAAGAGTTGATCCACAATATCGCCGAAGAGCATGGTGGTATTTCAGTATTTACTGGTGTTGGTGAAAGAACTCGTGAAGGTAATGACCTTTATTATGAAATGAAAGAATCAGGTGTTTTGAAGAAAACAGCCATGGTTTATGGCCAAATGAATGAGTCTCCTGGTGCTCGTATGCGTGTTGCCTTAACTGGACTAACAATTGCCGAGTACTTCCGTGATGTTGAAGGACAAGATGTGCTCTTGTTCATCGATAACATTTTTAGATTTACTCAAGCTGGTTCTGAAGTTTCAGCTTTGCTAGGTCGTATGCCTTCAGCCGTTGGTTACCAACCAACATTGGCTACAGAAATGGGACAATTGCAAGAAAGAATCACTTCAACTCAAAAGGGTTCTATCACTTCAATTCAAGCCGTTTATGTTCCAGCTGATGACTATACTGACCCTGCACCTGCTACAACTTTCGCTCACTTGGATGCTACAACTAACTTGGAGCGTAGTTTAACAGAAATGGGTATTTATCCAGCTGTTGACCCATTAGCATCATCATCATCTGCTCTTGATCCAGCTATTGTTGGTAAGGAACACTATGCTGTTGCTACAGAGGTTCAACAAGTTTTGCAAAGATACCGTGAATTGCAAGATATCATCTCTATCTTAGGTATGGATGAATTATCTGATGAAGAAAAGACCGTCGTTGCTCGTGCAAGACGTATTCAATTCTTCTTGTCACAAAACTTCTCAGTTGCTGAACAATTTACTGGTCTTCCTGGTTCATACGTTCCAGTTGAAGAAACAGTTAAAGACTTCAGAGAAATTCTTGATGGTAAATATGATGATATTCCTGAAGATGCCTTTAATGGTGTTGGTGGAATTCAAGATGTTATCAACAAGGCTAAGAAGATGGGCTGGAAGTCAGAAGATGAACAAGACGATAACTCAAACGAGGCAGTTGCCAACTAATAAGGAGGGAATAATATGGCTGATCAAGAACAACCAATGACGGTCAATATTGTTACTCCCGATGGTGTCGTTTATGACCATCATGCAAAAGTCATCGTTGCTAGTGCTATTGATGGGGATATTGGTATTATGAAGGGCCATGAGCCTATAATCGCCCCACTCAAAATTGCAGAAGTTCGTGTTAAACGGGTGGACAAACCCGATCATGAAGATGCAATCGCCGTCAACGGTGGTTTTCTGGAGTTCAGCAATGATCTAGTTTCTATTGTGGCTAACAGTGCTGAAAGAGCTCGCGATATAGATCTTCGACGTGCTAAGTATCAAAAACAACAGGCTGAAGCAACCATTCAGACTGCTAAAGAGAAAAACAATGTTGAGGATTTGGATCGCGCTCAAGTTTCACTTAAGAAAGCTATTAATAGAATCAACGTTAGTGAACATAAGTAAAAATAAAAATCCAAAACCGGTTTGCGGTTTTGGATTTTTTTGTATGGAATCGAGTTGCAGAAGATAGCGGCCTCCGGTTTAGCAACTGTCAGCGGCACTGCTTCGCAGCACCTTTGAGCTGCCAGTCCCTAAATCCTCAGCAGCTGAACATCTTCTTCCACTCTCTTTATTTTGATGCGTTTTTTGTAATTTTTAGGTTTTGTTTAAGTCTGTTGTGGAATGGATCAATGCTTTTCGCTTTCATGTTAGGGTGATTAAAGAGGTTTTTATTATGAATAGTTTAGGAATTAACGCGATTATTACAATTATTAGTCATTTATTTTTTATTTGGCTTAGTTACAATGCATTGCAAGCTATCGATTGGCGAAAGATTTATGACAAAAATAACACAAGAATGTTACAATTACTTGTAGCGCTAATTTCGATTGCGCTAGGTTATACAGTAAGCTCATTTTTATTGAGTATTCTTAATGTTTCACAAAACCTAACGTTACTTATTTAATCAAATTAACGTTTTGGAGGTAAATATTTTGCAACAGATTATTGTAGATGGACCTTCACGTCTTGAGGGTTCTGTTAAAATTGAAGGCGCTAAAAATGCCGTTTTACCAATTCTGGCGTCGACATTGTTAGCATCCAAAGGAAAAACATATTTAAGTAATATACCTCCTTTATCAGACGTAACCACTATGTGCAAGGTGTTGGGTGCGTTAGATGCTGATATTCAATTTAATGAAAATAATGAATCAATTATGATCGACTCTTCAAATGGAATTTCAACTACGGCTCCAGAGGAACTTGTCGATAAAATGCGTGCTTCCATTGTGGTTTTAGGACCAATTTTAGCTCGTTGTGGCGAAGCACATGTTGCGATGCCTGGTGGCTGTGCAATTGGCTCTCGGCCTATTGACTTACACCTCAAGGGATTAGAAGCTATGGGTGCTGAATTTACCCAAAATGGCGGATATATTGATGCTAAGGCGACTGATCTTCATGGTGCGAATATTTATTTAGATTTTCCTAGTGTTGGTGCTACTCAAAATATTATGATGGCTGCAACTTTGGCTGATGGTGAAACGGTTATCGATAACGTTGCCCGTGAGCCAGAAATTGTTGATCTGGCCAATGTATTGAGTAAGATGGGCGCTAATATTTCTGGTGCTGGTACTAATACGATCCGTATTAAGGGTGTTAAAGAAATGCATGGTTGCGAACATTCAATTATGCAAGATCGAATCGAAGCTGGTACTTTTATGGTTGCTGCTGCTGTAACTAATGGAGATATTTTCATTAAAGATGCTGTAGTCGCTCATAATAAGCCATTGATTTCTAAATTGAAGGAAATGGGCGTTAAGATCATTGAATCAGACGAAGGCATTCGTGTTATTGGTACAGATGATCTAAAAGCAGTTGACGTGAAAACTTTGCCTCATCCAGGTTTTCCAACTGATATGCAAGCCCAAATGACTTTAGCACAGTTACTTAGTAACGGTACTACTGTCATGACTGAAACTGTTTTTGAAAATAGATTTATGCATTTCCCTGAATTAGGTAAGATGCATGCTGATTATAAGATCGAAGGTAATTCTGCAATTATGTTTGGACCTGCAAATTTAACTGGTGCAAATGTTTCCGCTACTGATTTGCGTGCGGCTGCGGCCTTAGTCTTAGCTGGTTTAGTAGCTGAAGGTGAAACGAGAGTTTCAAATCTGCAGTATTTAGATCGCGGTTATTACAATTTTACAGAGAAGTTAAGAAGTCTCGGTGCAAATATTCGACGTGTCTCGATCGACAAAGATGGTCGTGAAAGCTTAGTCTTTAGAACTATTTCTGGCGTTGATAAGTTAGCATAATCTGACTTAACTTCGTCACTTGATGGCAAAATGGCAATATTCGCAAAAGAATATTGTCATTTTTTCGTTTAAAAATAACAGCAATTTATATTATCATATTAAATGTTGACTTTATCATAACCACTTTTTTTGTTTATCGATGTCATGCAATCGTTGGTTATGATATACTTTTTTTGTCTAGATTTTTGGAGGATATAGTATGGCGAAATATCTTGGAATTGATTTGGGAACAGCGAATGTGTTAATTGATGTTAAAGGAGAAGGAATCGTTTTAAACGAGCCTTCGATCGTAGCTATCAATGCAAGAACGAACGATGTTGTTGCAGTTGGTAAAGATGCTTACGAAATGGTTGGTAGAACGCCGGCTAATATTAAAGCAATCAGACCACTTAAAGATGGTGTGATCGCTGACTTTAACATCACAGAAAAGATGCTTCAATATTTTATTGATAAGTTAAACGTCAAGAGCTTTTTCTCAAAGCCGATAATTATGATTTGTGCGCCAACAAACGTTACTCCTGTTGAACAAAAGTCAATTATCGAAGCTGCCGAACAAGCCGGTGGTGGCAAAGTATATCTACAACTTGAACCAAAGGTCGCTGCCGTTGGTGCGGGCTTAGATATCTTTAAGCCACAAGGTAATATGGTCATCGATATTGGTGGTGGTACTAGTGATATCGCCGTTTTGTCCATGGGTGACGTGGTAACAAGTCGCTCGTTGAGATTTGCTGGGGATAAAATGACTACAGCGATCCAGGCTTACGTTAAACAAGCACATAGCTTGATCATTGGTGAAAGGACCTCTGAAGAGATCAAGAAGCAAATTGGTTCCGCTATAGGTGGAGATGAGAGCAATACATTCTCTGCCAGTGGTATCGATATTGTTTCTGGTTTGCCTAAAGAGATCACTCTCAACGAGAAAGAAATCGAAGAGGCACTTCATGATGGCGTAAAGCAAATTATCGAGTCTGCTAAGAGCGTCCTTGAAGAGACACCACCGGAATTATCAGCGGATATCATTGATCGTGGTATCATGTTGACAGGTGGTGGAGCTTTACTTAAAAACTTAGACAAACTACTATCACAAGAATTAGAAGTTCCTGTTTTAATGACAGATCGACCACTAGATTCAGTGGCTTTGGGAACAGGAATACTTCTGGAAAATATTGAAAAACATAAGAAATATTAAGGTGTAATATGAAACGAGACTTTGGAAAAGAATACCGTCACGGTGTATTCAAGAAGATTGGCTGGGTACTTTTATTCATGTTGATCTTTTTCGTTTTAGGAATGTTGATTGGATCAGGGTTAGGTGGCTCTAATCCATTAGCAGTACTTTGGCCGGGAACATGGATCCACATGTTCGACTTTCTGAGATAGCTATGTTTAAGAAGTTATTGATCGGAATAGTAAGAGTCTATCAAAAGTTTATCTCACCTATATTGCCACCAAGTTGTCGGTATTATCCAACTTGTTCAAGTTATTTTATCTCCGCTGTAAAAAAGCACGGAGCAATCTTGGGAATGATTATGGGGACTGCAAGAATTTTGCGCTGTAATCCCTTTGTTCGTGGTGGAGTAGATCCAGTACCTGATCATTTTACGATTTTTCGTAATCCTCATCCTGAGGAGTACGAAGATGAGATCATAGCAAAAAAATTTCATAGCAAAGAATAGGAAAATTTAATGGCAAGAAAGAACAAACCCATTGAAATTAATTTAAAGGACATCAGTGATGATCCTGAAACTTATGAATTATGGGATGGCAAGAAATATATTGGAACAATTCGTAAAGAGGGAAAACGTTACTTATCATTCGTTGAGAGTAACGATACACCCTTTAAATCCGTGAAGTTAGATGATGCAATTAACGAATTGTTAATGCAATATAATCTACATAATCATTAATAGGTGTTAAAATGCAAATGAGGAATAATAATAAAGAAAAGGATCTAGAATCACGCATTGATTATGGTATTATTTTTTCAGTTATGATGCTGGCGATCATTGGTCTGATGTCAATTTATGTGGCAACGATCTATGATTCCCAGAATCCGCTGAAGAATGTAATTACGCAAGTTCTCTGGTATGCCATCGGAGCTACGATTGTAGCGATCATTATGCAATTCGATGCAGAGCAACTTTGGCAGGTCGCCAACTATGCGTATTACGCTGGACTAGCGCTTTTATTATTAGTCCTGGTTTTCTATAGTCGTGAGTATTTAGCACAGACTGGTGCGAAGAGTTGGTTTGCTTTAGGTCCGTTAACGTTCCAACCTTCGGAGGTAATGAAACCTGCCTACATATTAATGATGGGTAAAGTCATTACCATGCATAATAGCGAGTATCATGTCCATACAATAAGAACAGATTTTGTATTATTGGGTAAACTACTACTATGGACATTACCAGTGATCGTCTTGTTGAAATTGCAAAACGACTTTGGTACCTTACTTGTATTTATCGCCATTCTGGGTGGAATGGTTTTAGTATCAGGAATTGATTGGCGTATTATTGGAACTGTCTTCCTGGTAGTTGCTGTAGTCGGTGGACTTGCACTGACATTAGCAACTACTGATTGGGGAAGACCGATTTTAATGAATTTAGGTTTTAAATCGTATCAATTCAACCGTATTGATAGCTGGCTGAATCCTTCGCAGGACACCACCGAAAATGGTTATCAAATATGGCAGAATATGAAAGCAATTGGTTCAGGTCAGTTGTTTGGAAAAGGTTTTAACGTTTCCAATGTTTATGTTCCAGTTCGAGAATCCGATATGATCTTCTCGGTTATTGCAGAGAATTTCGGATTCATCGGTTCATGTGTATTGATCTTGTTGTATTTCTTGTTGATTTACCAAATGATACAAGTAACATTTGATACAAAGAATGAATTTTATGCATATGTTTCAACTGGTGTAATCATGATGATCTTGTTCCATGTTTTCGAAAATATTGGTATGAGTGTTGGGCTCTTACCGCTAACGGGTATTCCGCTGCCGTTCATATCGCAAGGTGGTTCCGCATTGCTTGGTAATATGATCGGTATTGGGTTAGTCATGTCGATGAGATTCCATCACAAGAGTTACATGTTCGAAAATGGATCGTTTAAACAGAGGTAGAGAAAGTAGGTTATAGGATGGCAAAGAAAGAATATTTATGGGTAAAAGACACAGAAGATAAGAAACGTGTCGGTTTAACTAAAGATGGACAAGAAGCTTTAGGTAAAGTTAAATTTGTTGATTTACCAATTGTGGGCAATCAAATCAATAAAGGTGATTCAACTGGCTCAGTTGAAGCTCAAAAGGCTGTAGTTGAGTTGCAATCGCCTGTATCAGG
Source organism: Companilactobacillus furfuricola (assembly GCF_003946325.1). Taxonomy (GTDB): domain Bacteria; phylum Bacillota; class Bacilli; order Lactobacillales; family Lactobacillaceae; genus Companilactobacillus; species Companilactobacillus furfuricola. The sequence continues at coordinate 42,671 of NZ_RHNT01000008.1, read as the reverse complement.
TAAGATCGTTACAGTTAATGACAAATTAAACGACGATCCAGAATTATTGAATGGATCAGAAGAAGATGCTTGGCTATTCGAGGTTAACAAATAGTTTTAATTTATTCTTTTATTGTTGCTTATTTCTTGCAAGGTTTTTTCGAAACTGTTTAAATTATCTTGAAATTAATAAATGAATGGGGATAGTTTTTATGAAAATCTTGGGTGAAAAGATTCGTCACTACAGAAAATTAAGAGGCATTTCTCAGTCTGAATTGGCTGATGGCATTTGTACTCAAGCAACCGTAAGCTTGATTGAAAAGAAAGATAAGATTCCTAGCATGGAAATCTTGGTTCGTATTTGTGAAAGACTGGGTATCACAATGAACCTCGTAATTGTAAACGACGATAGTCAAATTTATTCAATTATTAGTGAGATCAAGAAGTTGTTTTATCAAGATGACTATGATGCGATCGTAGCTAAGTTGGATAAGTTGAAAGACATCAACATCAACAATAAACAAGAGATTAAATTGATCCACTTCTTCAGCGGTTTAGTTGAATATGAAGTAGAAAAGAATTATGATAAAGCAATTTTTGACTTCAACCGAGCAATGAACGTCAATATTGTCAGTGTCGACATGTATGATATTTTGATCAATATTTACACTGCTAAAGCTTATGTAAACAAGGGTTCAGATGATGAAGCTAAGGTTTACTATGATCAATCTAAAGATTTGATCAAGTCTAGCGTGGAAAAGATCAATGATGAGAATTACCGTGATAGTATTTTGATTTACGCTAACATGGCTCAACTAGCATTAGAACTAGGTGACAATGAGAGTGTGATCGATTATGCTAACGAAGGTATCTACATTGCAAGAAAAGAACAATCATTGTTCAAACTTGATTCAATGTATTGCTACATGGCTGAAGCTGGTACTAAAGATGGTCAAAAGAGCGATGAAGACTATATTAAGGCTTATGTCATTTCTAGCATTAGTGATAACAAGCATGTCTTTGAAAACTTGAAGTCAAAGATCAGTAAAATGAGTTTGAATATTTTTAACAATTAGAAAAACGGTGTTTCTATACTTAGTTGTTTTGTATAGGAACATCGTTTTTTTGTGTATAGATGTAAGAGAGCTATGGCAGACAGTGGCGTTTTTCTTTGTTGAAGTTCTGTTAGTTTGTTTGGTGTTGGGGTGTGGAGGTAGTATTTTGGTTGCTACGTTCAATGCCGACTCCGGGGCCCGGAGATACGTTAAAGGAACGTAAGTGCTAACGCACTTGCGCAACCGGTTATGGTGGTGGCTACGCCACCGAACAACTAAGGTCGGGAACGTGGTGGGCACATTTTGAACCAATCGAGCAAAGTACGCTCGCTTGTTTCAAAACTGCACCTTCATCTAAGCTCCTTCGTCGCCAAGATGAATTTCACAACTGAGGTCTGTATCCCCGGGCCCCTCCGTCTAGATAGAGACATAATCCCCCCTTTGGTTGAGTTTTACCGATTTATTTTCTGCAAATTGGCACTGTTTGCGCGTCCTATTTCTCACATGTCTATCTCAGGCTTTATCTAATCTGGTGGGGAGTAGGAGCTTCCTTTTCTTGTTTGGATATAAACTCTATTTAGATTACTGACTCTTTTCTCGGTTCGCGGGACGTTGCTCCGCTCAATTTGTTTCCTGGCTTACATTGCTATTGCTTTCGTCTTTTCTTGGTTGGTTAGATAAAGTTAAATACTTTTTTCTTCTCTTACGTTCGCTTCTTGCTCGCGTGCTCGTTCCTTGCATTCTTGTCTTGTTTAGCTGGTTTTTTGGATTAAACTTGATTCTTTTGTATTCTGACTTTTTTGTCTGGAAATTTTGTACACAAAAACACCGCTTAATCCATCAAATTAAGCGGTGTTTGTTTTGATTTTTTACTTTGGTTTTCTGATTGATTTGTTGTCAAGATCAGTTCTTACTACTAAGACATCACAGGCTGCTGTACGTGTTACGTATTCTGTTACAGAACCAATTAGTAATCTTTCCATGGCGTTTAGACCTGTGGCACCGATCATGATTAAATCTACGTTTAGTTTCTTTGGAAATTCTGTTGCGATGATGGCTTTTGGTGCACCATATTCGATGCTATAGTCGATGTTTTCTAGGCCGCCTTCTTTGGCAGTTTTGACGTAGCCTTTTACTGTTTCTTTAGCTTTTTCAGTAATTTGTTCAACCATTGTTGAATCAAAACTAGATACGTTTTGAAAGGCTCTTGTATCGATTACGTGTACCAAGTGTACACTGGCATCATTTCTCTTTGCAACTTCGACAGCCTTTTTGAAGGCTAGTTCTGATTCAAATGAACCATCGATAGGAACAAGAATGTTTTTATATTGTTGTAACATAATAATCACCCCATGTTTTTAATATTGAATAGATAATACTTTCCTATATCTTTATTTTAGTTTATTTTTGAAAATAAATACAGTTATCCACGAATATTACCTAAATAAATTGAAAAAGTTGCTGCTGTGATGCTTCCTAATAGTAGTGTGATGAAGTTGGCTTCTTTACTTCCAAAGATCAAGATCAAGACACCGACGACTGAGATGATCACTAAGAGGATCGATGTTAGTTTCATAGCTCCTTGTAAGCGGGAATTTTCAGCTGGAGAATAGATCAAGAATTTTTTGTTTAAATGTGACCAGAGGTTGTAAGCTAATGCTAGTAGAAACAGGATGAATACTACCATCAACAATTGGATAATCATAAAATATTAACTCCGTTTCTTCTTTTTTTTCATTGAATTAATTTGTTTAAGTCTAATCTTGAGAGCTTGTTCGTATTTACCAGTTTCTTTGGGTTGATAATATGATCTATTGACCAAATTGTCTGGCAAGTATTGTTGTTCGATCCAATCATTTGGGTAATCGTGAGGATATTTGTAGCCAACTCCGTGTCCTAACTTGCTGGCTCCTTTGTAATGGGCGTCTTTTAGATCGTCTGGGATCGAGTGGGCTTTGCCGTTTCTGACATCTTCTAAGGCGGCGTCAATTGCCACTATGCCCGTGTCAGATTTTGGACAGAGACAGAGGTCTATCACAGCATCCACCAATGGGATCCTTGCTTCTGGCAACCCGACCATTTGTGCAACTTGGGCTGCTTGGACGGCTCTTGCACAAGCTTGCGGATTTGCTAAGCCGATATCTTCATAGGCACAAACGATCAGCCTTCTGATAGCAGTAGTCAACTCGCCGGCTTCGAGTAATCTGGCTAAATAGAGTAGGGCAGCATCAGGATCACTTCCCCGGATCGATTTTTGAAAAGCTGAGATTACGTCGTAGTGGCTATCGCCATCTTTATCAGACGAGATTGCTTTTTTCTGAACTGATTCTTCAATCGTTTGTAACGAAATATGTATAATGTTTGCATCGTCTGGCTGGGTAGAAAGCACGGATAACTCTAGTCCGTTTAAAATACTGCGTAAATCACCGTTTGTGGAGCTGACTAATAGGTCAAGGGCATTTTCATCTAATTCAACATTATACTTGCCTAAGCCTTTTTCTGAGTCATTTAGAGCACGATTGACCGCTTGCTTGAGGTCATCAGCCTCTAATGGCTTTAATTCAAAGATTTGGACTCGCGAACGGATCGCCGGGCTAATGTTTATGTAGGGATTTTCGGTCGTTGCACCGATCAAAATGATGGAGCCACTTTCCAGTAGTGGTAGTAAAAAGTCTTGCTTTGTTTTATCTAATCGATGTATCTCATCTAACATTAAGACTACTGTTCCGCTCATTTTGGCTTCTTCAGCAACTATTTGTAGATCTTTTTTGCTGTCAGTGGCAGCGTTGAGCATTCGAAAGGCGTATTTGGTACTGCCCGCGATAGCACTGGCGATACTAGTTTTACCAATACCAGGCGGCCCATACAGGATCATGGAGCTGAGCATTTTCGCTTGGACCATTCGCCGAATGATTTTGTTTTTGCCGACTAGGTGTTGTTGTCCCACGATTTCGTCGAGATTAGTCGGTCGCATTCGATATGCTAGTGGTTTTTGCATATTTTCTCCTTTATAATCAATATATAATTACTATTTTACAACAAAGGTCGTATTTATATGTTTAGTCAAAAAGATTTCTTAGTATTTAATGACGATACTTTGACTGGGCGGCTGGATTTGATCAAAGAAAAGATCGATCCTTCATTTGAAAAAATGGGATCGAAACTTTTGGCTGCTTTGGAGGATAAGTATCAAGATAAGTTTTATATGAAAATTGCTAAGCATCAACGTCGGACTAAGAATCCACCGCCTGATACTTGGTTGGCTATTTCTCAGGATAAACGCGGTTATAAGAAAAATCCGCATGTTGAATTGGGATTGTGGCCAGACCGGTATTTTGTTACTTTTAGCTTGCTTGCTGATGCTTATGATCGCTCGGAATATTATCCTTTGTTGGAGGCTATTTCTGACCGAGTCGTTGGTGGTGATTTTGGGGTTTCTAACGATCATACTGCTCCTGAATTGCTTGCTGCTGATCGGTATCCGGATGTTTTGAAGAGATATCGCAATGTTAAGTCTAGCGATTTGGTTATTGGTTTTGATTTGCTGGCTGATAGCGAGTTGGTTGCTGGTGGCGATTTTGATGATGTTTTGTTTGAGCGGTTTATGATGCTTAGTGAGTTTATGGTTGAGTTTAATTTGAGATAGACGTTTGCTGGATTTTTGGCGACGTCTATTTTTTTATAGGTGTGAGAGAGCTATGGCAGACAGAAGCGTTTTATTTTGATGGATTAGTGTTTGTTTGTTTGGTTAGTGGGGGGAGGTAGTATTTTGGTTGCTACGTTCAATGCCGACTCCGGGGCCCGGGGATACAGACGCTGGAACGTGGTGGGCACATTTTGAACCAATCGAGCAAAGGGCGCTCGCTTGTTTCAAAACTGCACCTTCATCTAAGCTCCTTCGTCGCCAAGATGAATTTCACCACTGAGGTCTGTATCCCCGGGCCCCTCCGTCTAGATAGAGACAATATCCGCCCTTTGTGTTGAGTTTTACCGATTTATTTTGTGCAAATTAGCACTGTTTGCTCGGCCTATTTCTCACATGTCTATCTCAGGCTTTATCTATTTTGGTGGGGAATAGGAGCTTCTTTTCCTTGTTAGGATATATTCTCTATTTCGATTTCCGACTTTTTTCTCGGTTCGCGGGACTTTGCTCCGCTCATTTTTCTTCCTGACTTACATTGCTGTTGTGAGCTTTCTTTTCTTTTTTGGTTAGATAAGATCAAATACTTTTTTCTTCTCTTGCTTTCGCTTCTTGCCCACGTACTTGTTCCTCACACTTTTGCATTTGCGGTTAGTTTTTTTTGGACAAAAAAAATCCACCGAAGTGGATTTTTGCAAATATTAAAGAATTTGGTTGTAGTATTCAACGATTAGTGATTCATCAATATTTGGTTCTAATTCGTCACGTTCTGGTAGACGAACTAATGAGCCTGACATTTGGTTTTCGTCGTAGTTAACGAAACCAGGACGGCCAACTACGTTTTCAAGAGCATCTTTAACGATTTGTAAGTCTTTTGACTTTTCTCTTAAGCTGATTACTTGGCCAATTTTTACTTCGTATGAAGGAATGTCAACACGTTTGCCATCAACTGTGATGTGACCGTGGTTAACTAATTGACGTGCTTGTGGACGTGATGATGCAAAGCCTAATCTGTAAACTAGGTTGTCAAGACGTTCTTCAAGAAGAACCATCAAGTTAACACCGTGGATACCGTCAAGTTTACCGGCACGCAAGAACAAGTTACGGAATTGACGTTCGTTTACGTCATACATGAAACGTAGTTTTTGCTTTTCACGTAATTGTGAACCGTATTCTGAGATCTTACGGCGTTGGTTTTGACCATGTTGGCCTGGTGCGTAGTTTCTACGAGCTAATTCTTTACCTGTACCTGAAAGTGATAGGCCTAAACGACGTGATAACTTCCAGCGAGGTCCTGTATATCTAGACATTAATTTGTCCTCCAAAAATTTTGATTGGAGTAAAATAATTTAACAAGAGTTTAGCATTCGTTCAGTTATCGTTACAATTTTCACCTCGTGCAGCCGCAGGTTACTGATTGCACTATATCCAGCCGATAACTGTTGACGAGCTTGCCGCTCTTTGCTGCATATTTTACACAAAGGCTAGTGTACCGTGATTAGGCATTCTTGTCAAAACTTTTTTGGCATATATATGTATATATTTATGACTTTGGTATTATTGACCCTCAATTATTATGCGTTTTTATTATAATTGATTGTTAATTGTTTTTAAATCCCAGATCATAGGGCAATTTCTACTACCATTTCATGCAATTAGTAATATTTTAAATCTTTATTATGAAACCTGCTTAAATCATTTTCACTATAGCTATTTTGGTATAATAACGGAGATAAATGACTCGGTAAAGTAGCTAGGGGTGTAATTTTGTTTGTATTTATTATAGTAGTAATTTTATTAATCCTGGTATTTTTGTGGTATATGTGGTTCCTACAAAAGAGAAATAACAGCGAACTTCAATTATTTGCGGATCAAACTGGAAAGTTAAAAGAAAATATTTTTGAAGATAAAATTAAATCTCTGGAAGAGATGAAACTGACAGGGGCTAGTTTGGAGAGCTTTGGTAAGGGGAAACAAGATTATTCCAAGCTCCAAAATGAGACGGTTCCTAAATTGTTGGCGCAAATCAGCAATGCGATCAATCGTAATTCAAATTTCAATGTTTTTGGGGCGGCTTCTGATTTAAAGAAGATCAAGGTTCAGTCACAAGACGTTGAGAATGAATTTAATGATATCGATGCCGCTTTTTCCAAAATTGTTGAAAGTAATAAGCAAAACGCTTCTACTAGTGAAGTCCTTCATGGTGATTACGAGAAATTACGTAAAGAGATTTTGACGAAATCGTTCAATTATGGTCCAGCAACGGACAAATTAGAATCAGAACTTAATGAGATCGCTGGATTCTTAGATGAAGAGAAGAAATTGACTACACAAGGTGATCATTTGGAAGCCCGTCAATATTTGGATGATGCTAAGGTCAAACTTTCGATGGTCAAAGATCAAGTGCAATTGATCGTGCCACTGTTTAAGAATTTAGATAAAGTTTTCCCCGGACAGATCGAGGAGATCCAATCTGTTTACCAAAAATTAGTTCAGCAGCAATATCGCTTCAGTATTAATGTTGATGAAGAAATCGAATCTGTTAATAAGAATATTGCTAAATCAAATGAAGCCTTAGGAGAATTGAATTTTGATGTGGTTGATCAACTGAACGAAAAGATCAATACTGATATTAATAATTTGTACGATGTTCTAAGCCTAGAGATCAATGCTAAACGACAAGTTTTGAAACAGCAAAAGCCAGTTTTAGATTATTTAAATCATGCAAAATTCCAGCACAATCGCCTGGATGAATATATTCAGACGTTGGAAGAGAATTATATTTTAAATGAACAAGACATGGCTGATTTTAAGGAACATGGTCAGACGCTTAGTCGGATCGTAACTGAATACGATCAAGATGTTCAAAGTATTGCTGACAAGAGCATGGTTTTTTCTAAAGCTGAGTCTGATTTCAAAGAAATCGTGGCTGATCTTGACAAAATTGAGTCACGCGAGAAGACCATCAATGATAACTTGAATCAAATGCTTTCGAGTGAAGAGATTTCGAAGAAGAGCGTTGACAAATATGCTCATCGTATTCAATTACAGAAGAAATCATTAGAACAATTGAATCTACGTGGATTGCCAGAAGATTATTTAGAATATTTCTTCATGGTATCGGATGAGATCAAGAAATTGTACGATGCACTTAATAGCGAACGGATCAATATGGAAGAGATCAGCAAACAAGTGATCGTAACTCAAGAAGATCTCGATAACTTGGTTGAAAAGACCCGTGGTCTGCGAGAAAACGTTGTTTTAGATGAAAAATTGCTTCAATATGCTAATCGTTACGCTGAGCAAGCTGATTTCAAAGAACAACTTGATACTGCTCGCAAGCTATTCGATGAAGAGTTTGAATATGAACAAGCACTCGATGTGATCTCAAAAGCATTAGAATCAAAAGAACCGGGTGCAGTTGACAGAATAAGAGATACAATTAGTGCATGATTTGGTATTTTGTTGTAAATTATAATAGGTAAAAAAATTAAGGCCGCTAAGGCCTTTTTATTTTGGTGGGAAAATTATGATATATTTTGATAATAGTGCAACTACAAAGATTGAGGATTCAGTTTTAAATACTTATAATGTCGCAAGTCAACAATACTTCGGCAATCCATCTAGTTTACATAAACTAGGATTAAAAGCCTATGAGCTCTTGGAAACTTCACGTAAGAATATCGCGAAATTGATGAATTTCAAGCCTCATGAGGTTTTCTTTACTAGTGGTGGTACAGAAGGAAATAATTGGATCATCAAGGGAACAGCTTTTAAGAAGCGGGAATTTGGTAAACACATCATTACTTCAGCTGTTGAACATCCATCGGTGATCAATACGATGACGCAACTAGAACAATTAGGATTTGATGTAACTTATTTACCTGTCGACAAAACGGGTCATGTTCGTGTTGAGGATTTGAAAAATGCCATTAGACCTGATACTATTTTAGTTTCGATCATGGCAGTTAATAATGAAGTAGGTTCCATCCAACCGATCACCCAAATTGGTCGGGTTTTAGATGATTATCCAAGCATTAGTTTTCACGTTGACGGCACTCAAGCCATAGGTAAAGATCTAGACGACCGCTTTATCGATCCAAGAGTCGATTACTTTACTTTTTCTGGCCATAAATTCCACGCACCACGAGGGATCGGCTTTATTTACATGAAATCCGGTAAACAATTGGAACCTTTGATGGCTGGTGGTGGCCAAGAAAAAGGTCAAAGAAGTGGGACCGAAAACACACCGGCAATCGCTGCTATGGCTAGAGCATTACGTTTACTAAAAGATAATGAGAAAGTAAAAGCCCAAGAAATGCTCAAATTAAAGACGATGCTAATTCAGCATTTAGAGAAATTAGATAATGTTCATATTTTTTCAAAATTAGACGATGATTTTGCACCACACATCATTTGTTTTACTCTTGATGGCGTTCGTGGCGAAACGATCGTACACACCTTTGAGGATCGCGATATTTATATCTCGACGACTAGTGCATGTTCTTCCAAGAAAGGGCTCGAATCGAGTACTTTAAAAGCAATGAACACGCAAGAAAATATTGCAACTAGTGCTGTACGAGTTAGCTTAGACGAAAACAATACCGAATCAGAAATGAAAGAATTCATCAAGAATTTGGATGAGATCCACGATCACTTTCAAATTTTAAATTAGGAGAAATTAATGCAATATACAGAAATAATGGTCCGCTACGGCGAACTGTCGACTAAAGGTAAGAATAGAAAGAGTTTTATTGGTCGTTTGCATGGGAACGTGACTAAAGTCTTGAAAGATTTCCCAGACTTAAAGTTGCAACCACATCGCGACCGATTACACATCAAATTAAATGGAACCGATGCTAAGCCAGTTATGGAGAAGTTGAAACGGGTCTTTGGTATTCAAACTTTTTCACTCAGTGTCAAGGTTTCCAAAGATTTTGATGAAGTTAAGGAAAAAGCCATCGAGATGATGCATGAGGCTTATGAACCAGGTGATAGCTTTAAAGTGGCAACTAAGCGTTCTGACCATTCATATCCACTTGATACTAATCAGATCAATTTACAACTTGGGGATGCCATTTGTGAGGAGTTTCCAGATATCAGTGTTGAAATGAAGCGTCCTGATATCAAATTATCAGTTGAAGTACGTCAAGATGGGATTTATTTATCATATTTGACCGTTAAGGGTGCCGGTGGTCTTCCTGTAGGAACAGCTGGTAAAGCTATGTTGATGCTTTCAGGTGGGATCGACTCGCCAGTTGCTGGATATCTAGCTATGAAGCGAGGCGTGGACATTGAGATGGTTCATTTCTTCAGTCCACCTTATACTTCTGAACAAGCTTTGAATAAGGCCAAGGAACTAACTAGCAAGTTGACGGTTTACGGCGGTAACATCAAGTTTATCGAGGTGCCTTTTGCTGAGATCCAAGAAACTATCAAAGCATCAGTTCCAGAAGGCTACTTGATGACGATCCAACGTCGCTTTATGCTTCGTTTGACTGATATGCTGCGAGAAAAAGAGGGCGGTCTAGCTATTTTTAATGGTGAGGCTGTTGGCCAAGTGGCTTCTCAAACTTTGGAAAGTATGGCTGCAATCAATGATGTCACAACAACGCCGATCTTGCGTCCGGTGGCGACGATGGATAAGACGGAGATCATTAAATTGGCTGAGGATATTGATACGTTCAATTTGTCGATTCAACCTTTCGAAGATTGTTGTACAGTCTTTGCACCGCCAGCACCGAAAACGAGACCTTCGATCGAAAAGACGCGTGAGTTTGAAAAAGTCCTCGATATCGATGGTTTGATCAAGCGTGCATTAGATGGTGTCAAGATCGTGACTATCGAGCATGGTGATCATTTTATGGAAAAAGATCAAGACGAAATTAACGATTTACTATAAAAGTGTTTGACGATTTACAATATTTGTTTTAATATCAATTCAACAGCAAAGAGCAGGAGTGTTAATGGACTTCGATTTCAGAGAGAGTAGGGTATCTGTGAACTACTCAATCGAATACATTAACTGTTACCTGTGAGCTATCTATATGGTCGGGCCATCCGTTATCTGTGAGTGAAGGGTATTGATACCCTTAATTTAGGTGGCACCGCGAGCATTCGTCCTATCCAGGGACGGATGCTTTTTTATTTTATTTTTTTGATAGCTGGCAATGAGATGTCAGATGTTTGTTACTGGATTTTTAAATAGTATGGAGGAAATTATGAGACAAATCGATATGGATACTAAATATAATCCAACCGAAGTTGAAAAAGGTCGTTATCAAACTTGGTTGGATGAAGGAGTTTTCACTCCTTCTGGCGATAAGAAGGCTAAACCTTATTCTATTGTTATCCCACCTCCAAATGTTACTGGTAAGTTGCATTTGGGACACGCATGGGATACTACTATCCAAGATACTTTGATCAGATATAAGCGTATGCAAGGCTTTGATACTTTGTATTTACCAGGAATGGATCACGCTGGTATCGCTACACAAGCAAAAGTTGAAGCAAAGCTTCGTGAACAAGGTATTTCTCGTTACGATCTAGGTCGTGAAAAGTTCGTTCAAGAAGTTTGGAAGTGGAAAGATGAATTTGCTGGTATTATTAAATCTCAATGGGGCAAACTAGGGCTTTCTCTTGATTATTCTCGTGAAAGATTTACCCTTGATGAAGGTCTTTCTAAAGCCGTCCGCAAAGTCTTCGTTAACCTATATAATGAAGGCCTGATCTACCGTGGTGAATACATCATCAACTGGGATCCAAAATTGCAAACTGCCTTGTCTGATATCGAAGTAAATCACCAAGATGATAAGGGTGCTTTTTATCACGTTAAGTATCCATATGCTGATGGTTCTGGTTATATCGAAATCGCAACAACTCGTCCAGAAACGATGTTTGGTGATATTGCTATCGCCGTTAATCCTGATGACGATCGCTACAAAGACCTGGTTGGTAAAGAAGTCATCGTTCCATTGGTTGATCGTAAAGTTCCAATCATCACCGATCACTACGTTGATAAAGAATTTGGTACTGGTATGGTTAAGATCACACCAGCCCACGATCCTAATGACTTCTTAGTTGGTAATCGTCATGATCTTAAACGGATCAATACGATGAATCCTGATGGTACGATGAATGAAAATGCTGGCAAATATAATGGCATGGATCGTTTTGAAGCTAGAAAAGCTATCGTTAAGGATCTGGAAGATCAAGACTATATGTTAAACGTTGAGCCGATCACTCACAGCGTTGGTCATTCAGAACGTTCTGGTGCTCAAGTAGAACCTCGTCTTTCAACACAATGGTTCGTTAAGATGAAACCATTAGCTGAGTTAGCCTTGAAGAATCAAAAAGGCGACGACAAAGTTAATTTCGTCCCTGAAAGATTTGAACATACATTCATTCAATGGATGGATAACGTCCACGACTGGGTAATTTCACGTCAATTATGGTGGGGCCACCAAATCCCAGCTTGGTACAACAAGCAAACTGGTGAAATGTACGTTGGTGAACAAGCACCTAAGGACATTGAGAACTGGGATCAAGAGCAAGATGTTTTGGATACTTGGTTCTCAAGTGCCTTATGGCCATTTTCAACTATGGGTTGGCCCGATGAAAACAGTGCCGATTATAAGCGTTATTTCCCAACTGATACTTTGGTAACAGGTTATGACATCATTTTCTTCTGGGTCTCAAGAATGATTTTCCAAAGTTTGAAGTTTACCGATAGACGCCCATTCGAACACGTTGTTATTCATGGCCTTATTCGTGATGAACAAGGTCGCAAGATGAGTAAGTCACTCGGTAATGGTATCGACCCGATGGATGTTATTGATAAATATGGTGCTGATGCATTGCGTTGGTTCTTGATGGTCGGTTCAACTCCTGGACAAGATACAAGATTCAGTTACGACAAAATGGATTCGGCTTGGAACTTTATCAATAAGATCTGGAATGCAAGTCGTTTCGTTATTATGAACTTAGATGACGATACTCCAGCTATGGATGATCTATCTAAGGTCGAACAATACGACTTGACCGATAAGTGGATCTTAGCTAAATTAAATTCAACCGTAAATGAAGTAACTCGCTTACTAGATAAATTTGAATTTGGTGAAGCCGGCAGAAATCTCTACAACTTTATTTGGAATGATTTTTGTGACTGGTATATTGAAATGAGTAAGGCTACCTTGACTGGCGAAGATGAACAAGCTAAAGCTCAAAAGAGAATGATCTTGACTTATGTTCTTGACCAAACTTTGAGATTGATGCATCCGATCATGCCATTCGTTACTGAAAAAATCTGGTTGTCGATGCCACACAATGGCAAGTCGATCTCATTGGCAAAATATCCTGAAAATCATGATGAGTTCAAGAATGATGATGCCGTTGAGCAAATGGAAGTTATGATCGATTTGATCAAGTCAGTTAGAAAGATCCGCTTGGAAGCTAATGCTCCATTATCAAATGCTATTGATATTTTCATTAAGCCTCAAAATGAAACTGTCAAACAAACTCTCTTGAACAATCAAGAATACATCGATCGTTTTGCTCATCCAAAGGAATTGAAAATCGCTACAGACATGAAGGCCCCTGAATTAGCTATGACAGGTGTTACTAATGCCACTGAAGTATACATTCCATTAGCAGAATTGATCGACCTTGATGAAGAGATCAAACGTCAAGAAGAAGAAATGGCAAAAATGGATTCCGAGATCGACCGGATCAATAAGAAGCTTTCCAACGAGAACTTTGTCAAGAAAGCCCCAGAAAAGGTCGTTGCTGAACAAAAGACTAAATTGGCTGATTATCAATCACGTCAAGATAAAATTAGTCAACGTATTGAACAGCTTAAGAAAAATAAGTAATTAAAAATCAAAACATCTAGCCGAGCTGACTAGATGTTTTTTTTAAGGACATATTATGATCAAAACTTATCAAGAAGCTTTAAACTATATTCACGGATTGCCTCGGATGCACAAGCGCAATGATTTAACGGATATCAAAAATGCTCTTAAACGGTTAGGTGATCCTCAAAATTCATATAAGACTGTTCATGTTACTGGGACAAACGGTAAGGGCTCGACAGTCAATTATTTGGCTAACTTGTTAGAACAAACTGATCAACGCGTGGGGATGTTCACTTCTCCTTATGTATTGAGGTTCAACGAACGGATCCAAATAAATCATCAGATGATCAGTGACGAACAAATCGTGGAACTAGTCAATTTGATACTTGAAAAAACTTCAGGGATCGAATTGATCGAGTTTGAGTTCGTCACTATTATGGGGTTCCTATACTTCCGTGATCGCGTTGACATCGCGATTATTGAAGTCGGTATCGGGGCGGAGCACGATAAGACAAACGTCATCACCCCAGAACTTTCCATTATCACCTCGATCGGGCTGGATCATGAGAAAATTATTGGACCAACGATCCAAGATATCGCTCGTGAAAAAGCTGGCATCATTAAGCCAAAAGTCCCCATCGTTTGCGGAAAATTATCAGATGATGTGAGAAGCATTGTTTATGAACGCGCTAACAATCAAGCTAGTCCTTTATATGAATTAGATAAAGATTTTTTTGTAGAAAAATTTAAAATAAAAGAATTCAAAAATCGATTTACTTATTCAGAAAAATTAGTTACAATTCAAGCTATTCAAGTCTTTGGATTTGAACAAACAAATTCACAAAATGCTGCGATTGCAATTAAGGCATTTCTTATTTTGCAAGGGCAGGCCAAAAGTCAGTCATATATCCGGTTGATCCAAGAATCAATTGACAATAATCGACTGTTAGGAAGAGAACAGATTGTTCAAAACGACCCATTAGTACTCATGGATGGGGCGCATAATTTGGCTGCTATTGACAATTTAATAAATTCTTTAAATGCAAATTGGCCCAAAAAAGATATAATTATCTTATATACAGGGATGAAAGACAAGGATAGAGCCGATATCTTGACTTTATTAGCTTCAAAAGTTTCAACAGTATACGTGTCGAATCTCTCATTATCCCGAGCTGCTAAAGAGAACGATTATGATTTAGAAGGCTTTGATAATATTGAATTTGTTAGTGACTATCATCAGAAAATCAACCAAGTGATCAAGACAATGACGTCAGATCAGATATTTTTGATCACGGGATCATTTTATTTGGTTTCCGAGTTAGAAAACAAATTTAAATCGTAATTTATTACATGATGATAAATATACGAGAAAAACTTCAAAAGCATGGTACAACAGCATTAACAACTCAAGAACTGATCGCGGTCATATTAGGCAAAGGTACTAAGGGCTGTGATGTAACGAAGCTATCAGCCAACGTTTTGATCGGTTCTGATAATCTGAGAAAATTAAGTTTGGATACATTATTACAACAAAAGGGTGTAGGCACCGCTCAAGCCTGCAAACTAATGGCAGCTATTGAATTAGGTGCTAGAAAAATCGAGCGCGATACGATCCCCAAAGAACAAATTTCAATGTTGAAATTGGGGAAATATCTCATTAAAAAAATCGGAAATTCACCACAGGAAAAATTAATAGCAGTTTATTTGGATAATGGATTCCATGTCATTGAGGAACGAACGATCTTCATGGGTACGATCGATTCTGCAACGGTTCATCCACGCGATATTTTGCGGGTTGGCTTGCAGCTATCTGCGCCTCAGTTGATCATTTCTCATAACCATCCTGGAGGCAGCTTAGTAGCCTCTCCGGAAGATCGGAGATTCTCAGCTCGTCTCAAAGAATGTTGCGAATTGGTTGGAATAAATTTTGTTGATCATATTATTGTTACTTCGCATGAATTCTTGAGTTTTAAAGCTCAAGATTTAATTTGATGTTCAATAGCTCAGTTGCTTTAAATTGGCCCGTTATATGATATAATTTTGTTTAGTGTAAATGTGGTGTGCAATTAAAGGAGAATAAAAAATTGTTTGGTATAGGATCAAAAAAAGTTGGTATTGACTTAGGTACAGCAAATACACTTGTTTTCGTTGAAAGCAAGGGTATCGTTTTAAATGAACCATCAGTAGTTGCAAAGAATAACAATACTGGTGAGATCGTAGCAGTTGGCTCTGATGCGAGAGAAATGATTGGACGTACACCCGGCAGTATATCTGCGATTCGTCCAATGCGTGATGGTGTGATCGCTGATTACGACACAACAGCCGCAATGATGAAATACTTCATTGAGAAGACTACTGGAAATTCTAAACCTAGCGTCATGGTTTGTGTGCCAAGTGGTGTTACTGAAGTTGAAAAGCGTGCTGTTATTGAAGCTACTCAACATGCCGGAGCAAAAGAAGCATACGTAATTGAAGAACCATTCGCTGCTGCAATTGGTGCGGGACTTCCAGTTATGGATCCAACAGGTAATATGGTTGTTGATATTGGTGGTGGTACTACTGATGTTGCAACTATCTCACTTGGTGGTATTGTTTCTTCACGCTCTATTAGAGTCGCTGGAGATAAGTTTGATGAGTCAATTTCAGCATATATCAAAACAAACTTTAATTTGCAAATTGGTGAAAGAACTTCAGAAGAAGTTAAAATGCAAGTTGGTTCCGCTTCTATCGAGAAGTCAAAAGAACTTGAATCAATGCAAATTCGTGGTCGTGATCTAGTTACAGGCTTGCCTAAGACTATTACTTTAGAGGGCGAAGATGTAGCAACTGCCATTCATGAAGATGTTCAAGAGATCATTGAAACTATCAAAGAAACTCTTGAAGAGACATCACCAGAAATTGCTGCTGATGTGATCGATCATGGTATCGTCCTTACTGGTGGTGGTGCACTATTGCATCATTTACCAGAGGTTATCTCTGAAGCAACTGGGGTGCCTGTATTTATTGCGCAAGACCCACTAGATTGTGTAGCCATCGGTACTGGAGAATCACTTAAGAATATCGATGTAATGCGTCGTCAAAAATAAGCGGGGATGCCCCGCTTTTTTATTTGTTTTTTGTTTACAGGTAGGAGGAAGAAATGCAAAAGTTTTTTTCAAATAAAAAGTTAATTATTTTAATGATAATCATTATCGTGACTTTTGGACTTTTGGCGGTATCTGTTAACGTCAGAAATAAAAAAGAAACTCCTCCTTTTGTTCAACAAGTCGGCAATGACGTGGTGAGTGTTGTAGGTGGTGTCTTCGCATATCCAGTGAATGCTGTCAAAAACACTTCGTCAGAATTTTCTGATTTGTATAACACTTATCAAGAAAATCGTCGCTTGAAGTCAAAAATAGGTGATTTAGCTCAAAATCAAGCTAAATTAAAAGTAGTTCAAGACGAGAATAAAAAGCTCAAACAAGAATTGAAATTAAATAGTACTTTAACTGATTATGATACGACCAATGCTTCTGTTTTATCTCGTTCACCAAGTAGTTGGCAAAACTACTTAACGATCAATCGTGGTTCAACTAGCGGATTGAAGAAAAACATGCCAGTTATGTCTGGTAAAGGCTTGATCGGACGTATCATTGAAGTTGACAAGGTGAGTTCAAAGGTCGAATTAGTATCTACTGATAATGAGATCAACGATAAGTTTGCCGCCGAGATCCTTGGTGATAAAGATACGAATGTTACTGGTGTTGTTAGTCGTTACGATGACAGTACTGGAGATATCGTCATGGAAAACGTCAACTCTGTTAAGGGTATAAAAAAAGGTCAAAAAGTCATTACCTCTGGATTGGGTGGTAGAACACCTCGAGGATTGTATATTGGTAAAGTTCACGGACTTAAGAAAGACAACTATGGTATGACTAATTCAGTTTACATTACACCAGCAGCTGAGTTACGTAACTTTACCGTGGTCACAGTTATTAAATCTACGGTAAGTGGTGAAAAATAATGCCTTTTAAAACACGTAAGATAATCGGACAAGTAATTTTTATCTTATTAGCTTTTTACTTGGACGGATTGATTAAGTGGTCATTTTTGAATAATATGAATATTGAGAATTTAACAGTCGAACCCCAATTAATGTTGATGGTACTAGTATTGTTGACTTTTCGGATCGACAGTCGGCGGGCAATCTTGACTTATGGGATCGTCTTCGGTTTGATCTATGATTCTTATTATTTTGGCATCATCGGTTTATATACGATTTTGCTGCCTTTGATTTTAGTAGGGATCGACCACTATAAATATTTGTTTGCAAAATCATCAGTTGGTTATGAGATGTCAGTATACTTCTTAGCCTTGACGACTTTGCAAGCTGGTGTTTTTCTACTAGAAAAATTATTTAGATTAGCTTCTGCTGATGTAGATGATTTCATTACCTTCATCCTTGGCCCAACTTTACTTTGGAACATCGTAGTATTTTTCATCCTATATGTTCCTTTTGCTGATCTGAGTGATTGGCTGGTTAAATATAGGAGGGGAACTAAATGAGTGATGTCACTCTTAAAGGAAGCAAAGATGGTTTTGTCGTTGTGATCGACGATAAGAGTTCATTTGACGATGCACTTGCTCAATTGAAGAACATGATCGTCGAGCAGACCATTGGTACGCAGGAAGACAACACGATTCAATTTACCGTGAAAACAGGTAATCGGCTTTTTGATAATGAACAAGTTCAACAGATCCAAACAGTCTTTGAAAAATATCCGCAGATCCAGTTAAAAAGAATCGAATCAGATGTGATCCTCAAGTCTGAATCAGACCAAATCATTGAGAACAATAAAATCAATCTTGAGACTGGTATCATTAGAAGCGGTCAAAAAAAAGAGTACAAGGGTGATGTGATTTTTCTTGGGACCTTGCATGAAGGAGCACAAATCACAACGGATGGTACTATTTATTTATTAGGGCCGGTTCAAGGGATAGTGCAAGCTGGTTTTCCTGATAATACCAATGCAGCAATCGTTGGTAATTTGAATGGTGCTGCTCAGTATCGGATAGCTGACGTTGTAGAAATCGTTACTGAAGATGATGCTGACAAATTTCAGAATTTTAAATTTGCTCACATTGATGATATGCATACAATTAGTGTTGAAGACTTAAAGGATTACAAAGAAGTAATTAATGAAGTAAGAAAGAGGACCGAGTAGTTATGGGAATTTCTATCGTTGTGACATCTGGTAAGGGTGGAGTTGGTAAAACTACTACCACTGCTAATGTCAGTACCGAACTTGCATCGATGGGTAAGAAAGTTTGTATGGTCGATTTAGATATCGGTCTGCGCAATCTGGATGCTTTTTTAGGATTAACTAAGAGAATTGTTTACGATATTGTTGATGTTGCTCAACAAAGAGTTGTCTTATCTCAGGCTTTGGTCCGTGATCCGCGCTTCGGAGATAATCTTTATTTGTTGGCGGCATCGCAATTTTCTGACAAATACGTTCTTGATAGCAATTCAGTTAATACTATTATCGAGTATTTGAAGCAACGATTTGATTTTGTCATGATCGATTGTCCAGCTGGAATTGAATATGGTTTTAAAAATGCAGTCAATTCTGCAGAAGCTGCTTTGGTAGTTACTAATCCTGAGATTGCTTCGGTGAGTGATTCAGATCGAGTGGTTGGAATTTTGGAAAGCTTGGAAATGCCGATCACACCGCATTTGGTCATCAACCGGATCCGAAAGAATATGATCAACGAAGGAACATCAATGAAGATCGAAGACATCGTTAATCACCTCGGTATTCCTTTGATCGGGATCATCGTTGATGAGGATGAAGTTATTTCTTCATCAAATTCGGGGCAAACGATCGTATCTAATCCTGAAAGTGAAGCAGGTCGTGGCTATCGCAATATTGCTCGAAGGATGCTTGGCGAAAATGTGCCATTAACATTGTTCGAACAACCTAAGAAACGTGGCTTCATGAGTCGAATGTTCGGCAGAAATAATTAAATAGTCAACACTAGGGGAGCCAATCGGCTGAGAGTGATTTTATTCAGACCCTTAAAACCTGTTATGTTAATGCATGCGTAGGGACAGTGTTTTATAAATAAGCGTAAACTCTCTTGTGGTGACCAGCAAAGGGAGTTTTTTTATGGCAAAAAATCAAAAGTTGATCATACTGACTGAAGGTGCACTAGTCACTGCTGCAGCTCAAGTACTGAGTTTCATACCACATTCGTTTGGCGTATCGTCGATCGAACTAGTTTATGGACTGATACCTATGGCAATCTTCGCTTTAAGACGTGGATTGAAAGCCGGGCTGATAGCAGGTCTAGTTTGGGGTTTGTTAGATTTATTATTACGTGGACTTTCTAGCGGAGGCGTACTTAATCCGTTACAAGGATTTTTAGAATATCCCGTAGCATTTTCAGCCATCGGTTTGATTGGATTAGGAAGTGCCAAAGTTAAGCAGGTGATCCGTGAAGGAAAAAGTTCCATCGGTTGGATCTTATTTTTCAGCAGTTTTGGCGTTTTGGTTAAATACAGTTTTCATTTCTTAGCAGGCGGTGTTTTTTGGGCATCATTTGCACCAAAGACGATGAATCCCTGGATCTATTCGTTTGTGGTCAATGGGGGAAGCTTAATTGTTAATGTACTAATGGTTTTTGTTTTAAGCTGGGCATTAAATAAATTATTTGATCGTCTGATCTTGGTATAAAGTCTTAAATTAAAATATCTTCATGATATGTTCAAAAATCTTAATATTTTTTTAACAATTTATTTTGTTATAAATTTTGATAAAATTTACAATTCACATGCAAATATCCTTTGCTTGTGAAAATATTCATATTTAATACGAACCGAGATCATGGAGAAATGATTATCTTCTGCAATTCATTTTAAATATACATAAAAAGGCGCTGTTCTGAGAAATTCAGAACAGCGCCTTTTTGTGTGTGATACTTTCAAGATTAAAGGAAGCTAGGCAAGATACCTAGTACTACACCTAGGATCGTTACGATGATCATTAACCAGACAAATCCTTGAATGATTTTAGCTAGAGTGCTTTTTGGTTTTTTATCGTTCAAATGTGACACCACCTACGTATTGATAATGAAATGTTACTTCACCTGCTACTATTATGCAACATTCCTCCAAAAATGGAAAATATCCCCCACCGGTCCCCACAATCTAGAATCATTGTTTTATCAGTGTTTTTAGCAATTAATTTAAACTATTTGTTATTATTTTAACTTAATGTGGTTAATTGTGGTTAATTGTGGTAAATTAGAAAGTGTTAAAGATTTGAGGTGAGCTTTAGATGTTCATGGGGGAATTTCATCATACGATCGATAGCAAGGGCAGATTGATCATTCCATCTAAATTTCGTCAAGAAATCGGCGAATCTTTTGTTATTACTCGTGGGATGGACGGTTGCCTTTTTGGCTATCCTATGGACCAGTGGAACAAACTGGAAGCTCAACTCGACAAATTACCCTTAACTAAGAAAGACGCTCGTGCTTTTACTAGATTTTTTTATTCAGCTGCTACGGAAGTTGAATTTGACAAGCAAGGCCGGATTAATCTATCGGCTCCTTTGATCAAGTTTTCTAAGTTGCAAAAGAATTGTGTTGTTGTTGGCGTTTCTGATCGAATCGAGATCTGGGACGAAGATAACTGGACTAAGTTTAGTGAGGAAGCCGAGGAAAACTTTGAGGAAATTTCGGAGAAGATGACAGACTTTGACTTCTAATGAATACACACACAAGACAGTTCTGCTAAAGGAAACTATCGATATGTTGAATCCCACTGATGATGGCATCTACGTGGATGCCACGTTTGGTCGCGGTGGACACACTAAAGAATTGCTTAGTCGAGTACACAACAGCACGGTATATGCATTTGACCGGGACGAAAGTGCGATTGAAGTTGGTGATCAGATCAAACAAGACCAGTCAGTTATCGGAGATAATCAACTGGTCTTGATTCGTGACAACTTTGAGAATATGCAGGAACGATTAAATGAAATCGGCGTAACGGAAGTTAATGGGGTAGTTTATGATTTAGGCGTTTCGTCACCACAATTTGATGATGCTGTCCGGGGTTTCAGTTACAAGAAAGAAGCCCGTTTAGACATGAGAATGGATCAACGTCAAGATCTTGATGCTGAAAAGATCGTTAATGACTGGTCGTACAATGATCTTGTCAAGATCTTCTTTAAATACAGCAACGAAAAGTTTTCTAAGCAAATCGCTCGTTCTATTGAACGAACACGCCAAGATCATCGAATCACTTCAACCTTAGAATTAGCAGACATCATCAAGAACTCGATCCCAGCTGCCCGTCGCAGAACTGGTGGTCATCCAGCAAAACGGATCTTTCAAGCTATCAGAATAGCTGTAAACGACGAATTAGGATCATTAGAACGTTCGCTTGATCAAGCGATAAATTTAATTAAACCTAGTGGTAGAATTAGTGTTATCACATTTCAATCATTAGAGGATCGTATCGTTAAACATACATTTAAAGAAATGTCGGAAGTTGATGTTCCAAGAGGACTTCCCGTTATACCTAAAGATATTCAACCGACTCTCAAGTTAGTTACTCGAAAGCCAATATTACCTAATCAAGACGAATTAAACGAAAATAATCGTGCACATAGTGCAAAGTTACGCGTTGTCGAAAAGATTTAATATGGAGTGTAGGATATGTTAGAAAGTACAGCCAGAAACTTACAAAGTTATGAAACAGCAGAATCAAACCCACAGACACAAGCCCAAACGCAAACTAATGCTGCATCTCATCGAGTTGCCGTTTCCAAAACGGAATCATTTTTATTAGTAGCTCTGGGTGTATTAACTGTGATATTGATGACTGCACTCGTAGCGACAAAAGTTTCGCAAACTGTTGCCCAAAACAATCTAAACGACGTAACAACAAAGATTAGCAAAACGAATACAAATAACGTAAACTTACAACAAGAGGTTTCTGAATTAACTAGTTATGATCGACTCTCTAGTTTCGCTAAGAAACACAATCTCAAAATGAGCAATAAAAATGTAAGGAACGTTACAAAATGAAAAAATTTTTACAAAAAATCTTCAAAAATAAGGCGCGACGCAATCACTATATAGTAGGCTTTTTCATAGTGATTGTGACGGCCTTTTCTTTTATCATTTTTACGCAACGTTTTACGTCAATTGCTACAAGTAAGAGCTATCATGGGGTCAATCTGGCTGAAAGGACCCGTCAAAAATACCAAAGTGTCGATCAAGTTAATGCTCGACGGGGCGATATCTTGGACAGTAATGGCGATATGATCGCGGGAAATTCTAGCATTTATAATATTGCGGTAATTTTGTCGAAAAAGTCAAAAACAGCCGATGGCAAGCCGGATTATGTTCAAAATAAACAGGAAACAGCTAAGAAATTATCAAAATATTTACCATTGTCTAAGAAACAGATCTTAGACTATTTGACGCCAAAAAATAAAAAACAATATCAAGTCGAGTTAGGTCCTGAAGGACGAAATTTGTCGATCGAGATCAAAAATAAAATCGCTGCTTTAAAGCTTCCTGGGATCAAGTTTGAAGAATATCCTTCTCGGGCCTACCCTAATGGTACTTTTGCTACGAACCAAGTTGGTATCACTAAGCAAGACGACAGTAGCGATCCCCATACGAATATTAGTGGTTTAATGGGGATCGAAAAATATTTCAATTCTATTTTGGCTGGTAAAGATGGTAAGAAAATCACTAAGATCGATTCACAGGGCAATGAATTGCCAGGTTCACAAGTCGTTGAAAAGCAAGCGGTTAATGGATCGAATGTTTATTTAACGCTTGATAGTAAAATCCAACAATACGTTGAGATCTTGAGTCAGCGGGTCCAAGATAAATATCAACCTAAGAATCTCCAAGTGTTAGTTATGGATTCAAAGACTGGTCAGATAAAGGCAGCTTCGCAACGGCCGACCTTTAATCCGTCAACTGGTAAGGGTATGTCTGATAGTTGGCGTGATACTTTAGTCGAAGATCAATTTGAACCCGGTTCAGTCATGAAAATTTTAACGTTATCGGCTGCCATTGATTCCGGAAACTATGATGGTAACGAATTATACAAGTCTGGTGCGGTGGAAGTCGGCGGACGAACGATTCGTGATTGGAACAACGTTGGTTGGGGCTATATTCCCGAATCTGAAGCTTTTCCAAGATCTTCCAATACCGGAATGGTTCATCTGGAACAACAAATGGGTGCTGACACTTGGATGAAATATATGAAGAAATTCAAGATCGGTGATAAGACTGGTATCGAATTGCCAGACGAAGTTTCTGGCGGGATTTCTTATAAACATGACAGTGACCAAGCAATGACATCCTTTGGTCAAAGTGTCAATGTCAACACTATCCAAATGCTCCAAGCTTTTTCAGCAGTGGCTAATGATGGGAAAATGATCAAACCACAAATCGTGGATAAGATCGTTGACCCGTCTACCGGAAAGACGACAAAAAATTACAAGACTAAGGTAGTTGGAAATCCCATTTCCGCAAATACTGCTCAGCAAGTACGCAAACAAATGCGCCAAGTTGTCACTAAAGATTACGGGACTGGAATGGTTTATAAAGTTCCAGGCGTTAAAGTAGGTGTCAAAACTGGTACTGCTCAAATCGCTAGTTCTGGCGGTTATTTAACTGGGGCAGGTAACTATATTTTCTCAGTTGCCGGAATGATCCCATATAATAACCCAAGATATATCGTCTACATTACGATGAGACAGCCACAGATCATGTCTACTGCAGCTGAAAAAATGATCTCAGAAATATTCAATCCATTAGTTAAACGATTAATGACTCAAGATGATGACAGTGGTCAAACGATCGAAGCTGGCAGTCAATATGTTGACATGCCTAATTTCTTGAATTCTTCAGTCGCTTCTGCACAAAAGAAAATCAAGAAACTTAATCTGCAATCAGGTATCGTAGGTACTGGAGACAAGATCGTTCAACAGTCGCCGGCAAGTGGTGAAAAGGTCATGCCTGGTCAACGGATCGTAATGTTGACTAATGGAGCAATGACCATGCCAGATTTAACTGGTTGGTCCAAGAATGACGTTTTGAAGTTCGCTGAAATCACTGGCAGGACCGTAGTTACTTCTGGTGATGGTTATGTTACAGAACAATCGATTAAACCAGGAAAAATCATCAATGACAGTGGTAAAATTAAAGTAACACTGGAGAATAATAATTAAGTGGGGACTATCCATGGAACTTAGTAAGATATTTATAGATTTAATCAGCAGTTTTGCGATCGTTGCGATCTTTATGCCTTTTTTGATCGGGTACTTGATCGCGCACAAAGAAGGTCAGTCGATCCGTGAAGAAGGACCAAAATGGCACGAGAAGAAATCAGGAACGCCAACGATGGGTGGTCTTCTGATTTTAGTTGCAATGGCCATTACTAATATTTGGGTCGGTTCTTGGCTTCATCAAATGACTCACGCCTTGATAATTACGACCCTTGTGATCGTTTTATTTGGTTGCATTGGTTTTATTGACGACTTCATCAAAGTCTTTAAGAAGCGCAATTTGGGACTAAAGGCACTACAAAAGCTAATACTACAAATTATCGTTGCTGCTATTTTCTTAGTAGTTTATTTCAATGATAAATTGCCAGTTAGATTTGCGATCCCGGGCTGGTTTTCAATTGACTCAGCTGTGATCTTTGTCTTGTTCACCATTTTCTGGTTAGTTGGTTTTTCTAATGCCACTAACTTAACTGATGGTCTAGACGGCCTATTAGGCGGTCTAGGAGCGATTTCCTACTTAACCTATGCAATTATAGCTTTAAATCAGAATCGCATGGATATCGCCATTGTATGCTTCTCAGTGGTAGGTGGATTATTAGCCTTTCTGATCTTTAATCACAAACCTGCCAAGATTTTTATGGGAGACGTTGGTTCATTAGCGCTAGGTGCGGGATTAGCTGCTATTTCGATTTTATTAGGTCGTTATTGGTCACTACTTTTGATCGGCCTAGTTTATGTCATCGAAACAGCTAGTGTGATGCTTCAAGTATTTTCATTCAAAGTTTTCCATCGCCGTATCTTTAAAATGACACCGATCCATCATCATTTTGAAATGATGGGCTGGAGCGAGTGGAAAATCGACATTATTTTTTGGTTGTTCGGTGCAGCATTCTCTGCAATTTATTTAATAATTTTTATATAGAAGGTAAGACGTGATCATGAATAGTAGTTATGCAAATAAGAAAATTTTAGTATTAGGATTAGCCAAAAGTGGTTATGCAGTTGCTAAACTGCTGAAGAAGATCAATTGTGAGGTCAAAGTCGTCGATTCTAATCCCCTAGAAGGCAACACAGAAGCTCAAGCTTTGATCGATGAGGGATTCGAAGTAATTACAGGTAGTAACGATGCTAGTTTGATCGATGACTCGTATGACTTCCTTGTGAAAAATCCGGGGATCCCATATTCCAATGACTTGATCCAACAGGCGGAAAAATTAAATATTCCGATCGTTACTGAACCAGAAATTGCCTACAGTTGTTCTGATGCGACGATGGTCGCTGTTACTGGTACGAATGGTAAAACAACAGTCACAACTTTGATCCAATTAATGCTTGATCATGCGCCACAATTTAAGAAATCTTATTATGCAGGTAATATTGGGATCCCGATCTCTGATGTTATTCAAAAAGCTACTAAAGACGACGTCGTAGTAACAGAACTTTCGAGTTTTCAACTAGAAGGTACTATCGAGTTGCATCCACACGTTGCTGTCTTGAACAATATTTATTCAGCACATCTAGACTTTCATAAGACTCGTCAAAATTACATCAATGCCAAGATGCATATTACTAAGAATCAAACTCCTGATGATTACTTTATTGTTAATTGGAATGAAAAAGAATGGC
Source organism: Companilactobacillus furfuricola (assembly GCF_003946325.1). GTDB lineage: Bacteria > Bacillota > Bacilli > Lactobacillales > Lactobacillaceae > Companilactobacillus > Companilactobacillus furfuricola. Next base: position 16,216 of record NZ_RHNT01000008.1, on the reverse strand, counting down.
AAGATCTAGCAAAACGTTCTAAGGCTGCCATTATTCCTTTTTCTGATCAACAAGAACTAGGTTTTGGCGCTTACGAATCTGAGGGAAACATTTATTATAATCGTCATTTGATCATGAATATTGACGATATCAAAGTACCTGGTGAACACAATGTTCAAAATGCTCTCGCAGCGATCAACGTTGCTAAGATATTTGGGGTATCTGATGGAGACATCGTCGAAGTATTGAGCAAATTCAGTGGAGTTAAACATCGGATCCAGTTTGTCGATCGTTTCGATGAACGTAAATTCTATAACGATTCCAAAGCTACCAATATTGAGGCCACTATCGTTGCTTTGCAGGCCTTTAAAGAACCTATCACATTGATTGCTGGGGGATTGGACCGTGGCAATGGCTTTGATGAATTAGTTCCATACTTGAAAGGCAAAGTTCACAACATAATCGTTTATGGACAAACGGCTACTAAGTTGATCGATGCAGCTGAAAAAGCCGAGATCGGCAATATCATCGAGGTCCAAGATTTATCAGAAGCTGTTCCTGAAGCTTACAAACAAAGTTCAAAAGGAGATGTCGTCTTGCTTTCTCCAGCTTGTGCTAGTTGGGATCAATTCGATACTTTTGAACAACGTGGTGATTTGTTTATCGATGAAGTTGAAAAATTAAAGGGGTAAAAAAATGACTAAACTGAGAATAATAGTCTCCGGTGGTGGAACTGGAGGTCATATCTATCCAGCAATGGCCTTGATCAAACGCCTTCAAGAACGCGATATGATCGAGTCAGTTTTGTACGTTGGTACAGAAAAGGGACTTGAAAGTAAAATCGTTACTCGTGAAGGAATCGATTTTAAAACGATCAAGATCAGCGGTTTTAAAAGAAAGCTGACCTTGGAAAATATCAAAGTCTTACAAATGTTTTTAGCCTCCATCAGCCGCTCAAAGAAAATAATCCGTGATTTCAAACCGGATATTGTCGTTGGAACTGGTGGCTATGTTTCGAGTGCAGTTGTCTATGCTGCTCACCAAATGCATATCCCGACCGTGATCCATGAGCAAAATACGATTGCTGGGATCACTAACAAGTTTTTAGGTCACTTTGTCGATAAAATCGCTATTGCCTTTACTCAAGCTGAAAATCAATTTTCTGAAAAGAAGAAAATCGTCTTTACGGGTAATCCGCGGGCACAAGAAGCTGCTAATATTGAGCGAAATGATCGTTTAAAAGACGTTGATTTAGATCCAAGTAAATCGACTGTGTTAATTTTTGGTGGGTCCAGAGGCGCTGAACCGATCAATAAGGCAGTGATTGGTGCATTAGAGCAATTTTCTCAAGCAGATTTCCAGGTGCTGTTCGTAACTGGTCGTGTTCACTATGACAGTGTCATCAAACGCATTGATCCAAAGTATTTAAAACTGGATAAGATTTCTGTAAAGCCTTATATCGACAACATGCCAGAGATTTTGCCTGATTTGACGATGATCGTTGGTCGCTCAGGTGCTACAAGTATCGCTGAGATCACAGCGTTAGGAATTCCGGCAATTTTTATCCCTAGCCCTTATGTCACACATGATCATCAAACAGTCAATGCCAATTCAGTGGCTGAAAATGGCGCCGCAAAAGTTTTGGTAGAAAAAGAATTAACTGCTGATAAATTATTTACGACTATTTCTGATATTATGACTGATCCTCAAGAGTTATCGAAAATGTCAAAAGCATCGAAAGAAAACGGAGTGCCAGATGCTTCTGATAAGTTGATCCAAGTATTGTTAGATTTAGTTAAGAAATAGTAATCGAGGTCAACCGTATGTCAAAAAAGGCCAAAAGTTATCAAAAAAGTTTTATTATTTTATTCATTGCAATTGTCATAATTATTTTGGCCTACTTGGGTTCTTCCTTCAGTAAGGTACGCAATATTACCGTTAAAGGGGTCAATGATTTAGGCGCTCAGCAAGTTATCGATGCGACGAAAATAACAGATAATTCCTTATTGGTCGGGGTTTTCTTGCATCATCGATCCATTTCTGAGCAAACTCACAAACAGTTGCCATCTGTTAAGTCAGTTTCTTTCAAAACGAATAATTTACGTGATCTGACGATCGTTGTAGATGAGTATCCGACCTTGGGGCTTATTTACAAAAATGGATATTACTATAGAATAATTGATAATGGGAAGATTTTATCGAATAAATTGAAATCTTACACTGGGAATTATCCCATCTACACAGATTTTGATAAAAAGTCTGATTTAGAGAAAATAACTAAAATTTATAAAAAAATGCCAGAAAATGTAAAAAATAATATTTCTGAGATACATAATGCCTCTAATAAAATCAATCCATATCGGATAAAAATCGATATGAATGATGGTAATAAAGTTATTGCGGATATTAGAACTGTTGACAAAAAAATGAAATATTATCCTAGTATTGCTGCTCAAATGAAAAAGAAGGGCGTCATCGATATGGAGATCGGTGCCTATTCCTATCCATTTGATAAGAAGAAATAGGTTCAATATAATCTTTTTTGTGTTAAAATTTTTTAATGAATGGTTTTTTAATTAGTTAAGGAGGCAACCACTGTCTATGGACAATTCAGAGTTCTTTGTAGGCCTCGATATTGGGACAAACTCTATTAAAGTGGTAGTCGCTGAAGCATCAGACGATAAATTAAGTGTCGTTGGTGTCGGAAGTGAGCGATCTGAAGGGGTAAGTCGTGGCGTTATCGTTGATATTGATAAGGCTGCAGGTGCAATAAAGCGAGCCGTTAAAAAAGCAGAAACCCAGGCTAATATTACGATTAAAGAAGTTGTGGTCGGTATTTCGGCTAATATGCTGCAGATCGAAAAATGCCAGGGAATGATTGCAGTTGGTACACAATCAAAAGAAATCACAGAAAATGATGTCAGACAAGTAATGGCGGCAGCTATGATCCAAAACTTGCCAAGTGAACGAGAAGTTGTTTCGCTTTTACCAAAGCAATTTTCTGTTGATGGATTTAATAACATCCGCGATCCAAGAGGAATGATCGGTGTTCGTTTAGAGATGAAGGGGATCATTTACACGGCACCCAAAACGATCGTCCATAACACTAAAAAGGCGATCCAAAAGGCTGGATTGCACATTGTCCATAAAGTGATCACGCCGATGGCACTGAGTCAAGTTGCTCTTAACGAAGGAGAAAGTGATTTTGGCGCTATTATCATTGATATGGGTGCTGGTCAAACAACGGCTTCAGTCGTTCATGATCACAATCTCAAACTTTCAACTGTCGATTTTGAAGGTGGCGATTATGTCACACATGATATTTCGGTAGTGTTAAATACCACAGTCGAAAATGCCACACAATTGAAACTTTATTATGGTACTGCTGATTCGGCAAATGCTGATACTGATGATACAATCAGTGTTGATGTAGTTGGTAAGTCTGAACCAGAAACAATTTCAGAGGAATATTTATCAGAGATCATTGAAGCTCGGCTTCAACAGATTTTTACTCGACTAAAAGGACCACTACAAGATGCTGGAGCATTGTCATTGCCAGGTGGAATCGTTCTAACTGGTGGTGTTGCTGCTACATCAGGGATCGGGGAGCTCGCCAAAGATGTTTTTGGCGTAAAAGTTAGAAGCTATGTCCCTGCTCAAATGGGGATGAGATATCCTTCATATGCGTTAGGCTTAGGCTTAGTAACATATGCATCCAATCTGAACGATATCGGAATTATTGCCGACAATGTAGTCAACGGTGCTGCGATTAATCAAACTGATTCAGCTCCAAGACCAAACGTTCAACCGGTTCCAGAGGAACAACCGAAAGCTACTCAAAAACCAGCTGAGCAACCTAAGAAAGCTTCTCCAAAGAAGAAACAAAAGGGTTCACGGATGGAAGGCATGAAGAACTTCTGGAGTAAGTTTTTTGATTAATTATAAAAGTTAACTATATTCAGGAATGGTAATAGGAGGAACTCCTTAATGGAATATTCATTAGATTCAAACGAAAATATGGGGGCAGTTATTAAAGTTATCGGTGTTGGTGGAGCCGGTGGTAATGCTGTTAATCGCATGGTCGACACAGGTATCAAAGGTGTACAATTCATCGCTGCAAATACTGACGTCCAAGCACTAGAAAGTTCTCAAGCTGAAACAAAGATCCAATTAGGACCTAAATTGACTAGAGGATTGGGCGCTGGCTCAAATCCTGAGATCGGTCAAAAGGCGGCACAAGAAAGTGAAGAAGCCATTAAAGAAGCCTTAGAAGGCGCTGATATGATCTTTATCACTGCCGGAATGGGTGGCGGAACTGGTACTGGTGCCGCTCCGATCGTGGCAAACATTGCTAAAGAAAGTGGCGCACTAACTGTTGGTGTAGTTACTCGTCCTTTTGCATTTGAAGGTTCAAAACGTTCTCGCTTCGCTGCTGATGGAATTAGCGAACTTAAAAAAGACGTCGATACTTTGGTCTTGATCTCTAACAGCAAGTTGCTCGAAATCGTTGACAAGAAGACACCGATGAACGAAGCATTTAGTATTGCTGATGACGTGTTAAGACAAGGTGTACAAAGTATTTCTGATTTGATCACTTCACCTGGATTCGTTAACTTGGACTTTGCTGATGTTAAAACGGTTATGTCTGATCAAGGTTCAGCTCTTATGGGTATTGGTACAGCTAACGGTGAAAATAGAATTACTGATGCAACAAATAAGGCTATTTCTTCACCACTACTTGAAGTTTCAATTGATGGAGCTAAACAAGTCTTACTTAATATTACTGGTGGACCTGACTTGTCATTGTTCGAAGCCCAAGATGCTGCCCAAATCGTTACTGATCAAGCAACTAAAGACGTTAATATCATCTTTGGTACATCGATCGACGAAACACTTGGCGATCAAGTTAAAGTTACTGTTATCGCTACTGGTGTTGAAACTGAAGGTGGCAAGAAAGATACTCGTAACCGTCGTTTGAATTTGAACAATCCAAATGCTGTTTTTGATGGTCAAGACAAACAAGTCAATGAACAACCTAAGCAACCACAACAACCAAATACAGATCCATTTTCTAACTGGGATATCAATCAAGCAGGTGGCGATAAGAGCCAAAACAATGTTTCAGGTGAAAAGAGTGATTTTGACATTTTCCAAAAACCCGAAACAATTGACTTGAGTGATGATGATGACGATTCAACACCACCAATATTCAAGCGTAGAAATAAATAATAGGGGGTCGTAATATGGCACTTTCTTCAAAATTAGGAGCATTCTTTGGTCTCGGTGACGATGACGAAAATTACGATGCTTCTCAACAAAATAACCAAGCAACACAATCAGAATCAGTCGATTATACTGATAACCAAAAAGTCGTATCGATCGATTCTGGGAGCAATAAATCCGGAAGCAATAAAATTGCAATTTTTCAACCTAGGATTTATGCTGACGCCAAAGATGTTTCAAAACAATTATTAAATAACAAAGCAGTCATCGTTAATTTCAACAGTATTAGCGATGATCAAGCAAAGCGGATCGTTGATTTTCTAACAGGGACAGTCTATGCCTTAAATGGCGAGATCAAACGTGTTGGAGACAAGATCTTCCTTTGCACGCCACCTAAATTTCAAATAGATGGTAGTATACCTGACATAGGTGAATAAAACGGAGGATAATAAATGACTCGAGTTATGGCCGGTTTGCCATTAATGATCGCGTATTTGTTTCGGATGTATGAAATACTTATCTTTGTATATTGTGTGTTAACTTTCATACCTGCGTTATACAATTCGGTCATTGGAAGATTTGTAAGAAGTTTAGTGGAGCCATTTCTAAATTTGATCTCGAGAATCATACCAACGCGGATCGGGATGATCGATTTTTCGCCGATCATTGCTCTAGTGTTGGTCCAGGTCCTAGCAAGGGTGATTTTTTATATAGTGTAGATGAGCAATAAAGAAAAGGTAGATACGAGCGGTGGATTTTTTCGCCCTGAGGAAAAACCATTTATCGACAAGATCGGTGATTTATTACTTCGAACACAATCAATGTATATACCCCAACTGACAGATTTTTTGAATTTGCGTGAACGCGCGATCCTAGATAATCTAGTGAACAAGTACGATGATCTCTTTGTTCACTATTTTGGTGGATATGAAGGGGCAGAAAGAGTCAGGGGCATTATTGCTCCTGATTATTTTGTACCTAAACAATCTGATTTTAAGATCGTCCTTTATGAGATCCGTTATCCTGAGAAGTTTGCCAACTTGCATCACGGTCAAATATTAGGATCTTTAACGGGGTCAGGGATCGATCGTGATCATTTTGGGGACATTATAACGGATGGTAAAAGATGGCAGTTTTTTGTGTTTGATAACATTGGTAAGTATATTGAGGAACAAGTCGATAAAATTGGTTCATTCAAAATCCACATGATCAAGAAGAATTTACAAACTGATCTATTGATGCCGATCGATGAATCAGAGGATGAAACGATCAACGTCCAGTCATTAAGGCTAGATACAATTATTGCCGAGGTTTATGATGTTTCTCGGACTGTTGCGAAGTCATTAGTGGAACACGGTCGGGTGCAGCTAAATTGGGTAGTTAATCGTAATGCAAGTTCTTTCGTAACAATTTATGATACGGTCAGCGTTAGAGGATATGGCCGGATCAAAGTGAATAATCTCATGGGTAAGTCCCACAACAATAAGTATATTTTATTTGTAAATATTATTAGAAAGTGATCAGGGGTGTGGTTAGATGGTATTGTCGCCTATCGAAATACATAATAAGGAATTTGATCGAAAGTTTCGTGGCTATGACCGTGAGCAAGTCGACAATTTTTTAGATCAGGTAGTTAACGATTACGATATTGCACTGCAACAAAATGCACAGCTTCAAAAAGAATTAAAGCAAACTCAGTCGCAGTTGAAATATTTTACCGATATGAAGGATGCTTTGAATCAGTCTATCTTGGTTGCCCAAGATGCTGCTGACAAGGTCAAAGCTAATGCCGAAAAAGAAGCTCAGGTGATCTCTGAGGAAGCTCAAAATAAAGCACGTGATCTTTTAGATCAATCGACAAATAAATCTAACCAGATCTTGGAAGACGCCTCTGATAAAGCACGTCAAGTGACGATTCAGACGGATGATTTGAAGAGCCGAACTAGTGCATTTCGTGCGACTTTACAACGGATGTTGCAACAACAGTTGGACTATGTTGAAAGTCCGGAGTGGAATAAGATGCTTGAGCAAACACCAACTGATGATCTTAAATCACGGATCGGGGTTACAGATGATGATCAGCCAGCGGTCGATCAAATGCAAGCTGATTCAACTGACCAAAATTCTGGCGAAGGTGTTTCAAATTCTAATCAAGTGGATTATAATAAAAACATTCCTGATAATAGGACATCAGATTCATACACGATCAACAATGACCAAAATGGTCCAACGTTTAATTTTGATTCTGATAACGGCAATAATAATCAATAGAAAAGACAAGTGCGGGTCGAATAATATTTTCAGCGAGCTAGTGTTGGTGTGAGACTAGTAAATTAAGTAGACTATCGTATATCAACTTTTCGACAATTAGATATGTTTTATACCAATAATAGGTGGTACAGCGAAGAATTCGTCCTAATTTGGATGGGTTCTTTTTTATTTTGAAGAGTTCCAGGAGATAGTGGTTAATGGCTAACAAATTATCAGCGAGCACTGCGTTTTAGTACTCTTGTGCGATAGTTCGTTAATCATCAACAACTGATCATCTCCTTGCACTCTCTAATTTCATTGCAATAACATAAGGAGTGGACAACATGCGAGTAAAAGATACCTTAAACTTAGGTAAAACTAAATTCCCAATGCGTGGTAATCTTCCTAACAAAGAAGCCGAGTGGGAAAAAGCTTGGGAAGAAAACAAGATTTATGAAAAGAGACAAAAGTTAAACGAGGGCAAACCAAAATTTGAATTATTGGATGGACCTCCATTTGCCAACGGTGATATTCACATGGGACACGCCTTGAACAAAATCTCAAAAGATATCATCGTTCGCTATAAGTCAATGGACGGTTATCGTTCACCATACGTTCCTGGATGGGATACTCATGGATTGCCGATCGAACAACAATTAGCTAAAAAGGGCGTTAAGCGTAAAGAGATCGGTATGGAAGAATACCGGAAAATGTGCCAAGAATTTGCTGAAAATGAAATCAAGAAGCAAATGGCCGGCTTTAAGCGCCTAGGGGTTTCAGCTGACTGGGATCACCCATATATTACTTATCAACCAGAGTTTGAAAAAGAAGAAGTTAAAGTCTTTGGTGAAATGGTTGATAAAGGATACATTTATCGTGGTAAGAAACCAGTTTACTGGTCACCATCTTCTGAATCTACTCTAGCTGAAGCAGAAATCGAATATCATGATATCAAGTCGCCATCGATCTTTGTTGCCTTTAAAGTCCGCGATGGAAAAGACCTTTTGGATAATGATACGTCGTTCATTATTTGGACTACTACTCCTTGGACAATTCCATCAAATGAGGCCATTTGTGTAAATCCTAAATTTGATTACGTGCAAATTGATGCTGATGGCAAGAAGTATGTTGTGGCGGAAGATCGAATCAGCTTTTTGAAAGAAGAGCTCGGTTGGAATGATGTTAAGATCCTCAAGGAATTCAAAGGAACAGATCTTGAAGGATTAACAGCTACACACCCACTCTATGATCAAGAATCACTTTTGATCTTAGGTAACCACGTTACATTAGACGATGGTACTGGATTAGTTCATACTGCTCCTGGATTTGGTGCTGATGACTTTGTTGCAGGTATGAAATACAAATTACCTGTATTTTCACCAATTGATGCTCACGGTTGTTTTACTGATGAAATCCCTGAATATAAGGGTGTCTTTTATGATGATGCTAATAAGATGATCACTAAGCGAATGGAAGAAAATGGTTCATTGCTGAAACTTGAATTCTTTACGCATAGTTATCCACATGATTGGCGGACTAAGAAACCAGTTATTTTCCGTGCTACACCACAATGGTTTGCTTCGATCGACAAATTCAGACAACAATTACTTGATGAATTAGAAAAAGTTAGTTTCATTCCTGATTGGGGTAAAAAACGTCTCTACAATATGATCCGTGATCGTGGGGATTGGGTCATCTCAAGACAGCGTGCTTGGGGTGTTCCATTACCAATTTTCTATGCTGAAAATGGTGAGCCTATTATGACTAAAGAGATCATTGACCACGTCGCTGATCTATTCGGTCAATACGGTTCAGATATTTGGTTCAAACGTGAAGCAAAGGACTTACTACCAGAAGGATATACAAATCCTAATAGTCCAAATGGAGAATTTACTAAAGAAACCGATATTATGGATGTTTGGTTTGACTCTGGTACAGCCCACGCTGGTGTAGCTAAATTAAGAGATAATTTAACTTTCCCAGCTGACTTAGTTCTTGAAGGTTCTGACCAATATCGTGGCTGGTTCAATTCACTATTGATCACTTCCGTAGCTGCCTTTGGCGTAGCTCCATACAAGGCTGTTCTATCACAAGGATTTACGCTTGATAAAAATGGTGTCAAAATGAGTAAGTCACTTGGTAACGTTATTGCACCTAGTGATATCGAAAGACAATTTGGTGCTGAGATCATTCGTCTATGGGTCGCATCAGTGGATGCCAGTTCTGATGTTTCAGTATCAGTTGACTCATTCAAGCAAACTTCAGAATCTTATCGTAAGATCCGTAACACGATTAGATTTATGTTGGCTAATACGACTGATTTTGATCCAAAAGAAAATCGTGTTGCCTATAATGACTTACGTCCAGAAGACAAATACATCGTCATGAGGTTGAACAGCTTGATCGAAAATGTTCTTAGTGATTATGATCATTATGATTTTGCTTCAGTTAACAAACAAGTTTTGAAGTTCTTGACGAATGACCTTTCAACATTCTATCTTGATTTTGCTAAAGATGTTGTTTATATCGATGCTGAAGATTCTCATTCAAGACGAGCAATGCAAACAGTAATTTATGACAGTGCAGTGGCACTTACTAAATTATTGACTCCTATCTTGCCACATACAATGGAACAAGTATGGGAATACTTGAAGGAACCGGAAGAATTCGTGCAATTAGCAGACATGCCAAAACCTGCTGACCAAGCAGACTTTGCTGATATTAAGGAAACATGGACTAAGTTCATGGACTTTAGAGATAATGTCTTGAAGTCACTTGAAGTTGCTCGTGATAACAAGCTTATTGGTAAGTCACTGGAAGCTAAGGTCACAATTTGTCCTTCTGCTGAGTTGAAGGAAACCTTGAGTAAGTTGGGTGACAATGTTGGTCAATTGTTGATCGTTTCGCAATTTGAAGTTGTTGATTCTGCTCCTGAGGGTGCTGATGAATACGAAGATAGTGCTGTGCTAGTTGAAAAAGCAGACGGAAAGGTTTGTTCTAGATGTCGGATGACTAAGACGGATGTCGGTTCAGATCCAAACTTCCCTGAATTTTGTGCTAGATGTGCTAAGATAGTTGCTGAAGAATATCCACAAACTATAAGCGAAGGCTTTGAAAACTAGGTTGATCAGATGTTTGAAGGTAAAGTTGTAAGATTTAATAAGCAGCGAGGTTTTGGGTTTATCAACGATGGTGAAAATGATATTTTCTTTTTTGCTGATTCGGTGTTGAACCGGGAAGATTTTTATATCGAGGCTGGGTTGACGGTTCAATTTGAGATCGCGCCTGGATATAAGGGACCTCAGGCTGTTAATATTAGTATTGTTGATGAAGAAAGCGCTGATTAGTGCTTTCTTTTTTTTGCTATTGAAGATGTGAGAGTAAAGATGTAAGAGAGCTATGGCAGCATTGGAGCGTTTTTCTTTGATGGAGTTCTGTTGGTTTGTTTGGTGGTTGGGGTGGGGAGGTCGTTGTTTGGTTGGTGCGTTCAAGCCGACTCCGGGGCCCGGGGATACGTTAAAGGAACGTAAGTGCTAACGCACTTGCGCAACCGGTTATGGTGGTGGCTACGCCACCGAACAATTAAGGTCGGGAACGTGGTGGGCACATTTTGAACCAATCGAGCAAAGGGCGCTCGCTTGTTTCAAAACTGCACCTTTCACTAAGCTCCTTTGTCGCCAAGTGAAATTTCACCACTGAGGTCTGTATCCCCGGGCCCCTCCGTCTAGATAGAGACAATATCCCCCCTGTGTTGAGATTTACCGATTTTTTTTCTACGAATTGGTTCTGTTTGCGCGTCCTATTTATCACATGTCTATCTCAGGATTTATCTATTCTGGTGGGAGTAGGAGCTTCCTTTTCTTGTTTGGATATAAACTCTGCATAGATTACTGACTCTTTTCTCGGTTCGCGGGACTTTGCTCCGCTCATTTTGTTTCCTGACTTACATTGCTGTTATTGCTTTTCTTTATTTTTTGGATAGATAAGTGTAAATATATATTTTTTATCTCTTACTTTCGCTTCTTGCTCGCGTGCTCGTTCCTCATACTCTTGCGTTGTATTTATGAAGATTTTTCTATTTTTCTCTTTTTTTGACTTTGTGTTTCTGATTTTTTTGTAAATGGAAATGTTATCTTTGATTGAGTTTGGTGTGACTATTCGTGCGCCTACTGGTACTACATGTTACAATAGTTTGTGCAATTTAATTAATTTATGGTGAGGTATGGGTTATGCGTAAAGAAGATTCTAAGTATTATGAGGAAGTTGTTGCTTCTCGTAGGATGTTCGGTGGTAAGATTTTTAATGTTGATGTTGAACAAGTGGTTTTACCTAACGGTATACCTGCCATTCGAGAGATTGTTCAGCACCATGGTGCTGTGGGAATTATTCCCTTTGTTGATGATAAGATGATTTTTGTGCGTCAATGGCGAGCTCCTTTGGGGCAGGAGACTTTGGAAATTCCTGCTGGGAAGATCGATCCTGATGAGGGTAGTGATTTGAAAGAGGTTGCTTTGCGAGAGATGAATGAGGAACTTGGGCTTTCTACGGATGCTGATAATCTGAAGGAAGTTACGGCCTTTTTCTCTAGTCCTGGCTACTCTAATGAAAAGATTACTATTTTTGCTGCTAATGATCTTAAGCCGGTGGAATTTAAGCGTCCTTTGGACAATGATGAGTTTTTGAATGTTGAGAAATTGACTTTAGAAGAAGCTGAGAAATTTGTTGAAGATGGATCTATTTGCGATGGGAAATCAATTTTTGCGGTAACTTACTGGAAGTTGTTGCAAGCTAAAGGTGAATAATATGTTTGCGAAGTTAAAGCATTTGATCAATAAGTCTAATGGACAAGCTTCTGATCCAAACCCAGAAGCTGGTAGTTCGGTTATTACTGAGGAAGAATTGCAACGTCGTCAAGCTGAACAGAAGCGACTAGAGGTTGAACGTCAGTATCAAGAGGAACATCCTGATCAAATTAAAGAAGAAAAAGAATTATCTTTTGAAAATAAGACAAATAAATTGAAAAAAAGGTTAAATATTGCGATTATTACTGTATTCGGCTTAATTATAATTGTATTTTTAATTTTATTTTTTATATAGAAGGAGCTATCACACATGAGAATTGGCGTAATCGTACCAATGGAAGAGGAAATCAAATTATTCAAAGAAAGTATGGATGCTTTTAAAGCAACGACGGTTGCTAATGTTGAGTTTACTGAGGGGACTTATGGTGATCATCAAGTTATTTTAGCCCAAAGTGGTATTGGTAAGGTACAAGCAGGTATGACTGCGACTATTTTGAATGAAAAATTTCAACCAGATTTTATCGTTAATACTGGTTCTGCCGGTGGTATTGGTGAAGGCTTAAAGATTGGCGATATCGTGATTTCTGAGAAGCTAGCTTATCACGATGTTGATGTGACTGAATCAGGATACAAAATGGGCCAATTGCCAGGTAGTCCACTTTATTTTGAAGCTGATCCTTTCTATATTAATCAAATTGAAATTGCAGCTGATAAGACTCATTTGAATTATCACAAAGGTTTGATCGTTTCTGGAGATCAATTTATTGACGACAAGCAGAAAATTGCTACAATTAAAAAGGCTTTTCCTGATGCCCTGGCTTCTGAAATGGAAGGTGCGGCTGTAGCTCAAGTTTGTGCTCAATTTAAAACACCATTTGTTGTTATCCGTTCGATGAGTGATGTCGGTGATGAAAATGCAAGCGTTAATTTTGACGAATTTGTTGTGCAGGCTGGTCAAAAGTCTGTACAAATGCTATTGAATTTTTTAGATCAGGAATAGATCGAGAAGGGGATTTTGAAAGTGGGATACATCTACTTAGATAATGCTGCCACGACGCCTATGGCTGACTCGGTTATAGAAGTGATGCACGACCAGATGATCAATAATTTTGGTAATGCATCGTCAACCAATTATTACGGCCGTAAAGCTCGACAAGTTTTGGATGATAGTAGGCACATTATCGCACAAAGTATTAATGCAAAAGATTCTGAGATCGTCTTTACTAGTGGCGGTACAGAAAGTGACAACACAGCTATTATGTCGACAGCTTTGTCACGTCAAAACTTAGGTAAACACATTATTACCGATCAAACTGAACACGAAGCTGTTTTGCGTCCAATGGAATACTTGGAAACGCTTGGCTTTGAGGTCACATATTTAAAACCGGATGAAAAAGGTGTTATTTCAGTTGAACAGGTCAAAGATGCTTTAAGAGACGATACGATCTTAGTTTCGATCATGTATGGAAACAATGAAGTTGGTGCTTTAAATCCAATTAAAGAGATCGGTGAATTATTACAAGATCATCAAGCATATTTTCATACTGATGCTGTCCAAGCATTTGGAACCGAAGACATTGATGTTCAAGCTGAACATATCGACTTTTTATCGACTTCAGCCCATAAATTGAATGGACCAAAATTCATCGGCTTTTTGTATGAAAATGCTGATAAACACATTCCTTCATATATTAGGGGTGGCGATCAAGAAACTAAACGCCGTGCTGGTACAGAAAATATTCCTGCCATTGCTGGTTTCGCACAAGCTGTCAAATTGGCAGATAATAGCGAGAAAAAACGTCGCCGAGAAACCTACTATTCTTTCAAACAAAAAATTCAAGCTATTTTAAGAGATCAAGGCATCAAATTTGAGGTAAATGGTCCAACAGATGATCACGGATTAAATCATGTGTTAAATTTATATTTGCCAGGGATCGAAAAGAGCGTTTTATTGACTCGTTTAGATTTGGAAGGCTTTGCCATTTCTGGTGGTTCTGCATGTACTGCTGGTAGTCTGGAACCTTCGCATGTTTTAACAGCAATGTTTGGCAAAGACAGTCCCAAGTTGAATGATTCGATTCGGATCAGTTTTGGGAAAGATAACACAATGGAAGAAATTGAAAAATTCACTTATAAGATGGCAGAAATCGTCAAAGACTTGACTAATTAATAAAAGATGAGCAAACTAATTATTGAGAAATTAATAATTAAGGGGATTCTATTATGCAAAAAAATCAAGCACAAGTATTAGGTGACAAAGATATTTACGAAATCGCTCCAGACATCAAGAAATACTCATTATTAGATGCTGGATTCGTTGAAGGACGTAACGATCATTTTAAACTACAACGTCCAATTTCGGGTACTTCTCCATATGATGCAAGATTTTTGTTAAAGATTTCTGTTTCAGAAGGATTTTCTCACTTGAGAATGTCTATTACAGATAAAAGTGGATTACACAATATTAATATTTATAAAGCAAAAGATACAAAGTCGGAAATCGACGATTATAAATTCATGATGAACTTTTTAGAGGAAAAGAACATTTTGATAAAGAAATAAGAGGTTATTTTTAATGAACAATACAAAAAAGCGCGTGGTTGTTGGAATGAGTGGAGGAGTTGATTCCTCAGTAAGTGCTCTTTTGTTGAAACAACAAGGCTATGAGGTAATTGGCGTCTTCATGAAGAACTGGGACGATTCAGATGATTCTGGTGTATGTACGGCTACAGAAGATTATGAAGATGTAGCAAAGGTCGCTAATAAGATCGGAATTCCATATTATTCCGTTAATTTTGAGAAAGAATACTGGGATCGTGTTTTCCAATACTTCCTTTCAGAATATCGTAAGGGTAGAACGCCTAATCCGGATGTTATGTGTAATAAGGAAGTTAAGTTCAAAGCATTTTTAGATTATGCTAATCAACTTAATGCAGACTATATTGCGATGGGGCATTATGCCCAAACTATCCGCGACGATAACGGCGTAGTTCACTTATTGCGCGGTGGCGATGCTAACAAGGATCAAACTTATTTCTTGAGCACTGTTCAACAAGATCAGCTTCAAAAGGCTTTGTTCCCGATCGGTGGAATGCAAAAGTCAGAGGTTAGAAGAATTGCTGAAGAGGCTGGCTTAGCTACTGCAAAGAAGAAGGACTCGACTGGTGTTTGCTTTATTGGTGAGAGAAACTTCAGAAAGTTCTTAGGTGAGTTTTTGCCTGCTCAGGCTGGTACTATGATGACTCCTGACGGTGAGGTTAAGGGTCAACATATGGGCTTGATGTATTATACTATCGGTCAGAGATCTGGACTTGGCCTTGGCGGTAACGCTAAGTCGAATGCCCCATGGTTTGTGGTTGGTAAGGATATGAGTAAGAATATTCTTTATGTGGACCAAGGATATGAGAATCCTGCTCTTTATGCTGATCATTTGGACGCTTCTGATCTTTCGTTTATTACTGGATTGGATTATGGTAGTGATTTCCATGCTACTGCTAAGTTTAGATATCGTCAGCAGGATGTTGGGGTTACTGTGCATGTTAAGGATGATGGTAAGGTTACTGTTGATTTTGATAATCCGGTTCGTGCTATTACTCCTGGTCAAGAGGTTGTGTTCTATGATGGCGAAGAGTGCCTTGGTGGAGCTACAATTGATTGTGCTTATATGAATGCTAAGAAATTGCAGTATGTATAGATTTTA
This sequence comes from Companilactobacillus furfuricola, assembly GCF_003946325.1. Classification (GTDB taxonomy): domain Bacteria; phylum Bacillota; class Bacilli; order Lactobacillales; family Lactobacillaceae; genus Companilactobacillus; species Companilactobacillus furfuricola. Next base: position 262 of record NZ_RHNT01000008.1, on the reverse strand, counting down.
TGGACGACTTCGTTTGAGGTCGTCTTTTTTTGTATAGATGTAAGAGAGCTACGGCAGACAGAAGCGTTTTCCTTTGTTGTGTTTTGTTAGTTTGTTTGGTAGTTGGGGATGGAGGTAGTATTTTGGTTGCTACGTTCAATGCCGACTCCGGGGCCCGGGGATACAGCCACTGGAACGCTGCCGGCTGCTACAATTTTTTTAACCGGACAGATGAAAAACAATAATCAGTCCGGGAGACGATAACAATGAGTAGGAAAAATAA
>NZ_RHNT01000079.1 GCF_003946325.1 Companilactobacillus furfuricola | reverse complement strand
CCCGGGCCCCGGAGTCGGCATTGAACGTAGCAACCAAACTACAACCTCCACACCCAACAACCAAACAAACTAACAAACCTCCAGAAAAATAAAACGCTTCTGTCTGCCATAGCTCTCTTACATCTTTACAACAAAAAAAGCGGCCAACCAAAAAAGGCCAGCCGCAATACGAAAAAACTATAAAGGAATCTCAAAAGTAAACGTACTACCAAGTCCAAGATTAGACTCAACCTGCAAGTTACCGTCCAAACTATCAACAGTCTCCTTAACAATAGCCAATCCCAGCCCAGTACCACCAGTCTCCAAACTACGAGACCGATCAACACGATAAAACCGCTCAAACACACGATCAAGATCGTTTTGCGAAATCCCGATCCCAGTATCAGAAATCACAACCCGCAGCCGATTCTCAACCTCATCATGATGAGCTTCGATCTTCAAACTACCATTCTCAGAATTATAAGAAACAGCGTTCTTAATCAAATTATTCAATATCAAATCAACCTTAGATTTATTGATATTAACCTCTTTATTCCCATAAAACTTCTTTTCAACTTTAAGATGATGTTTATTAATTGTAACCATCATACTCTGCAAAATATTATCAACTTCATGCTCGACATCAACCAATTCCGTCTCATCAGTCTCTTTCTTAACCTTAGAAAGCGACAAAATATCTTGGATCAAATCAGTCAACCGCACACTCTCATTATGAATAATATTCAAGAAATGCTCCCGCTTCTTCGGATCATCTTGAGCACCATCCAACAACGTCTCAGAAAAACCTTCGATCGAAGTAATCGGCGTCTTTAACTCATGACTAACATTATTAACAAAGTCGACCTGCATTTGTTCCATCTGGCGACTAGCAGTCAAATCATAAAGAATAACCAAAATTTGTTTATCAAAATCTTCTCGTGAGTGCACTAAATGAATCACATTAGCATCAACGTATTTTTGCGAATTACCAACTAACTGGATCTCACGACGATAGTTCTTATTCTTCCGCAATGAATGCTCGATCATCCGGCTAAGTCCATAAGTCTTCACATCTTCAATAAAAGGATGGACCTCATCAGAAATATTAACGTCTAACAACGCAGCCATCGCTTGGTTATGCATCATGACCTCACCTTGAGAATTCAACAGCATAACTCCAACCGGCAAATGTCCGATCAAACTCTTGAAGCGGCGTTCACGGATCTTAGCATTATCACGCAACTGGCCAATATCTTGATTGATCTTATTCGTCTGTTCAACTAACTCATACAAATCGTCATCTGGAGAAAGGATCAACGAAGAAATATCTTTGTTCTTACGGACCCTGCGCAAATTAGCAGCCACTCGATCGATATCTGAACGCAAAATAAGACGTTTGCGATAATAAAAAATAATGATCGAGTCAGTGATGACAAAGTACATGATCGTGAACAATACAAAGGAGATCCAGTCTTGATACCAAAGTCGTGAATACTTCTTGGCTAAGACATAATCGCCATCATTGAAGCGATAAAACATGGTCCGATGTCCAAAGGAGGCATCAGTCACATACTGCTCGCTCATCGACAAATTACCACGATGGACCATATCAGAAGCTTGGCGAGATATTTTACTCTTCGACTTAATATCGACATACTTCAAACTACTGATCCTTGCAGCATCTGATTTAGAATGGTTCTTCCGTAACTCAGTAAAAGTTGCCACCTCTTCAGAAAAAGAATTCTTCTGGGAATTGCTCAAAATATTGTCAGCAAATAGTGACAATGCTAAAAACAGCAACACTGATACGGTAATGGAAATAATGGGGCCTAAGCGCTTTTTCATCTTTACACCTCTAAAATATATCCAAACCCATGAACGGTTTTGATTATTTGTGGATCCTTAGTATCTTTTTCGATTTTATCACGTAAATGGCTAATTTGGATATCAACCATCCGAATTTGTGAATTCGAATTAATACCCCAAACGTTATCAAAAATCTGATCTCGAGAAACAACGATACCTTTATTCTTGATCAAAAATGCCAACAACTCATACTCTTTCTTGGTCAGTGAGATCTCAGTACCGTCCATGTTCAAACTCTTCAGAGCATGATTGATCTCAAAAATATGCTTCGTGTTTTGATCGTGGTCGGTACGTCGCAAAACCACTTTGATCCGGGCCAACAATTCCTTGACCGAAAAAGGCTTAGTCACGTAGTCATCGGCTCCGCTGATCAAACCAGTGATCTTACTTTCTTCAGTATCAACGGCCGTCAAAAAAATAACTGGCGTTAAATCAGTATTTGAACGCATCTTCTTTAAAACTGACAGTCCGTCGATCTTAGGTAGCATTTGATCAAGCAAAATTAAATCAAATTTATTTTGTTCCAATTTATCTAAAGCAATTTGGCCGTCAGTCGCAGTAACGACTTGATAACCATTACTCTCCAAATTGTATTGGATCAATTCCAGAATAGAAGGTTCATCGTCAACACATAATATTTTTTTAGTCATAATTACTTCGGATTCTCTCCTTGAAGTTTCCATTGTAAATAAGCATAAATAAATGGATCTAAATCGCCATCCATTACGGCTTGACCGTTCCCAGTTTCATATCCAGAACGATGGTCTTTGACCATCGTATAAGGATGGAAAACGTAAGAACGAATTTGTGAGCCCCAACCGATGTCTAATTGTTCGCCTTTGATCTCAGCATTTCTCTTGGCCTGTTCTTCCTGCTCCCTTTGAAAAAGTTTAGCTTTGAGCATGCTCATAGCGGTCTGTCTATTTTGCAACTGTGATCTTTGAGCTTGTGAACTAACAACGATACCCGTTGGTAAATGAGTCAGTCGCACAGCTGAAGAAGTCTTATTGATGTGTTGTCCACCAGCACCACTCGAGCGGAATACATCTACCCGCAAATCTTCGTCGTTGACTTCGATATCGATCGAATCGTCGAGTTCTGGCATAACTTCCACTGATGCAAAGGATGTGTGTCGACGTCCGGCCGAATCAAATGGTGAGATCCGAACTAAACGGTGAACACCTTTTTCTGAACGTAACAATCCATAAGCATTGACACCTTTGATCATGATCGAAACACTCTTGATCCCGGCTTCGTCACCAGGTTGATAGTCTTCAAATTCCACGCTGAAATCATGTTGGTCGGCCCAACGTTCGTACATCCGCAACAACATAGCGCCCCAGTCTTGCGACTCAGTCCCGCCGGCTCCAGGATGGATCTCTAAAATGGCGTTGTTGCCATCATATTGTTCCGACAAAAGCATCGTCAATTCATATGATCTTAATTCCTTGTCGACTACTTGAATGCCTTGTTCCATTTCTGTCAAAAGGTCATCATCCGGCTCAGCTTCATACAATTGCTCTGAAACTTCCAGATCCTCAGCCGAACTTTCTAGTTTCTTAAAGTTCAAATATTTGTCTTTTAAAACATTAGTCTCATCGATCAATATTTGCGCTTTGTCGTGATCATCCCAAAAACCAGTCTGGGTCATCTTGGCTTGGTTTTCAGCTATACTTTCTTCCAGACTGTTGAGGTCAAAGTGACCTCCTGAATTGATTTATTTTATCTTCAATTTCTTGAATTCTGCTCTTTATTTCGCCAAATTCCATATTTTCACCTTTCAATAAAAAAAGCAGGCACGAGGCCTGTTTTTTTATTATCTTTCCATGTTTTGTCTGATTTCGGCCTTCATGAATAATCTAGTTACATCATATTCAATGTCTGAGATCATTTCTTCAAACATACGGTAACCTTCTTCTTGATATTCAACTAAAGGATTAAGTTGTCCATATCCACGTAAACCAATTGATTGACGTAATTGATCCATTGCATCGATGTGGTTAGTCCAGTGTTCATCAACCACTCTTAGGATAACAACCTTTTCAAATTCAAGCATTTGTGAAGGATCGCCAAGATCTTCAGATTTCTTCTTATAGTTTTCGTGAACGATATCCATCAAGTATTTCTTGATTTCTTCTGGTTCACGCATTTGAATATCGACCACGCTGAATTTCTCATCAGAAATAATTGCAGCTTTAGCAAAGTCAACAATTGCTGGAAGATCCCATTCTTCTTTCTTACCTTGAGTATGAACATCAACTTGAGCATCGATCGTCCGTTCGATCATTGGCATCAAGACACGATCGAGATCTTCATCTTCAGAGATAACTTCCATTCTTTCTTTATAAATAACTTCACGTTGTTCACGCATAACATCATCATATTGAAGAGTATTCTTACGAGTATCGTAGTTATTACCTTCAACACGTTTTTGAGCAGATTCAACTTGTCTAGTCATCATTCGACTTTGGATAACAGCATCGTCATCTTCGATCTTCAAAGTCTTAAGAACACGTTTGATTCTTTCAGAACCGAAACGCTTCATCAAGTCATCTTCCAGTGACATATAGAATTGCGTAACACCTGGGTCACCTTGACGACCAGAACGTCCACGCAACTGGTTATCAATACGACGTGATTCGTGTCGTTCAGTACCAATAACGGCAAGTCCACCTAAATCAACAACGCCAGGTCCAAGTTTAATATCAGTACCACGACCAGCCATGTTAGTAGCGATAGTTACGGCACCACGTTGACCAGCATTCATGATGATCTCAGCTTCCTTAGCATGGTTCTTAGCATTAAGAACAGCATGTGGGATACCTTTTTGATCAAGTAGTTTTGATAAGTATTCTGAAGACTCAACTGCAACAGTACCAACTAGGATCGGTTGTCCTTTAGCATGGCGAGCCTCAATATCCTTAACAACGGCATTGAATTTACTCTTAAGTGTTGGGTAAAGCACATCATCTTTATCGTCACGGATAACAGGTTTGTTAGTTGGGATCGAAACAACTTCCATGTTATAAATTTCTCTGAATTCTTCAGCTTCTGTCTTAGCAGTACCTGTCATACCAGATAATTTATCGTACATACGGAAGAAGTTTTGGTAAGTAATGTTGGCCATTGTCTTAGTTTCATCTTGGATCTCAACACCTTCTTTAGCTTCGATAGCTTGGTGCAATCCATCTGAATAACGACGACCTTCCATAACACGACCAGTAAATTGATCAACGATCATAACTTGGTTATCTTGAACCACGTAATCAATATCACGACTCATGATCTCATTAGCACGAAGTGCTTGATCCAAATGGTGGTTCAAAACAGTGTTATCAATATCATACAAGTTATCAAGACCAAAGTAATCTTCAGCCTTACGGATACCAGTTTCAGTTAAACTGATCGACTTAGTAGGCCAATCGATCTTGTAGTCATCTTCAACCAATGTCTTAACAAATCTATCAGTACGAACATACATCGCAGTAGATTTCTCAGCAGCACCGGAAATGATCAAAGGAGTTCTAGCCTCATCGATCAAAATTGAGTCGACCTCATCAACGATGGCAAAGTTCAATGGACGTTGAACCATTTGTTCCTTGTAAACGACCATGTTATCACGCAAGTAGTCGAAACCTAGTTCTGAGTTAGTTGAGTAAGTAATATCACAATTATAAGCTTCACGCTTTTCCTCAGAATCCATTTGGTTAACGTTAAGTCCAACAGTAAGACCTAACCATTTGTAAAGTTCACCCATCTCTTTAGCATCACGGCCTGATAAGTATTCGTTAACCGTAACAACGTGAACACCCTTACCAGCTAATGCGTTCAAATAAACAGGTAGAGTAGCTGTCAAAGTCTTACCTTCACCAGTCTTCATTTCGGCAATGTTACCTTCATGTAAAGTAATACCACCAATCAATTGCACTCTAAAAGGATAAAGACCTAGAACTCTCTTAGCACCTTCACGGGCGGTTGCGAAGGCTTCTGGCAAAATATCATCCAATGTTTCGCCCTTTTTAAGTCTCTCTTTAAACTTAGGTGTCTTAGCTTGAAGTTCTTCATTTGATAATTTGCTGTATTCATCGGCATAAGCTTCGATCTTATCAGCAATCTTACCCATACGTTTAACTTCTCTTTTATCGCTTTCGACCCATTTTCTTAATGGATTTGCCATATTTGTATATCTCTCCTAAACGTTATAAACATATCTACTATTCTATCATTATTTATAGTACTTTTAAACTTAATATTGTGTTAAGAATTAGTACTGTCAGCTTTTTAATTCTACACCTATTTGTATAAATGTCTAAACTATATGCATAAAAAAATGTTTTCAGTAATAATTTGATAAATGGTTTGGTGCTTTGGATTTATGCTGGTGATACGTGGGATTTTGGTTGCTACGTTCAATGCCGGTTCCGGGGCGGGGCGCTATATGGGATTGGAACGTAGCCGACTGCTACAATTTTTTTAACCGGACAGATGAAAAACAATAATCAGTCCGGGAGACGATAACAATGAGTAGGAAAAATAA
>NZ_RHNT01000078.1 GCF_003946325.1 Companilactobacillus furfuricola | reverse complement strand
CTAGTCTTTTTGGAATCAACAGGCAACCTAGATCTTGATGAATTTCTTGATGGCTAACCAAAGTACAACAAGAACCGATTTTATTGCCTAGTGAAAGACCAAGTTTTGAGATGCCTGGCGCTTTTCCAGGTAGCTCAAAATTGGTCGGCAGCGTTCCCGACCTTAGTTGTTCGATGGCTTGCCATCACCATAATCGGTTGCGCAAGTGCGTTAGCACTTACGTTCATTGAATATAGCGCCCCGACCCGGAACCGGCATTGAACGTAGAAACCAAACTACTACCACCAACCCCCAAAAACTAGCATTGAACGTACGACCAAAATACCACTCCCACCCTAAAAACCCAAATTAAAACTTGATGAATAATACCACAGGGGGTATATTTTTTGTGAAAACAATAACAATAAAAACAAAAACGGGGTGCTAAATATGTCAAAAAAAATCGTAATCATAGGTGCTGTAGCAGGTGGAGCCACAGCAGCAACACGTCTTCGCCGTCTAAACGAAGATGACGAAATTGTCTTACTAGACAAAGGCGAATACATATCATTCGCCAACTGTGGCTTACCATACTATATCGGTGGAACTATCAAAGACCGTGAAAGCTTAATGGTACAAACCGTGGAGGGTATGGAAAAACAATATGGATTAGACGTACGTAATTTTTCCGACGTAATCAAAATTGATCCTGAGGAAAATACCGTTACTATCCATAACACTCAGACGGGTGAGACATATGATGAGAGTTTCGACGAATTGATCATCTCAACTGGTGCCAAGCCTATCGTACCCAACATCAAAGGCTTATCCGATGCCAAAAATACCTTCACGCTAAGAAATATTCCTGATATGGATCAGATCAAAAATTATGTCAATGATCACAACGTCCAAACAGCCACGATCATTGGTGGTGGATTCATTGGACTAGAAATGATGGAAAATCTCAAACAACTCGGATTAAATGTCCAACTAGTTGAAATGTCATCGCAAGTAATGCCTAATCTAGATTTTGAAATGGCGCAACAACTTCATTCACAGATCAATTTGCACAATGTCAACTTGTACTTGAATGATGGTCTGGCAGAATTCCAAGACAATGGTAAAAAATTAGTCTTGCAAAGTGGCAAAGAACTTGAAACTGATATGACAATTTTGTCGATCGGTATTACGCCAGCTAACGATTTGGCTAAAGATGCTAAGATCGAGCTTGGTTTCAAGAATGCTATTAAAGTCAACAAACAGCTTCAAACTAACTATCCGAATATTTATGCAATTGGTGACGTCATCCAAGTTAATAATTTAGTTGATGGCTCAGCAACTAACATTCCTCTAGCTTGGCCAGCTAATCGTCAAGGACGTTTAGTCGCTGATATCATCAATGGTATTCCGGCAGAATATCCTGGAACACAAGGAACTTCGGTTGCTAAAGTATTTGAATTGACCGCAGCTTCAACGGGTGATAATGAGAAGACTTTGCAACGCTTGAAGATGCCTTATCATGTGATCCACATTCATCCTAATTCAAGTGCCGGCTACTATCCTGGTGCTAGTCCGATCAATCTTAAATTACTTTATAACGATGATAAGAAGATATTAGGTGCTCAAGCTATCGGAACCAAAGGCGTTGAAAAGCGGATCGACGTTATATCAACGGCAATGAGATTTAATGCCAAAGTTGACGAATTAAGCTCGATCGAACTATCATATGCTCCACCATATTCAAGTGCTAAAGACCCAGTAAACATGTTAGGTTACGTGGCAGATAATGAAATCAATCACCGGACTAAGACGATCGAATGGGACCAAGTCGACCAATTAGTAGATGAAAAAGCCACGATCATTGACGTCAGAAATGACTTTGAATTAACTACCGGCAAGATCCCTAATAGTAAGTTGATCCCGCTCAATCAATTACGTGATCGCCTCAATGAATTGCCAAAAGATAAGACGATATACGTCTATTGCCAAGTTGGTCTTAGAGGTTACAATGCCTCTAGAGTCTTAGTCAATGGAGACTTTGATGTGGTCAATATTGATGGTGGTTTCAAGACTTATAAAACAGCTAAATATGAGATCAAAAACAAGCCCTTTCCTAAAAATGACAACCAGACTGCGAGTAAACCCAGTTCCGGAGATCTAGAAACCTTACAAGTCGATGCCTGTGGTTTACAATGTCCCGGACCGATCTTAAAAGTTAAACAGCATATGGATAAGATGGACGACGGTCAAAAAATGGTCGTCAAAGCTAGCGATTTTGGATTCAGTGCTGACATTGAATCTTGGGCTAAAAATACCGGCAACAAAGTCCTTTCCAATAACATCGATGGTGATACCGTAGTCGCTACGGTACAAAAGGGACAAGGAAATAGCAATACGCCAGCTAAACCAGATCCAGAACTAGCTGCTGAATTGGCGTTAAACGACGGTCAATTACACGAAACGAAAGAAGGAGCTACCATGGTCGTATTTGATGGCGACCTTGATAAAGCTTTAGCTTCATTGATCATTGCCACTGGTGCAGCTGCCATGGGTAAAAAGGTCACGATGTTCTTCACCTTCTGGGGCTTGAATGTGTTGAAGAAAAACAAAGTCAAGAAGCATGGTGTAGCAAAGATGTTCGACATGATGCTACCGAGTGGAGCAGATGAATTGCCACTTTCGACCATGAATATGGGCGGTTTAGGCTCAAAAATGATAAAATCAGTAATGAAGAAAATAACGTTGATCCACTTCCTGTAATGATCAGAAAAGCAAATGACCTCGGCATCAAATTCGTCGCTTGCACAATGAGTATGGGACTAATGGGCGTTGAAAAAGAAGAACTATACAGTTTTGTTGAGTACGGTGGTGTTGCGACATATTTAGGCGACACTGAAGACTCCAATTTAAACTTATTCATCTAAGTAGAAAGTAGGACAATCATGGATACTGTTCAAAATGAAGAAGAAACAAAGAAGATCATCAACCGCTTAAGCCGAGCTGAAGGCCAAATCCGTGGTATTCAAAAGATGATCAACGATGACAAAGACTGCATGGACGTGATGACTCAGTTGAGTGCTGTTAGATCCAGTATCGATCGAGTAATGGGCATGGTAGTCGCTAATAATTTGAAAGATTGCGTGGAAAATCCAGACGGAGATCCCTCAGCTCAATCCAAGAAGCTTGAACAAGCTATCAATATGATTATCAAGAAGTAAAAATACCTACAGACAAAAATAATCTACAAAGATCCTTTATCAGGAAATTTGTAGATTATTTTTTTGCTATAAATTATTTTTTGCTAGAGTTTTAGTGCTCAATTTCACAGGTAAATAAACCAGCAACATGATCAACGTGATAATTAAAATAAACCACGGTAAGGTTTTGATACTGCCGTTGTGAAGCCAACTTACCGAGTAAGTCAGCAGACTAACTATTAAATAATATCCAAAGCTGAAGATCCCACTAGCACTGCCAATGACGTCTTCATATCCTTTTAAAGCCAGATTCAAGGCGATAGGTAAAGTAGTGTTCAATCCTAAAAATATTAGGAAAAAGCCAATCACCATCAAATATGCTTGATCAAATGGCAATAATAGCAACAAGACTAGTCCCGAAATACTGCTGAAGATCAAACCTCCAATTGCGATCATTTCTGACTGAAAATATTTTACGAGAAAATTAACTAAAATAGCACCCAACAAGCTAGCTAAAGCTAAGGTCATTCCTAGGCTACCATATTGAACTGATGTGAAACCAAAATGTTCCATAAAAATAAACGGTGCTTCTGAATAGTAACCAAAGAGTATCCCGTTAATCCCACCAATCAAAATTGCGTAAGACCAAATCACAGGGTCTTTCACTAGCATCCAGAAAACTTTGAGCAAAGAAACTCTTTGAATGGCCGTTGCGTCACGAGTCTCAGGCAATCTATTCAAACTATACAACAAGACTAAAATAGCCATGAAAATCAAAGCACTGAAGACATTGCGATAGCCCAAGTATTGTTCTAATACTCCACCGATCAGTGGACCAAAAGCGGGGGACAAGGCCATTGCTGCGCCGACTTTTGAAAAAACTTGCGCACCTTTTATTCCAGAAAAACTTTCGCGCATAATAGTTTGCGTCACTACGGATCCGACGCTAGCGCCAAATGCTTGAAGGAAACGCGCTACGAGTAGAAAGGAAAAAGTTGGACTCAAAAATAAACCAATATTTCCCACTAGATAAACAACTATCCCAATATTCATAGCAGATCGTCGCCCGATCTTGTCAGACAATTGACCCCAGAATAATACGCCGATAGCAAAGGCAATGAAGTAAATGCTCATTGTTGTCTGTGAAGCAGCGGCTGAGACATGCATGTCGCTACTTATAAAGGGAAGAACGGGTGTGAAGATCGATTCACTGATCTGCGGAAATCCCACTAAGACAATAATTAATAAAACAGATGGTACGGTGTTACGGACGTTTTTCATTTTTAGACTCCTAATTTTTTACTCTAAAGAAAAACGTCCTTCATCATTTGCAGGCATACAAGCCATGATGTTAGAAAAATCCATGGTTTTCACCTAATTTCTATAAAGTATAATCAGGATAATACACTGATAATATTAAAAAGTAAAATTTCATAGAAAACAAAAGTTTTCGGGATTTTTAGCATTATCAAAGCATTCAACTTTAAAAAATAAAGTATTTCTGATGAACACTTTATTTTCTGTATCCCTTTTTCAGATAAAATGCTCTAGAATTATTTTGCAAATTAAGAAAGAGGGTATTTTATCATGAATAATAATAACGTTAACTGGTTTGAGATCGGAACAGACCATCCAAAAGAAACAATGGATTTCTACGGCAAGATGTTCGGCTGGAAATTCCAAGAATATACAGATATGGAAAATGAATATTATAATATTATTGAACCTGGAAACGAATATCCCACAGGAGGCATTCTTGGCACAGCCGGAAAAATTGCTGAGTATTCGACTTTTTACACATTGGTAAGTGACGTAAATGCAGCAATTGCTGATGCAAAAGACAACGGTGCCAAAGTGATTTGGGGACCAGTGACTGATAAAACTGGCTTAACATTTGCGAGATTAAATGATGATACTGGTCATCAATTTGGAGTGTTTTCAGCAGGTAAATAAGAGGAGGTATGAGAGCATGAAAGCAGTAGTAGTTTCTAAAAGCGGTGGTCCAGAAGTTCTTGAATATAAAGAAGTACCAACGCCTAAGGTCAAACCAAATTGGTCGCTAGTCAAAATAAAGGGCTTTGGCATCGTTCATTCCGAGATATTCACCAGACAAGGAAAATCCCCTTCAGTAAAATTCCCGCGGATCTTAGGAATCGAATGTGTCGGTGTTATCGAACAAACAACTGATGAAGCAAGATTACCAGTTGGCCAAAAAGTAATCGCAATGAACGGTGAAATGGGCCGCGACTTTGACGGAAGCTATGCAGAGTATGCTCTTTTACCAAATAAAATCATCCATCCAGTAGAAACTGAGATTCCTTGGGAAGACTTAGCAGCAATCCCAGAAACTTTCCATACAGCATACCGAGCCCTACTGCAACTTCAGATCGACAAAGCAGAAAGCTTGTTGATCCGCGGAGGAACAAGTGGCGTTGGCATCGCCGGGTTAAAACTAGCCAAAGCAATCAATCCAAACATCAAAGTCAGTGGAACTTCGAGAAAAGAAACGGCCAAAGACGAGATTTTGAAATTAGGCTACGATAATTTTGTATTAGATCAAAATCAGAAATTACAAATGGATCAACAAGTCGACCGAATATTCGACCTAGTAGGAGCAGCAACAGCCTTAGATTCAATGAACAACTTAAAACCATTTGGAATAGCAAGCATCACTGGAGACATGGGCGGAATTTGGGACATTGACCACTTTGACCCAGTAACAGCAATCCCCAACGATCGTTACATGACCTCCTTTGCCAGTTACTTCATCGACGAAAAGCAATTAAATGACCTACTACAATTAATCGTCAACAAAAACGTCGACGTACATCCAGTAAAAACATTTTCACTAAAGCAACTACCAGAAGCACACGAATTCTTAGAAAATCAAAAGCAACCCGGCAAAGTAGTAGTTTTGCCATAAAAAAGACGACAAGAAAAAATACATCAGAACCAGGCAAGAGTGCGAGAACCGAGCACGCGAGCAAGAAGCGAAAGCAAAAGAAGAAAAAAAGAATTTGATCTTATCTAACCAGCAAAGAAAAGAAAAATCACAGTAGCACTATAAGTCAGGAAACAAAAATGAGCGGAGCAAGGTCCCGCGAACCGAGAAAAGAGTCAGAAATCGAGACAGAAAATATACCGTGACAAGAAAAGGAAGCTCCTATTCCCACCAGAATAGAAGAAGCCTGAGATAGACATGTGAGAAGTAGGACGCGCAAAAAGTGCCAATTTGTAGAAAACAATTCGGTAAAACTCAACCAAGGGGGAGATATTGTCTCTACTTAGACGGAGGGGCCCGGGGATACAGACCTCAGTGGTGAAATTTCACTTGGCGACGAAGGAGCTTAGTGAAAGGTGCA
>NZ_RHNT01000077.1 GCF_003946325.1 Companilactobacillus furfuricola | reverse complement strand
ATCTTGATGAATTTCTTGATGGCTAACCAAAGTACAACAAGAACCGATAAACCGCTAAGTGAAATTTCATGGCTGACGGTCGAATTCCTTCCACCCCCACTACCTAAACAGCAGTAGACTGTTGGTTTGGGTGGGACTTGTTGTTACTTTTAATTTGTTCTCTTATTCGTGGAAAAAAAATACGGGCAGTTCCTTATTACTTTCCGTTTATTATTTGAATTGGTCTACTAGTTTCCTAGTAAGTCCTTCATTTGGTCTGCTTTGTTCGTGAAGATGCCGTCTACTCCCCAGTCTAACAATTGTTGGGCTCTTTTTTTGTCGTCTACTGTCCAGACGTTGATTTGGTAATTGTACTTTTTCATCATTTGGATTTTTTCTTTGGTCAGTTCTCGGTCATCTGGATGGATAATTTTGGCGTGACATGCTTGCATGGTTAAATTCCAATCGTCTTGGATGGCTTGGTGTTCGAATAAGACGGCGTATTTTAAGTCTGGTCTTTGTTGATACATTTTCTCTAACATTATTGGACTGAAGCTGGATATTATTAGGTCGATGTTTTCGTCTAATTTATCTAGTGCCCTTGCAAATTTTAATACTAATTTGTCGGCTAAATAGTTGGCGTCATCACCTACTACTCCTTTTAGTTCAATGTTAGCGTTGATTTTATTCTTATTTAAAAAATCGATCAGTTGATTTAACGTTGGGATCTTTTCACCTTTGAATTTTGGATCATACCAAGATCCAGCGTCTGCTTGTTTGACTGTCGCTGTATCTACGGTCTCAATCGAGCCGGTTTGGTCAGTTGTTCGATCTAGTTTATCGTCATGGATAATGAAGACGTCCTCATCTTTAGTGATGCTTAAATCAGTTTCGATCCAATTTAAGCCATTTTCTACCACTGCTTCAAAAGCCGGCATGGTATTTTCTGGTGCTAAAGTTGGAATCCCACGATGGGCAAATATTTTCTTAGTCATAATTTCCTCCAAATAATTACATTTTAGAACTTTTGGGGAACAAAAAGGACAATTCAGATGAATTGCCCCCAGATTATTTATTATGCTTGATATCTTGAAACACCATCAAGATATGTTTCTGAAAGTGTCATGTCATCATCTAAAACGATAAAGTCAGCATCGCGACCTTCTTTGATCATTCCACATTTCTCTTGAATACGTGAACTCTTAGCAGCTGTGTAACTTGCCATTTCTACAGCTTCTTCAGCAGTAGCGATGTTCCAATCAACAACATTCTTGATTGCATCCTTAAGTAACAAGATCGAACCAGCAAGGTTGTGTGTTTCGTCCTTAAGACGAGCTGTTCCGTTTTCAACGACAACAGGTAATTCGCCAAGAACATAGTCACCTTCTGGCATCAAACCAGCACGCATACAATCAGTGATCAAGGCGACATGTTCGGCACCCTTCTTTTCGATAACAACACGAGCAGCAAATGGGTTAACGTGGTAACCATCACAAATCAACTCATTATCAACCAAGTGCATTGAAAGAGCAGCACCAACCATACCAGGAAGACGGTGGTTCAAACCGCTCATTCCGTTATAAGTATGAGTAAAACCAGAAGCGCCAGCTTCAACACAAGCCTTAGCTTGTTCAAAAGTAGCATCACTGTGACCAAGTGCAACTGCAACCTTATCAGAAGCAACCGCAGCAGTAAATTCAACTGCGCCTTTTCTTTCAGGAGCAATAGAGATCTTCTTGATCAAACCATGAGCGGCATCTTGCCAGTCATTAAATTCGTCAACATCAGGGTCACGCATATATTTAGGATTTTGAGCACCCTTATGCTTTTCAGTATAGAAAGGACCCTCAAAATGAATACCTTGGATCTTAGCACCAGTGGCTTTGGAAGCATTGTCACCAATCATTGCACAAATATCACGCAATTGATCGTGAGAAGCAGTCAAAGTAGTAGGCAACCATGAAGTAACCCCAGCTTTCAACAAACCTTCAGACATTTCATTAAGCTTATCAAAATCATTATCCATAACATCATGACCACAAAGACCATGAATATGAGTATCTACTAAACCAGGAGCAATAAATTTGTCAGAATAATCAACAATCTTGCCCTCAGGCTTTTGGTCTTCTGGCAAAAAGCGACCAAATTTAGCGTCATCAGTAACTTCAAGATAACCGCCATTCTCAGTAGTGTTAGGTAAAAAGAACTTCTTAGCATGAATGTAATAAGTCATATTCAATCCTCCAATGATTATATTCATAGTATAGCAGTTTTTAGTGGTCTATACCAGAGAAAAAGTAATCAAATTATTGACATTTTCAAACAAAAAAATCAATACCAAAAATCACTAAAAACGCATAAATACCAATAATAGAAGCAGGGACAAAATCACTATAACACCAAACAAGTGAAAAAATAAACAAGTACCAGCCATCCCAACAAAAATCAAAAAAGAAATAAAAAAACAAGGCGAGAATTCGAGGAACGAGAATTCAAGCCAGAATCAATTAAAAAGAGCAAAAACAAAACATAAGAACCAGGCAAAAGCAGGAGGAACGAGTGCGCGAGCCATAAAAGAAGGCAAGCGAAGAAAAAAGTAATCGATCTTATCTAACCAACAAAATAAAGTAAAACAGCAACCGTAATGTAAGTCAGGAAACAAAATGAGCGGAGCAAAGTCCCGCGAACCGAGGAAAAATTAAGTAAATCAAACAAAGAATATATTCTAATAATAAAAGGAAGCTCCTACTCCCCACCAGAATAGATAAAGCCTGAGATAGACATGTGACAAATAGGACGCACAAACAGTGCCAACTTGATCAAAATAAATCGGTAAAACTCAACCAAAGGGGGAATTGTCTCCATCTAGACGAAGGAGCTTAGAGAAAGACCGAGTTTTGAGATGCCTGGGTGAACTTCCCAGGTAGCTCAAAATCGCGTCGGCAGCGTTCCAGTGGCTGTATCCCCGGGCCCCGGAGTCGGCATTGAACGTACAACCAAAATACTACCTCCACTCCAGCTAACCAAACAAACTAACAGACCTCCAGCAAAATAAAACGCTTCTGTCTGCCATAGCTCTCTTACATTTTTACAATAAAAAAAAGCCTCCAATAAGAGACTTAATTTCAAATCTATCCTTCAAGTTCTTCATAATACTGCAACTTACTCTTAATAATCCGGTCGCAAAGTTCAGGATAACTAATCCCAACAGCTTCAGCTTCACGAGGCATCAATGACCGAGGAGTCATACCAGGCAAAGTATTAGCCTCCATAACATAAATATCACGATCACGAACCAAGAAATCAACACGACCATAGCTAGTCATTCCAAGAGCTTCAAACGTCTGCAAAGCCACCTCTTGCATCTCTAAATGAATATCTTCATCCAAGTCTTCTGGAGGTGTAATAAAATGCGTCACAGTATTCTCAGTAAATTTATGTTGGAAATCATACCAACCAGTATCAACAGTGATCTCAACTGCAGGCAACACTTGTCCATCAACGATAGCAACTGAGAACTCACGGCCCTTAATAAATTCTTCCAATAAAGCTTCCTTATCAAATCTCAAAGCATCAGCAACCATAGCTTGAAGCTCTGATTCGTCTTTGATGATATGTGTACCAACACTTGAACCACCATTAGATGGCTTAACTACCATTGGGAAACCAAATGGAATCTCATCTTTAGTGATCTTGCTAGTCTTTGTAGCAATAAACTTAGCTGTCTTGATCTTGTTTTGAACGAAAACTTCTTTAGAGAACTTCTTGTCCATGGCAAGAGCTGAGGCTAAAGTACCACTTCCGGTATAGCGAATGTCGAAAACATCTAAGACAGCTTGCATCTTACCATTTTCTCCGTCTTCACCGTGAAGACCTAAGTAGACCATATCTGCATGTTGGCAGACCTTTAATACGTTCTTTCCTAATAAACCGCGAGTGCCGTCAGTTCTGAGTGCATTGATCTTTTCGTCAGTTAAGACTTCATCGTCAATGACCAATTTTGCTTCATCTTCTGGTTCTGTGTGGAATAATGCATCGATTTGATCATCTTCGATATCAATTCCTAAAAATGAGTCGATATTTGCGACTGCATAACCTTTACTTCTTAAGGCATTTGAGATTTTAACACCTGAAGATAAAGAAACATTTCTTTCGGTACTTCTACCACCTGAGAGAACGACAATTTTCATGCGTGTTCACCTATTCTTTCTATTCTATTTTCGAATTTAAGCGTGTTCCTAGAACCTATAGAATATCACAAATCAAACAGATTCTCTACAAAAATCAGCAACAAAGCTCATAATGACAACGTTATGCAAAAATATTTTTTTAAAAAAGCTTGTGCAACAACATTTAGCAATTGATTATTTTATATTTTTTTAATGGTACGATTGTGGAGAGATTTAGAAATATTCTCGAATTTTTCATATTTTTCTGGTTTAATTAGATTTAAGGAGGGCTTTAATTGTGAAAAAGCTAAGAGTAATTTTATTAAGCATTGTCTCGATCCTTGCATTAGGGATTTTTGCCTCATCGAGCAATCTAGCTAAGGCTGACGATACCTTGAAAGATCCTGTGATGACATTAGGAACATCACTAACTTCAGATCAACGTCAAGGTACGATCAACGCCCTATCTTCTCAAATGAGCAATAGTAACTATTCGACTTTAACAGTCAATGGTGACACTTTGGTCAAATATTTGAATCCTAGTGGTAGTTCATTCACTAGTAATTCTGGTGTCTGGTCATCAGCCCTGATCGAACCTACTTCAAGCGGTTCCGGTATCAATGTAAATATCGTTAACTACAATGGTAAGAACAACATTACTACTATAACAGCTGACCAATATCGTAATGCTGCTTTAACTGCTGGTATTGCTGACGCTAACATTTACGTTACCTCAGCTACACCGATCGATGGTTCAGGTGCTTTAGCTGGTATTTACGCCGCTTACCAAAAAGACGGTAATTCATTAAACCAAAGCCAAGTCAACGCTGCTCAAAATGAGATGGGTGTCTTAAGTGGTATCACACAAGCCAACAAAGGTACTGATGGCTATACTGACCAGCAATTGAATAATGCCGTTGCTGGTATGAAATCAGACTTAGCTAAAGCTGGTACGAACGTATCAAAGACTGAGATCACTAATATTGTTAACAACAATTTACAACAAAACAATTTGCAAAATATTATTAACAATAATCAAAAGACTCAATTGATCAATTTGATGGTTCAGATCAAGGATTCTGGAGCATTGAATAGTTCAAACTTTAAGCAACAAGCACAAAAGCTAAGCAGTGATATCACTAGCAAAGCTAAGAATATTTTTGATAAATTAAACACTCAAGAAAATCGTAACTTCCTTCAAAAGATCTGGGACGGCATCGTTTCATTCTTTAAAGGATTGTTTAACTAATAAGTTTTCCGACCTAACTAGTTATTTATTCATGCAAAAAAGCTGACGTAGGATTTTTCCTAAAGTCAGCTTTTTTTGCGTCTAAATTATTGGTGTGATTCCTACATTTTGTCCATAGTTTCATTCAACAAAGCATCAACACGATTGTTCCCTTCATCTTGCGCGTGTCCTTTAGTCCAGCTGAAACTCTTGTTGGTGATAGTTGGTAATAGTTGATCGAGCTCTTTCCACAAGCCGACATTTTTAGGTGCAGTCCCATCAGCTTTTTTATAGCCTCTTCTCTTCCAACCGTTTAGCCAGCCCTTAGTTATCGCATTTAACACGTATTGTGAGTCTAAAACAAAGATAGTTTTTTCATTTTGGAGATTTTCTTCATTGAGTCGCTTGATACTTTCTATCAAACCGAGGATCTCCATCCGATTATTAGTCGCACCAAATTCACCAGCGGTTCCCTCAAAAGTTTTACCTTGGTGGTTAATGTGAAAAGCCCAAGCTGCCTTATCTGTAGTCTTTACGTGGCCACCTTTATAATTTCCATGATTCCTCGAACCACCATCGGTGTATACTACGGTTGAATAATCATCTAAGTTTTCTGGTTCCCTTTGATGCGATTTCTTTTTCGTTGGATAATTGTCTTTGCCTTTTAAAAATTCTTGTGCTTCAGCTTCGGTCTGGAAGCTCTTATAACGGGCGTTTTCAAAGCCATTCACTTGCTTTTGACATTCTGGCCAAGAACGGTAGATGCCAGGATTTCTACCTCGTCTTACTGCATAATATTTTTGCACTGATGATACCTCACTTATGAATAAATTTTATGAAAAAAACTTTCTTATATACTATAATTATAAGTTGATAGGGTGAAAAAATGAAAAAAAATCAGCGACCAGTGTTGTATGTTCACGGATTCCGTGGGGGCGATTATACAACCGATAAGATGGTCAAATCAGGATTAAAGTATACTGGAAAAAGCGAATTTCTTAAAGCGTTGATCAATTGGCGCGGTCAAATTACTTATGAGGGTGCTTGGACTGAGGATGAAAGTCCCATTATTCAAGTTGTGTTCCAAAATAAATGGGTCGGTGAAAATCAAATCGCTCATTGGCTGACTCGTTTGTTGATCGATTTGCGCAAGAAGTATCAATTTGAAGAATACGACGCTGTTGGGCATTCTCTGGGAGCGGTGTCGTTGGTGATCGTTAATTTGTTTGAGAAACGCCATAGTTATATGCCTAAGATGCATAATTTGGTTTTGATCGCCGGGCCTTTTAATGGGGTTTTGGGATTGAACGACTTACCTAATATTAATCGGATCACGGCTGATGGGCGGCCGGCTTTTATGAGTCCTACTTATTTTCGGATTTACTTGAATCGGAATAATATTTCTTCTCGGTTGAAGGTTTTGAATATTTATGGAAATGTTGAGGATTATTCTAATAGCGATAAGTATGTTTCGGTTACTTCTGCTTCTTCGATTGCCTATGTTTTGCGGTCTCGTGTTCGGGAGTACTATGATATGCCTGCTGTTGGGGAGAAAGCTGAGCATTCTTTGATGCATGATGATTCGGATATTTTGCAGAAGATTAATTTGTTTGTTTATGCTCCGGATGGTGATTAGTTGTCGGCCTTTTGGTCGGCTTTTTTTATTGTAAAGATGTAAGTGAGCTATGGCAGACAGAGGAGTTTTGCTTGGGGGACGTTTTGTTAGTTTAGTTAGTGGGATAGAGGTAGTATTTTGGTTGCTACGTTCAATGCCGACTCCGGGGCCCGGGGATACAGCCACTGGAACGCTGCCGACGTCTATTTGAGCTCCTCGAAGAAGACCA
>NZ_RHNT01000076.1 GCF_003946325.1 Companilactobacillus furfuricola | reverse complement strand
AACAAAAAATGGACGAAAACCAAAAATCGGTTTTCGTCCATTTTTTATTGTACAGAGAACACTTATGTCACATTCTCTTTTTTTTGTTGGAAACGAGTTCCAGGTGACAGTGGCCTCTGGTTTAAAAACTGTCAGAAAAACTGATTCGCAGATGCAAGATAGTGCAAGCCATTTTGTTTAGTTAAACTTGCTGAAATTTGGATAGTGCTTTTTATCTTGATTCTCAAGGATGTTGAAACGAGCTCCGGGAGATAGCTGCCTCCGGTTTAGCAACTGTCAGCAGGTACGATTTAGTTTGCATAAAATAGTGCTGGATATTTATGTTATCTAAACTTGCTACAATTGGGATAGTGCTTTTTATCTTTATCCTCAAGGATGTTGAAACGAGCTCCGCGAGGAAGCGGCCTCCGGTTAACACGGGTGGTCGCGGCACTGCTTCGCAGCACCTTGTGCGATCACCCGCGTTAATCCTCAGCAGCTGACCAACCTCGCTGCGCTCTCTGTGCTTTTAATCCTCAGCAGCTGACCGTGCCTCTCTGCTCTCTAATTATGTAGATTAAGCTTTATTAGCTAGCCATGTGTTCATGTCGATCGAGACAAAGGCTAAATTTTGATTATCGTCCAGCACCCAAGAAGTTGGATCAACGGCTTCTGGATAATCGCGTCCTTCGAGCATCGTAGCAATAGCATCTTGTGCCCAATAGACGGCCTCGACAAAAGAATCCCCTTGAGTGACCATTCCGGGAATATTAGGTGAAGTTACCACAAAATATTCACCATCGTCTGTAAATTTAGAAACAATTACAGGATATACTAAGAAATCTGCATGTTCAGTCATAGTTCACCTTTGTCAATATTTTTAACCAAAGTATAAAGACTGGATATTTCAAAGGCTAGTCACAAAATGAAAAAACGTCAAAATTGATCATTTCAATCTAAAATTTTATACAGAAATAAAAACCACGGAAGAATCCCCGCCAACAGCTAAATCAGCGGCAGAAAGAGCTCTTGGTAAAATTCCAGAATCAACTATCCGATGTAATTCAGTATCCGCTAGCTCAACTGCTTCTTTAAACGATTCTGCTGAACCAGAAATTTCAGGGAACTGTGGGGCAATGACCGAGAATGAATGATCAGATATTTTAGAAACAATCACCGGAAAACTATGCATAAAACGACCTCGCAACTGATATTTACGTCTATTGTACAGAAATATGAGTGTGAAATAGTGCAATAATCTATTAATCGATCCTGTTTTTTTAAAGTCTGCAGATTTTTCCGTAAAGAAATACGGATTCTTCCTGAGCTAAGAATTAGTCATTGCCTAAAATGATGCCATTTAATTGTTAACGTTTGCATTTTTTCACAAACTTCAATACCCTTTAATCGTTACACCAAATAAGAAAAGCAGGGGAGAAATTAGATGGCATACGACGCAACTTCGATCGCAAAAATGATCAAAGAAAAACAAGTATCACCCGAGGAACTGATCGATCAAACCAATGATAAGATCAAAGCGCTTAATCCAGAATTAAACGCCGTGACTCATACGAGGATCGCCAAAGCTAAGGCGGAAGTAGCGGATGTTTCAGACGGACCCTTCGCGGGCGTACCGACTTTACTCAAAGGTTTAGGCCAGCAACTAAAGGGTGAACCGGATACTAGTAGCTCGATTTTGTTGAAAGATAACGTAGCACCGATCACTGATAATTACGTTAAATCGCTGCAAAATGCAGGATTTTCGATCGTCGGAACGACTAATGCTCCAGAGTTTGGCTTCAAGAATATCACAGATCCTGATCTCTACGGACCAACTCACAATGCCTGGAATAAAAACTTTTCATCTGGTGGTTCATCCGGTGGGGCAGCCAGTGCCGTTTCTTCCGACATTGTGCCGATCGCAGCAGCTAGTGATGGTGGCGGTTCGATCCGGATCCCCGCATCTTTTTCGGGCTTGATCGGATTAAAGCCTACTCGCGGACGGATCCCAGTTGGTCCTAATGGCTGGCGTGGATGGCAAGGAGCTTCGATCAACTTTGCATTGACCCGTTCGATCCGCGATACAGCGACCCTTTTGGAAGAAATGCAGACAGTGCAATTGGCGGCACCTTTTCAAACTGAGCTATTGCCCAAAAACTTCATGTCGGGCGCATTGCCTAAGAATTTAAAAGTGGGCTATACTACCGAATCTCCGGTCGATACGCCAGTTTCTGAAGAAGCCAAACAAGCGGTACTTGATGCAGTCAAATTTTTAGAAGAACAAGGCTTTGAAGTTGAAGAAGCTAAACCTAAGACTGACGGTATTGCTTTGATGAAGTCGTATTACATCATGAACGGTGGCGAAACAGCGACGATGTTTGCATCGATCAATCAGGCAATCGGTCGAGAAGCTACGATCGATGATATGCAGCTAACGACTTGGACGATCTACCAAGCAGGAAAATTAGTCACTGCCGTCGACTACAGCCAAAGCTTGAGTTTGTGGGATGAAGCGAGTTATCAAGCTGATCGATTTTATGACGACTATGACTTGTTCTTAACCCCAGCCACGGCCCACCCAGCACCAAAAGTCGACGACCTGTTGTACGGGGATGCTACGATCGAAAAGATGAAACACGTTACTGAATTAGATAAACAAGCACGACTCGATCTGATCTGGGAATTCTTCGAACAATCGTTAACGTTATCACCATTTACTCAACAAGCTAATTTAACGGGTCAACCTTCTTTGAGTTTGCCAACGCATGTAACTAAGTTCGGTCTTCCACTAGGGATCGAATTTTCGGCTCGTAAAGGCGGAGAGCCATTGTTATTGAAAGTTGGAAAAATGTTTGAAGATGCGGATAAATTTAAATTTCTTCATCCAACTGAACAAATATAATTATGTATTGTGAAATAAATATTAATTAAAATATAAGCGTGATGTCAACATGGAAAACAGTTGATATCACGCTTTTTACGTAGAAACTACTTCAAATATGACTATTTTCTGATAACGTTTGCAATCTACTTTTCACAAAGATAAAATAATAGACGTTCTTAATTTTAAGGAGGATTGTTACATGTCAAAGAGGTGGAAAAGTAGTTTTGTAGTATTAGGAGCGTTGATGCTCTTAAGTATAGTTCTAGTAGGATGCGGCAAGAAAGATGCGTCTGCTAATGAGAAACCATTGGTAGTTGCTACTTCGGGGACGCTTTATCCTACTTCGTACCATGATAAGAAAACTAAGAAGCTAACAGGTCAAGGAATCGAGATTGCCCGAGCTGTTGCCAAAAAGCTCCACAGAAAGATCGAGTTCAAAGAATATAACGTTGATGGCCAATTAACAGCTGTCAAGACTGGAAAAGCTGATTTTGCGGCTAATGATTTTAATGTTGCCCCAAATCGGATGAAAGGTTTTATTTTCTCAACACCATTCAAGTATTCATTCAGTAGCATGGTTGTCAGAAAGTCTGATAACTCAGGCATTAATTCCTGGAGTGATCTAAAAGGAAAGAAAGCTGCTGGGGAAGCAGGAACTGTTTATCAAAGACTGGCTGAACAGCAAGGAGCAACTTTAGTTAATTATGACAATGTATCAAATGACGTGTATTTAAAAGATGTGAAAAAAGGTAAAACAGACGTCATTTTAAACGATTACTATCTCCAAAAGCTTGCACTTGAAGCAATTCCTAATAACGGATTAACAATTAATAAGAAGTTGTACTACACGACCAAAGATGATGAAGGTGGAGTAGCCTTTGTAATGAAAAAAGGTAATTCTAAGCTTCAAAAGGACATCAACAAGGCCCTCAAAGAACTAAAAGATGATGGAACACTCAAAAAAATATCAGAAAAATTCTATAATGCTGATGTTACTAAGAAACCAACTGTAAAAATCACTAAGCATTTTGATATTGAGTAGAGCGTAGATAAATGTCTGGAATTGAAAATTTATCAATACCAAATTTTTTTGATGCACCATTAGCAGTATCATCTTTGCCGAGCATTTTAATGGGTTTTCCCATGTCACTATTTTTAACAGCCATCAGTTTCTTTTTAGCAAATGTTTTAGGCTTATTTCTAACACTGGCTCAGTTAAGTAACAAAAGGGTCTTGAGATGGCCCGCAAAGGCCTATATTTCGTTTATGCGGGGAGTTCCCATGCTGGTCGTCTTATTCATCATCTACTTCGGATTCGGCGCTGAGGCGCTTCCTGCGGCGATTATTTCCTTTACGGTAATATGCAGTGCTTTCGTATCGGAAGTATTCCGGTCATCTTTCTCAGCTGTTGATATTGGTCAGTGGGAAGGTGGATTTTCGGTAGGGATGAGTTATCGTCAAGTCGTGCGACACATCATCTTCCCGCAAGCTTTCCGGATCGCCATACCAGCACTAGGAAATATCTTATTAGATATGTTCAAGGGTACATCTTTAGCCGCCATGATCACCGTAGGTGAAATGTTCATGCAAGCCAAGATCATTGCCGGAGCCAACCAAGATTACATGACGATCTATATCACGATCGCCCTTATCTACTGGTTCTTCTGCTGGTTGATGACAATAGCGCAGACTGGTTTGGAAAACAAACTGAAGCTAGATTAGTTAAATTTGAATTCAAGGTTACATAATCAAAAACACTATATAACGGTAGAAACGCCTCCTGGTTTTGGGGGCGTTTTTAAATGGTCCAAAATAGACTTATCCTGCATTAAAAGCTGTTCTCGTGTAATTAATAGCAATCAGATCAAAAGCTCGTTAGAAGCAAAAAAGCACCGCTTCTGGGGGGAAGCGGTGCATCTCTTGAGGGAGGGAGGAATGCTATATTATAAAAATCATTTATATTTTGGTTTAAATTAAGGTTTAGGTCGTAAATAGGAGATACTTTTTCCTATTTACGCCTGTAGAGTATTACCTAAATGTGAAGAAAGTGTGAAGTTGGGTTTAGTTATACTAACTTCGATTTTTATGTATTAATTGTTTTGTAATTGGTTGGTCATTGAATGAAAAAAGAGCACAAAAAAAGGCGGATCTAAATGTCCGCCTAATTTATTATTAAAGGATTCCTCCGAAGAATGTACCTAAAATTACTGAACCGTACATAAATAATCCGTTTAAGATTGTTGCAAGCATCGTAATCCATCCCTTCTAATGCAAACATATTATAACCTAATCAATTTAAATAAAACAGATTGGTCTTATGTTCGTAATATAATTTTAATATACTGACAAAAATGTAAACATTTATAAAAATACATACAATAATCCGAATTACTGAAACAAAATTGTTTTAAATTAAACGGATTATTTATATTGCTTATGCATTATCTCAAAATTGAAGATGATAATCAACTGATAAATATTTTGTTTCTCCGATAATGCGTCATATCAATACTTTGAAAAATCAGTATATACCACGTTTGAAAATTATTTTTATATTTAAGAACCATTGTGTTAATATGTTCATATCGAGTAGGGCGAATATCAATAACCTATCGAAAAACAAACTTAGGAGGAATTACCATTTTTTCAAATTTATTTTATTTCTTAAGAAATACTTCAGCATACCTAACAGATTTCGTATTGGGCTTCTTAGGTAAGTTGTTCTAAGCAACTCTTTATCATCAACAAAGACTCTCTTTAGTTTGAACTTCGATGGGACTGCCACGAACAGACGAACGAGTTAAGGTTATTCGCCCGTCTTTGTTGAACAAAAGCCATTGGTGTCTGGGCCAATGGCTTTTTTGATGCCTTAAAATTGAGAAAAATAAAAAGTCGACGATGAATTCGTCGGCTTTTTATGTGGATCGATTAGTTTTTGATATCTGACGGTTTGATCGTAGTCCGGCCATCTTTATGTGCATTCTTGATAGCTTTAACGATGTCGTTATCGCTCCAAGCAGCAACGGTTTTAACACCTTGATCGGTTAGATCTTGTCTAGCTTTAGAAATGTCACTGTCGGTAATGGTTTTACCATCGACTTTTCTAGATTCGATGTCAAAGTGTCCATTGGCTGCAGGATTGCTGCTGTCTGATGATGAGTTTGAACTAGTTGAATCATTGCTATTACTGTTATTACCATTGCTATCAGATGATGTTGATGAAGTATTAGTTGAACTTGCTGAGGAATTGTTGTCTCTCAACAAGTTAACAGCTTTCTTATAAATATCAGAGTAATACTGACCATCTATACCCTTGAAATCAAGGACTGTCTTCAACAAACTCATTCCGGCTGTGTTGTCACCATTGTCGATCATATCTGAAGCATTCTTGACACTCTTGTTCAAATCGCTACGGTTTGATTTGATCTTTTTAACTTTCTTCAATAGAGACTTAGCTTGGCTCTTCATTTGTGAACTGCCGTTTGATTGGTTGATCGCATCGTTCAATTGATCTCTGGCAGTGTCGAAATCTAGTTGATTCATTGATTTCTTAGCATCGACCAAGTTTTGTGCTTGTTCTTTATTGGCTTTAGCAGATTTATCGCTCTTAGCGTCATTAGCTGAGGTGAAGTAAGCTAAAGCTTGTGAGTAGTCTTTCTTGCTAACAGCACTATTACCATGATCCATAGCAGTATTGTAAAGACCGCTGTCCCCTCCATTTGAACTAGAGCATCCAGCAAGAAGCATCATAGACGCACTAATGGTTACTAGTAAACTGATTGTCTTTTTCATATATACCCTCCAAAGAAGTATTGTCCAGATTATACCATGAGAAAACAAAAAGAGCAGGCGCGTTGGACGCCTACTCTTCTTACTAATTTATAATTCGTTAGGAATTGACAAATTAGAACAAACTTCGATGAGAGATTTGTTAGGAACGAATACCAGTTATTAATATAACTCTTATTGAAGAATTTTTAAATAGTATTAACGAATAAATATTTCCGTTTTGCGTTTTTTGACCGTTATTATTTGTGTAAGTTGATTAAAACAACCGGTTGAAATCCTTACAAATAAACGAAACGGGGTAGCGAAGATGGATTGGCAAAAAACTACAATTAAATTGAGATTTAACAATGATGAAAAGTACAAAAAGGGATATATCGTTCGTACTTTTAACAATATTGTTGAAAAACCAACTGATAAACAAGTTCAAGATTTGATCGATGGCATCTTACTATTATCAGATGGTGATACTTTCAGCACAGCCATCATTTCTGACAACGATAAGTACATTGGCTAAACTCATCATCAATAAAATATTAAGGAGTTCAATATGAAAAAACTACAATTAACTTTCCAAGCAAAGTCTGGTAAGAAGAACAACTTGTCTTTAAACTACGTCAAAGAAAATCTGGACGCGCCACAACCAAAACAGCGATGGAGAAGATCCTCGCTAGCAAGTTATTTCAAAAAGACGATATCTCGCTTTTTGATGAAATTGTGGGCGCTAAGTATATCGAACGTACAGAAAATCCTATTTTGGGATAGATTTTCAAAAATTCACACAATTGTAATATTTCTTTATAAACTGATAATTGAAATAATTAAATAGCCTGTAGATACCGACTCGCAAGGGATAGACGAGTTGGTATCTATTTTTTTATTCACAAAAATTTCAAAAAAAATACAAAAGTATGAATTTTGGACTTTTCAAAACATGAAATATGTTGTAATATTCATTCGTTGGTATTTAGGTATTACGCATCTTACAAATTAGCTAACCAAGATCGATTTTTAACGTATTAATATTTCATTACTTCCTATCACGGTAATATTTTTAATACTATTTATTATTGAAAATTAATCAATAGAATGTTAGTTTATAAATGTACTACCTAAGAATTATGAGAATTTTGAGGAGGAATACCACATGAAAAAATCTATTAAATATGCCGGAGTTGCTGCTGCCACGCTATTAATGATCGCACCACTTACGGCACCGGTATTTAGTACCGCTTCTACTGCTAAAGCAGATGATCAATCTTCCGATAATGGAAGTACAACAACCGATAGTTCTACATTAGATGATGCCACGCAAGCTTCATTGAATCG
>NZ_RHNT01000075.1 GCF_003946325.1 Companilactobacillus furfuricola | reverse complement strand
CTAGTCTTTTTGGAATCAACAGGCAACCTAGATCTTGATGAATTTCTTGATGGCTAACCAAAGTACAACAAGAACCGATTTATCGCTTAGAATAAGACTCGTATTTGAGACCTGCGAAGTGGGCTTCTTCGGAGGGCTCAAATCGAGTCGGCAGCGTTCCAGTGGCTGTATCCCCGGGCCCCGGAGTCGGCATTGAACGTACCAACCCAAATACTACCTCCACACCCCAACACCAAACAAACTAACAGACTTCCAGCAAAGAAAAACGCCTCTGTCTGCCATAGCTCTCTTACATCTATACAACAAAAAAAGGCGCCGCTCTCATCCGAAAGCAAACGCCAAACAAAAACACTACTCAATCGATATCAACTGCACATTACTGATCCCATCAAAATCCGTCAACTGCCCAAGCAAATCATCAATAGTCCCAGACAAATTACTAATATCAAAAGACAAAACCACACTAGCCAAATCATGAATAGGAATATTCTGATTAATAGTCAAAACACTAGCATTAGCATCAGAAAGGATCATCAAAACCTTAGACAACAACCCTTGCTCATGCTCCAACATCATAGAAACCAAAGCCTTACGGGTAGTCCGATTCTCATCAGGTAAAAAAACCAGGTCCTTATACTTATAGTAAGTACCACGGCTGATCCCAACCTGCTTAACAGCATCACTAACTTGATGAGTCTTGCCGCTTTCAATCAACTTACGAGCCTTGATCACCTTGTCAAATGACTCAGGCAAAATTGATCCGTCAACAATGTAGTATTTCTCCAATTTAAATTACCTCGCTCATTACTCCATTAGTATCAACATTAACATGATTGACTTCCCAATTAGGGAAGTCTTTTTTTACGTTTGAAACAATTTGTTCGGCAGACTCAGGATTATCAACGATAGCCATCATCGTTGAACCACTGCCACTAATATACATTGTACCATTAGCTTGCTGACAAATATCTTTGGCTTTTTGATAATCAGGGATCAACTTGCATCGATAAGGTTCATGCATCTTATCGATAATGCTAGCCGTGATCAGATCAAGGTCGCCTAATTCCATAGCTTTTGACAGAGCCACAGCATGGCCGACTTGATAAATCGCTTCTTGATAAGACATCTCTGTCGGCAAGATCTCACGTGCTTTGTCGGTGCTTACTTGATAGTCGGGGATCAACGTCACAAATTCTAATCGCTCATTGACGTTAAAATGGACTGTCTGCACGTCATTACTTTCATCAATAAAGGAAACGCCGAGTTTTCCGTAAATCGCCGGAGAAACATTATCGGGATGTCCTTCCATTTCTGTAGCCAATTCTAGCAATTCACTACGATCCATTGGAGAATCGAACCAAACGTTAGCACCAGCAAGACCGGCAACGATACAAAAAGCTGAACTACCCAAACCTCGAGCCACAGGGATATTGTTCTCGATAGTTATTTTGACATGAGGAACTGGTTTATTTAAATGTTCGCAAGCTTTTACAAAAGCTTGATAGACCAAATTATCGCGCGTTTGAAATTGCTTTGGGCAACCTGTGATCTCAAGTTCTTCTGATGATTTGTCGAATTCGACTGAAGAATAAAGCGAAACGGCTAAGCCCATACAATCAAAACTGACGCCAATGTTCGCACTAGTTGCTGGGACTTTAATTCTTATCATAAAACTCTTCCTCAACTTTCGACTTCACGTATTCTGTCATTTGATCTTTATCAATAACATCTTGATGAAGGGTAGGTAAGTTCCAAACATTAGCTAAATTTTCAGGGATCTTGATATCAGTAACGCGGTTGATTTTTTGCATCACATCAAAGTCGTCATTTGGAACAGCGTCGAGTATCGATTCTGCAACTACACGGACGAACTTGTAAGGACTAGCTGTGCTCAAAAGAACATTAGGTGTCTTATCGCCAGTCTTTTCGTAGTCGCGCATAACTTTGTAACCAACGGCTGTGTGCGGGTCCATCAAATAATATTCATCTTGATAAACTTGCTTGATCGATTGTCTGATCTCTTTATCGTCTGAAGAACCAAAATAGAAGTCCTCTTTAATGCTAGCTAGAACTTCAGAAGAAACTTGGTAACGACCAGTTGTTTCCAGCTGATGCATCAGCTTTTTAACGTAGTCAGTATCCTCACCGCTCTTATAATAGAGTAGTCTTTCAAAATTACTTGAGATCTGAATGTCCATGCTAGGGGCAACTGTTTGGAAAAATGGTAAGTTACGGTCATAAACGCCTGATTCAAAAAATTTTGTTAACACATCATTTTCATTGCTGGCTACGATAAATTTATTAACAGGTAGTCCCATTTGTTTAGCATAATAGCCGGCTAAGACATCACCGAAATTACCTGTCGGAACGGTGAAATTAACTTTGTCGCCTAATTTGATCGATTTCTTATTAACTAGTTGTATATATGAAGCAAAGTAATATACGACTTGTGGGATCAAGCGACCAATGTTGATCGAGTTGGCACTTGAAAGACTGATTTTAGGGCCTAATTCTTTTTCTAATGCTTTATCATTGAATATCTTTTTAACGTTGCTTTGTGCGTCGTCAAAATTTCCCCTAATAGCAGTGATTTCCGTATTACTACCATTTGTTGTTTCCATTTGTAGTTGTTGGATCTTGCTGACGCCATTGTGAGGGTAAAATACTGTGATCCCCATATTTGCGAGATTTTTGAAACCTTCTAAGGCAGCTTTACCTGTGTCGCCACTAGTTGCTGTCAAGATCATAACTTTATTATCTTTTTCTAGAACGTGTTTCATTAATTGAGGAAGCATTTGGAGACCGACGTCTTTAAAAGCACTAGTTGGTCCGTGAAATAGCTCTAACACGAAAAAATTATCTACATCAACAACGGGAGTTATATCGGTGGTATCAAAACTACTATTATAAGCATTGTTAATACTATCTTCGATCTCTTCTTTGGAGAAGTCTGGTAGTAGTTTTTCTAATACAATGGCAGCAATTTGCTGGTAGTTGAGATCTTGTAATGAATCCAAGTCGATCTTTAATTGTGCCAGTTCAGGATAGACGAATAATCCGCCATCATCAGCAAAGCCTTTTTTAATGGCATTTTTGGCTGAGATTTGTATATCTTTATCTCTTGTACTTATGTAGTTTTTGTTCATATTTTATAACTCCTTGCATTTCGAATGTCTATATGGTAACCTGTTTTTAATTCAAAAACAAGTGTTTATGAATCGTGAACACCAATTAATTAACAGGAGGTTAAACCTATGAAAATCGCAATATTAGGATTTGGTACAGTTGTAAAAGGCGTATATGAAATAGTAAAGAAGGCGAATGTTCAAACCCAAAACCTCTCTGTTAGTCATATTTTCATTAGAAAAAACAAAAAACGTATTTTGCCAGAAATGACAGATGACATCGATGAGATTTTGGAAGATAAACAAACAGATGTAGTAGTTGAAGCACTCGGTGGCATTGAACCGGCCCATGAATTTATTTTGAAAGCATTAAAGCAAGGCAAACATGTCATCACAGCTAATAAAGCCGTGATCGCTCTATACTTGAAAGAATTCACAGACGCTGCAAGGGAAAATAACGTTAAGTTTTACTTCGAAGCTTCCGTTGGTGGAGGTATCCCTTGGATCCAAGGACTTGAAAAAGCTCTTCGGATCGACAGCGTCAATTCTATTTCCGGGATCTTTAATGGAACAAGTAACTTCATTTTGGATCAAATGAGTAAAAATGGCGAGTCTTTCGAAGAAGTTTTACAAAAAGCTCAAGAGTTAGGATATGCCGAGGCTGATCCTAGTGCTGATATCGATGGTATCGATGTTGCAAACAAACTTTGCATTAGTGCAGATATTGCTTATAACATCAATATTCAAGATCGTAAGAATTTACCCGTTTTTGGTATTAGAAACATCACTGCTAAAGATGTCGACTTTTTCGATAAAAATGGTTATTCAGTTAAATTGATCGGACGGACTCATCAAAAAGGCAATCAATTCGACTACGTGGTTGAACCAACACTTTTTGTGAAACACACATTAGAAGCTAACACACCCGACAATTACAACTTGATCTCACTCAATGGAGATACGATCGGTAAATTAGACTTCTTTGGACAAGGTGCCGGTATGTTCCCAACTGCCAATGCGGTCGTTCAAGATCTCTTGGATATTAAAGAAGAAAAAGATCATTTGAAACGTAACTTTGAAAGTAAAATGGAATACAATCCTGAATTAACAAGCGCTGATTATTTAGTTCGATCAGCTGCAAACATTGCTTCATTATTTAAAGATTATGCACCAACTCAAAAAGATAATTATATCGTTGTCCATAATATCCCAGTCGGAAAAATGCACGAGATCATGGACTTGATCCTAAAAGTCGACGAATCAGCATTTATGGTAAGCCTGCCCAGTAATAGCAAACTTGCTCACAAAAAAATCTCAAAACAGGAGGCCGTCGCATAATGAAAGTAGCAAAATTTGGCGGTAGTTCTGTTGCCGATGCCAATCAATTTAGAAAAGTTAAGAATATTATTGAAAGTGATCCACAGCGCCAAGTGGTAGTCGTTAGTGCAGCTGGTAAAAGTGAAGCTGAACCAGTTAAAGTAACAGACATGTTGATCAAGTTGGAAAAAGCTCTCAAAGCTGGTACAGACTTCCAACGATTGTTCGATCACGTGAGTGATCGGATCCTAAAAATCAGAAATGATTTGAAACTTGATGTAAATATCGAAGCTGACTTAGCTGTGATTAAAGCTAACCTTAATAATTGTTCACATGACTATTTAGTATCTCGTGGTGAATTTTTGACAGGTAAGTTAATGGCTGCCTATTTGAATTTTAAGTTCGTTGATCCAAAAGACGTCATGATCTTTAAAGGTGATGAATTCGATTATCAAGCATCATCACAGCGTCTTGCAAGAATTTACGCAGAAAATGACCACTTGCTCGTTCCTGGTTTTTACGGAGCTGACGTTTCAGGAAATATTCACTTGATGCCTCGTGGTGGTAGTGATATTTCTGGTTCGATCTTAGCAAGTTTACTTGATGCTGATCTGTATGAGAATTGGACAGACGTCTCAGGTATTTTGATGGCGGATCCAAGGATCGTGGATCATTCTAAGAAAATCGATGTTTTGACATACGATGAACTTCAAGAATTATCATATATGGGAGTTCCAGGAAGAAGCCGTTCGACCTGTTCGTGAGAAGAAGATACCTACTAAAATTTTGAATACTAATCATCCTGAGGAAGGCGGTACTTTAGTCGTTGATTCCGAACATGAGATGATCAGTGATCAGATTATTACTGGTATTGCTGGTAAGAAAAATTATACTGTTATTACAATTAAAAAATATCAATTGAATAAGCATATCGAAGTTTTACAAAATGTTTTGGCTGTTTTGCAGAAGTTCCACGTTGCTATTAATTATGTTCCTTCTGGTAGCGATGCTTTTAGTTTTTTGTTCCATGGTGCTGATGTTAAGGTTCACTTGGATGCTATTTTGCTACAGCTTCGTAACTCTTGTGGATTAGACGATGTTGAGGTTAATCAGGATATTGCTTTGGTGGCTGCGGTTTCGTTGCAGTTGAGTAAGCGTCCTGCTATTGCTGGGAAGATCTTGGATTATTTGGACAATAGTTTGATTAATGTTCGTTTGGTGATTCAGGAGGGTAGCGATATGAAGGTGGTCTTTGGTGTTGCTAATGCTGATTATGAGAAGACTGTGGCTAAGATTTATCGCGAGGCTATGTTTCGCCATTACAAGAAGATCCCTGCTTGATGATGCTGGCTCTGGACGTGTTTGATGTTCAGAGCTTTTTTGTGTATAGATGTGAGAGAGCTATGGCGGACAGAGGCGTTTTATTTTGAGGGATTAGTGTTAGTTTGTTTGGTGGTTGGGTGTGGAGGTAGTATTTTGCGCGTCCTATTTCTCACATGTCTATCTCAGACTTTATCTATTCTGGTGGGGAGTAGGAGCTTCCTTTTCTTGTTTGGATATATTCTCTTTCTAGATTACTGACTCTTTTCTCGGTTCGCGGGACTTTGCTCCGCTCATTTTTCTTCCTGACTTACATTGCGGTTGTTGCCTTCGTTGTTTTGTTGGTTGGATAAGATTTGATATTCATTTCCTTCTATTACTTTCGCTTCTTGCTCGCGTGCTCGTTCCTCGCACTCTTGCCTTGTTCTAATATATTTTTTCTTGTCTCTTTATTCGCTTCTTGCTCGCGTGCTCGTTCCTCGTACTCTTGCCTTGTTCTAATATATTTTTCTTGTCTCTTTATTCGCTTCTTGCTCGTGTGCTCGTTCCTCGCACTCTTGCCTTGTTCTAATATATTTTTTCTTGTCTCTTTATTCACTTCTTGCTCGCGTGTTCGTTCCTTGCACTCTCGCATTTGTAAGGGTAATTTTTTTTGTATAAAAATAGCGCATCTTTTTTTGATGCGCTGATGTTTTCTCTTATAGATCTGGGTAGAATGCTTTTAGTCTTGTGTATAATCCGCTTGGATCTTCTCCGGCGTAATTTGAGATTGCGTATTCTGTGGTTAGTAGTTCGTTTGGTATTGTGTTTAGGACGTTTTGGTTGATGTTGTTATTTTGGACTAATAAGTAGCGGATCTGTAAGGGTTCTTCTCCTTGATAGTTTCTGGCTGGGTTGAAGTTTGGTATGCTGTCTACTTTTTCTGGTGTGCCACTTACTTCTACTAAGCCACTTACTACGTATCCGTTGGTTGATACTTGATAGTAGGTTATTCCTAGGCTGTTTTTGATTACTTTGCCTACTTTATAGGCTGTTTGTCCGTTGATCCAACCTTGGACTTTGCCGGTGTTGCCGTTGAATACTGGTACTTGTTGATATTTTGTTGTGACGGTTACGTTGTTGTTGCTTGTATTGGTTGTTGGTACGTTGGTGTTGGCTTTTTTGAATGAGACGTCGCTTGCTTTTACGTACTAATTTGTTGAAACTTGATAATAGGTGACATTGTTGATGACGCTGGTTTTGCCGATTATCCAGTCAGTATTGGCAGCTAATGCGCGATTGTTTATTAGTTCACCTTTGCTGTTGAAGAGGTGCGTTTGGGATATGTCTCCTCTGGTTGTTACTACTGAGGCTGCCGAAGCGTTGCTGGTACTTAATAGTAGTGCTGAAGAGGCAACGATTGCAGTTGATAGTAAAAATGTGATTGCTTTTTTCATTTTTAAATCCCCCATATTGAATGACTTTATCTTTAGTGTAATGATTATTTAAATCGCTTACAATATAAATGGTTATAATAATTCATAAAAAAGTTGTATTCATCATATCTTGTGATTTTTTGGTATTCTAGACTTAATAATTGAGTGAAGGTGATTTTATCAAAACTTTAGTTGTAGTTTCTCATCCTGATATTAGTAATTCTCAAACGGAATCTTTTTTAAAAAAAGGTTCTGAGCAAGTGGATGTTATTTGGCATCACGTGGAGTCTTTGAAGGGAATCGATGTTGATTTTGAAAGAAAGTTGCTGGCATCGTGTCAACGGATCGTTTTTCAATTTCCTTTATATTGGTATTCTGCTCTCGCGGGTTTGAAGGATTGGATCGACAAGGTGTTTAGTCGTAATTACGTTTATGGCGATGGGCAGTATCATTTAGCAGATAAGGAATTTGGTCTTGTTGTAACTACTGGGTTGGCTAAGAAAGATTTTCAAATCGGTGGGATCGAATCGATGACCATGGATCAACTGATGGCGCCTTATCGTGCTTTTGCTGCTCGTGCTCATATGAAAATTTTGCCATTATTTTTGGTTGATCAATTTTGGTATAAGACTGAACATCAGCAACAACAACTTTTGATCGATTATCAGCGTTATTTGAATCAGGATTTTCCTGATTCGTTGGTTAATCGTCAAGCTTGGTTTAAAGAGCGTTTAGAGGAATTTGTTGCTGGGTTGGGCGAGAGTGATAAGCATGTTGGTGGTTTGATCTTGGATACTTTTGTGCAACAGATGGATGAACTTGATCAGTTGGGAGATACTTTGAAGATGATCAAGGATGGAGAGGATGATGGTCTTGAGTAAAGAAAATATTTGGTTGATCGAGCAAGTTAAGGCTTTGGCTAAAGATCAGACTCAGTATGAAGATCGGGCTTTTTTGCTGGCTTTGCAGACGGTTATTAAGGAACAGCAGAAGCGTAGTGAACAGATCCAGAGCGAGTTGGATGGAAGACTTTGGGACCATACTAATTGGTAATGATTTAAGCGATTTGTTAATAGTGTAAAAGAGCTATGGCAGACAGAAGCGTTTTATCTTGCTGGAGTTTGATAGTTTGTTTGGTTGTTGGAGTGGGTGGTAGTAGTATGGTTGCTACGTTCAATGCCGACTCCGGGGCCCGGGGATACAGCCACTGGAACGCTGCCGACGTCGATTTGAGCTCCTC
>NZ_RHNT01000074.1 GCF_003946325.1 Companilactobacillus furfuricola | reverse complement strand
AACCGCCGTATACGGAACCGTACGTACGGTGGTGTGAGAGGTCGGTAGCCTAGCTACCTCCTACTCGATCGGCTGAGGGCTGTATCCCCGGGCCCCTCCGTCTAGATGGAGACCTATCCCCCCTTTTGTTTGAGTTTTACCGATTTATTTGATACAAGTTGGCACTGTTTGCGCGTCCTATTTCTCACATGTCTATCTCAGGCTTTATCTATTCTGGTGGGAGTAGGGGCTTCCTGGTTTTGTTCTTCTATCTTCTTTGTTTTGATTACTCATACTTTTCTCAGTTCGTGGGACTTCGCTCCACTCAATTTGTTTCCTGACTTACCTTTTTATTAGTGTTTTTCTTAATTGTGTTGGTTCTATAAGAGTTGATATTCTTTTTGCTTTCTTGCTTTCGCTTCTGGCTCGCGCACTCGTTTCTCGTGCTCTTGCCTGGTTTTGGTGCTTTCTTTTTTTCTCTATTTATATATTTCTTGCTCGCCTGCTCGTTTCTCTCGCACTCTTGCCTCTTGCTCTGTACTTTTGAATCGGTTCCTTTTTTTCTTCTTTCCTTCTTTATTGTTTGTGGCGTTTGGACCTCTTCCTGACGTCTTTTTTTTATGCAATTTTTTATACTTTGCCCATTTCATTGAAGCATGTTGCGAAGTTTTTCGATAGTTTTACGCTTTTTCTTTTCTTCATATATAAGCGCTGTCTAACCCTAACTAAATCAAGCTTTTGCTAAATTGATTCTTATCAACTTTGATTGATTATTTTTTAATTGTTGGATAAATCATTGATTGATTCGATAAATAATATTACAATTAATTTAATTTATTTCTAATTTTGGAGGGTTTTATGATGGATTATTCTTATTTTCAAGTCAGCGAGCAGTCTTTGGAAGTTGAATTTCCCGAACAGATCAATGTTGAAGAAAATAAACTTATCCAAAATATAGCTCGCGAACTGATCGATCAAAAGGCGGTTGGGGTTACGGGCGTTATACCTGCCTATCATACGTTAACCGTTAATTTTGATTTTGACTTAACTTCTTTTAGAGATTTGGTCGATCAGATTGATGAGATTATTGTAAATTCGAATGAGCTAACTAATACGGGCAGGTCAATTATTGAACTGCCCGTTTGTTATTGCTCAAAATTTGGTCCTGACTTGGAGGATGTGGCTAATTTTGCTTCGATTAGTGTTGATGAATTGATCAAATTGCATTCTGGGACTGATTATTTTATTTATATGATGGGATTTTTGCCGGGATTTGCTTATATGGGGTCTGTTCCTGAACGGATCGCTATGCCTCGGCTTGAGGTTCCGCGGGCTAGTATTGCTGCTGGTAGTGTTGGGATCGCTGGGGCCCAGACTGGGATGTATCCCGTTGAGTCTCCTGGTGGTTGGCGCTTGATTGGTCGTACGCCGGTTAAATTGTATGATCCGGCTCGTCCGAAGTTGAAGTATCGCTCGGGGGATTATATTCGCTTTGTTCCTATTGATGAATCTGAATATCAGCGGATTCAGTTGTTAGACGAAGCTGGGAAATTTTCCTTGAATGTTATTACGGAAGGAGACGTTGACCATGGCTAATTTTGTTCGTGTGATCCAACCTGGATTGTCTACCACTGTGCAAGATCTGGGGCGGCCTAGTCATCAGATCGAAGGTTTTCCTGAATCGGGAGCTATGGATAAATTTAGTTATAAATTGGCTAACTTGCTCGTTAATAACCATCGTAATTCTGCTTCCTTAGAATTCGTCTCGACGGGACCGACTTTGCGCTTTGCTTGCGACTCCTTCATCGCTTTGACAGGAGGGAAGGTCAATGCAACTTTGAATGACCAGCCGATTTTGCAAAATGAAGTTGTCGAGGTAAATGAAGGCTCGATCTTAAAAGTTGGACCGGTGACGGATGGTAATTACGGTTACTTAGCTTTTTCAAACGGTGGCGTTATTACTCAGCCGGTGCTTGATAGCCGATCTACTACACTTAGGACCAAGATGGGTGGGCTCGATGGTCGTGCTCTGGAAACTGGCGATACGATCCCTATCCGTGACAGCGTGGTCATGCCAAGCTTGAGCTCGCGCAAGATCAGTATTAAGCATGAATCGATCACTGAGATCCACTTTGTGAAGGGGCCACAGTGGGAAATGTTTTCTAAAAAGGCTCAACTGCAATTTCAACAAGAGACTTATCAAATATCCGAACAAATGGACCGGATGGGATATCGTCTTAATGGCGCTAAATTAGAAGTTCCCGAAAAGAGTTTGCTGTCAGAAGGAACCGTTTTTGGCAATATCCAGATCACTCGTGACGGCAGTCCGATCGTTTTATTAGCTGATCGGCAAACTACGGGTGGCTATCCGGTCATCGCTACGATTATCCGAGCTGATCTGAATCGTTTCGTGCAAATGCAACATGGACAGCAGTTTAAATTTGTTTTGACCGATATGGATACGGCGGTTGAAAAATTAGTTCAGCAGCAAAAAATTATTAATGATACTTTTGAAAAATGGTATGCCGGTCGGTACGTGGAACCGATCGGACCAATCAGACGTGATGCCATAAAAATTGCTCGTTTGATCCGGGCAAATAAGTAGAAGGGATGAAGAAAATGGAGTTAGATAGAGTCAAAAAATTGCTCGACTTGATGAATGAATCAGGCTTGAGCCACTTGGAGATCGACGATAAACAGGGTCATATCGTATTAGAACGGACGATTACGAATGCACCAGTCGAAAATGTTGCAAAATCTCAGTCCATTCCGGAAGCTACCCCAACAGAAAAGACTATAACGGCACCATTTGTCGGCACCTTCTACGCCTCCGAACAGCCTGACAAAGCTTCTTTAGTCAAACCGGGTGACAAAATTGAAAAAGGGCAGTCAGTCGCTATCATCGAAGCTATGAAAATGATGAACGAAGTTAAAGCCGACAAAGACGGCGTCATCGATAAAATCTTAGTCTCGAATGGTGATCCAGTCGAATATGACCAACCATTGTTTACGTTGAAGTGAGGTGTGTCGATTGAAAAAAATGTTGATCGCCAATCGTGGCGAAATTGCCGTTAGGATCATTCGGGCCTGCAAAATATTGGATATCATCAGCGTGGCAGTTTATTCAACCGCTGATAAAAGTGCCATGCACGTGGCGATGGCTGATGAGGCGGTCTGTATCGGCGGTCCCGATCCAGAAGATAGCTATTTGAACCAAGATAGCATCATTGCGGCTGCTCAGATCACTCAAGCTGATGCCATCCATCCTGGTTACGGCTTTTTATCAGAAAATGCTGACTTTGCCAAATTGTGTGAAGATCAAGGTATCAAATTCGTTGGACCAAGTTCCAAAGTGATCGCCACGATGGGAGAAAAAGCTGCCGCTCGCGAGACGATGATCGAGGCCGGAGTTCCGATTATTCCTGGTTCTGAAGACGACTTTGTCGATTTTGATGATGCCAAAGTCGAAGCTGAAAAAATCGGCTATCCGATCATGCTCAAAGCTAGTGCTGGAGGCGGTGGCAAGGGAATGCGTGTCGTTGAAAGCTTGAACGATTTTGAAAAAGAATTCGATCTTGCTCAAGCCGAAGCTCAAGCAGCTTTTGGTGACAGTCACATGTATTTGGAAAAGTATTTAGCGCACCCACGTCACATCGAAGTTCAGCTTGCAGCGGACCAATTTGGCAATGCTATCGCCATCGGTGAACGTGATTGCAGTCTGCAGCAACGTCATCAAAAAGTTATCGAAGAAGCTCCCGCTAGCACTTTAGATGAAAAGCCCCGTCAACAAATGTATGACGTGTCGGTCAAAGCAGCAGAAGATATTAATTATGAAGGTTTAGGAACGATGGAATTTCTCGTCAATGGACCTGAAGAATTTTACTTTATGGAAATGAATACTAGAGTCCAAGTGGAGCATCCGATCACTGAATTGACGAGTGATGTCGATCTAGTCGATTTGCAGATCAAAATTGCTGAAGGCGAACCGATCCCGTTTGCCGAGATCCACAAACATAATTTTGCATTAGAATGTCGGATCAATGCTAAAACGGCGGGAAAAGTCGATGCTTTGCATTTGCCAGCGGGTCACGGGATCAGAACGGATAGCGCTTTGTATCAAGGCTACAAGGTCCCTTCTAATTACGATTCAATGATAGCTAAGATCATCAGCTTTGCTCCAGATCGAGAAACGGCCATCCGTCAAATGTCGGAAGCTCTTGAAGAGACCGTTATCGGTGGCATTCATACGAATTTGGACTTTTTAATGCAAGTGATCGAAGAACCTGATTATAAGATCAACCATACAGATATTAGTTGGTTAGACAACCTAGCCAATTAGCAGGAGGTTTTGAATATGTCAGACGACTTAAAAGATCTTTCACCCGTACAACTACGCCACTTGATCCGCAGCGGTCAATATACTGACAATACTAGTGGCTTAGCACCGGGATATACCCAAGCAAATTTAGTTATTTTGCCAAAATCTTTGGCGTATGATTTTTTGCTTTTTACACAACGAAATCCCAAACCATGTCCGGTTTTAGAAGTTAGCGATGCCGGAAGCAAGAAATTGACGGAAATGGCGACAGACATCGACTTAGCCAACGATTTTCCAAAATATCGGATCTATGAAAAAGGCGAGTTGATCCAAGAAGTGACTAGCATCGATGACTATTGGCGCGATGATTTAGTGAGTTTTATTATCGGCTGTAGTTTTTCTTTTGAGTCCGAGCTACTAGCTGCTGGGATCGAAGTGAGAAATATTACCGAAAACGTGAATGTGCCGATGTACGACACGAACATACCACTGAAGTCAGCTGGAGAATTTCACGGCAACATGGTCGTTAGCATGCGACCGATTCCCCAAAACCAAGTAGTTCAAGCGGTCAAAGTAACGAATGCCATGCCCAAAGTTCACGGTGCTCCGATCCAGATCGGTGATCCGGAATATATCGGCATCAAGGACTTAAACGACCCAGACTACGGGGATGCGGTAACGATCAAGGATGACGAAGTTCCGGTTTTTTGGCCTTGTGGAGTTACACCGCAAAACGTCATCATGCAGACGAAGCCAGATTTCGTCATCACACACTCGCCCGGCCACATGTTAGTGACCGATGTGAAGAATACTGAATTGAAATATATGTAAGAAAATAGGGGGATACTATGACAAAAATTGATATGAATAGCGATTTAGGCGAAAGCTTTGGTAGATACAGTTTGGGACGCGACTCTGAGATCATCCCGCTAGTTAGTTCCGTTAACATTGCTTGTGGTTTCCACGCTGGCGATCCTGACGTCATGGCAAAAACAGTTGCATTAGCTGAAAAAGCCGGCATCGGGGTCGGGGCTCATCCAGGATTTCCCGACCTGCAAGGGTTTGGCCGTCGCAAAATGGCAATGAAGCCAGCTGAAGTCAAGAATATGGTCACATACCAAGTTGGAGCTCTACAAGCTTTCACTTCTAATAAAAAATTACAGCACGTCAAACCGCACGGGGCTTTGTACAACATGGCGGCAACTGATCACGACCTAGCAGTCGCAATTTGCGAAGGCATCAAGCAAGTTGATCCGGATCTTCCAATTTATGGCCTGGCTAACTCGGAATTGATCAAAGCTGCCATTGAAGTGGGCATACCATATGCTCAAGAAGCCTTCGGCGATCGTAATTACAATGCCGATGGCACCTTAGTTTCACGCTCACTGCCAAACGCCGTGATCAAGGAACCTAAAGAAGTTGCACAGCGAGTCTTAGCTATGATCCAAAACGAAGAGATCGTAGCACTCGACGGCACGAAGATACCTCTTAAACCGGATTCAATTTGTGTTCACGGGGATAATCAAGCTGCCTTAGATATCGTCTCAGAATTAAGATCAACATTAACAGACGCAGGGATCGAAATCACTCCCTTTTAAAATCTAAGAAAAGGTAAATCAGCTTATGAAT
The DNA here is from genome assembly GCF_003946325.1 of Companilactobacillus furfuricola. Classification (GTDB taxonomy): domain Bacteria; phylum Bacillota; class Bacilli; order Lactobacillales; family Lactobacillaceae; genus Companilactobacillus; species Companilactobacillus furfuricola. Next base: position 2,719 of record NZ_RHNT01000074.1, on the reverse strand, counting down.
GATAAAGAAAAAGAATTTGCGGACAAAAAAATGACCAAAGCTCGCTCGCCACGAAGTATTGCCATGGGTGCTGCTTTTTTGATGGCAATGGCCGCTGTTGGACCAGGTTTTCTGACACAAACAGCAACTTTTACTGGGGAAATGGGAGCAAACTTTGGTTTTGCAATTTTACTATGTATCATCGTCGACTTCATCGTCCAGATGAACGTGTGGCGGATCATCGTCGTTAGTGGAAAAAGAGCACAAGTGATCGCTAACGAAGTCCTACCAGGATTAGGATACGTCCTATCATTTTTAGTGGCCGTAGGTGGACTATTGTTCAACATCGGAAACATTGGTGGTGCCGGTTTAGGATTGAACGTCCTATTTGGCATCTCGCCAGAAAATGGTGCCGTCATTGCTGCCTGTATCGCCATCGCCATTTTCGTTGCCAAAAATGCGATGACCGTGGTCGACCGTACAGTTCAGCTTTTAGCGGTAGTAAAGATCGGTATTTTGATCTACATCATTTGTGTCATGGCGGTACCGTATCAATCAGCCGTAACACACACTTTCATTCCAACAAATATTAACTTCTATTCGATCGTCACTATCATCGGTGGAACTGTTGGAGGATACATCTCCTTCTCAGGTGGTCATCGTCTGATCGAAGTTGGCCTGCAAGGGGAAAAAGAACTGAAGTATGTCAATGAAGGAGCCATCACTGGGATCGGAGTAGCTTCACTAATCCGGATCCTCTTATTCTTAGCCGGACTAGCTGTAGTAAGTGTCGGCTACAAATTAGATCCAAGCAATCCAGCAGCATCGATCTTCAAATATGCCGCCGGAAACTTTGGCTACAAGTTCTTCGGACTATTACTATTTGCCGCCGGAATGACCTCAACCTTAGGCTCAACATTTACATCGATCTCCTTTTTAAATTACACGAGAAAAGTAAAATCAGAAGTAAAAATGGCCAGATATAACCGCCTATTAGTAATGGGCTTCATCATCTTCTCAACGGCCATCTTCTACTTCATCGGCCAACCAGCCAAGATCCTAGTAGTAGTAGGAGCCATCAACGGCTTCATCCTACCAGTATCACTAGCGATCTTACTAATAGCCGCCAAGAAAAAGAACATCATCGGAACATATCACCACTCCTGGTTCTTAACCATAACAGGTTGGTTCGTAGTAGCCTTCATGCTCTACGCCAGCATAGAAGCAGTCATCAATTTACTATAAAAAAACCTTCGAAACTTCGCCACTATTAAATAAGTGGCGATTTTTTTTATCATCAACCACAACCAAACCCCCAGAATCATCCACATCAACAGCCTTACCAATAACCCGCCGACCACCAGCAACAACCTCAACCCGCTGTCCAACAGTAGAACAAAGCAAACGAAAATCCGGAACAACCGAATCAGGATTATCAAGCAAATCCAACAAAAAATTAAGCACCGACCCAACAAAAAAATTCCGGTCAAACAAATCAACAGCACCAACATCACCAGCAACATCAGCCAGTTCATCAGGAAACGACTCAACAAAAACATCAACACCGATCCCAAGCACAACAAAAGTCAGCTTCCCATCGTCATCAGAAATTGACTCAGCCAAAACCCCACCGCACTTACGATCCCCATTCAAAACATTATTGACCCACTTCAAAGAAAAATCCCCCTCGGGAACTAACTTCTTCAAAGCAGAACAAACAGAAACGCCAGCCGAAAGAGTAACCAAATCAACATCACTGATCAAGTCAATCGGCAACAAAACACTAAAATAAACTCCAGAATCAGCCGGAGAAAAAAATGACCGATGAAATTTCCCATAACCAGCAGACTGAGAATCAGATACCACTAAAGAAATCCGATCAACAGGAAAATCAGCAATATGACGCTTCAAAAAAGCATTAGTAGAATCAACCTCATCAAAAACCTTAACCACAGCAGGAAAATTCAAATAATCCAAAATAGCATCCGCATTCAAAGACAACAAAGAAAAAACCTCCTGAAAAATTAATCACCATAATTATATAAAAAAAACACCAAAGCAAAGAAAGAAAAGAGAGCAAAAAAGCAAAATATCCAAATACCATAACATCAGAAAAAAGATAGAAGGGGAAAAGGCGAGATTGCGAGGATTCGAGCACGCAAGCCAGAAAGAAATAAAGAGACAAGCAAAAAACATAAGAACAAGGCAAGAGCACGAGAGAAACGAGTGCGCGAGCAAGAAGCAAAAGCAAGAGAACAAAAAGAATATCAACTCTTATCCAATCAACAAATAAAGAAAAAGCAACAACAGCAATGTACGAAGAATCCAAAAATGAGCGGAGCTTTAGTCCCGCGAACCGAGAAAAAAGTCAGTGATCTAGATAGAGAATGTATCGAAACAAGAAAAGGAAGCACCTACTCCCACCAGAATAGATAAAGCTTGAGATAGACATGTGAGAAATAGGACGCACAAGAAGTGCCAATTTGAACAAAATAAATCGGTAAATCTCAACACAAGGGGGGATATTGTCACTATTTAGACGGAGGGGCCCGGGGATACAGCCCTCAGCCGCCAAATTCCTCTTGGCGACGAAGGAGCTTAGAGGAAGACTCGTATTTGAGATCGTCGAAGCGAACTTCTTCGAGGAGCTCAAATCGATGTCGTGAGGCAGATTTTTCAACCGGACAGTTTAAATATAATAATTTCTTAAGCAGCCATTTCTGACTTTTCTCTCATTTCT
>NZ_RHNT01000073.1 GCF_003946325.1 Companilactobacillus furfuricola | reverse complement strand
TGTTGGGCAAACTTATCCTGCATTTCCGGCCTATTAGTCGATTCTTGTACATCAGCTCAGTACTTTGCTTTAGACTTCCTTCAGATTCCACCTCGCGGTGGACACCCTTGTCCTCAACTCGTGATTCCGACTACTACGGCTCACAGTGAACTTTCATCACCTAGCTAACGCCCATGCCGAGCGCACCCAAATTTCACTTGGCAATTTTATTGCCTAGTGAAAGACCAAGTTTTGAGATACCTGGTGGTTTTCCAGGTAGCTCAAAATTGCGTCGGCAGCGTTCCAGTCCCATATAGCGCCCCGACCCGGAACCGGCATTGAACGCACAACCAAACTACTACCCCGCACCAAAACAACAAAATTAAAAACAGAGGTAACTATTATGCGCTGCAACTGGGCAGAGAATACTTTTCCAGAAATGGAAGCATACCACGACAAAGAATGGTGCAAACCAAGTCACAACGAACAATACTTCTTCGAAATGCTAACACTTGAACTGTCCCAAGCGGGCCTATCCTGGTCCACGATAATAAAACGAAGAAACGGCTACCGCAAAGCCTTCGCCAACTTCGACTACAATAAAGTAGCGAAATACGACCAAGCCAAACAAGAACAGCTCAAAAATGACCCTGAGATCATCAGAAACAAGCTCAAAATTGCTGCTACCATTAATAACGCTCAAAAAATCGTGGAAATGCATCAAAATGGTGAAAAATTTTCCGATTATATTTGGAACTTTACTGACGGCCAAATTATCGACCACCATCTACAAAACCAGGAAGATATGATGCCCCAAGATGAGCTGTCGCAACGTATTAGCAAGGATCTGAAGAAACGCGGATTTCGCTTTGTTGGACCGACCATCATTTATTCTTTTTTGCAGGCAGTTGGAGTTATTAATGATCATTTGGATCAATGCGATTTTAAATAAAACGATTTTTCAGTATAATGTAAGCTAACTGGAGGAAATAAAATGAATTCTGAAACTATTAGTGAATTTGGCGAATGGCTCGATGATAACGCCAGCAAAATTGAAAGCAACTCGGTGAAGTTTGATGCGCAACGAGTATATGCTGTGATCGATAACTTGGAGATCTTGAGAAAACCAGTTCAAGAATACTTTGATATGACTGAAGAAGATTACTATGAAAACGAGTCAGACCACCGTTTGACTTTGCAAAATCCTGACGCTAAATTGAGTGAATTGAAAGATCGCGTGCTAGTTAACCATATTGATGGTTCATTAGCCGACCATGATGTGAACTTTACTTACAATCATGAGAACCCATTTCCAGACGGCCAATACAGTCCAAAAGTTGATGTTGACCTCGTTAACTATTCTTTTGTTGTGATCGGTGCTGTCTTTGCTAACACGATCGTTGCTGATATTAGAAACTCTCTTTCAAAGGATGCGATCCTTTCGGTTGCTTTAGCAGCTAAAGCTATCGCTGATTGGCAAGGCTAAGATGGATCTGTTATCAGTTAGGGATCTATCATTTGAAAGAAAAGGTTACTTTGCATTTAAGCATGTAACCTTTTCTTTATCTCAAAACCAAGCTATCAACATCGTGGGTGATGCTGGGTCAGGTAAGACATCACTGTTGGAAACGATCCTGGGTTTGAATGAATCAGACAGTGGGAAAGTGACTTTGACATCGGGTGCTCGGATCGGATTTATGCCACAACTTGAAAAAGAAGATATCGATTTGAATGTTGGTGATTATTTAGAAGAAAATCGTCAACTAGATGGCAAGCTAGCTGTTGCTTCTGATCAGTTGAAAGATATGGCAGCTTTTATGGGGCTGCGTTCATTGATCGATCGTCCGGTCAATACTTTATCTTTAGGGGCTAAGCAAAGAGTGAGTTTTCTTTGTGCAATTGCCAAACGGCCAAATATCTTGATCTTAGACGATCCTTTTTCTTTTCAAAATAGCTTTTACGCCCACAATATGGTCGAAATTTTTAAAGACTTACAAGATCACGGAGCAGGGGTGATCGTCGCCACGCCGATGCGAGATACGATCATCGGTAGCTTTTTTGACGAACGTTATCTGCTCAGCGGTAAAGCTTTGACAAGTCTGCCAATCGATCGGAGTGCGTATTTGATGTCATTTAAAGCCACGAAAGATTCAATGGCCATCACGAAAGATATTGCTCACTTTGCCACGACAACATTCAATAACGTGATCGAAATTAGGGCTCCGTACGATCAAAAAGAAAAGATACTGCATACGATGTTGGAAATGAACTATTTGTTTGAAGGGATGGTCAGCCTTGAAATTTAAATTACTATTCAGCAACTTTTCTAAGCTCTTGATGGATGACTTAGTCTATCCCATCTTTTTAGGCTTATTAATTATTTTCGAACTGTTTTTCAATTTGTTGATCGACAGTGACAAAACAGTGAAATTTCCTAGTATTATCATTTTGAACTTTTTCTTTGCCTTGATCATTGCTATGTATTTTTTGCAAAAGGATACTCGGCAAAATCGCTATTTAAAGCAACGGATCAATGACTATTATTTATACGCTAGCACGCAAATGATCGTGTTGGTCGTCTTCAATTTAATTACGGCATTAGTTTCGGGGATTTTTACGTTCTTATTTTCGGCATCTCCGGCCGCAAATGGTACTATGATATTAGTGTTGATGACAACCTCTTGGATCGCAACGGCAATTGCTTTTGCTTGCCGTTCCCAGTGGACCAGTCATAAATATATCGCTGCAGTCAGTTTGTTAGTGATCGTTTTACTTTCATTAGCAGACAGCAACAATAGTATTTTGCATTTTATCAACTGGGTCTTACCACCAGTATCTAATCTAGTGGTGACCTTCCAAGAACATAGTAATATGGTCGCTTTGCTGCCGTTAGTCATAAGACAATTCGTTTATGCACTTATCCTTTTCGGCATCAGTTTGTTTTTCAATAAAAAGAATTATGCGAAGTGAAATAAAAAGCTTGCCATTACACGTCCTTTTTGTTTAAATATCGGAATGAGTAATTTTTAGATTATGGAGGTCGTAAGATGAGTAACGTTTATCTACGTCAAGCTAGAAGTGAAGATTTACCAAAAGTATTCGACATTATTTCCGGTGCGAAAAAAACACTTAGAGATCGTGGCGTCGACCAATGGCAAACAGGCTATCCTGATGAAGCAATCTTGAAACAAGATTTAAATGATGGAATCAATTATGTAATGTTATTGGACGGTGAAGTTGTGGGAACCGCAGCTTTGCAACAAGGGATCGAACCTAACTACGAGAAGTTAGTTAATGGACAATGGGACAAGGATTCCAATAAGGAATATTCAGTAATTCATCGAATCGCTGTTGAACCAGGGCATCAAGGCCAACATTTATCAGCTGCTTTAATTCGTCAATTATTGACTATTTCTTATCAACTAGGTTATTCAGATGTCAGAATTGACACACACCCTGAGAACTTAGTTATGCAACATGTCATTACAACTAACGGTTTCGTTGAAAAGGGCGAGATCAGCATGGAAGAGGATGAAGGTGTTCGCAAGGCTTATCAGCTTCTTTTGCACTAAAATGCGTGTATAATCATATTTATAATAAAACCATCTTTTATGATGGTTTTTTTGTTTGTCCAAGTCTAAAACATGATAAGATTTAGTCGATTAGGAGATTAAAAAACCGTGAAAATTAAATTTTTAACTAAAAAGTTTTTAAAACCGAAACCATCTGAATTTATCTCTGTTCAAACAGATAATTTTTTGAGAAAATTAAAACCGAGACCATTTTTTACAGAATATATCGAGCAAGTTTTCAGAAAAAATGTTGCACCTAATTTGACTGACAATTGTTTGACTTTATCAGTGCTGACCGACACCCATGAAAAGGCAGTTGCTAGCTCGTCTTATTATGGTCTCAATGGGGTTCGTCACATTATCGAAGCTAATAAGGCTTGCGATTCATTGCCAGTGGATTACAATATTCACTTAGGCGATTTGATCGACGGTAGCGATAAACCAGAAATTAGTCGGGGCTTGCTCCAATTCACTATGGAAAATTACCAAAAGAGTCAACGGCCTTTTTACGTTTTAGAGGGCAATCACGATGAAAATGACAAATATGATGAGCACAAGTTCATCACCTCAGCTTCATTTAGACGTGATGACTATTATAATTTGGTCACCAAACCTGGATTTGCCCAGCCTGAGCTCAAACGTCTAAGTCTCGGATCAAAAGTTGCTTGGATCGACAAGGGAGATATTAGAGTAATTTTCTTGAATACTAGCGACATTCCCTATATCCTAAATGGCGGGACCAAGAAGTACGACTTCAAGAAAGTCAGAGGTATCCGCGAGCAACAGATCCAAGATCTGATCACTATTTTAGAAAAAACGATCGATAAGCATGTGGTCGTATTCGGCCATGCTAACTTGATCAGTCAAAGTGGACGGTCGGCGTTAAACTTTAATGGCGACCTCGTCCAAAAGATTTTTACTAGCTTTAATAATAAGGAAACAGGACAACTTAAGAACGAATTATCCGGCGATTTTGGAGTTAATGTTCGATATAACTTTACTGATACCGGTATTTCGAAAATTTCCAACTATATTTGTGGACACATGCATTACGAAAAGTACTACAAAGTTGGTGGAATTAATCATATAATATTAAATTGTTCGGCCTTGATGGGAAAGAAACACGGCTTAACAACTGATTACAATAAGAAATGGGATCGCCGATATAATGAGATTTCGGAATTAGCCGGATATTTCATTAATATCAATCCCGATAAAATGCTGCTACAAATATTTGGATATGGTGCAGCAACTAGATTCGTAAGTTTTGAAATTTAAGGAGAATTAATATGTGCGGTATCGTCGGTTTCGTAGACAAGAAAATTGCTGACAAAAAGCCAGTTATAGAAGCTATGATGGATACGATCAAACATCGTGGTCCAAACAGCTCGGGGGAATTAGTTAATGAGGATACGGCGCTAGGTTTTCGTCGATTGAGTATCATTGATATCAACAGTGGTATGCAACCTATTTACAATGAGGATCAATCCAAAGCCATTATTTTTAACGGAGAGATCTACAATTACCAAGGTATTAGAAAAGAATTGATCGAAAAAGGTCATACTTTTACAACTGAAACAGATACGGAAGTCTTGCTTCATGGTTTTGAAGAGTGGGGAATGGAAGAATTACTCAAGCGGATCCGTGGTATGTTTGCTTTTGTAATTTACGATCTAAAGACTGGTGACATTACCGGTGCCAGAGATTTCTTCGGTATCAAGCCACTTTATTATTACAATAAAAACGGTACATTTATTTTTGGCTCTGAGATCAAGTCATTTTTGAAGCATCCAAACTTTGTTAAAGAGCTTAACAAACAAGCTTTGAAACCATACTTGACCTTCCAATATTCAGCATTGAATGAAACATTTTTCAAGAATGTTTTCCGCATTCCTGAAGGCCACTACTTCACTTTCCGTAACGGCAAGTTGCAGATCAAGAAGTATTGGGATGTTGATTTTAAAGAAAAGCACCTTAGTTTAGAAGATACAGTTAAGAAGATCGATGAGACTTTGCGTGATTCTGTTAAAGCTCACGCTATCAGTGATGTTCCCGTTGGTTCATTGCTTTCAAGTGGTGTGGACTCAAGTTATGTCACAGCTATCTTGAAGCCTCAACACACTTACTCGATCGATTTTGATACGAGTACTTATGAAGAAGGATCAGCTGCCAAAGAATTAGCAGCTACCTTAGGTTTGGAAAATACTCGTGGTATCGTAACGGCTGATGAAGCTATGAAGTCGATCCCACTGATCCAATATTATATGGATGAACCTGATTCTAATCCTTCTTGTGTGCCACTTTATTTCTTAACTAAATTAGCTAGTCGTGACGTGACAGTGATCCTTTCTGGTGAAGGTGCTGACGAGTTGTTCGCCGGCTACGCTAACTACGGTTACCACTCACATTCAAAGACCGTTCGAGTAGTGGCTGAAGAGTTGAAGAAGTTGCCAAAGGGCGTGCGTTACAAGTTAGCACACGGCTTAAAGAAGCTTCCTAACTTTCCTGGTAGACTCCACTTATATGAGTCAACTGCTAAGGCTGAAGAGTTCTTTATTGGTCAAGCTAAGGTATTTAGTGAACAAGAAGCTGCCAAGGTGGTTAAACCAGATTTTGAAAAGTCACGTTCGGTTAAAGAAATCGTTATGCGTAGTTACCGCAAGGTAGCTGATTATCAAGATGAGGTTAAGAAGATGCAATATCTTGACCTTCACCAATTTATGGCTAACGATATTATTTTGAAAGCTGACCGGATGAGTATGGCTAACTCGATGGAATTACGGGTGCCTTTCTTGGATAAGAAAGTTGCTGAACTTGCTGAAACGATCCCTACTAAATATTTGTTGAATAGTAAGGATAGTAAGTATGCTTTACGTGTGGCCGCTGAGAGAGCCTTGCCTAAGGCTTGGGCTAAACGTGAAAAGCTTGGTTTCCCAGTTCCTATTCGTGACTGGATCCATACTGAAAAGGTTTATAACGAGATGCATGAGTTGTTCAGTGCTGATTTTGCTGGAGAATTCTTTGATCAAGATATGATTTTGAAGATGCTTGATGGATTTTATAAGGGTGAAAACGATGATCGTCGTAAGATTTGGACGATTTATACTTTCTTGATTTGGTATAAGGTTTACTTTATTAATGATGGTGTTAAGCCTGATATTGATCCACAGGTTAAAGTTGCATATAGTAATAAGTAGTTTTGTTGAGCTTTCCGTTGTAGATGCGGAAGGCTTTTTTTGTGTATAGATGTAAGAGAGCCATGGCAGACAGAAGCGTTTTATTTTGCTGGATTGGTGTTAGTTTGTTTGGTTAGCTGGGGTGTGGGGGGTGGTATTTTGGTGGTACGTTCAATGCCGACTCCGGGGCCCGGGGATACAGCCACTGGAACGCTGCCGACGTCGATTTGAGCTCATCGAAGAAGACCACTTCGACGATCTCAAATACGAGTCTTCCTCTAAGCTCCTTCGTCGCCAAGAGGAATTTGGCGGCTGAGGGCTGTATCCCCGGGCCCCTCCGTCTAGATGGAGACAATATCTCCCCCTTGTGTTTGAGATTTACCGACTTTTTTGATCAAATTGGCACTGTTTGCGCGTCCTATTTCTCACATGTCTATCTCAGGTTTTATCTATTCTGGTGGGGAGTAGGTGCTTCCTTATTTTGTTGTCGTTTAATTTCTATCATACTTACTTATTTCTTTTTCGGTTCGCGGGACTAAAGCTCCGCTCATTTTTGATTCATTTGTACATTGCTGTTTTGGTTTTTCTTTGTTTTGTTTGTTCTATAAGAGTTGATATCCTTTTTGTTCGCTTGCTTTTGCATCTTGCTCGCGTGCTCGTTCCTCGCACTCTTGCCTTGTTCTTGGATTGAATTTTTTCTCTATTTATTTGTTTCTTGCTCAAGTATTCGTTCCTCATACTCTCGCATTGCTTGGTTGCGATATCTTTTCTTTTTTAGATAGATGTTTTTTTCCGGTATTTTATATTTCTTTTCTAAATGATTTGTTGTTTTGAATGTGAGATGGATTTTGCTTGTTTTTCTGAGTGGGGATTACTGGTTATTTTTTTAGGATTAGTGATATCCTTATCTTGAATATGGAAGAGGAGGACTTTTATGGAGACTTATACTTTGAGAGATGGACTGAAGCTTCCTAAGGTTGGCTTTGGTACTTACAAGTTGAACGGAGCTCATGGGGTTTCGGTTATTGATTCGGCGATTGATCAAGGTTATCGTTTGCTGGATACGGCTTTTAATTATGAGAATGAGGGTGCTGTTGGTGAGGCGGTTGAGCGTTCTTCGGTTCCTCGTTCGGAATTGCTGATTTCTTCAAAACTTCCTGGACGTCATCATGACTACCACGAGGCTATTGATACGATCCAAGAGTCACTATATCGAGCACATTTGGACTATTACGATCTTTACTTGATCCACTGGCCAAATCCTAAGGAAGATCATTATGTTGAAGCCTGGCAAGCTTTAATCGATGCTCAAAAATTTGGCCTGATCAGATCAATCGGTGTGTCCAACTTTTTGCCAGAGCATCTTGATCGATTAGAAAAAGAAACCGGCGTTCTGCCCGTAATCAATCAAGTAGAATTGCATCCATACTTTAATCAAGAGCAACAAAGAAAATATGATCAAGAACATGGCATTTTGACTCAAGATTGGAGTCCGATCGGCCGTGCCAGTGAAATGCTTCAAAATGAAACATTGAAAAAATTGGCAGCTAAATACAACAAAAACGTCGGCCAGCTCATTTTAAGATGGGAAGTTCAACTAGGAACACTTCCAATACCAAAATCATCAACTCCAAGCCGTCAAAAAGGCAACATCGACATCTTCGACTTCAACATTACAGAAGAAGACATGAAAACCATCGATTCCTAAGTTCCAAAGACGGCAGATTAAAAGATCAAGATCCAAGTTACTATCAAGAATTCTAGAAACGAAAAGTGCAATTGGTACAATGTGACATTGTCCAGTTGCACTTTTTTTGTAGAATGGACCTGAAATAAGGATAAAGGGTCCAGCATGAAAAGAAATAAGAAATAAATTATAAAAAATAAACAAACTAAATTTTTAATGCAATTAAGCCACGTTATCTAAATAAAAAAACAAGAAAATCAAAAAAATCACACTAAAATGATTCAAGAGTGCGAGGAACGAGCTCGCGAGCAAGATGCGAAAGCAGGAGAAGAAAAAAGATATCAATGCTTATCTAATCAGCAAAAGAAAGAAAACCATAACAGCAATGTAAGTCAGGAAACAAAAATGAGCGGAGCAAAGTCCCGCGAACCGAAAAAGAAATCATTAATCAAGAGAGAAAATATATTGAAACAAAGCAAGGAAGCTCCTACTCCCCACCAGAATAGATAAATCCTGAGATAGACATGTGAGAAATAGGACGAGCAAAAAGTGCCAATTTGTACAAAATAAATCGGTAAATCTCACCACAAAGGGAGGATATTGTCTCCATCTAGACGGAGGGGCCCGGGGATACAGACCTCAGTACCCAAATTCCTCTTGGCGACGAAGGGGTTCTTGTTGTACTTTGGTTAGCCATCAAGAAATTCATCAAGATCTAGGTTGCCTGTTGATTCCAAAAAGACTAGT
>NZ_RHNT01000072.1 GCF_003946325.1 Companilactobacillus furfuricola | reverse complement strand
TTTAAGACAAAGTTGACGTCTTAAAGGTTTTTTTATCGAAATCACGAATGTGAATATAATTAAAAAAGATTATAAAACGCGCGAAAAATATAAGAAACTAATATTGGACTACCTATTAAATTCGAAAGAGCTGTTTCAATAAAGTTATTATGATCCTCATAACACAAATTCAAAAATACATTTTGTGATATTCTTGCTTGCGATATGTCTCGCTCTTATCTGAATAAGATGACATTTAATCTTATCAACAATATAGCTAATATAGCAAAAGCAGCTTAAAACATTCACAAAGCAGAATTTTAAAATAACACCGGAGAAAAATATTTTTAACTACTAATAAACACGTGAAATTAAGCTCAATTGGCGCTAAAAGCAAAGTTTTTCTCGATTAAGATCAAATAATTATGCAATCCAGGGCTTAGCATCAATCGCTTGCAATACAAAAACGTAAAATCATGATAGAATGAGCGAATAGAGTACTGCTGAAAGGAGGCGATAACATGGCAACTACGCGCATTGACGTTAAGCCTGCTGTCTTGCATTGGGTTCAAGAAGCATCTAATGGTACCTTGAATGAGGCATGGACAAATAAAATTGATAAATGGCTCAAAAATGAAAGTAAGCCGACCCTAAATCAGCTTAAAGATTTAAGCAAAAAAGCTCAGATTCCTTTTGGATATTTCTTTTTGGATAATACTCCTAAAGAGGATTTGCCATTACTGAAGTTTAGAACGATCAACAACATCGAGATAGATCGGCCTTCTCGCAACTTGGTTGATACTATTCACAGCATGGAGCTGAAACAGAGTTGGCTTAGTGAGGAACGTCAGAAAAACGGATATCCCTCTAGTTTCTTCTCTCATGGATTTAAGTATGTCGCGAACTATCGCAGTTTAAGTGATGAACAGATTGCCTTCAACATTATGAAAAGTCTAGATTTAAAACTAGGATGGAATGTTGGCTTGAAAAATCGCGAGGCATTCAATCTCTTACGAATGAAATTAGATCAAGTTGGCGTTATTGTCATGTATAGCGGAATCGTTGGTAGTAATACACATCGGCCGTTGGCTCAAGCTGAGTTTCGGGCATTTGCTATCGATGATTCATTCGCTCCCTTCATTTTTGTAAACTCTAACGACAGCTATAATGCCATGTTATTTTCTCTCGTGCATGAACTAACGCATATATGGTTTGGAACGTCTGAACTATATAATGATGATTATCAAGCTCACCGCCAATTCTTGAATCCTAAAACCGAGAAATATATCAATCGTATTAGCGAAGTCATAATATTTCCTGAGCCTTTGTTTACGACTGAGTGGCAGAAATACAACGAGAGCACCGAAGTTGACCAAATTATAGCAGTCGCCAAGCGATTTAATGCTAGTCCCTTGTCCGCTGCCATACGCTCCCTTCATCTGAAACTAATTACGCAAGAAACTGTTGATCAGCTTAAGAATGAACTCGATCGGGAATATCAACGTAACAAGGAATATCAAAGGGCTAAAGGTAGCGGTGGTGGCGAATACTATACAACGAAAGCGGCACAAACCGATTCCACTTTCGCTCGAGAAGTTGAGTGGAGCGTTAATAGTGGAACTTTAGGTTATAACACAGCATTTGAGTTAATGGGTGTCAGCAATAGTACTGCATTTGAAAAGCTACTGGGAAAAATTAAGGAAAAGGGGTGAGATATTGGCAAGTTCAACGAATAACGCAAAGTTTGTAATTGATAGTAATTCTTTTATCGCGCCATTCAAGCAGTACTATTCAATGTCTCACTTTCCAAGTTACTGGGCTTGGATTGAAGGCTGCCTAACAGGGACGTCGAGGGAGATTGTTATACCGGAAGTGGTTTACAAAGAATTATCTGGATCTGGGGACCAACTCTCGGAATGGATAGCTAACCGAATTCAACCTTGCGTGTTTAAAGGCTATGAAGCAGATTATCAATATTTAACACAGTATGGGAAAATCATGAACTATTTACAGACTTGCGGATACTATCGAACAGCCGCAATCGCAAACTGGAGTCAAGACTGGAAAGCTGATCCTAAATTGATTGCAATGGCAGCTGCCTATGGATGGCAAATCATTACCTTTGAGCAACCAGCGGGACAACTTAGCGCAAAGAATCCAATGAAAAAGGAGCCAAAGATTCCAGATGTTGCCAGTGTCATGGGAGTAGGATGCATTTCACTATTCCAGATAGAAGATAGATACCAGCTTTCGGTTTAGCTAACTTCGCTTTGCCGTGCAGCGTGAAAGGCGCAAGTGCGAGCAAAGGTCTGTCCGCGTCAGCCGGCCGTCCATACCCCCAGTGCTCTAACACGGGGATACTAAATACAACCAAATTGCCCGAACACAAGATGGAATTACTGATGTAACGGTGCTTCCGGTCAAAATGCGAAAATGTGGATGGCACACCAATTCACCATTTACAAAAAGGTGGCGAAACGTCAAATGCAGGGACAAGCCCTGCATTTGACGTTTCGCCGTCTTCATTATTTGCTACTTGGATAGGTGCGTGTATAGCGTGAAGAGCTTCGCCACACTGTTGATTTCGATCGTGGTCACCACGTTCATACCGTATGCGCGAATAACAGCGCGATCGTTGCTTTGGTGCGTCTTGCGCAATTTGCTCGAAAAGTTTGGTATATCAAGGATTATGTAAATAGAATGGGCAAACTTGAAAAAGACTATTTTGAAGGTAGTAAGTCTGTAGAGCAAGTTGGCCGTGGCATGCTAGGAACGAAGTCTATGAAGTACGCAATACAAAACGAGTTCAGATTGGGCATTGTGTTCCCATACAAAAAATCAAATTAAGAGGAACTAAGGTCATTGAATATAGAAAAGCTGCATTAATAGTACTAAGCCGAAAACGGCCACTAGGGTATACCCTATTGTGTAACAATTAGTTTATTGAAATCTCGGTATTTATGTATGACACAATAGAGTTGTCACATAAATACTTTAAAAAGGGAGTCAAAAAATTGAAAATAGGTTATGCACGAGTGTCTACCACTGATCAGAATTTAGATCGTCAAATCTTTGCTTTAAAAAAAGCCGGAGTTCAAAAAATATTTGAAGAGAAAATTTCTGGTAAAAACATGGAACGCCCAAAGTTAAAAAAAATGCTGGAGTATATTCATGATGACGATGTAGTTACAGTAATAAGTTTGGATCGCTTAGGGCGTAATTCGCGTGATTTAACAGATGTTATTGATAAAATCAGACGGAGAGGAGCAGTTTTGGATGTTCTAGATTTACCTACGTTTGCAGGTGTTGAAGACGGCAATTTAAGAGCTCTATTAACAAATCTTGTATTGGAAATATACAAATATACGGCAGAAGAAGAACGCCAAAAAATCTTAAAAAGGCAAAGTCAGGGAATAAAAATAGCTAAGACAAAGGGCATATATAAAGGAAGAAAAAAAGAATATGCTCCAAATGGTTCAAAACGCTTCATATATAATGGGGTTTTAAACGGAATAAAGAACGGAAAAAGTATTGCGCAAATTTCCAGAGAAACTGGTATCGGACGAACACAGGTTTATCGAATTCGAGACTATGCTAGGTCGATTAATGATTTATAGAGGATGATGAGTATATTGCAACTATCGTTATCAATGTTAATTTAAAGCATTTTATAGTTCTTAAAAAATTTCTTATAATAGATTTTCAATATCTATTGTGAAAAGTACTAGATATCAAAAGTATCTAAATATCTAAGTATCTTTGTATCTAAAGATACTTAGATACTTTTTAATAAAGCATATATAAATGGCAAGACCAATAGCTTAGCAGCTTAGTAATTTAAACATTAAACACTAGTTACATTATTAATATGTCATTTTAATTTTTATATCTAAATATCCTTGTATCTTAAGATACAAGGATATAGTACAATCTACCCTTTTTTAAATTAGGTATCCAATTAGAAATACTCAAGTGAGCTTAAAAAAATAGTTTAGTTCAAAAGTATCTTTGTATCTAAAGATATAAAGATATAAAGATACAAAATACGTTATTGGAATAAGTAAGTTCTAATAACGTATTTTTGAAATTGTATTACCGGTATTTAATTTCGATGCTATTCCTAATAATTTCTTGTTCTCTTTCAGTAAAGTGATTTTTTAGATATTCATTTACAGCCGTACTGACTAAACCATATGCTTTCGATTCTGGTTTATTTTTGTCGGTCATATTACACATTGTTTTTATTAAATCTAAGACAGGCGGAGCCACTTTAATATTTTTCCTCTCTGCTCCAGTCCATTTCTTTGTTTCGGTTGTTTTTGGATTAAGAGAAGATGTATCTCTACTGACATCAGCTGAATGGAGTGCTTCTGGTGATTCGGTTTCTTTATTTCCTCGATTAATTAAGCCCATTAACATCTAACCCCTTTCCAAGCTTCGTAAGTTTGTTGTCTTTTGTCAAGTAACGACGTTTGTATATGTAGTCAGATATATCTCCCTGAGTTTCAAAGGCTTGTATTCTTTCTTCTAATTCACAAAAAATATCCGCAAAAAGTGCAAACATTTTTTTGTCGTGAAAATCATTAAATTGTATACCTTGTGCTGTATACCATTCTAACCTTGCATGGTTTGAGATGATTGTGTTGAACACATTATCTTGACCAAAGAAAGAGACTGTGTCGTTAACAATTTTTTTGTGTAACTCTCTTCGATTCTGAAGGAGTACAGGCAAAACGCCTGCTACTTGTACTTTTACCTTCGATCCAAAATCATCAACCAAACTTTGTAGGTAAGAAAATACTAAACGTTTAGATCCATCAAAAGAGAATCGTTGTGTTTCTTGGACCACCACAACATAATCCGCACAAACCATTGCATTATCAACTTTTAAATCTGTTGAAGGTGGAACGTCTATAAATATATAGTCATAACGATCTTTGATGGCGTCTAATAGGGTTGACATATAAAAAGTACGGTCATAGATATTATCAAATTTTTCTATAAGAAAATCCCCGTATTTACGCATATCATATTTACAACCGATCAAATCGAGATTATCGCTTAATTCTACAATACCTTTACTTAAGTCGCCTATTTCTAAGCATCTCATAAGTGTGTAATCTATTTTCTTTAAATTAAAGGTTCGGCCTAAAAAATCTGTAGCGTTACCTTGTAAATCTGTATCAATCACCAATACTTTTTTATCAAATATTGTAGAAGCTACGATTGCTTCCATAACAGTATCAGTTGTTTTCCCAACGCCGCCTTTTTGTTGTGCGTTAATAATAACTTGTGGCATGTTTGCCTCCTAATATAAATAAGTAAATGATTTTTATTTTCTGTTAAAGTATCCTTTTGCACTTTTATTATAATATAAAAAAAAAATTTTACAAGGATAAAAAGATAAAAGTATCCTTAGATAAGTTTATCTTTTTATCTAAAGATACAAAGATATAAAAATATGGACAATAAACGGCGACAAATCAAGAAATACATTTATCTAAAGATAAAAAGATAAATGTATCTTTAGATATAAAGATAAAAAGATACTTTTATACAATAGTAAAAGTATCTTTTTCCAAAAATGCAATTGACATAGGTTTTTGGGTAGGTTATTGTAAGTGCAAAAGAAAATAAAAAAAGCCACTGTGAACTGGCATTCACAGCGACCCGCAAAAAAATATAAAGAAAATAAATGTTCATAAAACTTATTCATAGGATATTGTATGCTATTTTTCTCTAAAATTCAATACTGCTATAGAACATAGATAATGAAATGATTTGCGGATTAATATGGCTTTGAACGGCACATCTTGATTCTGTTAACTCTAAGTGGATCAGTGATATGCTGGTTCACTTTTTCTTTCGAGTTAATCAACGGCATTAACTACTATTTGTTTCAAAACAAATCTACCTTTGGTTAATATCGTTCTGAAAGGAGTGCAAATATTATGTCCGTAACGGAAAAATTAAGCTACAAATCTTGGTCTGCAATTAGTCTTATTTTACATAATGGTTTAAAAAAATATAAACCAAAAAATAGTAAACTAGTTCAACTCAATCAAGAAGTACATAACGATAATAAGACTGGTTCAATTGCTGTTTTTCGTAATAAATCATCAATGAGTCGTGACATGGGTTTTGTCGTGACTTCTGAAGAAGCATTAATAGAAAACATTGAGACACTAACACATTGGACACCTAATATCTTTAATTGGTTAGGATATGATAACAGCCGTAAACATATTAAAGGGCATTCAGAACGTAATCTAAGCCAAATTAATGCGTTTGTAGTTGATATTGATTTTAAAGATGCTCTAGATAGAGATCGAAACCTGAATCTGGTTAATAGCAGCATAGTCTTAGAGGACCATATTCTACCCACACTTGTCTTGAAAACTGATAAAGGGTATCAAATTTACTATATCTTGGATTGCCCAGCATTTTTATCAAAACATAAAAATGGTAGTATGCCTGTTTTAAGCGCGGCTAGAAAGATTTCTGAAAATATAAAAAGTACGATTATGGAAAAAATACCTGCTACTGATGTAGGATGTAATAGTTTTGGAATTTTTCGGATCCCGCGGGAAGATAATATTATTTTTTTTGAACCAGAATTGACCTACTCATTTGCTGGTTTTTTAATGTGGAGTAAGTCAGTCACACAAAAAAGTAAGGAAAAGCGTAAGAGCAATCTAAAAGTAATTAATAGTCCGCATTCTCAATATAGAAAACAAACCGATCAAGCTTGGTTTAGAATTATGTTGACAAAGCACAACATTAAACCAGGTCAAGGACTAGGACGTCACAATACTATACTTACACTGGCCTTAGCGTGCTACTCTTCTGGAAAAAACCAAAACGATGCCTTCAATTTATTAGATGAGTTTAATTCATACCTTGAAGATCCTTTAGACGTACGAGATATGCAGCGTTGCGTCCGTGACGCTTATTCTGGCAATTATAAAGGTGCATCTAAACTTTATATTGATGAATTAATAGATACCTGGGCAACACCTGATGAGAAGCGCATTGTGGTGCAAGAAAGTAACGTTCAATGGTACAAGTGGGCGAAGCCTCGCACAGAACGCGTCTATAGTCACGTGTCAGAATGGCTAAATGATGTGATTGAACTAATTAATAAAGTTAGCTCTGGAGCAGACAAAGTTATTATGTCAACCAGGGCTATTCGTGATGCTCTTGATATTTCTCCATCAACCTTGAATAGGGTGATGAAACAAGCCATTTCATCTAATAAGCTAATTGTAAAAAAGGGGAAAGGAAATCAAGCGTCACAAATTGCAACTTTAGAAATGGTATTAAGAGCTTTATATCGGAAAAGAGAAGCAGAATCAATAGCTTGGGTTAATTACCTTGAGGCTTTTTTGAAGTTACAGAATAGGCAGTATATTGAGGAACAAAGCGTATTTTCAGATGTTGAAGAAATTGATGATGAAGTAGATAGATTTGGAACCAATATAAGTACGGGGTGAAGTCTCTTAATTTAGTGCTACCAATTGCCATTAGATTTTTTATCTCTTAGATAGGTAGCGTCAAGAATCTTGTGTAAATGAAATGCCTTCGTACATATAATATGTATCTAACTTAAATAAATGCATCGTTTTATTGGCATTATCTTAAATGCTAAATACCGAGTTGAAAAGGATCATCAAGATATTGGGGTTCTAATCCCGCTTGACGACGAAGAACTAAAACCTTTGATGACTAAAGCCTTGAGACGCTACTTTAACGCCCTAAGAAGCAATGAGAAGCATATCAAGAACGTGGAGAACTACTTATACGGCACTATGCAAAACCTATTTGGGATTTGGTGGAATAAAAAAGCGGTTAGAAAATATGTGGCTAAGCACCCCGAAGAACAGAACACTGACAATGAGTGTTCTTGGAATTAAACGTCATATTAGCTCATTTAAGCCGTTTTAAGTGTTGCAGTGCATAAATATTAAAACTGTTTTAAAACCGCTTATAAGTAAAAATAGGCACCTTGAGTGGCCGAATTGGTGATAGCTGAACTAAAAAAATGGGATAGGAGCTTTTTAAATGACCAAATCCAGTGGGCAGTCGATATTCAAGAAATTTGGGAACAAGCAGCCCATAATCCAGATCCTGATAAACGCAAGTTGTTTGACGCGCTACACACTTAGATAAACGCCAAGAGCAAATTATCAACGAAAAGCATTTTGTGATTTAACATGAGTGAGCCAAAGAGAGACATCATCGTGGCTGGTAAAAGCGGCGCTGGTAAAAGCACTTTATATCGCGCGAGACCCGAATTATTTACTCACTCCAAACGATTAAATGCCGATGAAATCCTCCAAAAAATGGTTGTCGATTGGCATAAAAATCGTGATAACTTTAGGGGCAATGCGCGAAGAAATAAAACAACTCCACGCGGCTTTAAATACTGGGCAGAGTATTCATGTTGAAACAACCTTATCTGGTCAAGGAAAGGCACAATTAAATTTAATCGAGCGGGCTCACCAAAATGGTTTTGAGGTCACGCTTTTATACGTGGCGTTAAAAAACGAAAAAGTAGCAATTATTCGGGTTCATGAACGGGTCAAAAAGGTGGGCACGGTGTACCAGATGAAGTTGTTGAAAAACGTTATAGTCAATCAAATCATAATTTAGCAGCAGTCGCATTCAAAGCTGATAACGTCGTGATCTACGATAATAGCCAAAAATTTGTGTCAGTTTACAGACGAGATCATGACCAGGTGATCAAAAATAATTTGCGTGATTTTCCTTGGATAAATCCCAAAATTATTTTTGAAGCCGCCATTCAAAAATAACTAAATTCCTTTACTAAAAATAATTCGGATTTAAAAATTAGAAATCCCATGAATGATTCAGAAAATAAAAACGATCGGCCTAGTTATTAGGTTGATCGTTTTTGAGTTTATTTGGTTTATGGGTATTAACGTAATCGGCAAATATTTTTAAAAGCTCTTCGGTTTGTTCAACCGAGAGATTATCAGCTTGAAAGTATTTTTCTAGCAAAGCCCCTTTTTGAATTAATCGGCGAGAACGGGCTTTGCGGGCTTGCCGATTTTCGTAGTATTTAGATTGCCGTAATTTAAAATCTTCTCGCTCAATTTTTTGTTTTAAACGCGCTTGTTGCTCAACTAGTTTTTCATATTGATTAGGCATAGTCATTACCACCTAACTATTATCGGTTATTTTGAGATTGATTTAAAAAGGCGGCAACTTTTTTAGCAATCATTTTAATCTGTGGAGTAGTAAGTGTCCCATAATCCAAATTGGCTGATCTAATGATTTGCTTACCGAGATTTTGTTCAATTTTATTTTTTTCAGCTTTAATCTTTTGATTAAGCTGTTTTAATTTGGCTTCTTGTTTTTCTAAGTTACTTTGAGACATAATGATCCCTCCAATCGTATTAAAAATAATCACCGACACTATATCATACAGAGAACGTTAAATCAAAGAATAGAAGTTGAAATAGCGAAGCGGAAGGCATACACTATAAATAAATTTAGGGGAATCAGCAGGACGAGTGAAACGAGGTCAATGCGCACTTACACACAACAACTAAAGTTGGTTGTGTGTAAGTGCTAACCCCTTGTATCAGAAGTCGCCGTTGGCGACAACAAAAGGAAACCCATAAACCCAAAGAAAGGTGGTGACCGACATGGCAATTTTTCACATGAGCTTTAGTAATATTAGTGCTGGAA
>NZ_RHNT01000071.1 GCF_003946325.1 Companilactobacillus furfuricola | reverse complement strand
TTATTTTTCCTACTCATTGTTATCGTCTCCCGGACTGATTATTGTTTTTCATCTGTCCGGTTAAAAAAATTGTAGCAGTCGGCAGCGTTCCAGTCCCATATAGCGCCCCGACCCGGAACCGGCATTGAACGTACAACCAAACAACCACCTCCACACAGCAACAAAACAACAAAACTCCATAATTATATCCAAACACATCTCAATACTAACAAAACAACAAAGCTCCATAATCAAATCCCAGCACATCTCAACACCAACTAAAACAACCAAACTACTGCTGCTGCTTATTTCCTCTTACATTTATACTAGTGGGAATCCAGCTCTCAACAAAAAAGGAACACCCGTAAGGTGTCCCAGTCAAAAAACTATTACAAATTCTTGTCCATATCAAAAGTAAGTTTAGAAAGACGAATACCTTTCGTATAAAGCTCACCAAACATCTTCTTAGCCTTATCAGCCATCTCATCAACCAACTTACCATTACGCTCAGTCAAAAATGCACTAAGCTCATCACCAGAATAGTCAGCAGCTAATTTGTCAGTCTCAGCAATAGCTTCACGGAACTCTTGATGACATTCAGTTAAATAATCAATATCATCTTGTAAAAAATCAGTATAATGCGACTCAACTAACATCGACAAAGCGTTGTACATCCAATAACTATCCTTAAAATCAAACTCAAGCGAAACATCTTGATAGCTCTTAGGTGTGTCGTCCATATTAGTATAGAACGGAATGTACGGAGCGAATGTTGGAAAACCAATGCAAAGCCACATAATCGCAGAGAATTCTTCTGGAACATCATTTCTGATCTGCAAAATGTGTGAGTTTTGAGTTCTGTTCAAACCGATCGGACGGTAGCGATATTTATCGTCATCGCTTGCATCAGGACTGTATGGATCATACGGTGTTTCGTTGTAGTGTGAACCTAAAACATATTCAATATCTTCGACGTTGATCTTGTGATCAGTCTTCATGATGAATGGTAATTCGCCGTCTTCAGGGTCTTCCTCGATTTCAGGGTTGAAATACTTGTGACCGTACCAAACTCTGGAAGTGTTGTAATGACGATCTTTGAGATTGTCAGTTCCAAAAATGTGACGGAAGTTAAAACCAGTTTTATCAGTGTTTAAATGATTTTTTTCAACGAATTCTTGGATCCCGTCGGACCACATGAATTGATCGGGGTCGTTGAAGTCGACTTGTTGTATCGAAACGCGGTTGGCCGCGATGGCATAGCTGTCATCGGGGATCCGTTGGGCGACCCAGTGGTGTCCTGTTACGATTTCCATGTACCAAACATCAGTATTGTCGCTGAACAATACGGAGTTTCCGGCTGGTGAACCATATTGCTTGATTAAATCGCCGGTACGTTGTACAGCAGACTTAGCTGATATTACGAAAGGTAGGACCATTCTGACGATGACGTCTTCGTCCATTCCATCTTTTACTAGTGGATCACAAGCTAATGCTCGTTCATTTCCATAAGTACTTTCAGTGGCAGACATGGCAACGTTAGCGCCATTGATACCACTTTCGTCGTAGTAGCCCAGCTTTTTGTAGTCGACGTTTGGAACTGCTGGCCATTTGTAGTTTTCAGCAGGAACTTCGGCTTCAAAACCGTTGAGCCAGGATTTAACTTTTCTTCCTGGCTCGTTTTCAACGGATTTATGCATTACAAAATTTTGAGGATTAATTGGATCAAATGTGTCGTCATTTCGTGCAATCATTGTAGAACCATCAATACTGGCATTTTTACCAACAAGGACGGAGGTACAGGCATCCTCTAAATGATTTTTTTTCATTTTTGTGGAACCCTCCTAAGTATAGATATATTTATTTTAGCATAGCTATGACTTTTTTTATTTGATAGGACTCACAACTGACCGGAAAAAGATGATATAATTTTTTGAATATAGGGGGCAAACATGGACTTAAAAATGGATAAAGATGAGGGTGGATTCCTCAAAAATCTAGTACTTGGCTTGCAACATTTGCTTGCTATGTACTCAGGTGATATTCTAGTACCAATTTTGATTGGTACGGCACTAGGCTTTTCAGCAACACAAATGACTTATTTGATTTCTGTCGACATTTTTATGTGTGGAGTCGCTACTCTCTTGCAGATCAAGAGGACTCCTCTAACAGGTATCGGCTTACCGGTTGTACTTGGTTCAGCGGTCGAATATGTTACACCATTACAAAATATTGGGCATCACTTTGGGATCGCCTATATGTATGGTGGAATTATTGCCGCCGGTATCTTTATTTTGTTGATTTCTAAGTTGTTTGCGAACTTACAAAGGTTTTTCCCACCAGTTGTTACGGGATCATTGATCACATTGATCGGATTTACTTTGATCCCAGTTGCTTTTCAAAACATTGGTGGTGGGGACGCTACCGCTAAGAATTTTGGTAGTCCTCAAGATTTGATTTTAGGATTTGCGACTGCACTGATCATTATTGTTTTTACGATCTGGGGTAGAGGTTTTATTCAACAGATCGCCGTTTTGATCGGGATCGTCGCTGGCTATATTATTGCGTTTTTCATGGGACAAATCGGGTTCCAAAGCGTTAGCAGCGCTCACTGGTTCCAAGTTCCAATGCCATTTTATTTTTCAACACCGAAATTTGAATGGTCTTCGATCATTATCATGCTTTTAGCTGCTTTAACTTGTATGATCGAATCGACTGGTGTTTATTACGCACTTGCCGAAGTTACTAAACGTGATATGAAAAAGGAAGATATGCAACGTGGATATGCTTCTGAAGGATTTGCCGCTATTTTAGGTGGTATTTTTAATACTTTCCCATATTCAACTTTTTCGCAAAATGTTGCGATCGTTCAATTGTCAGGTATTAAGAAGAACAAGCCAGTTTATTTCTCAGCTTTCTTGTTGATCCTTCTAGGATTGATCCCCAAGGTGGGAGCAATTGCTACTTTGATCCCTAATTCTGTACTAGGTGGAGCGATGTTAGTCATGTTCGGTATGGTAGGTGCACAAGGTATCAAGATGTTGTCACAAGTTAAGATGACTAATAGCAATCTCTTGATCATGGCCATTGCCATCGGACTAGGATTGGGTGTAACAGTTCAACCTTCATTGCTACATTTCTTACCAGAAACATTACAAACTATTTTGAACAATGGTTTAGTAGTCGGAAGTTTTTCAGCAATTATTTTAAATATGATTTTAAATCCTAAGAGTTTGAAAATTGAAAAATAATTAATTCGCTTTATTGATGTTGGACATCAGTAAAGCGTCTTTTTTTGTCCTATTTCGAATATTGTGATGGGCTTAATAACTTGATATAACAGCGTTTATAGCCAATAACTAATTTGTGATATTCGGGCTAATTAGTAGCACTTCTTGATTCAGAGGTGCTAGTTTAAAGGTGGATATTGAATAAGAATAGATTAAGTATGGGGTTTTTCAAAAGGGGGAAATTATTTGTGAGAAAACTTTTTCCATGGTTGTTAGCAACATTTGCTGCAGTGCTTTTTATCTTTATCGGACCGACTAACATTAGCCAAGCTCGAGAAATCACTGAAGTTCAGGGAACACAAGCTTCTGATGCAGTGATCAAAGATGAGAATGACGAGATCATTTCACACGATGCAGAATTGCCTGAGAGCCAGGAATATACTGTTAATTACCAGTGGAGTATTCCAAACAGTACTTGGGTTTTAGGTGGGGATACTTTTAAATTTTACGTTCCCTCTAATGTCAAGATCCCGATGGACGATTCGTTCCAATTGACAAATACTAGCTCAGGTAAAAAAATCGGCAGTGCCTTTATTGCAGCAGGTTCACATGTCGGAACGGTAACTCTAAACTGGGCTTTAGCAGATGCACAAATTAATAAAAAAGGTTACATTCGCTTAGCCGTTACTGGTACTGAACCTGAGTCGCTAGTAACAACGCCAAACGAAGGTGGAAATGAGACTGTCACGCCGCCAGATGAAGGTGATACAGGAAGTACCACAACACCAGGCGAGGGTGGCAATGAAACAACTACACCACCTGATGAAAATGGTAACGAAACGACCACAACTCCAGATGAGAGTGGTAACGAAACAACTACACCTGATGAAGGTGGGGGTGAAGCAGTAACGCCACCAGATGAGGGCAGTACAGGCAGTACGACACCCGGCGAAGGTGACGGTCAAACCGTTGAACCTATCGAAGTCTTTATGACTAAATTTGGTAGCTTTACAGATGCCAACAATCCTGATCTTCTCAACTGGGAAGTTAATATTTATCCAAGTACTAACGATTTAGTTAACCCAGTGATCAAGGATACTTTTAACGATAATCAAAGCTATGTTGACGATAGTGCCACATTGCAAGATGAGAATGGCAATTCAGTACCATTCACGACTAGTGTTTCGGGTAACACAGTGACATTTACCGTAACCGGAACTTTTAGCTCTGGCTTACAGCTTCGTTATCAAACTACGCCTGATACTAATACAGGTGCGGCACATTACGAAAATACTGCTGTGGTAACAGATGCTCATGGGAATACTGGAACAGCTGATGCAGCAGTGGATAGATTCGTCACAGACACATCTACCAATGAACCAGGACCTGGAGATTTAGCTGCACCACCTGATGGAGAAGATAGTGGTGGAACTGAAGAACCAGGCGAAGGTGGCAATGAAACCACAACACCAGGTGAAGGTGGCAATGAAACTGAAGAACCCAATGAAGGCGGTAACGAAACCACAACGCCAGGTGAAGGCGACAATGGCACTGAAGAACCCAATGAAGGTGGTAATGAAGTCACAACACCTGATGAAGGTAACAGTGGATCTGAAAATTCTAACGAAGACGATGAACCAGCCGTAACTTCTCCAAATGAAGAAGATAACGGAACAGCTTCTGTACCTGATGACAATGGATCAGGTAGCTCATCGACAACGCCTGATGTCGATACAGATGCCAATACTTCAGAAAATACTAATAATGGTGGTCAGACGGTCCCAACACAACCGGGATCACCAAGTACATCACAAACAGGGACTCAAGGAATAGAAGCGATTGAGTCTCCAAATTATGAAGCTACACCTGATGCTTCAACTGATGCAGCAGCAGAAGCTCCAACAGTTGGTATTCCACAAGCTAATGATGGATCATTCGGCTTTTTACCTAATGATTCTTTAGCAAGCCAGACTAATAATGGAACTATTGGTCAGACTTTGCCAGTGGATGATGTAGCTGATTTAGCTACAAATCCAGCATCATTTAGTGCTAGATTGCCACAAACTGGTCAAAAAAATAACGCTATAACTATAGCTCTCGGATGCTTGCTGTTATTGATCAGTTTAGCTGGAGTAGAGTTGATGCATAGATCAGAACTAAAACGGTTTGAAATTAGAAAGTAATACTTAACAAATCAGTAAAAGACGATGCAAGAGATATATTCTCTTACACCGTCTTTTTTTGGAACTGTTATTAAAGGTAGTACTATTCATTTTTTGAAGTTATACATTTGTTGATTGGATAGGGCCCTTTTTGTTTTATCGTAAAGGATGATGTAACGAGCTCCATGCAACAGCATCCTACGGTTTAGCAATTGTCAGCAGGTACAAGTTATTAAGAATTAAGATAATGCTAGCCATTTTTGAATGCTAAACTTGCAGCGGTTTGAATAGTGCTTTTATGTTTTATCCGGAAGGATGTTGAAACGAGCTCCGCGAGGTAGCGGCCTCCGGTTTAGCAACTGTCAGCAGGCACGGCTTCGCCGCACCTTTGTGCTGCCAGTCCCTAAATCCTCAGCAGCTGACCAACCTCGCTACGCTCTCTGTGTTTAAATCCTCAGCAGCTGACCATGCCTCTCTATTCTCTGTCTAAAAAAAGGTCCCCAAAGGGGACCTTAAAAATTATTTAGCATATTCAGTACTGTCGTCCCAATCTTGAACGGCGTCACTAGCACCGGTTGGGTTGCCATGCCATTTGAAGCCACCGTACCAAAGACTGCGCTTTTCTTCGTCGTAGCCTTTGATTTCGTTGACATCGTCATCACTAAGTTCGAAGTCATAAATATTGGCGTTTTGAACGATCCGTTCCTCGTGAACTGATTTTGGAATGGTGATGATTCCTTGTTGTAGATCCCAACGCAAGATGATTTGAGCGACTGACTTGTGATACTTGTCAGCGATTTTCTTGAGCCGTTCATCGTTGAGCACTGTCCCACCGCCGAGTGGTGACCAAGCTTCCAAGTGAATATTATTTTCTTGGCAGAAGTTCTTGATGTCGCCCTCTTGGCACAATGGGTTGAATTCCATTTGGTCAACAGCAGGTTTGACGGAGCCATTCTTTAAAATATCTTTGAGCCGAGTAACGTTAAAATTGGAAACACCAATTGCCCGAGCTTTTCCTTCTTGATAAATCTTTTCTAGTGCTTTCCAAGTGTCGAGGTATTTGCCGTCAACAGGCCAGTGGATCAACAAAAGATCAACATAATCAGTTTGTAAATTCTTAAGTTGTCCATCAAATTGTTCGAGTGTTGATTCGTATCCTTGATCACCATTAAAAATCTTTGTTGTTAAAAATATATCTTCACGTTTTAATCCATTGTCAGCCAAGGCTTTAGTAAGTCCCGCCCCGACTCCGGCTTCATTACCATATTGTTTGGCAGTGTCGATTGCTCTATAGCCATGCTTGATCGCCCATTCTACAGACTGAGCAGCGCCAGCATTGTTAATTTGCCAGACGCCCAGACCAAGTTGGGGCATTTTAATGCCATTATTGAGAGTAACAGTTGAATCTATTGAAAAATTCATATAAACACCTCCACGGCTTAATTATATTAGCAAAAGTAATGTGATACAAAAAATTAGATTGTCTTTGGTATAGGTTCAAGTGTTACAATTTAGAAAGCGATTACAATATTTTGCTAAAGAAAGGTCTAGGTTAAAACATGAAGAAAAATTTCACAAACGATAATGAAATCAAATCTGAAATTATCAATCTGTCAGCCATTCTTGATCTTCCCAAGGGGACCGAGGCATTCGTCAGTGACATTCATGGCGAATATGATGAGTTTGCTCACATTTTGAGAAATGGTTCTGGTAATACGCGCCAAAAAATTTCAGAATTGTTTACAGGACGACTGAGTGAAGATAGACAAAAGAAATTTGCTTTTTTAATTTATTATCCGTCGGAAATTTTGTGCCAAAGTAAGGAACAGTTTCATAAAAAAGAGGATCTGGAACAATGGTACTTCGATGTCTTTAATCAATTGATCGATATGTTACGTTACACATCGATCAAATATACCCGCTCTAAAGTTAGAAAAGCTATTAAGAGCGATTTTGTTTATATTACGGAAGAATTACTTTATGCCGATCAAAATGATCTGACCAAACGTAGTTACTACCGCGAAGTTATGGAAGATATTATCGAATTAGATATGGCCGACCAATTCATCATTTCGACTTGCCATACTATCCAACGATTAGTTGTCGATCACTTGCATATTATTGGGGATGTTTACGACCGGGGGCCGCATCCTGATCTGATCATGGATCACTTGATGAATCGTTGGGGTAGCCTAGATTTTCAATGGGGCAACCACGATATCTTGTGGATCGGTAGCGCCTGCGGTTCCAAACTTTGCATGGCTAACTTGATCCGGATCAGTGCCAGATACAATAATTTACGACTATTAACTGATAAATATGATATTGACCTTAGTCAACTAAAAGAATTCGCAGCCGAAAACTATCAACCACTGCCAGTATTTACACCACGCTCTGATACAGGTGACAGTATCCCAAACGATGATTCAGTTTATGACAATACCGTACAGCAAGCGATGGCCATCATCCAATTTAAGATGGAAGGTCGTGCTATCAAGGCTCATCCAGATTTTGAAATGGATAATCGGATGTTGTTACATAAGTTGAGCCCTGATCGGACTTCGATCGAGATCAACGGGGAAAACCATCCTATCACCAATGCTTGCTTCCAATTAGTTGATCCTGACGATCCATACAAATTGACTGATCAAGAGCAAAATATTGTTGACGATTTGATCCGCCAATTTATTGATTCGCCAAAATTGCGCTATCACATGTCATTCATGATGAACAACGGTTCAATGTATTTGAAATATAATAACAATTTACTGCTCCACGGCTGTGTGCCAGTCAATGATGATGGCAGCATGCAAGCTTGGACAGTTGAAGGTAAGAGCTATTCTGGTAAGTCACTGTTCGACTTTTTTGAAAAAACTTTAAAAAATGGTTTCCAAAATCCGACTCCTGAAGAATGTCTCAATTCCGACATTATTTGGTACTTGTGGACGGGAAAGATGTCGCCTTTATTTGGAAAAGCTGCCATGACGACCTTTGAACGGTACTTCATCGAAGACAAAGCGTTACATAAAGAAATCAAGAATCCTTACTACTCGTTGCGAAAAGAAGAGTGGTTCGCCGATGAATTATTAAAAGAATTCGACTTGAACCCGGATGAAGGTCACATTGTTAATGGCCATACACCGGTTAAATTGGGGCATTCGCCGATCATGGCCAATCGCAAGATCTTCGTGATCGATGGTGGGATGTCCAAACCTTATCACAAGACAACTGGTATCGGCGGGTACACGCTATTGTCTAACTCCTTTGGTTTCCAGTTGGTAACTCACGAGCCATTCACCACTCGTGCCAAAGCCATCGCAGATATGACTGATGTCGTTTCGACCAAACGTGTCATCGAACAGTCAGCCAAGCGTAAAACAGTTGGCGACACTGATGTCGGTGATAAATTACGCAAACAAATCGTTTATTTACAATCAAAACTAAATCATTAAAGCATGTAAAAGGCCCAAAGGATGAAAAATTTTTGGGTCTTTTTGTTTGTTGTTTTTTTGGATTTATTTTCTGTGTTGTTATACAAATTAATTTTAATTATATATATCATTTTAAATTAAATAAAAAGGGTTAAGATATTCATATAAGACGTAATTAGTGAAAGGAGATAAGCTATGAATCATCAATCGGACCTACATGACGAAGACAGTAAGCTTTCTGATATTGTTGATGGTGTGTCAGAAGGTATCAACACAGCGGGAAATACTTTTTCGATCAATGAGGAAATAAAAACTGAAGAAGGCAATGTTAAGCAAGCTGTAAGATACGTCCTCTGGGGACTAATTTCCGTAGTAGTAAACTTCGGCACTTTTTATCTCCTTTATCGAGTAGCACACATGAACTATCAAGTAGCCAACATAATAGCCTGGTTCCTAGGAGTACAAGTAGGCTTCTGGGTCGATCGCCTAATAGTATTCCGCCACAAATCAAAAACAGCGCTCCAAGAAATGATAGCCTTCTACGGAACAAGAATATTCACCTACCTAGTAGAAGCCCTGACCCTATGGATAGGAATCTCCCTACTATCAGCAAACGGAGATGCCACAAAAGTAGTAGGCCAATTCCTAGCAATAGTAGGAAACTACATATTCTCAAAATTCTTCATCTTCAAAAATAGAAATAAGTAAAACAATAGGACAAATAAAGTCAACGAAAACAAACTCTAAAAAAGGGGTTTGTTTTTTTTTTTTTTTTTTGTTGTTTTTTTTAATAATTTTTCCACTGGGGTATTTGGGTTTCACCATTAGGAAGAAACCTGAGATAGACATGTGAGAAATAGGGCAGGACAATTAGCCAATTTAATCACAAAAAGTCGGTAAAACTAAAAAAAGAGAGTGATATCAATAACTATCTAGGTGGAGGGGCGGGGTGCTATATGGGTTCAGTAGATCGAGTAGGAGGTAGCTAGGCTACCGACCTCTCACACCACCGTACGTACGGTTCCGTATACGGCGGTTCATTAAC
>NZ_RHNT01000070.1 GCF_003946325.1 Companilactobacillus furfuricola | reverse complement strand
TGTTGGGCAAACTTATCCTGCATTTCCGGCCTATTAGTCGATTCTTGTACATCAGCTCAGTACTTTGCTTTAGACTTTCTTCAGATTCCACCTCGCGGTGGACACCCTTGTCCTCAACTCGTGATTCCGACTACTACGGCTCACAGTGAACTTTCATCACCTAGCTAACGCCCATGCCGAGCGCACCCAAATTCCTCTTGGCGACGAAGTAGCTTAGAGGAAGACTCGTATTTGAGATTGTTCGGGTGGTCTTCCCGAATAAGCTCAAATCGACGTCGGCAGCGTTCCCCGACCTTAGTTGTTCGATGACTTGCCATCACCATAATCGGTTGCGCAAGTGCGTTAGCACTTACGTTCATTGAATATAGCGCCCCGATCCGGAACCGGCATTGAACGCACAACCAAACAACCTACCACCACCCAAAACAATCCAAAATAAAAAAGCCAACTCAAAGAGTCAGCTTCAAACAAAAAACCTATTTAATCTTTCTTACGACCAATATCATAATCATCGTCTTTCATAGCCTCAACCTTACCCATCAAATAACCATTACCAACTTGTGAGAAGAAATCATGGTTACTAGTACCAGTAGAGATACCATTCATAACAATAGGGTTAACATCTTCAGCGTTACCATCAGGGAACAAAGGACTTTGTCCTAGATTCATCAAAGCCTTATTAGCATTGTATCTCAAGAACACCATAACCTCGTCAGTCCAGCCGATGTCATCATAAAGCGTATGAGTGTATTTCTCTTCGTTGTCATATAGTTCATAAAGAAGATCATACATCCAGTCTTGCATCTTTGATTGCTCATCTTCAGATAACTCATTAAAGGCCAATTGGAACTTGTAGCCGATGTAAGTTCCATGCACTGATTCGTCACGGATGATCAATTTAATGATCTCAGCCACGTTAGCCAATTTGTTGTTACCTAAATAATAAAGTGGAGTGTAAAAACCTGAGTAGAACAAGAAAGTTTCTAGGAAAACACTTGCAACTTTTTTCTGAATACCTGTTCCGTGTTGATAGATCTCGTTGATGATCTTAGCTTTCTTTTGAAGGAATTCATTGTGGTCGGTCCAGTCAAAAATTTCCTCGATCTCTTCTGCAGTATTCAAAGTACTGAAGATCGATGAATAACTTTTGGCGTGAACAGATTCCATGAATTGGATGTTATTGAAGACGGCAGTCTCAGCTTGAGTACGAACGTCTTTTCTGATTTGTTCGATACCGTCTTCTGATTGGAGCGTATCTAGTAGCGTTAAGCCACCAAAGACGTGTCCAACTAAAGTATGTTCAGTCTCGTTTAATGTCCGCCAATCGTCGACGTCATTTGATAGTGGGATCCGAGTATCCAACCAAAATTGTGACGTAAGTTTTTCCCAAGTTGCTTTGTCGACTTGGTCTTCAATTTTGTTCCAGTTTATGGCTTTGTAGTATGTATCGACCATTTAAAATAATCCTCCTGAGTGAATCTAAAGTGAATCTGAAAAAATTAAATTGAGCAGCTTTCGCATTCGTTACTACCGATCTCATCGTTATTTTCAGTAAATGTTCTAACGTAGTAAAGTGACTTGATGCCTTGATAATAAGCATAGTTACGTAAAATACTGAGGTCACGAGTCGTTTGTTTAGTATCTGTCTTCCATTCGTAAATGCCTTCAGGGATCTCTGAACGGAGGAACAATGTCAAACTCATTCCTTGATCAACGTGTTTTTGAGCAGCAGCGTAGATGTCGATAACTTTACGCATATCAGTATCGTAAGCTGATTTATAATACTTGATCGTGTCGTTACTCAACAATGGAGCAGGGAAGTATAGCTTACCATTTTTCTTCTCTTGACGTTCTTCAACTAAACGAGTGATCGGTTGCAGACTGGCACTAGTGTTGTTGACATAAGAAATTGAACCTGTAGGTGCAACAGCCAGACGGTATTCATTGTATAGACCGTATTTTTGAACACTATCTTTAAGTGCTTGCCAGTCTGCTTTAGTAGGAATATCGATATCTTTGAAGAGTTCTTTGACCTTAGCTAGTTTAGGAGCAAAGTCTTCGTTCAAATATTTGTCGAAGTATGAGCCATTAGCATAGTCAGACTTTTCAAAGTTATAAAAAGTTTCCTTGCGATCCTTAGCGATTTGGTTACTTTCCATCAATGTCCAGTAGTTGAGCAAGAGGAAGTAAACGCCAGTGAATTCGATCGATTCTGGTGAACCGTATTCGATCTGGTTTTTAGCTAAGAAAGTATGAAGTCCCATGGCACCTAGTCCAACTGAGTGGCTCAATTTGTTTCCGTGAGCAACAGAAGGAACGGCAACGATGTTTGAGGCATCAGAAACGTAAGTCAAGGCGCGCATCATTGAACGCACTGACTTTCCGAAGTCAGGACTGTCCATCATGTTCAAGATGTTAGTCGAACCGAGGTTACAGCTGACATCTGTTCCCATTTTGACGTACTCTTGAGCATCGTTTAGTTCTGAAGGGATCTGTACTTGTTGGATCTCAGTACATAAGTTACTCATGATGACTTTACCGTCGATCGGATTTGCCCGGTTAACAGTATCGATATTCAAGACATAAGGATATCCTGATTCTTGTTGTAACTTACTGATCTCGTCTTCAAGTTCACGAGCTTCGATTTTGTATTTCTTGATACGGTCATCTTTGACCATGTTGTCGTATTCTTTAGTAATATCCACGTAAGAAAATGGAACGCCATAAACTCTTTCAACAGAGTAAGGACTAAATAAGTACATGTCTTTGTTCTCACGAACTAATTCGTAATACTTATCAGGTACGATGACACCGAGTGACAAAGTCTTAACTCGGATCTTTTCGTCGGCATTTTCTTTCTTAGCAGATAAGAAGTCAATGATGTCAGGATGGAAAACGTTCAAATAAACGGCTCCGGCACCTTGTCTTTGACCTAATTGGTTACTGTAACTGAAGGAATCCTCCAACAATTTCATAACTGGCAAGACACCAGAAGAAGAATTGTCGATACCCTTGATCGGTGAACCTGATTCACGCAAGTTTGACAGAGTGATACCTACGCCACCACCGATACGTGATAGTTGTAAGGCACTGTTGACAGTCCGGCCAATACTATTCATATCATCAGTTACTTGAAGCAAGAAACAAGATACGTATTCACCACGACGTTTTCTACCGGCATTCAAAAATGAAGGAGTAGCTGGTTGATAACGTTGTGCGATCATTTCAGTTGCTAATGATTTAGCCAATTCTTGGTCGCCGTTAGCGAAGAGCAAGGCGTTGAAAAGGATCCGCATCTCATAATTTTCCAAGTACATGTCACCATCGTTAGTCTTAATGACATATTGGTTGAAAAACTTATATGCTGCCATAAATGACTTAAATTGGAAATGTTGGTCGAGTAAAAAGTTGTAAAGATCTTCGATGAAGTCGAATGGATATTCATCAATGACTTCGTGTTCAATAAAATCGCCATCTAATAAGTAGTCGATATGATCTCTAAAGGAGTCAAACTTAATAGTATTAGGTTCAACGTTTTCACTGAAAAAAGCCTTAATGGCTTCTTGATCTTTGTTCAGTGGAATTGTATTGTCCACTGGGATATTTATTTCATTATTTAATTTGAAGTAACTTACATTAGTTACGTCCAGGTTGTTTAGCCCCAAATTCGTTCACTACTTTCTTGAAATTTTCTACGTCTTTATCAGTTCCGTTGAATTCAAATTCAAATACGACTGGGACGTCTAAGCCCTTGGCAATATCTCGAGCTGTATGATTGTATAAACTGTTAAAATTACGGTTTCCGCCTCCCGCAACACCAACACAATTCTCAGCGTTTCCTTTATATTGAAGGAAATCAATTACTGAATCCATCATATCATCGTCGTAAGAAGGTACGATGAGAATAAACGATCGACCCATTTCGTGAAACGGGTCGGCGTCAGTAATTTGATATGCATCCAAACCAGTCTTCTTAACGAATCTTACGGTTTGGCCTGTAATTGAATAAAAAGCAATGTCTACCATTGACTAGCCAACGAGTCCTTTAAGACTATCTGGGCGGAAGCCAACGATTGGATCACTATTTGCAGGCATAACTACAGGGACGCTTTGGTATCCTTGTTGTTTTAAGTAATCAAGATATTGTGGTTGTTGGTTGATATTTCTTTCTTCAAATTGAACGTTGTGTTCTTTTAAGTATCTCTTTGTCATTCTGCATTGCATGCAGTTGTTTTTGCTATATACGATTACGTTGTTCATAATGGTGGTCCCCTTTGTAAATGTTTCAATGACTAGTTTAAAACAACCAGACCCAATATACAAGATGTAGTGTCTTAATATTTGCGAAACACTGTATTTAGTATGTGGAACGTTGATCTGGCGGGCTTTGTCAATTTTTTCATGAAAAAGCTACCATTTGTTCCAATTTCGAAAAAATAATTGGTTTCGTGTTAAAATTGTCTTATCAATAAAATTGATATAGAACAAATAACCATTGGATTTGAGGAGATTAATATGAACGGATGGAATTTCATAGGGATAATCGCTTGGATTATTGTTATTGCTCTTTTATTCATCGTAGTATTTAACATTAGAAATCGACATTTAAAGATTTTAGTTGAACACAAGAAGAAGATCACTTGGAAAACGATCTGTCTTGATATTGTTGAGATCGTTGTCGTTATCGCTGCGGTGATCGGTATGTTATACATGTCGCTTTTTTCACGAGTAGATTTAAGTAACAAACAAGATATTGCTGTGACATACAAATATGATCCAATGATCGTCCAGACGCGTCCTGATGGACAAGGTTATTACGTCAAGATCGATAAGTCGAACTCTAACAAGTCGACTAACGTTTACCAATATTGGATCAACAATTCAACTTATACAGTTTCTAGCCGTGAAGCAACCATTTCGGATGCTACCTTGCCATTCAGCGTTTCAGGTGTTCATTTGAATTGGCCAATGAAGAAGATCAAGCAGATGGACAATAAGTATCAACATGCTTACGTTATCACTGCTGAAGCTAAGTATAAGAACAACTTCGTCAATGGATTAGGATTACGTGCCGGCCGATTTGCATCAGAATATCGCGTTATCCGTGTACCAGAAAGATCATTCATCGACGTCTCAAAATAGAAGACAAATCGCTTGTCTTGGCTTAGGTATCTCGTATAATTTAAGTCAAAGCAACGAAAAAGGGGCTAAACCAGTTGTGGTTTAGCCCCTTCATGTTCAAAAATTACTTAACTTTGGACATTTTCTTAGCACTAACAACGATTTTGTTGTTAAGTTCCATTTTATTAGGGTCATCTTTAGGATCGTTCTTAACGATTTCAACTAAGGCTGAATGTTCGTAGACTTTTTCAACTTTTCCTTGGAATTCGTAATCCATGTCTTCGTCAACTTTGCAGCTGTATGTTTCGCCGACTTTAATATCTTCAATTTTCATAATCAAACTCCTCTAGAGTTATTTACTTAACAGACTAGTATCATAATATAGTAGTTAAAATATTTCAAACTAAATGCAACGGGATAAATATCATGAATAAAAAAATTATCGTCATAACTGGGGCTTCAGGTACTGGTAAAACAACTATCAGTCGCTATTTAGAAGAAAAATATCAAATTCCACACGTAATCACGCACACCTCGCGTGCTCCGCGAACAGGTGAGAAAAACGGCGTCGATTATTATTTCGAAACTAATGATAGTTTTGAGAATAATCATTACCTAGAACGAGTTGAATACAGTGGTAATAAATACGGTTCTTCAGAAGAAGGACTGCAGAAAGCGTGGCAAAAAGCCGATATTGCTTCGATCGTTCTTGATTCCAAAGGAGCGATTGCTTATCGGAAGAAATATGGTCAAGACTGTATCGTTATTTTTATGAAGGCAGATCCGGATATTGTTGCTGACCGTCTTCGTAATCGAGGGGATGAAGAACACCGCGTTGCCCAGCGATTGGTAAGTGAAGAAAATCGCAGAGACTTTGAGATTCCTAAGGAATTGCATAGAAATCATTATGAAATCATTAACAAAGACATAAGAATTACTAAAGATCGCGTTGATGAGATCATTAAATCGATAAAATAATTAAAAAAATGTCCAGAAAAGCCAAGATTAAGAATCCCTTAATATCGGCATTTCTGGGCATTTATTATTTCTTAAATAAAAGTGTAACATTCTCTTTTAACGTTTGTAACAGTTATGAAATATTCCAAGTGTATAGTTGTCATCGTTGAGTGATAAAAATAACTTATAAAATTTAAAAACTTAAAAAATACAAACAACCATTTTTGGGGGAAATTTAATTTTGAATATTAAGAAAAGTCTTGTTACATTCACAGCCGCAGCATCATTAGCTGTTACAGGTTTTGGTTTATCAAACCTATCTGGAAACACAGAAACACATACAGCACATGCTGCTACTACAATTACAGAAGGCGTTCCTTCAGTTGTTACAACTACAACAACTGCTAAGTTATACACAGAACCTTCATCAAACTCAAAACTAGAAGGTCGTTCATTAGCTGAAAACACACCTTGGGCTGTTGGCCAAGCTGCTAAAGATGACGCTGGTAACATTTGGTACTTCGTAGGTACAAACGCATGGGTTAGAGGCGTTGACGTTACAGTAGGTCAACCAGAAGCAACAACACAAGCTCCATCAACACAATCAGCTGTTGATTCATTGATCAGCACTGCTAAATCATTCATCGGTACACCTTATGTATGGGGTGGAAAGACACCAAGTGGTTTTGACTGCTCAGGTTTCACATCATACGTATACCAACAAGCAACTGGTAAGAGCATCGGTGGTTACACTGTAGCTCAAGAATCAGCTGGACAACAAGAATCAGTTCAATCAGCATCAGCTGGTGACCTATTATTCTGGGGTAACCAAGGTTCAACATACCACGTAGGTATTTATCTTGGAAACAACCAATACATTGCAGCACCTCAACCAGGCGAGTCAGTTAAGATTTCAAATATTTCTAGCTACTTTATGCCTTCATTTGCTGTTAAGGTTCTATAATTTTAAATATGATAATGTGAGTCAGACTATTTTGTCTGGCTCTTTTTTTTGGATTGTGTTGGGATTTTGCTTGTGTTTGTAGTTTGGGTGGAGGTTCATTGCCGGTTCTGTGGGAGGGTTCCGGGAATTGCGACCGTGGAACGCCATGGGCACCACTTTGAGCTATCCGGGAGGTTCGCCCGGATAGCTCAAAGCTGGGCCTTTCACTAAGCTCCTTCGTCGCTAAGTGAAATTTCATGGCTGACGGTCGAATTCCCTCCACCCTCCCACAGAACCTAGTATTAGACAAAATATCTTTTTTTGTGGGGGCACGGTACTTATACTTATATCAAAATGTTGCTTGTTAGGAATTTGTGGTGTTTATATATTTCTGTTTGAGATATTGGTGGAGGATTCTATCTGTTGGATTCAATTGGCGTTATTATATGCGATTTCTGATTCCTGATTTTTGGCAACTTTTTACAATGACTTTATAGATTTTTAGTGCTATTATTTTTTTGAAATTATAGTGTGGGGTGATTGGTATGCATATTGCACATGTTGGTGTTTTTGTTGAGGATCTTGATAAGATTGTGGCTTTTTACAAGCGCTATTTTGATGTTAAGGTTTCGGATGTGTACCATAATGAGCAGACCTCTTTTTCTTCTCGGATTTTGTCGTTTGATGATGGGGCTAAGTTGGAAGTTTGTTCTCGGGATGATGTTTTCGAGGTTGATCGATCTGGATTTACTTGTGGCTTTCAGCATGTTGCTCTTTCTTTGGGTTCGAGGGAAGATGTTGATGAGCTGACTGAACGTATTGAAGAGGATGGCTATGATCATTTGGATGGTCCTCGTGTTACTGGCGATGGTTTTTACGAGAGTGTTATTGCTGACCCTGAAGGTAACTTGATTGAGTTGACGGTTTGATTTTTTTACTCGTAAATGGACATTTTTTTAATATTTGAGGAATAAGAAACCTGTCTTAATTTTTTGATTAGTAAGTCGTTGGAATATGGTAAAATAATAGGGCAACATCGTTTAGTGTTGCCCTGCTAAATCAACAGGTTAAAAACATAAAACGTGTTTTCATCGAACACGAGTTTTAAATAGTTAGCTTTTAAACTAGCTACATCGAATTATGAAGAGGAAAATGAGCTGGAGACGAGAAACCAGTTTATTAAAAAGCTCCAATTTTGGTCATGAGAAACCAAAATTGGAGCTTTTTTTTGCTTTCAAAATCATGAAAACGAGGATAACTTCGATCCAAACAAAAAAAGCCGAAAATAGTTTTCGACTTTAATTTTTTTGCACATTGACTGCTTTTTCAATTTTTGTTTCGTTATACATTAATAGTACTAAAAACATCACTACGTATAATGCCAGTGGAATCAAACCGTAATTTAAATTAATTGCTGAGATTGCTCCGGCTGATTGTACCTGATTCGAATGATATCCTGCTAAGTCTAGAGTTCCAGCGGTTATTAAACCTCCTAAGCCTAAACCTAGATTGACTCCGAAGTCATCAGTTGAAGCTAAGACACCTTCAGCTTGGATCCCCATTGAGGTTCCGTATCTGATAGTGTCAGCGATCATGATCGATACTAGGCCGATGATGAAGCCATTACCGATCGAGTTGATGAATACTCCAGCAAAAATCAGTGGTACGCTTTCACCGTAAGCAGCAGCGGCGATTATTGCTTGTCCGATGAATCCAGCAACTATTCCGATCTGCATGGTACGCTTTTTGCCGATCTTGGCGGAAACGAAGTAGATCGATACCACTCCGATCAAAGCTGTGAAGGTGAATCCGTTAGCCCAAGATACCAAGCCTTCATTTTTGATTACGTATTTGAAGTAATAGATCGTCGTTTGATTTCTGATCGACGTCGTTAGCCAATATAAGAAAATGACGACGGAAATTACCATCCACGGTTTGTTTTGCTTTAACATATTCCAAACTTCTTTTAGTGGTTGGTGGCTAATAGTTTTGTCTGTGAAACGCTCTCTTACGTGGAAGAAGGTGTTTAAGATCAAAGCTAGTGAGATGATACTAAAAAGAATGATGGTGCCCAAGAAACCTTTTTGTTGATCGCCACGACCAAATAAGACTACGAGAGGAATTGTAAAGGTTCCAACGATAAATTGGACGGAGGAACCGAAGAATTGTCTGATGACACCTAATAAGGTGGTCTCGCGTTCGTTGTCGGTCATAGTTGGCAAGATAGAAGTGATCGGCAAGTTAACGGCAGTATAGAAGAAACCTAATCCTAAGTATGTTACGTAAGCCCAAATTAGTTTTCCAGTGTGTGGTAAGAAATTAGG
Organism: Companilactobacillus furfuricola; assembly: GCF_003946325.1. GTDB lineage: Bacteria > Bacillota > Bacilli > Lactobacillales > Lactobacillaceae > Companilactobacillus > Companilactobacillus furfuricola. Next base: position 1,629 of record NZ_RHNT01000070.1, on the reverse strand, counting down.
TGTTACGAAAGTCAAGACGGCAAAAATTACATATGGGAAGGCATACCATAAGAAGAATGGTCGGCTTTTTCCCCATTTGGACTTGGTTTTGTCGATCATGACACCAATGATCAAACTCTCAAAAACATCGGCGACCCTGGCTACGACGAATAAAATAGCTGCTTCGCTCGCAGTTAAGCCGAAGACGTCGGTGTAGAAGAAGAGTAGGTATGTGGTCATCATTTGAAAAACTAGGTTATCGGCTGCATCGCTTAGACCATAACTGATCCGTTCGGTTATCGAAGTTCGCCATTTGTTCATGGATTACTTCTTTGCTGTCAAACGACGGTAGAGTTCACGGCCAACAATGTCATTAGTCCACATCCAAGCAATGTGTCCTAAAGCTTCAGAAATGTGTTCTTCAGTAGGTTGTTCAGAAGCTGAAGGGACAGTCTTCATCATTGGCATGATACCGATGTGGAATGCGACCCAAATAGCTAAGCCAAAAATTGTTCCTGAAGTAAAACGTAAATAACGTCTGTTTTGTGTTAAAACTTCATAAATGATCGCAAATGATGTTGAAAAACCAAAATGCATCAAGTAGCTGACCCAAGGTAACTTATGTCCTGAGTACGTGTAAGTTGCATGCGTTACTTTCTCAGGCACTCCAAATTGTTGCAGCAATTTTTGTGGAGGGTTAGTGGCATCTCTTTGGGCAGTACGTGGTGGTAAGATGTTTTCCCAGCCTAATTTGACTAGTCCGGAAATTATCCCCGCTGCTAGACCAGCCTTGATGGCTGCATGAAGATCGGTCTTTTGTCTCTTATTCAGTTTCATATCCTTGTCCTCCTAATTAACATATGCCTTCATTATAAAACAAGCTTTATAATTACGCTTATAATCTGCCGTTATAAAAGACATAATTTCTTCATAATTTGTTTGATTTTATTTCTTAGTTAGGTAGCGGATTTTTCATAAAGTAACGTTATTCTTTATACATAGTCAATTGATAGAGCACATGACTTGATAGGTTATGAGTTCTTTCGATATAAGAGAGGTGACCGGATAGAGAAAACTTAATCAATTTTTATTGATCCCCAATAGATATTTTTCATAAATTACTTACACAACTTATTAAATATAAATAATCCCTAAATTATAGATAATATTCCCCCCTATAAATATTATCCAATCCCCTAAATAATATATGTATTGCTCCCCTAAACGATACATAATTTAGTAACACTCACATCAATCAGTGAGTGTTTTTTTATTGGTGTAAGAGAGCTATGGCAGACAGAAGCGTTTTATTTTGATTTGAGCTGTTAGTTTGTTTGGTTAGCTGGGTGTTGAGGTAGTATTTTGGTTGGTACGTTCAATGCCGACTCCGGGGCCCGGGGATACAGACGCTGGAACGTGGTGGGCACATTTTGAACCAATCGAGCAAAGTGCGCTCGCTTGTTTCAAAACTGCACCTTCCTCTAAGCTCCTTCGTCGCCAAGAGGAAACAGGTTAAGATAGGTGAGTAAGTTAATTCTTGACGGAGAATTAATTTACTCACCTTTTTTTGATAAGGTGAATGTGAGATGTACGCCGTAAGTGAAATTGGCACTTGATGCCGTAGAGGAAACTGGCCATTTCGCTAAGGTC
>NZ_RHNT01000007.1 GCF_003946325.1 Companilactobacillus furfuricola | reverse complement strand
TTATTTTTCCTACTCATTGTTATCGTCTCCCGGACTGATTATTGTTTTTCATCTGTCCGGTTAAAAAAATTGTAGCAGCCGGCAGCGTTCCAGTGGCTGTATCCCCGGGCCCCGGAGTCGGCATTGAACGTACCAACCAAACTACTACCTCCCACCCAGCAAACCAAACAAACTAACAGACCTCCAACAAAATAAAACGCTTCTGTCTGCCATAGCTCTCTCACATCGATACAAATAAAAAAGGGAAATACAAGCAATACCACCCTAACCAGCAGCAAACTAAATACTTCCCTATTTATAAAACTTATTAATGTTCAAGCTTCCGAACAGCAAAATCTCCGATACCCTGAATAACAAAAACCAGCACCAAAATCAAAAGCATAGAAACAATAGTAACATCATTTTCAAATCGTTGATAACCAACCGAGATAGCCATATTACCAAGGCCACCACCACCAACAGCACCGGCCATAGCAGTCAAACCAATCAAACTGATCGTAGTCAAAGTACCAGACCGGATCAACTCAGGCAAACCTTCCTTCAGATAAACTCTGAAAATAATCTTCATCGGTGACAAGCCCATAGCTTCAGCAGCCTCGATCACACCATGATCAACTTCAACCAAAGCAAGTTGAACTTGACGAGCAAAGAAAGGAGCAGTCCCAACAACCAACGGAACCAAAGCACCTTCAGGTCCGATCGTCTGACCAACGATCAACTTAGTAAATGGACCAATAACCGCAAGCAAAATAATGAATGGGATCGAACGGAACAGGTTAACTAACTTATCAAGGATTTGGTAAAAAACCTTGTTAGGAGTAATCCCATCTTCCGCAGTGATAACTAATAAAATTCCTAAAATAATACCGATAACGCCGGCAAAGACGGCACTGACAAATGTCATGTACAATGTTTGCCAAATGGCAACGACAAAACCATTATCGCCGGACCAATTAGCAACTACATTTGGAAAAACTGTATTAATAAAATTTGACATCTATTTTGCACTCTCACTTTCTGAAAGGTTGATTTCGTGAACATTGATCTTAAGATCGTTCAAGTATTTAACTGCCTCAGCAACTTTGTCATCATCACCACTCAAGGCCAATAACATAATACCAACGGTAGTCCCTTGTAGTCTTTCCATATTACTGAAAAGAATACTTGCTGAAACATTAAAACGTTTATACAAACCGACTACGATCGGCTCGTTAGTTACGTCACCAGTGAATTGAAGCTCAATCAAGCGCCCTGACAGATCATGGACAATACCACTGGACTCGATTTCTTCAAGAGCTGACTTGATCTGTGTTGATGTATCAACAAAATCTTTCGTAAGTTTTTGCTTAGGATGTCCGAAAATCGTCAGCAAACTGCCTTCTTCGATCAGTTGACCATTTTCCATAACAGCAACACGATTACATACTTGCTTGATCGCATCCATTTCGTGAGTAATGATCACCACGGTGATACCGAGTTCCTTATTTAATTTCCCTAATAGATCCAAGATCTCAGTCGTAGTCTTTGGATCCAAGGCACTAGTGGCCTCATCAGAGATCAAGATCTCAGGGTCGTTTGCCAAAGCCCTAGCGATACCGACACGTTGTTTTTGACCACCGGAAAGTTGTGACGGATAGTTGTTTGCCCTATCGGTTAAACCAACTAGATCGAGCAAATGCTCAACTTTTTCTTTTCTTTCTTTTTTGGATAATTTTGAATCACGCAAAGGAAAGTCAATATTACCGTAAACAGTCAATGAATTCATTAAATTAAAATGTTGGAAGATCATTCCAATATTCTTTCTTGCTTGTCTTAATTCCTTGGAGTTAAGTTGGAGCATATATTGACCATTGACTACTACTGATCCGGCAGTTGGACGTTGCAATAAGTTGATCACACGGACCAAAGTACTTTTACCAGCACCTGAGTAGCCGATGATACCGAAGACATCACCCTTGTTAACATCCAATGAGATATCTTTAACCGCCTCAATTTTCTTCCCGTCAACATCGAACGTTACATCGATATCTTTTAATTGAACAATTTTGTTTGTATCTGTCATTAACTTACTCCTTTGCAATTTTTCCTAAAAATTCATTAAAAAAGTCTATAAAGTCTAAATAATCTTGAATGCGCACATGCTCGTTTGGGGCATGATTGCCAGCTTTAGCATAACTGATCCCACAAGCAATGATCGGTGCTTTAGCATATTTATTCACCACGTACATTGGACCAGTACCAGGACTAGAAGGCAGTGCTTCAACTTTGTCATCGCCACCGTAATAATCTTTGGCCGTTTGGATCAATGTATCAACGATCGGGTTATCTAGATCCCAACGATAAGCTTTTTCTCCCATTAAATATGTCACCTTAATGTCTGAAAAGCCTTGATCCGTTAAGTACTTAGATAATTTTTCAAAAAGATCATGTGGATCTTGGTCAGGAACTAGTCGAAACTCTAATTTCGCTTTAGCTGACTTAGGAGTAACGGTTTTAACACCAGGTCCTTCCCAGCCACTACTGATCCCTTCTATATTAATAGTTGGTTCAAATGTCAAATTATAATTGACCGACTTATGTTTCAATAGTGGGACCGTCAAACCCCATTTTTCTTGATAATCAGGCGTGATAGCTTGATCGACCAATTGCTTTTCACGTTCGCTTGGAAGCTTGACGTCGTCGTAAAAACCAGGGATCAATATCTTACCATCAGGATCTCGTAAAACGTTCAGTGCTTGAGCTAATCGCCAAGTAGCTGAATCGACGACAGCCGCAAATGACGAATGCAGATCGATATCGGCTGAATTTGCTTCAAGCTCAAAACACATGACTCCCTTAGTTCCACCGTTGAAACTAAATTGTTCGTGTTCATTCTTGAAGCCAGATTCCCAGATCACTAAGTCACAAGCCAATTTATCCTGATGAAGCTTTAAATAGTCTTCTAGATGTTGACTAGCAACTTCTTCGGCACCTTCAATCAAGAATTTGACATTGCAAGGCAAGTCTCCATTTTCTTGACGATACAAATTTAAAGCAGTGATCCGTGAGATCAAATCACCCTTACAATCTGAAGCCCCACGACCAATGAATTTATCGTCGGTAACTTGTAATTCAAAGGGGTCACTCTCCCACAACTCGAGGGGTTCTTCTGGTTGAACATCGTAATGATCATAAATCAAAATCGTCGTCTGACTCTCGTGTTTTGGCTTTGCTTCGGCAAAGACACAAGGTACGTCAAAATCGTTCCAAATGGTCACTTCTGCACCAAAATCAGTTAATAGCTTCTTTAAGAAAGCAGCCGTTTCTGGTTGAGCTTGTTTCTTAGCAGAAACTGATGGTAGTGCCACATAATCTTTAAATTGTTGGATCGACTGTTGAATCAGTGGATCAGTCAGCTTTGACATTCAAATTACCTCCTCGATTATTTAAAATCGTAATTCCAAGCAGCGTAGGTCGAGCCGTTGTAGACTTGCTTGATCTTCTTAGCGATATATTCAGTTTGATAAGCTTTGACAACTTTCTTGTAAGTTGCGTTGTTCTTAATATCTTTAGTTGTCGCAATAATATTTACATAAGGCTTAGATTCTTTATTGATCTTTTCCTTATATATAGCATCGTTTGGCTTTAATTTAGCGTCTTGAGCCACATCGTTATTAACAACCGCTGCAGCAACGTCCGTTAAGGAGTGTGCTGTTTGAGCAGCATCTAATGGTGTGATCTTCAAATTCTTCTTGTTTTCAGTAATATCTTTAACAGTGTACATTGAGGAATTATTCAATTTGATCAATCCTGCTTGACGAAGAACTCTCAAACCACGGTCTTCGTTAGTAGCATCACTTGGAATCGAGATCTTGTCGCCGTTTTTCAGTTGACTGAGCTTCTTGATCTTGTCTGAATAAATTCTTTGTGGAGCTATGTATGTATCACCAATGGCAACAACATTACCCTTATTGACTTTATTCCAGTCGTTCATGAAGTGGTAGTTTTGGAAGGCATTAATATCTAGTTCGCCTTGGGTCAAAGCCTTATTTGGTGTGTTGTAGTCGTTAAATTCGACTAATTTCAAGTTGATGCCTTGTTTCTTCAATTTGTTAGCTAATGGTTTCCAGATCCGGTCATCTGAACCATAGATCCCAACTTTAACCGTCTTTCCTGATGAATTATTGCCACATCCAGCGACAACGAAAAATGATACTGCTGCGCAAAGTACTAAAAATATCTTTGCAATTTTATTCAATTTCTTCATTAGTAATTCCACCCCTGAGTTATTTCAAATTCAAATTCCAAGCAGTCACAGCATTATTCCCATAGATCTTCTTGATTTCTTTGGCAGTCTCTTTGGATTGAAATGCCTTGACTACTTTCTTGTAATTCTTGTTATTCTTTTCTTTCTTTTCAGCAACGATAATGTTGATCCAAGGTTTAGACTTCTTCGTGATCTTTTCACGATAAACGGCATTCTTTGGATCAAATTTGGCATCAGCAGCCACGTTTCCGTTAACTACCGCTGCTGTCACATCATCTAATGAACGAGCAGTTTGCGCTGCATCTAACGTAATAAACTTCAACTTCAACGGGTTTGAAGTAACGTCTTTGACTGATGGTATCTTCTTATTCTTCAAAGTTATCAATCCAGCAGATTGTAATAGTTGTAAAGCACGACCTTCGTTTGAGGAATCATTTGGGATCGTGATCTTAGCACCTTGCTTGATCTGAGAAACTTTCTTGATTTTGTGTGAATACATCGCTAATGGTTGGATGATCGTGTAGCCGATCGGAACTAGATCAGTATGATGAGCCTTGTTCCAAGTATCCAAGAAGTAAGTATGCTGGTAAGCATTCATCTCAAGGCCACCTTGAGCTAGTGCCATGTTAGGCTGATTATAATCGTTAAACTCCTGGATCTTTAGGTCGATGCCTTCTTTTTTAACTTTCTTCTTAACTACTTCCCAAATCGGCGAATCGGAAGCATTGATCCCGACTCTGATCGTCTTACCATCGTGATGGTTACCACATCCAGCTAAGATCACAACTGCAAACATTGCGACAAACAAAACTAGTGAAACTTTTAATGCTTTAAAACTCTTATTCATTACTTTCCCCTTAATTCAATTACTATCTATTATCTTTCAAACAACGTGTCAAAATGGTTCCTGGCGAATTGGCTAATTGTTTAATAAGCGGATTCCTCCTTTAAGAACATCATTTCTCAAAGTTAAAAAATCGATCAAACAAAAAAGTCGCTCCCAATTGAAATCAATTGATTTCAATTAGAAGCGACTTATCGCGGTACCATTCTAATTCGAAATGAGCTTACACTCATCTCCTTAACAACGTACAAAAACTTCTTATACGCGTGTATTGTAATGGATACCACCCATTGCATCTTTATCCATAGGACTCAGCGCACCAATCACAGGTCATTTTCAAAAGGATCGTCTGTTATCTCTCAGCGAATGATAACTTTCTGTGTGTCAGATCTCTAATTACTTCCCCTGATCTATTTGTTTAATTTAATAATTTTCTAACTAATCGTTGAGTTGATAATACAATTTGCTAAACTGATTGTCAAATTTAAATAATAATTTAAGGAAAAAATATAATTATTAAAGCTTCAAATCCCAAGCTGGTAAAGTCGTTCCTTTGTACTGCTTTTTAATATTCTTTGCATTTGCTTCAGATTGGTATGCTTTGACAACTTTTTTGAATGTAGGATTATCTTTATTTTTCTTATCTGTTGCAATGACATTCAACCATTGCTTCGATTTCTTCGTGATTTTTTCTTTGTAGATCACTTCATTATTAGGAAGATCAGCGCTGGCGGCGATGGTGTTATTAACGATTGCTGCTTTCGCATCGTCTAATGAATGAGCTGTTTGAGCTGCATCTAAAGGTGTGACCTTGATCTTCGTATTGTACTTAGTAATGTCTTTTACGGTTGGTAAGGCTGATTTCTTCAGTTTGATCAAGCCTGCTGTTTCTAATAGTTGTAGAGCTCGACCTTCATTTGTGGCGTCATTTGGGATAGTGACTTTATCGCCATCCTTGAGGTCATTGATCGACTTGATCGAAGTTGAATAAACTCTAAGTGGTGCAATAACAGTTGTTCCAATTGAAACTAGATTAGTATTGTGCGTCTTGTTCCAATTATTCAAAAAGTAAATGTGTTGAAAAGCATTGATGTCTAGTTCACCTTGCGATAAGGCTTGATTTGGTTGATTAAAATCATTAAATTCGACTAGCTTTAAATTGATGCCTTGTTTTTTCAACTTAGCTTTGATCGGTTTCCAAATTGGGTCGTCGGAGGTCATAATACCCACCTTGACTGTTTTTTCTGATGAATTATTTCCACAACCAACTAAGGCAAAAAGTGAAAATGCTGCTACTAAAACTAAAAGAATCCGAAGTGCTTTTTTCATGGTGGTTCCCCCTTATTTTTAAACTTAAAACTAAAAAAAGCCGCTCCTACGCAAATATAAATTTGCAATAGAAGCGGCTTTCCGCGGTACCATTCTAATTTAGGATAAATTTACACTTATCCTCTCAACAACGTACAATAAATCTATACGCGTGTACTGTAATGGGTACCAGCCATTGCCACTTGATCTTTCGACTCAGCGCACCAATCACAGGTCATTTTCACTCATCATTTCGTCCTCATCTCAGCTAGTAGAGGCTTTCTGTACGTCAATAGATGAATTACTTCCCCTGATCCATTTGTTTGGTTAATTAGTTTTTTAAGTTGAGTTAAATAATAAACATCCCCGGATCGAAAGTCAACTGTTTTATTAAAATGAATTTCATTTGATTAGTTTTAGCGATAACAAAATGTGAATTTACTGTAAAATTTGTGTATATTTCCCCAAATCAAAATCACAAACTGTTATGCTGAAAATGTAATATAAATTGTCAAAACATTTGAGGAGGTTCCTGAATGAGTAAAAAATTCAAGCAATTTTTTCTCAAGCATTTCAAATCGAGCAGTAGTCCTTGGTCTCCAGTTTATATTTCAAACGAAGTAAAATTGATCCGTCATGCCAATAAGGCTTTTACAAAGGAGCCTCCCTAAATAATTCAAAATAGAGAGTGTAAGGAGATGGTCAGCTGCCGAGGATTTAAAAACAGAGAGTGGAGGTGCACGGGTAGCTGCTGAGGATTACCGCGTGTGGTCGAACCAGGTGCGGCGAAGTCGTGCCTCGACCACCTGTGTTAACCGGAGGCCGCTGTGCACCGGAACTCATTTTCACATCCTTGAGGATAGAGGTAAAAAGCACTATCCAATTGTAGCAATTTTAGCAAGAAAAAATGGAAGGCACTACTTTATATCTTCGAAGCAGTGCCTGCCGACAGTTTCTAAACCGGAGGCCGCTTTCTCCTGGAACTAGTTAAAAATAAATAAGACAATAAAATTGCCATCTTTATTGTCAACTGCTAATCTTATTTGATAAAGAGGTGTTGTTGATGAACTTTAAAGAATGGCACAACCTAATGAAGAATCAGACTTACCAAAATCTCCAAGATAGCTCTAATAAATTGGCTCGCAAAGATAATCTTAACGCAACATATCAAAAGCAATACATCCGAGATCATCCCAAGGCTAATCAAGCCTACGACCGGATCAATGAATTTCTCAATGATCTATGGAAATTTGGTAAAAGGATTTATTTCTAACAAAGCAGAATAATATTTGATAGACGATAAAGTTGTGCTGAATTTACTGGTCAGTAAAACGCTTATCGTCTTTTTTTATTCTTAAACTATTTTTTTAGGCAAAAAAAAGAACCCTAAATAGGGTCCTAATTAAATCAATTTTTATCCCACAACTTCAACAGAAGCAGTAGTTACACCGTATGAAGGGATACTTGAGTTAGGCATAGCAACATCTAATTGGTTAGGGTTGCTGTATGCGAATGTGCCTGTGTCATTAACAGTTCTATAAAGAACAGTTCCATCAGATAAAGTAATCTTCAATTGAGTTCCCTTAGGGAAGACTGATAAGTTTGCGGCAACACCAGAGTAGCCCATGCTTGAACCTAAGACAGCTGGATCATAGAAACTGATCTTGAATGAACCTGCTGATTGAGTTGTGCTAGGTGCATAAGTTTGTGTTGAGGCGCTTTGTGTAGCAGCACTTTGTGTAGCTGCTTGTGTATTTGATTGTTGTGTTTGTGTACTTTCAACATTTTGTTGTACGGCACTTGTTGTAGGCAATGTAATCGTCTCACCTGGGAAGATAAGATCGAATCCGCCGACTTCACGGCCATTTGCTTGTTCCAAAGCTGCAACGGAAATCCCGTTTGCTTCAGCGATGCTCTTGTATGAGTCACCTGCTTCTACAGATACGTGGCTACTATCAATAGTTGTAGCGGCTTCTGAAGTACTTGTCTTGATACCAAATGCAGTAAGTGCAACGGCACCAACAAATGCGAGTGATAATACTTTTTTCATAAATTAATAACATCCTTACTTTTAAAGTTTAGCTCTCGTTGCTATGTGAAGTACTATAACAGGTAAATGTTACATGCATACTCCTTCAAGGTTACATTTTCTGGAATTTATGTAACCTTGGTAATATTTTCGTAATAATTACATATTAATATCCACCGAAATGGTGATTACTCTAGCACTTAGCGAATTTGGCAAATATATTATAAGAATGCTATATTTAATATCATGAATAAAAAACATCTAAAAAATATTTCAAAAATCTTGTTGATGATCATTTCTTTGGAGTTAATTGCTGTTAGTATTAATTTATTTTTCGAGCCCAGCAAAGTCGCTGCTGGTGGTGCTACAGGCATAGCTATCCTGCTATTTGAAGGATTTTCCATACCCACCTCGTTGTCAGTTTTTTCTATTAACATCGTGATGCTGATTTTCTCATACTTCTTTTTAGAAAAGATGACGACCGTAAAATTAGTTTTCGGAAGTTTCCTGCTACCACTTTTATTATTGATCACCCCAGTTTTTGATGTGATCAAACCTATTTTCCCTTCTGTCATCGTCGGCAGTGTTGTCTTTGGCGTTGGTCTGGCCATTCTTTACACGTTGAATATGTCGAGTGGTGGGACGACCGTGCCACCGATCATCATTCATCGCCACTTCGGAGTTGATCGATACATTACCTTATTTATAGTCGACGCTCTCGTCTGTATCGGAAACATCTTCGTAACTAGTTGGCTAAACTTTGGATTGGCCGTTATGTCTGTCGCAATTTCCAGTATCGTCATTAAATTGTGTACTATTATAGAAGATAAGTTCATAACCATTTAAAAAAATCAGCTCAATTAGGCTGATTTTTTTTATTTTCACAATTTTAATGTATAATAACTATATGCCGGTTTGTTTCGGTAATAGAATATCTCGGGGATGTTCTGGATTCGACATGTGTAATAGCATGTGGGCCGCACTTCGTTTTTTTTGTTTCGTAAAAACAATCAGTTAAATTATAACTGCAAAAAATAATAATTCTTACGCATTAGCTGCCTAAAAACAGTCTAAGCGTGATCCAACCTGACTTCGCCCAAGGGTCAGAATTGGGTCTCAAATTAATTGGGCTACGTTTGACTATCCCTTCTGAATAGTTAAAAAGAGATCGATCAGGATAGTCATCATGGCTAGCCTGGTTATGCGGCGTTCATGATGGCGAACTTTCAAGTAGCATAACTATGAGTGTAGAAGCTTACATAGCATTACGCCTGGACAGGGGTTCGATTCCCCTCATCTCCATTTTTTACATTTCATTACGTTTTATAAGGGTGCAAACCCTTGATAACACAACGTTTTTATTTTTTGAGGTTTTACGAAATTTCGTAGAATTTCATACTCATGGTACTCAAATGGTACTCAAAAAAATAGTAATGTGGGAACAGCGAAGCAATAGCGAATGAAAAACACGTCTAAAATAGGCGTGTTTTTCTGTTTCAATTATTAAAAATAGTGTTAACATGAACAAAGTTGCACAAACAAAAAATCCACATCTATATTAGTAGATGTGGCTAATTTGATATTACTTCTCAGACCTGTTATTAATTTTTTCAGCAACTTTATCAACTATGTCATCTGTCTTTTCTTTTGCTTGACTAACCTTTTCTTGTATCTTGCCTTTTAATTCCTTTTTATCATCGCCAGTTGCTTTACCGACCGTCTCATTTGTTTTACCTTTGATCATATCTTTTTTACTATCAATACTCATTTTAAAGTCTCCTTGTCTATATATTTTAGTGAATTTTTTCTTGTAACTTATCTCCAGCAGAATCTACACCCTTTGTTGCAATGATTGTGCCTGCAACTAGGACACCTCCAACTATTAAAGTGCTAACTGCCATGAAAGTAAAAGCTCCTTTTAATACATTCATCTTTTATCCTCCTCATGCTATTTTTTTAGTAACAAAGGATACAATTAATACAAGTACGATTGCTCCGAGTAATGAAGGAATGATTGCCATTCCTGCAAGTTGTGGTCCCCATGATCCAAGTATTCCTTCACCAATAAATGATCCAACGATCCCCGCTGCAATATTAGCAATCCATCCCATGGATTTTCCTCTATTAGTGATGGCTCCAGCAATTGCTCCAATAATCGCGCCTACAATAAGAACCCATAACCAATGCATAAAATCACTCCTTCTCTTTAATTGTATTTAAATATTATTATATTACGAAAATTATTTCAAATTATATGCACAAAAAAAGACCCACACCTAACTTAATAGATGTGGGTATTATTGTATCTTTTATCCCTTGAATCCAGAACCTTGCTGGAATTTAACTGGGATATATTCATCTGTGGAAACTTAGTAGCACCAGCCTACATTAGGTACTTTAAATAGTGCTTCACCGGTTGCCCATGAAGTGCCACCTTTAAATACTTGGTTGCTGTCCTTTATGCTTTGACCTTTAGAATTGTATGCATTAACTCCGTAACCGTCTAGATAGTTAATAACAATCTTGCCCGCCTTGTCAGTGACAGACTGTGGAATGTAAGTATCATTGCCGATTTTAAAGTATGCTTTTTTATCACGTACTAGAATATCAGCTGATTGCCATGCCGTTCCACTAAGGATATCAGTCCCAATATGGGGAACGCCTTTGCTATTTGTTGTGGTAAATGCTTTGAAGTAGTCAGCTGTCACAGTCACCACATTATTAATAGTGGCTTTCTTCTCTGGTTCGGGCTCGTCATCAAATCCGTTTGCAAGGTCATATGCTAGCTGTGATTTAGTGATACCCATGCTTGCAAAGTAAGGGTAAGGATCAACGTGGTCACCGCCAAAATTATTAGTTACCCATTGATGTGTCTTGATTCCATTGCCCCCACCATCTAGAACAAGTGGGATACCGTAAGCATTAGCGTAGTAGCGAGCTACTTCCACATACAAACGATAGGCTTCTCGAAATTGTTGCTTGTCGCCTGTTCTTGCAAACTCGATTTGTACGGGGGCATAAGGGTTAGCTGTTAATGCTCCCCACGATACGTAGCCTGGTTCACCGACTTGATACACTTGAGCCTTGCCGTCCATATAACCAACAAAAAACTGGACGTAAGCATTGCCGTAGTTATTGTGCATGAACTGTACTTCATGTAGTAACGCTTGTGAATCTCGCTTGTCGTTATCGTTTCCAGATTCGTGGAGGATAATAAAACGGTTAGAAGCTAGCCGTGTATCACCTTGGTAATCGCCTAGTGTGTATGTCTTATTAATGATATTAGGATTAAACATATTTTATCCTTTCATATCCAGATTTTTTTGTTCTTTGGTTGGTTTCCATTCGGTAGAATAACCACCCGCTACGCCTTTAAATCCTGTAAATAGTCCTGCTGTACCTGCGCCGACCAAAAAGCCAGCAAATCCGCTTTGATAAAGACTTGAATCATTTTGCATAAAGCCGACAAACAGACCAATTAACACCCCCAAAATCATTGATACAAACGGTAAATACTTATTTGCTAACTTAATCTTACTGATCTTGATTGCTTGAGTAATTGCGTAAACGGCAACGCCAATCAACGTAAGTTCTCCTGCACTAATCAAATTTAAACCTAAAATATAATCCATGTTTTTCCCTACCTATTGTTATTCATTATTTTTAATACCATGCAAGCCAATCTGTCCAATTCATTGTGATTGCTCCTTTAACTCTTCAATTTGTTCGGAAAGTAAAGTAATTGAATGATTTAGCCGTGCAATTTCCGATTCTAATTGAACTATTTTTATATCCCGAGTTTGAATATCGGTTAGTTGTGCCCTTAATTTGTCGATAAGTTCACCATCGGTTTCCTTGTCCGGTGCCCTTTGGTTGATTTTCGCCACAATCACCCCCATAACTAGCGAGATAAGCATTCCCAAAACAGTAACCCAATCATGCTGCATTCTATCCACCCGCCTTTGCTGTATGAACAATCAGAACGATAACAAAGGCGGTTAATCCTGCTCCAATCGAGAATTGATTCAATTCAATATCAATTTGAATAAACGTTATAAAAAAATACACCCATACTGCACTTAAAAAACCCACGAATATATTTTTGATGTTCCAAAGTTTAATGTTCCAAATCGATATCAATACACCTGCCGTTGCGATTGCAAACAAAAGCGCCACCATAAGGGACGTGTCTAATAATCCAACGAACCCGAGCCATGGCGGCGCTTGATTTAAAATATCTCTTTGACTTTTTACGAACAAACCCAAATATGCAGTACATATTGAAAGCCAGAACCATATCCAATTTCTCTGATAGTGACGGTGTATGTGTAGTAGTTGTTGTTTCATTTTTACACCCTCTTAAATAACAACAACGTTGTTTAATATCCAGTCAAGCGTGCCATGTCCATCAACAGGCATACGGCTTCGGCTTGACACCCCAATTGTTCCGTTACTATTTGGAGTTAATTCAATGTACAAGTTTGTAGCTGTAACTGTGGCGCTTACCCCCGAGTCGGTTTTAGCTGTTAACGATATCGAGGACTTATAATTTACAACTTGCTTATTTGCTGATAACTGTTCTTTTTTCAACATTAATGGGAACTTGCTTTGATTATCAAAAACAATTCCCGACACAATTGGGTAATAAGTCGATTTTAGTATCAAACCACCAATTTCATAACTCGTTGACTTGTCAGAAAAATTGAATTGAATACCTTTCTCAATATTCTCAAAGTTACCTGTAACCCCCTGTAACGCAATATTTTCTTTATAAGGAAGAACACCATTGCGGGTGTACAAAACTGTTCCACTTGGCAAATAGTCGATCGTTGGTGATGGATTGGGATCTGGTTCCGTCTCTACTGGACTTGCTGGATTACTCGGTCCAGAACTCCCACTCAAATTGCTAAGATCAATCACATTATTTTGATCAACGTTAATTGTTACGATTTCCCCATCAGAATTTTTAATTTTGATTGTTCTTATTGTTTTTGTTGCTAAGTCGGCAACCTTTGATAAATCATTCATTTGTTCACCGCCTTAATATGCCGTAATATCGTTGATTGGAATTCTTGCCTCACCAACATTACCATCAGCAATAAACTTTGAATGAATTAGTAATTCTTCTTCAACAACTTCCAGTTGTATATATAGCGTTAATACTCTAATCGAAATTGAAACAGGGTCGGGTTCTGCCATATTTACTGCTCTAAAGCCACCAAAATTTGTCAACGTGGGTTCAAAATCGAAACTCACAGTTTTCCCAATTAAGTTAGGAATAGCGCTTTTTTCAATTGTAAATCCGTTATCAGAAAAATCAGAAATCCCATTTGCATTGGGAGAAATCGGTGTTACAGTTCTATTCAACATATCTTCTAATGTGAATTCACTACCAGATAGTTTTCCATTAACATTAGCAACTAAATTTGTTTGAATATATTTCACAGCAATTCCATTCGGCAAATTTGCTCCATCGGTACTAACCTTATTTAGCCTAAATACTTGTTCACTGTCGGCAGGACTATATATCCAAGAATTAACAGAACCAGATTCAATTAATCCAATTTGTTCACCAATCTTTATCGGCTCGGTTTTTGGTGCAGTTGATAAATCGGATAAATCTACGACACCATTTTCATCTGGTTTCCGTGTAATTAAAGAGTCCTTGTTTTCTGGATCAGCAATCTTTACACCAAAAGCACCTTTTGTTACTGCTCTGGCAGTTGTAGTTAAATTATTCTCTGCCATCTATACCGCCCCCAATGTCTGAATTTTTGCCAAAACGTCGGGATCTGAAATTGTGTCATCAGTTGGCAAGTCCATAGCGTTAACAATTCCTGTGATAATCTCTTCTGCCTCGGACTTCTTAATAACGTTGTTGTCATCAATTAATTTTTCAATTGCCTGTAAATCAGCCTTTAATGATTCAATCTTTGCTGTAATGTCTTCCGAGTCGATATTGGCGTTTGCCAAAACTTCCTGTAACGATTCGTAAGTTGAGGACATTTGAGTGAGTATCTCATTGGCCCCGGATATAAGTGAATTACTTTCCCCAATACCATCTGCACGTTGTACGTAAATAATGAAATTCGATGTTGAACTGCCATTGATTCTAAAATATGTTGCCGTGGTTGATCCACTTGATTGATACAATTCAAGGGGTAGTTGATAAGTGAACCCCACCGAATCACCGTTTGAATCTTTGTACAATTCAAAATGTGATTGTTCTTTGTCCTGTATCAATTGATTGTCAAATTTGGTTGCATCAAATTCAAATTGAGTTGTACTATCAACGGTCAACCCATCGCCCAAAATCACTCGCAATTTGTCGGGTGTATCTGCCTGTCTAATCCAAACGGGTTGAGCAATGTATCTTTTTGCTTTATGGTCATCTAGTTTAATTTCAAAAATAGACATTTAAAAACCTCCTATGAATATTTGTTTGCTTGATTTCTAATCATGTTCGATAGCCCGCTTTGTCTATCTTCTGGCGTTAATGCGAACGTTGAACCCGCTGTGATTTTTGAATTCAACGGGTTTACCAAATCACGATCAATAATTGTTATTCGTTGTTCAACATAGATATTTAACGATTCATCATACAAATAAATAGTATCGCCGATGTTGACAGTTCCAATGTCCCTATATGTTGCCTCTAGTTGCCTTTTTGGAGTGCACACGGTCAATAACTTTTTATAAGTCCTAGACAGTAGTTTCTCTGAAATCATTTCATCATCAAACTTAACTACCCCAATTCTGGGTGAACCATCTGAATACCCATATTGTTCAGTTGCTGCCATGTTCTCAACATATCCCTGCCCCATTGGTTTGGTAACGGGGTTGCCATCTGATAACTTCCACTCAACTTGGCTAAAATCAATAATTTCTTGATGCGAATTGTTTTCATCTGGCACGGTTGACGTACTACCGCCTGTTTCAGTACTGCTTGAATCAGCCGAAAACTCAACATCGTTGGCATCTAAGTATTGATTGGTTGATACACGATAATACTTTTTAAATTGGCTCGGTAGTTCCCTGTATAGATCAGTTCGCCATTCGCTGTCTTTTGCAACTTTCCTATCACGGTAGCGGTTTTCGTTTTTATCATAAAGATAAGCCGATTCTTTAATAACTTTAACCGTCCCGGGAGAATAGACGTTTTGCCAAAAATCTTGGACGGACGGGTCAGGTTCTTCAATTGTCATTGTTGCCCCATAACCCACCAACGCCGTATAAATTCCCGACCTGTCTTCTGTGTACTTTGTACCCGCCAAATCGGTGGTAACGTTGAATTTTAAATCTGTTCTATCCTCACCCATTTTGAAACGTGCGCTTGCCTCACGCCGTCCAATCTCATTACCAATGAATTTCAACTTGAAATCAAATTCAACATTCCAATATTCAACTGCCTTACTTAGTGCATCACTGATTGTTAAATCATTTCCCGTGAATGCCATCGGGTCGTAATCGGTGTGGCTAGGTGTGTAACCTACCTGCCACTGATCCGAATGCGGGGCATAGCTTAATAACTGTTCTAACAATTCATCAATGTACAAAAAATTGCTGTTTACTGACGTTTCCCCATCTTCCCGACCCCAAACACGGGCAACCCATGTTGCTGTGAAATCCTCGTATGCAGTTTCAAAGACAGTGAACGTGATTTCTTGGTAATCCATCGTAAATTGGGTGATTGAATACAAGTGTGTTTCAGTCAAATCATCTTGATTAGGAACGGCAATATATTTAGTTTTTGGGGCAAGTTCGCTGTTCCGTTTATCCCAATGTAAAGCAACGTTTAATTCATTAGCTTTGTTAATTTGAATCTTTTCTGTTCCACTTTTTACATCGTCAACAATCCCCAACAATTCCTGCTTAACGTCCAACAAATAAATTAATGTCATAGTTGTTTTGCTCCCACTGTTAATGTCGTCACGGTTGCTTTACCACTCAACAATAATTTAGAACCCTTTTTAACTTGGAAACTTTGCAATTGCGACATGTAATAAAGCCGTTCGGGTGCAGGATTACTATAAAAATAAACAAAGTTTTTTAATGGATCGTTGGGAATTATCTCAATCTCATCTGGCGGTGCAAACGTGCCTTTAATGGTGATTTCATGCCCCATATCATCTCTAATGTACGTGCTTGATGTTTCTTCCGTGTAATGAATTAAAATCCGTTCTGGCGCTGTTAAATAGGGAATATCTTCATCGATAGTGAATTCACGTTCACCCGTAATTTGATACGGGTTCTTAGGATATTTGAACGGGTCAACACAGGTGATAGTGAATGTTGAGAATCCTTGATTTCTACCTGCGGGAAACTCTTCAACCGCCGATACCGCACCGATCCAGTAATATTCTGGTTCATCTTTAAAATAAAACTTAAAAACTTCCCGTGTGAATAGTTGTTGATTCAATAGCCTAAAACTATAACGAAATTCAGTTGAATCTTTAGCTGCTAATAAATATTTGATCTTAATTTCTCGGGTAGGCATTCGCCTGTTAACGTATGTCCCACCGTTGAAAAATTCTTTTTCTTGAATATTCGTTTCTGGCGTTGCTAACTCACGCCCCGTCACTTGTACAGTCTGATATCCCTCAATAATGCTTTCTAAAGGTAAATCATTATCCATAAAGAACATTGATTCGGTTGGTAAAAAAACATCTTCATCATTTGTTACTTTTTCTAAGTTTCTAAAACTATACATTAGTTAAACCCCCTTCCGAATCGTTGTTGAATGTCAATGTCTTGCTGTTTGGTAATGTCATCAGTAAATGCACTGAACGTTGAACCACCCATTGACAGATTAATATATGCCGGTTGACTTGCTAAGGTCATGTCTCCATTAACATTAGCCTGCATTCTCGTTTGAAGTTGTTTGTTTGCTGAATTGATGGCTCCGGAAATATTGCTAATCCCAATATCTGGTTGCATTAGTTCACTGATTCTATCTGCCATACCAGAAACATTGGATTTTACCTCTTTAAATCCGTGGACTAATCCGCCATTTAATCCGCCCATGATTGCATTACCCGCAGGAATTAACAATTTTCTATCATACTGAATTGGTCCCTTGTGGGATTTAATCCAGCCTGCAATACCAGAGACAAAAGACTTTACTCCTTCAAATGCTGACTCAAGGCCCCGTTTGAAACTATTAATAATTGCTCGTCCTTGAGCCCCTAAATCAATACCGCTAACTCCATCTTTTACGGCATTAGCGTTTTTCTTACCAGCACCGAGTGAATCTTTGATTCCATCAATAATTCCTTTAACAAACAAAAGAATTAGCTTTAAACCTTCTCCTTGCATTCGTCCAATAATTTGGCCGACACCTTCAACAAAGGATTCAACTGCTTTTAGTCCCATTTCAACTACTTTTGGCATAGCTTGGATTAACCCAACTACAAATTTCCCAATTAGATCAATCGCCGCATTAATAACTTTACCAAGGTTATTTGCAATTCCCTCAACGAAAGAAACTATCAAGTTAACGGCGGCGTCAATAACCTGTCCTAAGTTAGAAGCTATTGTATTGACAAACTTCACCACGATTTCAATTGCAGTCTGAGTAATGTCTCCAATGTGACTGTTGATACCCTTTAACAGGTTTTGAATGATCGTTAAACCGGCGTCAATCAACATAGGTGATAACGTTACAATTTCTGTTACTAAAGCAGTGATTAAAGTGTCAATAAAGGTAATAAATTGAGGTATTATTGCCGTTAACGCTGCAAGTATTTGAATGATAGTGTTTTGAATCAACAAAATAATTTGTGGCAATAATGTTCCAATTGCTGTAAGAATGCCTGTTCCAATTGTGATAAATGCTTGTGTTAACAACGGCGCCAAAGTAATTACTGATGTTAATATGGCCGTTCCCATGGAAACGAAAGCCGTGGTTATTAATGCAACATTAGCAACTACCCCTGTGAGGATACCTGTCATCATTGCAGTAAATCCGACTCCAACCGCTGTTAATGCTGGTACAATTTGGGACGTCACCGCAACTAATCCTGTGAAAGCAACGACAAGTGAGGCAATTCCTGCACTAGCAACACCAATACCAACACCGATTAATGCGACGGCGGCGCCAAAACCAACAATACCAACAACACTCGCAGTCAATTTTGGTCCTAATAAAGCAAAAACAGCGGCAAGAGCGGCGATTGCAACAGTAACAGATACAACGGCTGTTACCCCTGCTTGTCCGGTACCTGCTAATTGCGTAATTGCCATTACCAAAATGGTTATTCCTGCGGACGCAATCGCAATTGATCCGCCCAATTTCATGGCAGCATTACCAAACGCTTCCAGACCAACCACGTTTGCTGTGAATAGTGGGGCACAGACTGCTAGAACCCCGATTATCATTGATATTCCCACGGTCATGCCTGAGATTGCTGATGTTCCACTTTCTCCTTGTGCTGCAATTGCTGCAATACCAAATGCAAACATACCCAAACCTGCGGAGGCAATACCGATTGCCAAACCAACCTTCAAAATAGCGCCACTAAATCCACTAAAAATAGATGTTGATTTTTGAGCATTGCCACCCGCATTAGTTAATGATTGAGAAATTTGTTCTGCTCCCGCCTTGGTTGAACCAAAACTAGGAATCAAGGAACTTAAAACACCCTTGAATCGTCCAAACAATCCTTTAACCATTCCGACTGGTGATATCATGCCAGTTAAACCACCAACAACCAATGCTGCACCACTCGCAAACGCAACCATTTGTGCCTTGGGGTTTGATAATGCTTGGTTTAATTGGTCAAGAAGTCCAGTTGATGAACTAACATGAACCCCCATCGATTCCAACGCCTTTGAGATGCCATTAACGGCGCTATCAAAGCCGTTTTGTAAACTCTTTACAATTCCATCAACGGCTTTTCTAAATGGTTCTGATGTCGTATATGCCTTGTAAAAGGCAATTGCCATCAATGCGATACCGGCAACAATTGCACCCATGGGGCTAAATAGTGAACCTAATGCGCCCCCGAGGTTTTTAAGTCCTAAAACCGTTGCATTAACTTGTGGTGCTACGGTACTAAATGCAACCAAACCCATTGCGCCCGTTGCAACTGCGGTTAGTAATCCTGATAGCGGGGCAAGTGAACCCCCAAAATTCTTGAAATTAGTGATTGCAGGTGGAATAATCCCATTTATCTTTTTAAAGGCGGCATCAATCAACCCTGTTCCCTTGTCGATACTTTCCGCCATTGTCGGGAATCCATTCATGGATAACCCTTTATCAAGTGCCGTCATCATGTCGGCAAGTCCACGTGTAACCGCCGTTTGAATGTTCTCAAAACTAGTTTTGATACCACCTGATGCGATTCTGGCTGATGCTGCAAACCCGTTTACCCCGCCATCAAGTTAAACAAATTTTTGATTCAATTGGTCCACAGTGATTGATCCGTCCTGCAAGGCGGCATATAAGTCATTTGTTGCACTTCTACCTGCATAACCAAACGCCTCTGCAACTTTTTTGAGTGCTGACGGCATGGTTTCTTGTAGCGTACGCCAGCTCATTAGATCGACCTTACCCGACGATAGCATTTGAGTATATTGCTGTAATCCACGGGCGGCGTCCGCTGCGCTCGAACCACTGGCAAGGAAAGCGTCGTTCAATGCTATTGTTGTTTTTGCAGCCGTTTCAACATCACCAGTTATTGACGCAAATTGTTGGGTACTTGAAACAACGTCATCAAGTGCAGTTGGTAGACCCTTAATTCCATTTTGAAGGATATCCATTGAGGCACTGACATCTTTTGCCGAATAGCCTAATTGACTCATTACTTTTGGATACTGGTTCAACGTATCAAACCGACGAATTGCGCCACTAACTGAATTTTGAATCATGTCAACAGCTTTAGTTACCAGTTGCATTGCACCGATACCAGTAGCAATATTTAGAATTGAACTTCTTGCCTTGTCGGCTTTGTCTGAAAGTCCGTCCATTGAACGTCCTGCATTTTCAAAGTTTGATCCTGCATTCTTTCCAAAGCCACTCAATGAGTTTGCTGCATTTTTTAATGTGTTAGAGAATCCCTTGTCCTGAAATGACAATACACCCTCAACACTAAAACTTTGGCTCATAATTCCTCCTCTCTAGCAAAAAAGGGACAACACGAAAATTAATTCGGTTGTCCCTTTTGTTTTTGCTGTTCTTTTTGTTTTTCTCTTTGTTTAAATCTTTTCAAAATCTCATCTTGTTCCCTCTGTTCTGATTCATGTCTAGATTCAGTTAGAGGTACATAATTAGGATCGAAACTCTTGTGAACATTATTCAAGTAAGCAGTCGAGTCAAAAAATTCTTCAAACCTCGTATACTTCGGCTTGGGGTGTTTCGATGAACCTTTTGTTGCCTGTACCGTTTGGTTCAACCATGCTTGCAGTGCAATGTTCTCTTGCTCATCTATCCTCTTGATCTGGTACGCTTCTAAACGCAAAAAATACTCTTGTAAACTCATCTTAGATATTTCCACTAAATCGGTAAGCCCAAATCGGGCAAGAGCGTTCAAGAGCATATCTTTGTAAGTTTGCTCAGAACTAATCGACTTTGTATGTTCGTCTAGTTTCGAGTTAGCTTGTTGACTGAGAAACGAACCACTGGAGATTTTTTTAGTTCTGCTAAAACATCAGTGAACAGTTTTTCAATTTGCTTATCAGTTAATTCGCCAATTGAATTCGCTACATCATCATAACTTGGTCGTGGACTCGTTGCATGAGTAGCACTGTATACTACTTTGATTAAAGCTAACATATCCCAGCCTTTTAAAGCTGGCAGAGTTCGAGTGAGAGCCATTCCCATCGAAATTCCTTGCACGTCCACGCCAGCAATTTTGTCTAAGTCATCTAAAAATCCAATACCGAAATTCAATTCGTATTCCTTTTTATCAATTGTGATATTCATATAATTCGTCCTTTGTTATTTTTCCCTAGAGTCTACAAGACCGGGAGTATTCTATTAAAAATTATTGTTCTGGGACTGTAAGCCCTTTTAGTACTACTCTGTTACTTTCACCTGTTGCATTGCGCCAATATACGCCCCAAGTATTCTCATAGGTCGTCCCCGGAGTTTTATCTTTTGGCTCAACCCAAACACGGTAATAATCTTTTTCACTTACGATTTTGTCAGTGCTAATTTCATACATAATGAAATGTGACTTTTCTGCACCCGGATCTCGTGATGTATTATCTTGCGCTCTAAATCCGTCAGCTATCCACTCAATAAGAATCTCATTGGGATCAATATCAACTGGTTTAGCCATCAACGTTGTAAAACTTGGCACATCTACATACTCACTGACTAGTTGAGAATCGGGATTGTACCAACGAATGCTGAACATATTTTCATACGCCTTATTAGGTTCAAGACCATCAATCTTAATGCTAAAACTTCCGCTTTCACCATCTATTACTTCTGATGGTGTTTTTAATTGCAAAATCTCGCCTGTGTGTGACTGTGAGTCACCGTTCGTATCAGTGACTACCACAGATGACTGCGTTATTGAGCCAACCGATAAGTCACTAGGCTTTACTGGGGGCTGTTACATCAGGACGTGAAGCACCATCAACTTCATCATCATATTTAGTTCCGCCAGCTGTGTCGCTATCATCGTTTGCAATATCCAAGCCACGGAAAATATAATCGAAGTCTGCTTGTTGGTCCGCTGAAAGTGTTAGCCAACCGTCTTTTGGCGTTCCATCTACTGTGAAAGTAACGTCACGTGTTGAGAGGTCGTCAGCGTCGTTGTCATTGCTGTCTTCGTTAACTGACCCTCTCATATACCATGCATATACTTCACTTGTTGAACCGTCTGCATTTGTCTTGATACGATCTTTGTTAACAATCCATGCCTCAACCTTTCGGCCATCAAATAATGCGTGTCTGATTTTATCAGCAATGAAATGGTTGTTGTTTACAAATTCAACTTCAAGTTCTGTCTCAACGCTTGATTGAGAAGAAACTGATCCATCTTTAGTAGCTGTTGAATCAGAGTCAACACTCGGATCAAAGCTCAATGATGTTTGATAGGGAACAAGTTGAGCCTCCATCTTTGTTTGGTCCTCTAAAAGACGGACAAACAATACTGCATTTTTACCTTGTAACTTGACTAATTGTTCTGCCATGTTTTAACTCTCCTTTAAATTATTTCAAAATGTAAATTCATGATTCCATGTAAGAGGATTTGACCCTCAACACTGTAATCTGTAATGAGCCTTGTTTCTGATCGTTGCATATCAAAAACAGTCGTGTAATTCTTGGTACTTTTAATTTTTACCGCCTCGTGTAAGAAGCCATTCATCATATTGGATATAACTGCACGATTGCTTGCGTTATTCCATAAATCAATATCAAGTTCTAAATTGCCATCTAAGCTGTTTTTCGTGCTATCAGGTGTAAGAGAAGTATCTCCAATAATAACGAACGGGTAAGGTGCGTTTTCCTCTTCGGTAGGCAAATAGTCGTAGGTGTCATACCCTTTATTTGTCGAATATTTAAAAAAATAATTGAATATTTCTAACTCTGGGGAAAATATCATGATCCTTCTGCCGCCCTTTTTATTCTTTCCAAGAAGACTGGATAAATCGTATCTAATGCAGGCTTCAATGTCGGCTCTTTCGCCATGTATCGAGTTCCAAGTTCAACGTACTGGAAATATTCGGTTTCCGGTCTAATTATTCCTTTTAACCCGTTGTCCTCGAAATAAACATTCGTCATTCGCTTAGTTTGACCTGTTGAAATTCGCTTACCTGCCTTTGAACCGCTCTTATAGCGCTTGTTGTACGTTGTTCCCATGTTTCTTTTGGTTTGTTCTTGTACTTCTACTGTGGATTTTCTGACCGCCTTAATAACATCTTTCATGTCTGCTTGTTCAGTGAGTTTGGCTTTTGCTTTATTGAGTCCGACAAATTTAACTTTCATTCCCATAGGACCACTCCACTTGGAAGCTCTTAACTTTTAACGTTGGAGTTTCAAATTTCTTGATCCAATGAGTTGAATCGTTTCCAATCAGCAAAAAAGACCAGTTGAAATTAATGTTTTCAGCTAGTCTTATTGTCTTTGTATTTAAGTTGTAATTACCAAAAGCCTCGACATTTCTTTGAACCCCATTGCTTGTAACATTTGCCCAACATTCAAATACAAGTTTTGTATCTGGCTTATGTCCCCCGGTTTCTGGATCATACTTATTACCAGATTCCATATAAAACTTTATAGGAATGTCGTATCTCATTTCATTCTCCCCATGTGATATGGATTCAAAAATTTAATTGTAGGTTGTGGGTTCTCCGAGTTTTCTTTTAGATAATTGGTAATATCATCTTCAAATCCTGCAAAGTCATCACCATTGAACGTAATGCTTTCACCGTCCTGTGAATACGATGTCATTCCCTCGTTACTCATTCGGTTATAGCGTCTGATTGAAACTTCAAACAAAATGAACTCTAGCGAGCTTGGAACGTCTTCACTGGTCAAATGTAACTTAGACTTCAATCGTTGTGTTGTTCGCTTGATAATGAGGTTTAATAGCTTGTCACGATCATCACTCGTAATAGATAGAGCGGTTTTAATGTCATCTAAAAGCGTTGTTTCTTCTGCCATGTCTGCCTCCTACCCTTTTGTTTTGAAAGTTGATGAATGAATTACTTTTTGGCCTTGTCTAATTTCAATAACTTGTTCCGTACCTGCTTTAAGACCTTTTAGATGGGCTTTATCTCCCTTTTTAAAGCCTTTTATAATTAGTTTGTTATTGCAGTATAAGTCTGCCATTTAAACACCCCTAACGTCTGCTGTCGTCTTAGTAGAGTTGTCTACTTCAACGCCTGCCACTTCGGGACTAGCTGGGAGAATCTGTGCCTGCTTCGGTTGCAATAGTTGAAACAATAATTCCATCTAATCTTTCAGGTAACAATAATAAGGCGTCTGCAACGACTGATTCATATGATAGTGAGTCATTTTTAGGTTCATGAGCGATTCCAACCAAACCTGTTTGATCAGTAGTGAAATTAAATGCTTGTGACAATGATCCACCATTTAGTGTTGCAAAGAACAAATTAAGGTTTTGAGAAGCTGTAACGTAAACTGTACCGGCAGGAACATTGTTACTCATAATAATTGTGTTAACGCCGAGAAAGTTTTGAATGTATGTCATACCAAAAACAGTTTGTACTGTGACAGGTGCTGACCCTACATAATCATAAAAATCAATTGGGTTAACCAATGCTACGGAGGTAATGTCTTCGTCTTCAAAAGCAACTGCAAGTTGTCCAAGACCTTTAGCAAGTGATTGTTGGAAACCATTTCCCTCAGCCTTTCCTGTACCATTTGCAAATTCATCGAACAAATCTTTTTTGATACGTTTTTGAATTGCCTTCAAAAGTTCTGAATCCGTCTCTGCAACTGCACCTTGGAATCCACTTGATTGAATTGCTTCCGCTGTTACATTCTTGCGCCACTTGTTAAAGGTTAATTCCTTAGTGTCTGATAGTTCTTTTTTGACTTCTGACAATGGAATAACTTCACCTTCGGCAACCTTTTCGTCAGCTAGAGTAACAGTTGATTTATAAATCTTAACTGTTGAGCCCAATGCAAGAGCCTGTTTTCTTGTAATGCCAAGTACATTGATCAATGTTGTTAAACCTTTGTTGAATTGTTCAACAAAATCAACTGATTGTGGAATTAACTTGTCTTTTAATACTGTGTTTCCGTCTACTGCCATGGTATCCATGACCTCCTAATTATTTATATTCCGGGAACAAGCTCATATTCTCGGCAATCTTTTGCTGTCTTTCAACTGGATCAACAATTTGCATAATCTCATCACGTGTAATTGTTTGAGCTTTTCCAGTAACTCTTGGGGTTGTACCTTTTGTTAGTTCCTTGGTCGTCTCTTCTTTAATCAATTCCGCAAATTTAACCAATTTACTAACGTTTGTTTTAGTGCTGTCAGCTTCCGAAGTAGTAACAAGGTCTAAAGCCTCATCATTCGCCGTTATCCCTTGTTCTTTAAACATTGAACTTGCCGTATCACGCATTTTATATGTTGCGAGTTCTGCTCGTGCTTCGGCTGCTTCTTTTTGAATCTTTTCCAATTCATATTTTTGTTTCTGTTCGGAGTTCATTTTTGCCAACTTCTTAGCTTCGTCAACTTCGTGCTGCTTCTTTTCCCGTTCTTTAGCAAGTTTCTTTTGAATTAAAGTATTGACGTCCTCATCGGTATATTTTTTTTTCACCGGCTTTTTCTTGGCCATCGTTATCATTTTTATTATTTTCTTCCGGTGTTTCTACACCTGTATTCTGTTCATCATTATTCAATCCATCTATTGGCGTTGCTTTGCTGTCGTTATCCATAAATAAATTCCTTTCGTCCATAGCTTTTAACGTGGATCAATGCTTGCACATTCCATATCTTTTAAAGTGATAAATGCTTGCACTTTGCTACACCATAGCTTTTTACGTCTTCAATGCTTGGACGTACAAAAAAAGCACCCAACCTTATTTGGTTGAATGCTTAATACAAAATATTTGGATCTAACGGTGGTAATGGGTCGTCATCAGCAATCATTTTATCAATTTCTTTTGCTAATACCTCGGCATCTTTTTTTGTAATGATTCCCGCTTGTTCCCAACCTTCCCAATTTTGAACAGGGAAATCATCTTTAAAATATTTTTCATATTTTTGAGTTGCTTTGTCGAAAATATCTCTTGCCTCATCTTCAATATATATCACTAATATCACCTCTTATTGATTTCCTCAATCATCTTCCAATACTCATCTACCGATTTTGGCATGTATTTTTGTAATACCTTTAATGATAGGGGATTTACTGCAGCTGATTCAGTCATATGTGCAATAAATTCTGTTTCAGCCATTCCGTTGTGTTTCCAATACTTAGAACCATGCCCATATCTCAGTGGATATGCACCGAAATACCCCGTTGATTCTAACATATCAGAAAATGAACTATATACTTTATATTTTGTATCTTCGGGCAATTGATCCATTTCTTCTCGTACCATATTTAAAAACCCTTGTTTCGCTATTCTCCGTTGATCGTAACTCATTCCATCACTTGAACCACCAAAAATTGCATTGTCCATATCTTCTTTAATAACCTTGCGAAAATTGAATTTATCACTAGAGGACGTTTGAACCGTAGTTATTGGTGTTTCTAAAATCTGTTTGTTATAAAGTTTTGTTCGTTTTACAAGCCCCGTTGTTCCCCTGCCATTTTCATAGAACTCTTTTATTGAATAATTGTCAATTGCATGTCCCATTTCATGGAATCCAGTTTGATAAGCAAAATTACCTTCGTTCTCTTTCCATCTACTCTTGAGCATATGAACAGATTTATCCGATGGCGCATAATATGCGGGTTTTTTCCTACTTCTATTTGGTTTAAAACTAAATTGATCTTGATAACGATTAAATACTTGTTTTAGTCTTGGATCAAATTCTTTGGAGTTTACAATCTTATCAAAGCCTGTTGAAATATCTTTGCCAACGATTTTTTCCATATCGTCTGAATGAAAACCTTGTTCCGACATCTTATTATTCTTTGATTCTTTTTGTTGCTTTAATTCTCTCTCTTTTGGTGTCGGAGGCTCATTCCAATCATCATCAACAGTAACGGTTGAGCAACGGCAATTGGGATGTACAGGAATATCAGGGGCGGGATTATCTCCATCTCCCATCAATTCAAATACTTTATTGTCTAGCGGTTTGCATACAGAACATGCTGTCGGTTCCGCAATCCATTTTACTTTGTCAAAATCATTTTCCATATACAAAATACGACTGTATTGATCCGCAACCCTGGCTGACTCAGTTCTAGCAATCCGAGAAGCCGCATAACCAGCATTCTTTATCTTATCATCAATCAGCGACCGGAGACGTGAACTCAATTGATCAGCATTCATACCCATTACCAAACTACGTGTAATGATATTGTCTAGTTCGTTTTTCAACACGTCTTGGTTCGTCCAAATTCTGTCCGAGAACTTTGCTCCGTGATATGAACTATATATCAACGCTTCCATTCTCCGTTCTGTCATCTTTGGCACCGTGTCACCTAGAATGCCAGCCTGCCGAACTCGCTCAGAACTTATCTCTTTAACAAGTCGCTCACTTAGCTTGTCGCCTATTTCATCTGTTTCTGCCAAGAGATCAACGCCAATTTGACTTTTAAGCATTTCCAAACGATTAATTCGCATAGTCGCATTGTAAATCCTCAACCTTTCATTTGCCTCGTCCGAGAAGTCCTGCTCCTCCACCATCTTTTTTGCAGTGTCTTGAAATCCTTTAACATCAAAGTTGGAAACTCGTTTTTTCGCTTCATCTATACTGATACCCTCTTTGTTTGCATATCGTGTATAGAATTGAGATATATCTTTATCTATTTTGTCTAATGATTTGTTATAGATTCCATCTATCTGCTTGTCAAAATCAATGTCTTGTTTTTGTTGTTGATCTATCCACTCACGCTCTCGCTTTTCCCAATATCCCATAATTATTCACCTTGTTCACTGGTTGTTGAATCGTTAAATCCGTAATCAGTCGCAGGGTTATTGTTAACTGCGTTTCTTGTTTGTTCGTTTTGTTCTTCTTGAATGCGAGTGAGTTCAGTTTTCGGATCGTCAACAACAGAAAGAGTGGACAACGCTGTTTCAAGCGATGTAACACCAATCATATTCTTTGCTGTTTCTGCTTCCTCTGCAACGTTGTTAGGAATATTACGGGTAAATCTGAACGTTATGTCCATAGGTTCGCCATAGGGCAATTGAACGCCTAAAACTGAAAACATTTCACGTAAGTTCTGTGTAAATTTACGTTCTTTGTTAACAGCAAGGTTACTCATTGCCTGCATTTTGTATGCTAGTGCCGTTCCGCTTGTTGAGCTTCCGAATACATCATCACTTATATTGGCTATCATGCTGATTTGATAAATCATGGTTGTTAGACGATTCAAAATATTCTCTTGGTTTCCATCTGCGTCAGGCTTTTCTAAGAATTTTGCGTCAACATCGTATTCACTACCTGCATTCTTGGTAACAATCAAACGGTTTTGCTTGATATTAATTTGTTCGTCCTCTGACAAATCAAAGTTCTTTAGGAATAAATAAGCATGAGCAA
Organism: Companilactobacillus furfuricola; assembly: GCF_003946325.1. Classification (GTDB taxonomy): domain Bacteria; phylum Bacillota; class Bacilli; order Lactobacillales; family Lactobacillaceae; genus Companilactobacillus; species Companilactobacillus furfuricola. The sequence continues at coordinate 48,671 of NZ_RHNT01000007.1, read as the reverse complement.
AGTAATCAATATCATCAAGTTTTGCACTGAACGCCTTATCGTATGCATGAATCAATGTGATTACAGAATCAAATACGCCTAACCGTTCCTCATTATCAAAAAACTCCACAGCGGGAACCTTGCCCTTAAAGACCAATGGCTGTGAATCTTTAATTACAACGTCATCAATGTATGTGAATGAGTCAGCTCTGTCAGAATAATATGCCGTCCCAGTGATTTCATCTTTTCCGTTCTTGCCGTATGTGACAAATACGATTGGCTTTTTATTAATTGTATCGTCGTAAATCATGAACGATTGATCAGGTGAAATAGTTGCTGTCTTTAGTTGACTGTTCTCATTGTTGAATGCCAACATATACGATTTGCCGTAAATACTAGACTGTTTTGATATTTCACTGAGCTTGTCGACAAACGAATTATCATTGATCCATGACTGCAATACTTTGTCTTTTTCTTGGTCATCAACTTTGATTGTTGGTGGGATACCAATAAAATAACCATTCAATGTATCAACTAAATTCTTTGGAAAGTTGACAATTAAATGGTTGTTGTCTTGCATATTCTGGGCAATTTCATCATCAAACGCCTTTGTCTTGCCTTTATACTTGTTCATTTTGTCTTTGTATAACTGCTCGTAGTTTGTTTTGTGATAGTTGATAAAACTTCGTAGGTCTTCCCTTGTGAACTCTTCGTTAACAGGGAAAAGATATTCATCGTTATCACTGACGATTCCTCGTTGTAGTAACATTTGCTACCTCCTAAAATAATAAATTTCTGTGTACTTTTGCTTGTACTCTTCCATTTCCATTGATTTCCTCAACAGCATAACGTGTTGCGTCTGCCCAGTGGTTAAACATATCAACGGGCTTATTTGTGTATTCGCCTGTCTTCTTATCCTTTAGCCACGTATAATTCTCAAGTCCTTCAATCACATGGGAACAACGATCATCAACTACAAAATGATATTGTTGCAGGAATTGAATACCTTGAATGATTGAATCTTTACCCTTATTTGATTTTCTAACTCTCTCAATTCCATTCCTGCGTAATTCATCAATACTTTTAGGCTCTGCTGCGTCTGCTGTGATAACTTCCTTTGCATAGCCTATTTCCTTAATAACATCTGCTATTTGATTGTTCATCATTCCGGTTTTGCTGTATTCCTCAAGAAAATAAATGTTCTTTTCCTTTTGGTCTACCTTTACATGAATGAAAAACGAGGGATCATTGGTGTAACCAAAATCAAGTCCGAACATACTAGGAATATCCTGCAATGCTGGATCATTGATGTTTAAACGCTTAGTTTCGTAATTGGGAAAGATTAATTTATCAAGTGTTGCAAACTCTCCCAATGCATAAATTCGATACCAAACGGGATTGGTTACTTTAAACCGTTCAATATTCTTTTTGGTTGTTTCATCAACAAACTTATTATCTTTGTAGCTCGACTGATGGATAATTGTGTCCGGCTGTTTCTGATTGAAAAAATATTGATATACCCAATTTGCTTTGGACACAGGGTTAAACATCAAATAGATTTGTTTCTTAACGTGTTTCTTTTCACGGACACGTAACGTTAACTGGTCGTAGTCCTCTTGACTGAACTCGGTAGCCTCTTCCATTACAACGTCTGAAAGTCCCTTGATTGACTTAATTTTCTCTTGGTCGTCCATTCCCTTGAACAGAAACATGGCGCCGTTTGGCAACGTTATTTCAAAGTTCGTTTTATTAACTTTACAATACGGCAATAGCTTCCATTCCGAAAGCCTTATAATTACGTCTTCATAAATTGAATCACGTAACCGACTGCCGACTTTACGCAAAAATAAAATTTTGCGGGGATACTTCCAATTTTGCAACGCCTTTAAAACAACCTTTTGAACAACCCCGTGAGATTTACCGCTTGCAGCACCTCCATACCATACTTCCGTAAAGTGTGAATAATCGTTTAAGCTGTCAAAAACGGGGCGATTAAATTCAAGTTGTGGACGTTCGAAATTTAAATCAATCTCCATTTTCTTCGTAATCTCCAATATTGATCTTGATTGTTCCATTTCCCGTCGTATTGATATTGTCGGTAAATAAGGCGTGTCGCTTACCGATTAATTCAGCCGCCTTAATTCTATCCTTGGCAGTAACCTCAACGTCTGTATATAAGCCCTTCGCAGTTGCTACTGTTTCGGTGGTTTCGCCGCTCATTGTCTTAGAAAGGAATTCCATGACTTCGGTGGCGTCTGCAATGCTTTCACTATGCATTGAGTCAACTTGCTTTTGTATGGCCGTTTGAATGTTAGCTTTTGTTAGTAGTTTGCTTGCTGTCACACGAGCAGATTTTTCACTGTAACCAGCTCTAATCGCCGCTTGTGTGGCGTTTAAATCTTTTATGTACTCATCTACGAATTTTTGTTGTTGTCTGTTTAAACTCAATTTTTACCACCTCCAAGCATTTTTATTTTGGGTAGCAAAAAAGCACCCCGCTATTAACGGAATGCTTAATTGTCGCAATAGGCTCCGTAGAGTATCTACCACTTGCAAAATGGTTAGGCATGGAATCGAACCATGCACTTCATCTATTCCTAAGCCCCTACTTCTATGTCTGTGTCGAACAGACTCCCAAACAGATGTCAGATAATAGCGTTTAACCTTTTCGCCACTAACCACAAGCAACCCCGACGGTGTACATGTACACGATTTAGAACGGGGTCAAAGTAACTAATAATTTGAAAAGGTCAATTAAGACCTATGCGAGCCTCGGGAATCGAACCCGAGCATAGAAATGTTATAAGAAAAAAGGTATTGGTATTTTTAGGAGGAAACCGCCAGTACTCGCCTAATAAAAACAGTGACCGTTATCATAAGTCACTGCGTGAAACTTGTCGTTTTTATTGTTGTTTTTTTAAAGATTGGTTCTGCTTTTACCGTCTCTGCTGACTCTATTTTTTCATGATCTTGGCATTTTGCCAAAAATCTATAGTACTAATTTACTACTGGATTGGGGTAGAAAACCACCTGTTTTGTTCTACTCTTTTATTCCTTGTATATCCGCCAGAACTTTCAACAGACGATATCTCTTTTTGTAAATCATTGCCACAGAGAAATGCATGATATCAGCTATTTCCCGCCAACTGTAATAGTTACTGGATAAGAACCTCAATTTATATATTTCATATTGTTGGTTGTCCTGCTCAAAAATTTTTACAGCTTTAGAACAGTTCTCTTTTAACGCCAACTTGGTTTGTAGTTCTGTATCTGACATATGTCTAAACATTATGCTCTCAGGTTCTTTACTTATTTTCGAGCCACGTCCACCGCCAATATTTGTGTCTGATTCTTGCCACGGAAAGTCCAATACTAGCATTCTTCGAGCTATTTCATCATTGATGGTCTGATAATCCTCTAACTGTTGCTCTAAATATTTTAATGTCGCTTTCCTCAACTTTTCCATATGTCACCTATTCAACTTTTTTTTCTTCAAACATATCGATATTTAAGTAACTGTCTTGAAGTAAATTCATAACTTGTTTTAGCGTTAAAAATTTATTTTCTTTTGGAATTGAAACGTCATTGATATTTGTTCCAAGAATTGGAGTTCCCTCAATGTTGTCTTCAAACAAATATATCTCTTTCCCTGATCTTTGAGTGTTATTTGATTTTAATCTCCAAAGGTACTGTGGTTTAAAAAAAATGCCTTCACCTCTCCAGTAATCAACCATATCAAAAATTACCTGTTGCGGTGTTTGTGATTGCATATACTTATCTCTCAAATACGTTTGGTCGTCATCATCGTATAAAACATCGATAACATCATCAAAATCATTTTTATGGCTTTTGTGCCATTCCAATTCTTCAATTTCGGGATCAGTCCAATCTTTAATAACTCTCATTCTTCTTCACCCTCTCCCCAACTATTCCAATATCCTTGATTGGTATTCTTATCAACTTGAATAGAATTTTTGCGAATTGACAAAAGTAAATTATGGAGATTAGCCCCGTGACCTTTGCCTTCCAGAACATCAATAGCTTGTTTCATTTCTAGGATTAATAATTGATTACGTTCACTCTTTTTCATTCTTCTACTTCCTCCAATCTGTCTGTGCTGCGGTTTAATCATTTTTCCACCTCATATAATTTTCTTCCACACGAAGGACAACATTTAATGGGAATTACGATATGTGCCCGTTCTATGAATTCGTCATCAATTTGTTCAATGACTAAATTTTTGCCTTCTATATACAAAGAAGTATGCAAATCCGTATCAGCACATACAGATTCGTTGAAATCAATTACAAATGCCCTTAAATTTTTCGGGTCACAATACTCACATGTTTCTGGTTGCAATTCCGCAATAGCTTTATCACAAGCCTGTACACCTGTTTCATAATCATCAGAACCTTTTAGTAAGTCCCGTGCAATAATCTCACGGGCTGTTTTCATTTTTTCGATTACGTCATACGCCATTTTCATTTATTCTCCTTTGTAGGAATTGACCAACCAGTCAATATATGTCTTTGCTTTTTCACCATCTTGTTTTGGATCATCTTTATTTCCCAAACGGTAAATATATTTCAGAGCTGACCCTCTCAAATACCCTTTGAACTCGTCTGAGCTCATTGCCTCCATTGCTTGAATAACTTCAATTTTGCCTCTGTTGTAATGGTCCGGGTGTTTAACGTTAGCGTTCAATTCTTGATTGTCCATTGTTGCTTGTTTCCCCCTATTCTCCGTGCTTCTTTTGATAATATTTTCTAGCTCGAACTCTTTTTGTAATTACTTGCCAGGTTTCATCGCTAACCAAGCCTTTTTGAATTGCCATTCCTAAAACTTGGATATGTAAACTAAACATTTTTCCAATATCGGTTTTGGTTGTTCCTTTGTCCAATTCGTTTTGAATTTTTTCCCAATCATAGTCTTTTAAACGTCCCATCAGTTCTAACTCTCTGCGTTCCTTTTTGTGCAGTTGAGCCATTATGGATTGTCGCTTTTTCCGTATTTTTTTCCATTTAGTATCATCAACCAAATTGTGATCAATTCCATTTTTTAAACTGCTAAGCGAGATACCATTCCTATTGGATATCGCTGTCTTTTTAGTCCTTGATCAAAGTCTGATTGAATAGATTCCCAGTCGTACTTATTTTTTTGCATAATAACTTCCATAGGTCTCGTTTTTATACCAATTATGTATTTCCAATAAAGTAGGGTTATCTTCTGGAACAGATAAAAGGTCATATCCGAATTGTCGTTCTAAACTGTATACTTTTTCTAATGCCTCTTTTTTATCCATTTTTAAGCACAAAAGTCACTCTCGTTCTGCAACTCCCTTTCGTGTTTTCTGTTATATGAATTTAGTTCAAGAACGGTTTTGTCTGATATTTTCATTGCGTCTGCAATTTCAATAAATGAATATCCATTTACTCTCATTTGAAAAACTGCTAAATTTTCATCAGTCATGTTCGTTCCTCCTAAAACGGTAAATCATCGTCTGTGATGTCAGCTTGTTGTGTGGACTCGTTCTCATATGTTCCGTTCTTATTCATGCCGTTAACTTCTTCATATGTCTTTTCTTTTGACTCGCTGCCTTGTGTTGTCAACTCAGTTGGTTTTGCTGATGGTTGTGCATTGCTTGGTTGTCGTTGCTCTTTATTTGCTGGTTGATGATTGCTTGATTTTGGTTCAAGTAATGAAAAGTTCTCTGCTAACACCTCAGTAACAAACACTCTGTTTCCTTGATCGTTTTCATAGTTCCTTGTTTGAATACGACCATCAATCCCAACTAATGAACCCTTGTGAGTAAAATTGGCAAAATTTTCCGCTGCTTTTCTCCACATCACACAATTAATAAAATCCGCCTCACGCTCTCCGTCTGCGTTTGTATATGTTCTATTAACGGCGACGGTAAAACTTGCTACGGCGTGCCCATGTGCTGTATATCGCAATTCTGTGTCTCTTGTTAGTCGACCCACCAAAACTGTTCTATTAATCATTGTCTGTGCCTCTCATATCTGAGACTTCATTCAAAATCTTATAAATGATCATCTGCTTAAATTCTTCGGGTAAATCAGAGAATTGTCCTTTTACGGGGATACTTTCTGATTCTTCCATGTTTGGAGTTTTAATATTCATTTTTTCAACAAGATCGTTTTTAATTTTGTCCTCAGCTGCTTTTGTCAAACAATCGTCTATTAAAGTTCCTAATTCGGCGCAAAGATATTCGAGGTCAATATCATCAACCTCTATATTAAGTTGATGTGTCTCTATTTGATGTGTCTCTATTTGATGTGACACTAGCTGGATAGCTAACAATTTTGGTAAGATGTCACATGAATCATTGCCTTCATAACATGTAACTGCATCTTGATCCTTAACGGTGCTAATAAAAGTAAATGGTTGATCATCGTTAATAGCCTTTCGCAAGCCGTTTATAACTTCCCTGTCTGTATATGCTCTCATTATTTAATTTCCCTTTTTTTATTTATAGTTGATATTTTGACTTCCACTCTTGGACATTCGTCGTAATCTTTTACTGCATTGATCTCGACAATTTGACCATCATCAAACCATGCGCATTTGAGACCATCAAAAACCGATTTAATATAATTATCCAAGTCCGATTTAATTGCCGGCTTTACTTCGTGGATTGCCCGCCGTTCGTGCTCTTTTTTTGATATTGATTTTTGAATGCTTCTGTAAAAATGTAATTCTGCTTTCAAAGGTTCGCCCCGGTCAAAAAGTTGTTCATTATTAAATTCTTTTCGATATTGTTCTTCGATGTTTTTTTATATTCTGCATATTTTGGTGGGGTGTATGTTCCCCGTCTCGTGACTCTAGGCCTTTGCGCCGCGACTGGTTCACCCTCAATAGTCATTTTTAAAAACATTCTCTTTAATCTCCTTCAAAAGCCAATTCATATTGAGTAGTTCTCCATCGATTTGTTTATGCACCGTTTCAAGCTCTGAAATAGCCATAATTAAATGTTCCTCAATATCCGTATTACCTCGATAATCAGAAACATCGTTTGAAAGTTGGTTATACCGTTCATATATGACTTTTAAATATTTGATTTGACTTAGGATAGGATCATGAATAATCAAAAGTTGGTTATTCGCATAAGCAAGGCTGTCTTTTTCCACGTTTTGAATTATTGGTAGCTCTGATATAAATTTTTCTGTTTCCATTTCTAAACCTCCCTCCTGTCTTTACCACCAAACACAATTACATTCTCAGGTTTTTTGGTAAGTAATCGACTTATTATTTTTCCGTTATACATTCGTTGCAATTCACTACCTGTATTGTTCGTTGTAATAATGTTCGCTTTGTTTTTTCGATAGTCAGCAATTCGGAATAGTACTTCCTGTGTGAATCTCGTAGCAGGCTGTATATCTGCACCTGTCACGAAGCTTGTTTCACTTCCTAGGTAATCAAGAACCAATACATCACATTTTTGGATACACTTTTCAATTCGATAAACGTCATTTTTTTCAATATTGTATTTATCTGTAACGGCTTGGCGTTCTATATTGATCAACATTTCAACACTTACAAACAAACATGAAATGTCAGTTTCTAAGGACTTTAATCCGTTCAAAATGCTAACTGCCAACATGGTTTTGCCTCTTCCGGTTTTACCAGTGAATAGGTAGTTCGATGTATTGCCTTTATATATTTCATTTGCGATATTTCGAGCCTGTAAGAGTTCTTGTTCTTGCTCCGGTGTATCTGTATCAAAGTCATCAAAAACGCTTTTCAGATCATCAATATCACTAACAAGCGAACTGTTAAACATTCGATATTTCTCTTGTGACTTATATCTTTTGGTTATGTTAATCTCGTCTTGTTTTCGCCGTTCGTCCATGTCGATATTCTTCAAGTTATCCCAATCAATGTTGATGTCTTTTTTCTTGAGGTCTGCCAACAGTTCACTCATGATTGTTCCTAAGTTCTCCATTTCGCCCTCCTAGTATGGTAATTTGTCCGATTCATCAACAGAATATGGTTCATTCTTGGCCTTCGGTTTTTGTTCTGCCTTTACATTGCTTAACGTGAACAAGCTATGATCAAGCCAGTTTTTTAAAATCCCATCTGCATAATTCCAAGACAGTTTATTACTAAGAGCTGCCTTTTCAATTGCGAGTCGAACAATCTCATTGGCTTCAATTTCATTAGTTCCTTGATTAACAAAGTCATTGATTCGATATTCTATGTTTTGTTGTACAAATGGATTTAGTACCCCAATGTTTTGTTGATACACTGTAAGAGTTTTTTGAAAAGCAACAGCAGGTGACTCTATTTCTTTACTCTGCTTTTCTTTACTTTTCTTTTCTTTCCTTTCCTTTACTTTACTTTGTGTACTAATGTCATCATTTACCTCACTTGAACTAGGGTTATTGTCAACATTAACTACACTTGAAACTAGGTTATTGTCATCATTAACTAAATAACGTAATTTTGGTTGTTCTTTTCGTCTTTTTGTAGCTTCTAAAAACGTTGCTTGAACTCTCTTGCTTGTGAGAGTTTGATACTCCTCAAATGCTTCTTCGCTGAATGTGTCATAGGAAATCAGTCTATTGATTAGTTGATCCATTTTTTCAATAGTCATTCCGTCAATTCGATTTACCAATTGCATTTGACTCAACCTATCCCACTTCAAAAAATAACCATTCCGATAGATAGCCGATAAGAGGTAAAGAAAAGCAACAACACCCTCACTTCCAAACTCCCCCATGATTGCTTCAACTTTTTCATTTGTTGGAAAATCAACGTCGAGTGGAAAGTAATCCATGCCGTTTTTAATAGGTCTTGCCATCTTGCTCTCCTAACTAATAAGGTTTTCCATGCTTGTAATTTTCCTTAGTGTCGCAGTTTTTCGACAATAAGCGCATTTACCACAACGTATTGGTACTTCAAATCCGCTCTTTACTTTTTCAAATCTTGGTTGAAGTATTTCAATCTCTTCTTGGGCCTCTGCTAGTCGCTTCTTAGGAATCGAGATAACAGCCTTTGCGGGTATTTCTTGTTTACTTACTGCAATAATATAAGGTGTACACATGACTCCATATTGTTGATAAATTAATTGCTGGTATACATACATTTGCAACGGATAATTATATTCGTCCATAAATGATTGCCACATATGTTTTTCTTCGTTCCAATATTTACGGTCTATTTCCCTAGTTGTTTTTAAATCAAGAAATATTTTGCGGTCTAGGTTCAAACAATCAATTTTGCCTTTCCAATTAACGCCTTCAATTTGGCCTTTAACGATTGCCTCTTTCTTACCCTGATAAAGATTATTAAACATTGGATCATCAGCAAGCGTTGCAATCATTGAGTCAGCAATCTGATAGTCTTTTAACAGTGTGCCCCGCTTTGTGAACATGTCACTTTCGTGTTGTTTAATGAAATTCTCGTGAGCCGTATGGCTTTCAATGTAAGAATGCAAGTAATTGCCAACCAATAGAGCTTTTTGGTTCATATCTGGTTTGTATATATCATTTAGCTGTGCTACAGTTGCGGTCTCACATTTTTCAAAGTTCTTGAAAAAAGTTGCCGATTGATAATACCTATCTGATTCAATTGAATAATATGTTTCTTTATTCAGAGTCTTTTGAATTGGTTGTCGAGTCATTGACATTTACCTCCGTTGCACTTCCATTGATCAACTGACTAACATCAGTTGCGGGTTCTTGCTCTTGTACTTCAATATCTTTAATGTCGTTTGCGCTGATTGTCGTTGCGTGCTCGTCGCTTTCGTATGCTTTTTGCATTTCCACGCTCATTGGTCCCCATTTACTGATTAAATTTCTTAGAACCGTTTTGAGCGCCATTGCGTCGAAATTAGTTGCCCAAACACCACTCGGTTTTGACTTTCCACTCATTTTTGAAAAACTCTGTCTGTGATCATCAATTTGTTTACGAGTCCAATACACAGTTTTTTCAAAGCCACTAGTTAACTCAAAGTAACCAACGTATCCAACGGGTTTTTCAGAGGAATCACGATCCTTAAAATGAGGTTCATAATCCAATTGCTCGGTTAACGGGTTGTAACTTTGAAACTCGTCTTCATACACTGCGACGGCGTTCAGATGTTTGTACTGTCCGGTTCTCTGTGCCAATTGGATATATCCTTTGTAACCCATCTGAGGTTGTGCCTTGCCGCCGTATGGAACTAACCACATGTATCCTAAGTCTTGATTAATTGGCAAATCTAAACTGGCTGCCACCATAGCCGAGGCAACGACGCTCATTTGATCAACATTCTTCAAAGATTGATTACTATTCACAACATTAATAAGTGATGTAACAAATTGAGCTGATTTGTTACCTAACACAGATTCAAATTTTTCAACGATCTTTGGTTCTTTTACTAATGTCTGGATTGGTAATTTTGCTAAATTGTTTACCATTTTTTTATCCCCTTTTTCTTATTGTGTTAAAATGTACATATGATTTTTTTGAAGTATTCCGGTCCTTTGTCATTGCAGTGGCAAGGGACTTTTTTTGTTCTTCATATAATTCGTTTATATCTTTTGTCGGAACTCGTACAAAGCCCCATCGGCCAACTTTTACAACTCGAGGATATTTATTTGAACAGCATTTTGTAATTCCTCCGTATGCAAGACCGGTCTTTGCGGCAGCGTCCGTACAATTATCAAAAACCCCTTGTATAGTTCCGTTCTCGTCAAACCATACTATTGAAGTATCCTTTACTGAATAATCAAGTTGATATGGTTTACGTCGTCTGGAATTCTCTCCAATTGTGATCCACTCTAAATTTGTTGCTCTGTTATCAAATTCATTTCCATTCAAGTGATCCACAACCAGAGGAATATTTGACTTTGGCTTGTAACAAAATAACTCTGCAACTAGTCGATGGACGTCATACGTTTTTATCCTGCCTTTTCCATCTTTAAACGTCGTTTTTAAATACAATGTTCTTGGTCCGGGTCTTGATAACTTTCTGATTTTTCCTGTTCCAGTGTTCCGTACACGTCCAAAATCTGAAACCTCATAGCGTTCAAACTCTGGAACTGGTTTCCAATGTTCCATTGATTACCACCTATTTTCTTGTCCGTTTGTTTCTTTTGTTTGTGTTAATGATCCATATGCAGATTCGTTTTGTAACCATTCGTCAAAACCGTCCATTGGTGTCACTCCTTTGGTATAATTTTTTTGAGGTGCTTGTTTATGAAACTAAATAAAACTGATGAAAAGGTATTAAAATATTTCATTCATGCAAAGGGTTCGAATAGTTTTGTGGATCGTGAGAAACTGAAAATTCCAGAATCTATTTCAGATGATGATATTCATGAATCTATTTCCGTCTTAGAAGATGCAGGATTAATTAAGTCCTTCGGCAAGGATTACACATACCGAATAGAACCGGATGGATTACGTTATTTTGATAGTAAAGAACAATTAAGAAAATCATTGATATTTTGGAAATTCGTATATCCCGTTTTTGCGTTTATCCTTGGTGGCTTGGTCAATCAATTTTTATTTCATTAAGATTAAGATTTCGGAAACTACTATCCCCATTAGAAACCAAAATAGAAGTATGAAAATCTTTTCTTTCTTACCCATTCCATAACACCTCCGGTCTAACGATGGTCATCTCGTTTGTTGCAATCTTTACCAATTTGATAAATAAGCCACTTCATGATTTTTACGTTGAATATCGGAATAAGAAGAAATGATCCGATTAAAAAAATCAACACAATAATCCATTCAATAAAATCTAAAATAATAACACCTTCCATAACACCTCCGGGTGTTTATTTTTTTGTCTTCGAGTAAATATTTGTTCTGAAATTCTCGTTTCCTGCTGTGTCTTCTTTTTCAAATCCATAAAAATCAGTCGTGTTTTTCAATATTCCCTTTAACGTTTTAAATTTAATAAATAGATATGTCGCAACGCTTGAAAATATTGCTATGAACATTGCGTCAAAAATAATTGTTTCAATTGCTAATTTCATGATTCCCTCCAATTTTTACTGTTCCCACGGTCTTTTTAATTAATTTTGTAAAATGAATTCGTCTAATTCTGGTTTGTAATAAAGCGTTATTCCTTTGATAGTATGTTTTGGCAAACCTTCCAAAATGAACTTATCAAAAGTGTTATTTGAAACGTTTAGGTACTTTACTGCCTCGTATTTCTTCATATATGGTTTGGCAATCAGTCCGTTATCTTTTTTAAAGTCGTCAACAGCTTTTCCAACCACTCCATAAACTGATTTCATCAATTCGTGTTCTTGCTGTTCGGTCAAAGTTATTTCCATCATTCGGCCTCCTGTTTGATAAACTCTCCTTAGAAAGGAAGTGTTGATAATGAGTAAATCTGGTATAAACTTTTCTGGTCTGAAAAAATTTGAAAAATCTATAAAAAACTTAGACACAGAACAAGTTTTTCTTGATGGTTTAAAGAGGGCACATAATGAATTTGAATGTGTTAATTGTGACAAAAAGTTTGAAGTTCATTCTCCACAATTTGAATGTCCTCAGTGCCACACCACTTATGACTATAAGATCAAGAAGAACTAGATTTTTTGAGCCAGCTCATCTGCCAATGAGTTGGCTTTTTCTAATTTTTCAATCAATTTATCTACTTTTTTACATAATCTATCTAATGTAGCTTCTGTTTCTGACGCATCAATTTGTATTGTTTCTTTAATCACGTTTTTCACCTTCCTGTTTGTAGTATTTCTTCATTACTTCTAGTGCTGCTATTGATTCGTCGATTAACTCGACATTGGTTGATTCTCGTTTGCGATTGAGATTGAAGATTGGTAAACCTTTAAATAGTGCATCTATGTTCTCGCCTACAATCTCCTGTGCTGTCGAAAAATTCTCGTACGTCACTTTCATAATCATTCCTCCTATCTAGAAATAACTGAGTTATTTTCCAGAAACTTATTAATAAAATATTGTTGGCCCTTACCAGTAACTTTTGGAGTTTTTGTTACTACCGTGACTCCGTCTGAATTAACATGGCTTGACTCTTTAATCTTGAATAAGCCTAAGTCCATCGATTTTTGAGTTGGTGAGTTGTAATCTGCACCCTTGCGCTTAATCAGATAACCGTTGTCTCCCATCCATTGGAATAAACGTCTTGCACCAGTATCAACACCATTACCTTTGATAATCTTTGCTAGGTCTCCAACTAGGATTGTTGTGTGTGATGTAGCTACTGAGTCAGCAAATATTGCCTTAGGTTTCATCACTTCTAACTGTTCCTGCTGGTCTGCTGCTAAACGTAAAGCTTCAGCCATTGTTGATGGAATTTTGAACCCACCTGTTTTGATTTGGTCTTCCATTTTGTTAAAAGCTTCAATGTATTGCATTTTGAATTTAAGAGCTTTCTTGCCTGTGAATCCCATTGCTAGTAATGTGAACCCATCACGGTTCATGTAATACGCCCTTCGTCCTCTTCCATACGTATCAGGCAAATCCGTTACTAAAAACATCTGCGCAAAATTGCGCACATCTTTTTCTAAATCATCAATTGCTCGTAATACGTCTCTATGATTTTTATTAAATGTTTCCGCAACTTGTAAACTGCTAGTTACTGCTTGTTGATCTTTCATAATTACTAAGTTGTTCATTTCATTCATCTCCTTTTTTATATTCGTACTGCCTATATACCGAGGACTTTTTCAATTTGCTTTCGTAATTCTCTAGATTTAGGTGTCATGTCACCTTTGATTGCTCTATTGAGTTGTTGTGGATTAGCGTCAATTTCATCTGCTAATTCGCGTTGGGTCATATGATTCTTAAGAAGCGCAATCTTGATAGAGCTCTCAACCTCATAAGCAGCCTCCGCATATTTTTCTTCTGTCATTTAAATACTCCTTTCTGTTATTTGTTTATCAAGTTGTTGACAGTAATCACACAGTTGTGTACTATAAAGGCATAGCAAATAAACCTTTATTAACGTTTGTTGATTCCTGCTCGCCAAAGCTTATCAACAACCGCTTGTGTTTTTGTTGCTCAATTACTTGATGAATTAATAATAACACAGTTGTGTAATTTGTAAATACTTTTGTGTAATTTTACTGTATTGTTTTTTCATCAAACGTGGAGAATGACTGATATGACAACGTTTGAAAGAATTAAAAAAGTTTCTAAAGAAAGAGGACTTACTTTAAAACAAGTCGCTGAAAAATCTGGAATGAGTACCAACGCTATTTATAGGTACAATCAAGGAGTAAATCCTAAGTACGATTCATTGAGAGCAATCGCAAATACTTTAGGTGTGACCGTTGAATATCTTACTGGTGAGACATCTGATACCGATAAGAAAAAACAAGTTGACCTTGCTGATAATGATGTAATCATGACTTTTGAAGGACGTCCAATACCACCAGAAGATATTGAATTGATGAAACGCTTGTTGCGTGGAGGAGAATAGAATGCTTAACGTCATAATGGCTTCGTTGATGAATAAAGCCATAGACTGTGGATATAGTGTGATTGTTGATAATAGATTCTCAAGTCGTACACCCTCTGCCGTCAATCCGTATACAAAAACAATCGTAGTTAATGGAAGTTGGCACGATCCAGAACAATTACCATTTCAATTGGCACATGAGATGGGGCATCTTATTAATAAGGATGATTCCAATTGTTTATACTTTTCCCCTTCCAAACATGGTATTGAGGGACGTGCGAATAGACAAGCTGTAAAATTGCTGCTGCCTTACTATACCGATGATAGGCCTATAGAAGAATTTAACAGTATTGATTTTATGAGAGCATTTAAAATACCACAATATTTAGAAAATGTAGTTAATGAAGAATTTTACAAGAATTATTAATTTTAAGTCCAACAAGCTGAACGACTTTAAAAGCTGACTATTGGGAGGATTATAAATGAAAACAAGAGGTGTACTATACGCAACGGCTTCACTAGCAGCAATCGCATTATTTGCAACTGGTTGTTCTAGTAACAACGACAGTAAGGACTCATCGAGTAAAAATAATGAAAAGACCGAAAAAGTGACAAAGGCCAAAAACAAAGATGTATCCAATAATAAGTGGACCTACAAAGATGATGTCTTTGACGCTGGAAACCTTACATATAAGTTTACCAAGTCTGAAATTATGGACTCCGTAACAGACGGCAAACAAGTACTCGTTCTTTATACTGATGTGACAAACAACTCTAAAAAAGAACAAGACCCCTCAAATATCTATATGGTTGTTCACGCCTACCAAAAAACTGATACGGCAAACAAACAACTTGATCCCGGAATTGTTGCGTTAGACGAAAACGCAAATAGCCCTCTTCAAACACAAGAGGACGCAATGAATGATAAATTGCTACCAAAGAAAACAACACAAGGAGTTGTATTATTTGAATTAGAAAACACAAATAAAGTAACAGTTAAATTTTCTAATTCTGATTTCAAGAATATTGGATCAAAAACTTATAGTGTTCAATAGCATTTAATTATTCATGTCGTTTCTTCCCTGTTCCCACGGCGGGAGATTAAAATATGACGAAAATAAAAAAATACACAAAAAAAGACGGATCAACCGCCTACAAATTTAATATTTATTTAGGTATTGATCCGAAAACCGGAAAGAGCAAAAGAACAAATCGACATTTTGCAACTCTCAAAGAAGCAAAAGTTGAATTAAAAAAACTAGAGTATCAAGCGACACAAGGAATTACAGAACACAAAGAAACAAATATAACCTTTGAAGAGGTTTATAATGAATGGTTCGAGGGGTATGTGAATACTGTTCGTGAAAGTACATGGTACAAAAAGAAAAAGATTTTTGAAAATCACATATTACCGGCATTTGGCAAATATCGAATTAGATCAATCACTACTGCTCAAATACAAAGTGAGCTAAACAAATGGTTTAAGTCGACTACCAACAATTTCAAACCTTGGTTTTATTACACCAGTGCTATTTTCAAATATGCTATTCAGCAACAGTACATTACTGACAACCCAGCTAAAAGAGTTATCATGCCACGAAAAACTGAACATATTGAAAAAGAACCAAACTTTTGGAATAAAGATGAGTTGAAAACCTTTTTCGATTTTATTGATTCAAAAAAAGAGTTAGAACGTTACACATTGTTTAGAATACTTGCATTCACTGGTATTAGACGTGGTGAATGTTTAGCATTAACGTGGAATGACTTTAACAACACCGAAAACATTTTGCAAATCAACAAAACACTGACGCAAGGTATTGGAGGAAAGCAGATAATTCAAGACACAAAGACAATTAAGGGAACTCGTACCATTCCCCTAGACACAACCACAATTAAATATTTAAACCTCTGGAGAATTCAGGATCGCAAGGAATTGTTGAAAATGGGGTTTAATATTGGTAAAGGTTCACAGTTAATTTTTCATAGTAATACTAATCACTTTAAATCATTAAATACTCCAAAGAAATGGTTAGATTTAATAATGAAACGTGTGAACAGTGAACAAACTTTATTACACCCAATAACCATACATGGTTTTAGACATTCCTACGCAAGTGCATTGTTTGCCTCAGGAGCAACTATTAAAGAGGCTCAAACATTGTTAGGACATGAGGACGCTCAAACAACATTAAACATATACACTCACGTAACAGCAGATCAAAACAAAGAAGCAACGGAAAAACTGGTTAAGTTCCTGAACTTCTAAATGGTACTCAAAATGGTACCTAAGCGAAAAAACAGCCCTTGAGAAGCCTTGTAACTACTGATGTATCGGGAGTTATTAAAATTAGTATCCGATTCCCCTCATCTCCATAGACCACTTTTTAACCAGTGTGTACAGGGTATACCCCTTGCATCACTGGTTTTTATTTTCATCCTTTTTAATACCTTTACCAATTTCCATTAGGAGGTCCACATCATGGCCAAAAATACTAAGCTGAGTGACGCTGTCCATACAATTGCATTGATCGAAATAAATCCATTCGAAAACCTAACTAGTGCCCGCATCGCGAAAAGTATTAATACTAATTCTTCATTTATCCGCCAAATCATGAGCAAATTAAAAAAAGCCGAACTCATTACTAATGTAGTTGGTCACGCAAAGCCAAAGCTCAGTAAACCTGCAAGTGAAATTTCTATCTGGGATATTGCAGTTGCTATTGGTCAAACGAAATTATTATTCGTTGATACACATATCGACCCGAAATGCGGTCCTGGTAAAAACATTCAAGAAACGCTATCTGATTATTACGAGGCAATTGAACTATGTGCTGAACAAAAGATGCGCGATATCAGCTTGCAAGATATCATAGATTCATATGATATTAATTTAAAACAACATCCTGAACTAGCAAAATTTGATTAAAAAAAGATGCTCACATCATTTTGATTGTGAACATCTTTTTTGAATTAACTTGTCGCCCGTTTAATACTGATAAAACGGATCGTTGTGATAATCTCAGCAATAATTGTTAGGATAAGTGCCACGATAAAGGTATTTTTCATCCCAAAAATAAACAAATTATCGAATCCAACCGGATATTTAACAATATGCGTTCCCGTTTTGATACTGATTGACGTAAATAATACCATCGTGGAAAAACTAGTTCCCAACATCATGCCCAAATTTCTGGCCAATGCGTTGATACTACCGGCAATTCCTAGTTCACTCTTGGGGACAGAAGACATGATCACGGAATTATTGGGTGATTGGAATAAGCCCATACCAATACCGTAAAGAAGTGATGTCACAATAAAGACGCTCAACCATGTGTTGATATTAAATCCAATGATCATTATTTGGGCAATAATCAGTGATCCTAATCCAAATATAGTAACTTTTGCTCCACCATATTTATCAGCTAACGTTCATCCCAGTGGGCCAAAGAAAGCGATCGTCAATGGTATTGTTGCCATCAATAAGCCGGCAAAACCTGGGTCAAAATTGCGAGCATTCACTAAATAATATGGAATGATAATATTGTAAAAATATCCAACAATAAATACTAGAATTGCTGATAAAACACCCATTGAAAACTCAACGTTTTTAAATATTTTAAAATTCAACATTGGTTGCTTAGACTTTTGTTCAAAGATAATGAAGCTTGCCAATAAGATGACTGCCACTAATAACTCAAGCAAAACTTCTACTTGGCCATATCCAATACTCTGACCCCTTGAAAATCCAAAAAACATCGTGCTAACAAAAGCAGCAAATAAGACAGTTCCCAAATAATCCAGCTTAGCTTTTGTTTTAGGTCGATGGGATTTCGGTAGAGAAACTTGACCTAACCAAATTGCTATTAACCCGATCGGTACATTGATCCAAAAAATATATCTCCAAGATGCGATACTTAAAATCAAGCCACCGAAAGATGGTCCAGCAATAGAACCTAGCGCAAATGCGGTAGCTAAGATCGATAGTGACCTTCCTCGTTGCTTCTCTGGAAACAGTGCTGTAGTAATACCAAAATTATTGGACATTGTCATTGCGGCTCCTAAAGCCTGGATGCTTCGACTAAAAAGCAGAAATCCAAAGCCAAAATTAAGTCCAGCCGTAATTGATCCAATTAAGAATATAACCGTTCCAATTCTGAAAATTTTGATTTTACCAACCAGATCGCCCAATTTTCCAAAAAACATTAATAAGCTGGTAATCACCAGCAAATAAATGATCACGATCCATTCAACATTATTAACTGTTTGGTTTTGTTCTTTAGCGATTATTGGCATGGCGATATTAACGATCGATGAATCTAATGAGGTCATAAATGAAAAGATAGCCAATGCAATAAGAGCCATTATATTTTGTTTATTAGATTTAATATGCTTATGCCTCCCAAGTTTCACCGTCAGATGGGATCAATAATGAGTCATCAAATCCCTTGTCCTGTGCAAATTTTTTTAACATTGAACGAGTCACCGTACCATGATTGACCGCATCCATATGACTAGCGATCAATTTGGCAGAAGGCAATAACTGATGGATCTTTAAGACATCTTCTTGATCCAAAATCAATCTACCTTCTTTAAAGCCATTGCCACCAGCATTAACAACGATCAATTCTGGTTGATATTTTTCCAAGCTTTCTTTCAAGCCATCAAACCAAATTGTATCTCCAGTGAAAAACAGACTTTTTTCTGATTTAGCAGTGAATAAGACTCCCATTGTTTTACTAGTATTAAAATCTTTCTCCAGAACGTCTTTAACATCATTGTTTTCATAGTGTTTGCCTTGTGTTGGCTGGAGTCTAACTCCATGAAAATCGATGGCACTATCCAAAATTCTGACATCTTTGAATCCTGCATGAACAATTAAGGTTCTATCTGGCTCACCTTGAACAAAGATAGGCATTTCTTTGTCAATAACCTCTTCAGCCTTTTGATCCCAGTGATCAATATGGTCATGAGTAACGATCACCGCATCGACTCCATCCAAGATTTCCTCAAGTGACATTGGTAATTCGACGATTGGATTTCGTTCAGTATTACCTTGCTGATTACTCATTGGTTCATAAGTCCCTTTGTCCGCCAACATCGGATCAATTAAAAACGTTGTTCCATTGAATTGTAATTTGACTGTTGCATTTCTAATTTCTGTAGCTTTCATAATTAACATTTCTCCTTGCTGTATATTTTATTTTAACATCACAAAGAATAACAGCCCGATTTACAGTTGTCAACCAAATTGCATAATTAATTATTCGCATCGGTCATTCATTGAAATGAGTAAAAAAAAACTAGATTGCTAAATCTGAAGTCGCAACTGTTTGGGACCATTTCAAAACCAAAATCTAATACATAAAAGATGAGTTAGATAGCTCAAAAACATTACGATAAGAAAAACTAAGTACCACAATCCCCACAGAACAGACAATCAGCACAAAAAAAGTAATACCCAAATCAATTTTTTGGGTATTACTTTTTTTCATTTTAAAGCACTACAAC
Source organism: Companilactobacillus furfuricola (assembly GCF_003946325.1). GTDB lineage: Bacteria > Bacillota > Bacilli > Lactobacillales > Lactobacillaceae > Companilactobacillus > Companilactobacillus furfuricola. The sequence continues at coordinate 28,780 of NZ_RHNT01000007.1, read as the reverse complement.
GTGCTTGCCATTATATTTATTAGCAACCAAATCCCTATGTGCTGACTCACACTGGCCAATCCATGATAAATGTGAGCAATGGGTACATTGGTTTTTACTGATTCAATGCCTTCAACGATTTCTTGCTAAATCTAAAACTACTGAGTAAAAATATCAATTTGAAATCATTGAATCCACACGTATTAAACACGTGTGATACAATTAATGTAGAAAAAATTGAGGTGTGGAGATGAAACATACAAAGCTGATTAAATTAATAAAAATCAATGGTTGGTTTTTAGAACGACATGGTAGAAATCATGATATTTGGACCAACGGTGTCGATAAAGAGCAAATCCCTCGACACAAGGAAATCAATGAATTGTTAGCTAAATAAATCATCAAAAAACACCATCTTGAATAAGCTGTTTTACCGTCACACTGAAAGAAGGTATATTATATGAAAGTTATTTACCCAATTATCATAACAAAAACTACTGACTCGAAAATCCCCTATTTTGTATCAATCCCAGATCTAGATGGCGCTACTCAAGGAACTAGTGTTGATAATGCAATTGAGATGGCACGTGATTACATTGGATTAAAGGTTATGGATCTGCAGGACGAAAATAAAACTGTGCCTGATTCTGTTTACAGCTTACCTACTGCCCAAAAAAACGATATCGTTACTTTAGTGGATGTTGATATTACTACCTACAGAAAGAAACATGATAATAAAGCCATTAAGAAAACACTAACTATTCCTAATTACTTAAACGAATTAGGTAATGAACAAAATATCAATTTTTCGGAAACGTTAACTAACGCTCTGAAGAAACAACTCAATGTACATTGATTTTCGATGCAAGCAAAGTATGAGAAACTGCATCAGCCATTGAGCATTTAAAAGCTAGCCAATTCCAAGATCCGACGAAGCTGCGCCAGCTGTCTTTTTTTAATGCAGTGATTGCAAGCTTCTGAATTCACGTAAAAGAAAAGACCGCACATCATCCTGATGTACGGCCCTGGGCAATCTTACAATTGAAACCTTGGAATGTGCAAAACTGCCACTTGTAAATAACAGGTAGGCTACCTGCAAGAAATTACTTTACAGGTTTTTCCTCTCAAATACTAGTAAATTTGCGATTTAATTGATTTTTTTCTAATTAGTCCATTAATACTGTCAATTCGGGGATTCTGGTATTTCGTTTCATTGAATTAATAACGACTCTGACCATTACTGCGCCAACGATGATCCCCAATGCATTGGCAATAACATCGTTAATATCACTCGAACGATTGATCAAAAATGCGTGCGACAAATAATATTGGGTGATCTCGATCCAACTTCCGACAAATACGCCGATTATCGCTGTATCCGAAAGAGAAATTTCGCTAAAGTACGATTTAATTAGCATCCCTAATGGCACCGTCAGCAGGATATTCTCAAAAAATCCTAATTCAAAAATATCTAGCTGGAACAAATTAACCTTTCCGATACCTGCTTGCATCAAATAGATTTGTGAACCATCAAATGAGAAGGGCGTGAAGACGATGATCTCCAGTAGCATCAAATACATCACTCCCAGTAACGAAAAACTTCGGTGCAAAGTAGCTGTTTGTTTTTTATAAATGTTGATCGCACTAATGGCGGTAAAAAATAAAATTAATGTTAAGGGCACCCATCTCATAGAAATACTTCCTTTTTGTAAGTTTGTTATTGATTCATTACTTTAACTATACTGAAGCTCTATTTATGGGAACTTAAAAAAGATTGAATATTTTGTGAACATTAATTTATTATCAAAAAATAAGGTATGATGAAGAAATAATATTTACGAGAGGTAGCCATATGATATCAAATGAAAAATTAGCCCAATTCAAAAAAGTTACTAGTTCTGGTGAAATATATGACAGTGCCGACGAAGACTTTTTGGCATACCAACATAAATTAGTTCAAAAAATCTTTGAATACAATCAAACTCCAGAAACTCCTCACGGCTTAAAAAATCGCGAGAAAATTTTAAAAGAAGTAGTTGGCACTTATGGTGAAAATTTATATATTTTACCACCGATCAACGCCAATTGTGGACTTTATAATACTCACTTTGGCAAAGATATTTTCATCAACTTCAATTGCAACTTTGTCGATGACGGTCGGATCAGTTTTGGTGACGACTGTATGGTCGGTCCTAACGTGACCTTTGCAACCGCAGCTCACCCTATCTCACCCAAACTGCGACTCAAGAAAATGCAATACAACAAACCAATAACCATTGGTAAAAACGTTTGGATCGGTGCCAGTTCAACAATTTTACCAGGAGTGTCGATTGGTGATAATGCCATTATTGGTGCTGGTAGTGTGGTGACTAAAGACGTTGAAGCAAACACCATCGTTGTCGGGGTTCCTGCAAAGAAACTTCGTGACATAACCGCTGAAGATGATAAATACTACGACAATGGAAAAGCGATCCCTCAAGATATAATCGAAAAATATTTAGACTAAAAAACCGCCAACTTTGGCGGTTTTTTTAATTCAATTCTTGTTGAAGTCGACTGACGTTTAACTTTATTCTGTCTCTGACTTGATTAAACACGTGCATAATTTCTTTCTCGGAGCCAGTGGCTTGAGCAGGATCTGGTAGCGGCCAATGGATCCTCCTCACTTCTGGTGGCGTCAACGGACACTTATCTCGCGCATCGCCACAAAGTGTTACGACCACATCGCATGATCTTAAATAATCTTCATCGATCAAAGTTGAAGTCTGCTGGGAAATATCGATCCCTGCAAGTTTCATCGAACTAACAGCACGTGGATTCAATCCATGAGTCTCAATTCCAGCACTTTTAACGATCCAATCATCGTCAAAAATGTTTTTAGCGAAACCTTCAGCCATTTGACTGCGGCAAGAATTGCCCGTGCATAAAAAATAAATTCTCTTTGACATAGCCTCTCCAGTCTTGTGATTAATTCGTAGCCTTCTTTTGATGGCAAATACAGTTTTCATCTGATTTTAACAAATTATAAGTGAACAATGGCAATTGTTTTATAAATTGCGGATCAAGCGTATAGTTTTGCCATTTGCCATTTTTTTCTGCAGTTACGATATTAGCTTCTTGCAAGACTTTCATGTGGTGCGACAAAGTTGGTTTAGTAAAATCAAAGTTTTCCAAAATATCGCAAGCACACATGGTCCCACAAGACAAAATATCAATGATCTTCAACCTGTTAGGATCAGCCATTGCTTTGATCATCTTGGCATTTTTTTGATAATCCAAACTTATCTCACCTACTTTTTTAAGATTTTTAATGAACCATATTTTGTTCAAAGTCAGGGATCCACTGCTCAACTGCATAATGTCCCTTCGAAATATCAGCGACTTTTTCGATCCATTCTAGTTCTTCGCTAGCTCGAACGCTCAAAATATCATTGGTCGTTTGAGTTGCATACATACTTTGATTAACTAGCCACCAAGTGTGAGCTATTTTAGCACGATCCAGATCTTCATTTAATCTGACCGACTCATAAATCGGTGTCGTTTCTGGCAATGTCACGGTCAAGACTTCTGTTTGATGATGATCTTGAAGTCGTGGCAATAATTTTTGGATCGACTCCGGAACTTCACCTGAAGAACGTTTGACTTCATGAGCATAATTCTGGGTCGACTCCAACAATAATAATGTATGCCCAGTCGGTGCCGTATCGATCACCACGATCTCATCTTGAGACTGATCAACGATTCTGGCAAAAGCACGAAAGACTGCAATTTCTTGGGTACAAGGTGAACGCAAGTCTTCTTTAACGTAATCAAGATTATCATCGTCCATCGATTTACGAGCTTTGGAAATGACTTCATCTTGATAATCAGCTAATTCTTTTGCTTCATCAATGTGACTGACGGTGATTCCTGTTTTGTCAGGCAAATAAAGATCGATGTGGTCAGCTGGATCAGTCGTTGCTAAACGAACTTTCTTACCAGCGGCGACTAATTTTTTAGCAATTTTGATCGCCACAGCCGTTTTGCCGACACCACCTTTTCCCATCGTGAAAATAATCTTCTTGTCTGTCTTAAGATAATCATCGACGATATCTTGGAGATTATTAAAATCAAATTTCTCTGCCGGCATCGGAATAACTTTGGGCTGCTGTTTGTTTAATAGTGTACGAATATTTTTGATCCCCATTACATTGTATGGACGAAGTGGCACGTAGTACCTTTTCAACTGGCTCAAGATATCCGGGATATTATTCAAATCATATTGTTGTTGGTCAAATATTTCGTGTGAGACATCGTCATCAGCTTGTTCTAATATCCCATTAATGATCAAAATATGATGGTTGATATTTAATTTTTCTAGCTCCATATAAGCACGTTTTGACTCGATCAAAGCTGCTCGCTGTGGACGACTGACAATGACGATAGTCGTGATATCGCCATTATTGAGTGTTTCAACGGCATGCTCATACATTTGTTTCTTGTCACCCAAGCCAGATAACTGACCCAGGCAAGAAACTCCCGTAGTGTTTTCATCTAAATAGTCATTCCAAGCAGATGGCAGTTGAAGCATCCGTAAAGTATGACCGGTCGGAGCTGTATCGAAAATGATATGGTCATAATTATCTTCGATAGTCTTGTCCGTCAAAAAATTAGCAAATTCGTTAAACGATGCGATCTCAACGGTACAAGAACCCGATAGCTGTTCTTCCATGTTCTCGATCGCACTGTCTGGTAATACACCGCGATAAGGTCCGACGATACCTTCACGATATTCTGCTGCTGCGGTAACAGGATCAAAATTGGCAACCGCTAAATTTGGAATACCTTGAATCGGTGTTGGCTTATTAGTCAGTTTTGTTTGGAAAACATCTTGTAAATTTGAAGCAGGATCAGTGCTGACTAACATGACTTTTTGACCTCGATCAGCCATATTCATTGCCGTAGCACAGGCAACAGACGTTTTCCCTACTCCACCTTTTCCGGTGAAAAATAAATACTTAGTTAAATTGAGGTCAGCAGGATCGTACAAATCCATCTTGAACACCCCCTTTTCAAATGAATTATTTACTTACAACATCAGCATTCTCATTTTTGAAAACAACGCCGGTGTACTGAGTCAATTCAGCTTGAGTAGGATATTCACCCACTTTGACCACTTTTCCATCAACAATAGTAATTGGTAAAGCATCTTTTCCGTCTTTTTTGATGGCATTTAAAACATCAGGATTCTTAGAAAAAGTAGCTGGTTCATCTGATAAGCAGTGACGTTTAGCGTCAACGTCAGCAACCTTTTGTAATGCTTCAAAGGAATTAGTGATCATCAACAAAGTTTCATCGACAGATGGTCCACAAACTCCTGTTGGACAACACATAGCTGGTTCGAACAATTCTATTTTCTTCATAATTCTTCCCCTTTGCTTTGAAAAATTTACCGATCAAATAGGATATATAGATACCTATCTATATAAAATATAACTGGTTTTGAGAGGGAATTCAATAGAATTGGTGAAATAATTCACTAATTTATAAGTTGATATTCTGGATGGTTTTCGAAAACTATTCCTTTGATTGTGCATTAAATCATTTGACGCTATCTATCAACTGCCAGATGATTGTCCCATGATAATAGCCTTCCTCGACAGGATCATTTGTCAGTAATTGGATTCCTTGATTCTTTTGCCATCGTTCAACAATATCCCAAGTTTTTGGATCATCTGTCGCTTTTGTGGCTCGATCAACTTCGACTGGTTTGGATAAAGAATGATAGTTATTATTTTTATCAATAAACACCATTTTGCCATTAAAGGGCAGCTTTGTTTTAGTATTTATCAATGGCATAGCTACTGCGTTGACTCTCCAGCCAGCGCCTTTTTTTCTAGTATCTGTAACATCAACTTTCCACATTCCCGAGCGGCCTACCAGTTTGTGTACACTATTACCGTTGATTGTCGCAAATCTAACATTTTGAGTCCGATAACTAATCGTTACATTTCCTCCGATTGTAATAAATACGGTTTTTTCACTCGTAAAAGTTTGTCTACCAACTAACTCTTCTGTCTTGATAACGACCGTATTTTGTCCTTCATGCAATCGATCTTTTGGAATTGTAATCGGAGTTGGAACATAATAGGATGTCCCATCAGTAAGTTTTTGATCAGGTAATGGCTTTCCATTTAAGGTGACGTTTAACGAGACATCTGAAAGATCGTTATTGCTTGTGTTATTCCAAACGTAGCAATTTATTAGCGGATCACTAGTAACTTCTGACATACCTTGGTAATTTATTTGTTCAGGGTCAACTCGCATATTTAGAATGTTAAATCCAATGACAAAATCAGGTGACATGCCGTCTTTGATTAAATAATCTCCTTCAAATTTTGCATGCTGTTCTTTGACAAAAACTTTTCCTGCAACAGGTTTTACCCTAGTAATTATATGAACTGTTGCCTTATTGTGAGTCGGAGTTAAAGATTTTGCCAAATGATAGGTAAACTTATTTCCTGTCATTGGATCGTTTTCAACTTTTTCAACTGGAGCGCCGTCATTGTAGTCAACATAAGCCGATCGGTACTCAACTTCAGATGGCAAATTAATGTTAGCAGTGATCTTGTCCCAGTTTTTAATGCCTGATTGATAATTTAAAGCATAGGTGAAATCAAGTGTATCACCAGCATTTGCGTGTGTGCGAACTGGTGATTTTTGCTCAGAGTTTTCTAGTTTTTCACCAACTAGCTCTCCTGTGGATTTATCAAAAATTTGCATGTTCAATTCTGCATTTACAAACGATGGAATTGATTCAAACACGATCAAGTTATTCTCAGAAAACTTACCTGTTGATCCTGTGAAACCCCAATGCAATTTATGATTAGCATCTTTAAAACCAAATTTTGATATATCTATTGGAGCTGTAGCTTGTGCTGTGGCATATTTTATATTGCCGTCTTTATCACGATCATCGAAAAAATACCTCATCTGTTTAGTAATGGGATTCCATTTTATAGTAACGTGATGCCAATTACCGTCGGATAAGTACTGATTGTCATTTTGATAATGATGCAGCATTTTAAAATACTTTTTGTAGTTCCCTTGATCGTTCCCTGTTCCTGATACTAAATTAGCCTGATAAGTCCATGGATCTGCTGGATAATTAAGTGCAATATGTTGGCCTTGTTTTCCTGCGTCAAAAGAAATCCCCAAATTATTCAAACTGGCAAAATCTGTTGATCCATCAACAAATGTGTCAAATTCTAAAGCTAAACTATTCTGAATGGCCGTCTTTGCAATATCTTTTTCTAAATGATGATCATCATTAGCCCATGGCAAGTGGACATCATTATCAAAATCAGTTCCCCAAACACCCATTGATTCTCCGTTTCCAAGTCTCACACCTTCCTTATTCGATTTAAATGTTGATATTGCACCTAATTTTCTACTATCATTATGGAAAACTAAGGACATACCATCACCAACGAATTGCTGCTGACCTGGTTCCAGGTGAGGCTTATATTGATTTCGACCGTCATATTTCAATGAATATCCCAGATAGACCCACATGGACATCGTTTGAAATAGGTTCGTATCAAAATAATTATCCTTGTCAAAATTTCCCCAAATAGCTCCTAATTGTTTTATTGAATTATTTACTAACAACAAACTGGAATCAGTATATACTTGATTACCATGAGAAATAACTTTTGCAGTATTAGTTAGTTCATTTGACGGAAATTCGCCTAATTGGAAATAATCCTTCAGAGGCAATCCATCTGGTGCTGTTGCTACTGCGTGTTTCAAATCAATAAAATTACCGTTACCGTCATTTAAATCACTTAAATTTATATCACTTATATTTGGTAATTTGTCATCAACAGCAAAAACATCATTTGAAGAATTATTAATTGATAAGAATATAGCAAAAATAAATAACGAATAAGAAACCATGAATACTAGAATTTTCCGAGTGGTAATACCATCAAAGCAATATTTGTGATGGTTCATCTAATCCCTCCAAAGGTTATTTTTGGTTCAAATTATACTCCAATATTTATCCATTTTATTAATTTATAATTTCATAACATATTCAAATATTTTTATGATGGATTGAGTTAATCTTGGTTATTCTTATATTTTTATACTTATAATCTTAAAAATATTTTTTCATATTTGAGTGATTTTTATTTTCTATTCTTGCGATAATTAAAAACGAATAAAAACTGCTACTTGACCCCTTGGCAGATTTAATTCATGCTAGAAACTTACACTGCTTTTGCATTGATCTTCCTTACGTGAAATTTGTGCAGGTGCTTTAAATTTTGGGATTATAGAAGGTTACGAATATGGAAGAAGAAGAAACAATCTCATCTGGAAAAAATGAATTATCCAGAAGTTTAACTGGTAGACAAGTTGAGATGATCGCTATCGGTGGTGCCATTGGTACTGGTCTTTTCCTTGGTGCCGGTAAATCGATCCATTTAGCAGGACCAGCAATATTGTTAGCATATTTATTAACTGGGATTATCTGTTTCTGGATCATGCGAGCTCTCGGAGAATTACTTTTATCTGATTTAAAATATCACTCTTTTGTTGAAACTATTTATGATTATTTAGGTAAACGAACTGCGTTTGTTATCGGTTGGTCCTATTGGGCTAGTTGGATCGCTATTGCAATGGCCGAACTTACCGCCATCGGGGTTTACATCAAATTATGGATCCCGAACTTGCCTCAATGGGTACCAGGATTGATCACGTTGATCATTCTCGTTTGTATTAATTTGATCACTGTAAAAGCTTTTGGTGAAGTTGAATTCTGGTTCGCCTTGATCAAGGTTTTCGCCATCTTGGCCTTGATCGTTGTCGGTATATTTTTGATAATTTTTAGATATAAGACTTCTGCCGGAGTTGCTACCCCCACAAATCTAATTCAAGACGGCGGCTTCTTTGCCCGCGGTTGGCAAGGATTTTTCATGTCGCTACCAATGGTCGTCTTCGCCTTTGTCGGAATTGAGATGATCGGTATGACTGCCGCTGAGGTTCAAGATCCAAAAAAAATCATTCCTAAGGCTATCAACAGCATTCCTTTACGGATTTTAATCTTTTACATCGGATCATTAGCTGTGATCATGAGCATCTTCCCTTGGACCGGTCTGGATCCATCATCAAGTCCATTCGTGATGGTCTTTAAAGAATTGGGCATCCAAGGTGCAGTTGACATCGTTAACTTTGTGGTGATAACTGCAGCAGCTTCTTCATGTAATAGTGCTCTCTTCACAACTGGACGCATGCTTTCTGAATTGACCAGCCAGTCAAAGAGCCCTCGGGTCAAGAAAGTCAGCAAATTGTCGATCCATCACGTGCCATCGATGGCAATTTTGCTCTCGTCAATTTTGATCGCGCTCTCGACCTTGTTGAACATCCTCATGCCAAACGATGTTTTCTCTTTGATCACTGGTGTTGCGACAACTAGTTTCTTGTTCATCTGGGGAACTATTATCTTAGCTCACTTGAAATTTCGGAAAAAGCATCCTAAAAATAATTTCTTTAAAATGCCTTTTTCACCTGTCAGCGACTACATCGTGCTAGTTTTCTTTGTGATCGTAGCTGTGATGATGGCATTCGAAAAGAGCACTTTGATCTCTTTGATCTTTGCCTTAATTTGGTTCAGTGGCTTATTCATTTTAAGCAAGAGACACAGTAATTTATCAAGAGACTTTTTAAATATGGATTAAAAAAAGCTATGGCGTTAAGAGTTGTTAACTCTTGATACCATAGCTTTTTGCTTGCTTATTTACTTGTAGAAAGTATCGTTGACTGCTCTAGTTATCGCAATTTTTACATGAGCATAAGAGAGTCCGCCTTGGATGTAGAGTGAATAAGGTGGTCTGATCGGACCATCAGATGATAGTTCGATCGTGGATCCTTCGGTAAAACTTCCTGAAGCCATGATCACTTCATCCTCGTAACCATCTTGATGACTTGGGATCGGATCTACAAAAGAATTCATCGGTGAATAGTGCTGAATGGCAGCACAAAACTTGATCATAGGATCTGGTTTGCCAAAGTTGACTGTTTGGACGATATCAGTTCTAGGGGCATCCCATTTTGGAGAAACAGTCATCCCCATTTCTTCACATAATGCAGCTGTAAAGACTGTGCCTTTTAGCGCTTCACCAGTAGTGTGGGGAGCTAAGAAGAATCCTTGGTAAAAGTCACGCATATAACCCCAAGTTGCTCCTTCCCCTTTACCAGCACCAGGAACGGTCAGTCTAGAACCTGCGCCATCGATCAAATCAGATCTTCCCACGATGTATGCGCCACTCTTGACGATACCCGCACCGGCATTTTTGTAGAGCGAACCGGCCATGATGTCGGCTCCATAAAAAGTAGGTTCTTCCATTTCAGAAAATTCACCGTAACAGTTATCAACAAAAATGTTGATGTTAGGATTTATATCTTTAACAAACTTGATCATTTCAACGATTTTCTCGACGGTGAAACTGTCGCGGACTGCATATCCACGCGATCTTTGAATGGCTACTACTTTGATCGATTTGTCTTCTGTCAGTGTCTTTTTAGCAGCTTCATAATCAACAGAACCGTCTTCTTTTAATTCGTCAGTTCGAAATTTAATGCCATAGTCAGCCATCGTTCCTTGGTTGTTTCCAGCAATACCGATTACTTCTTGGATCGTGTCGTAAGGTGTGCCCGTTAAATAATACAAAGTATCGTCTGGTCGCAACATACTGAACAAAGCTGTCGAAATGGCATGGGTCCCCGATGCAAATTGGGGACGGACTAAAGCGTCGTCAGTTTTGAAGTATCCGGCGTAAATTTTTTCGATCTTATCACGACCGATATCGTCATACCCGTATCCGGTTGAAGAAACTAGATCTTCTTCACCAACTTGGTTTTCTCTAAATAAATCTAAGACTCGTTGTTGAGTATATAAAACTTGTTCGTCGATCTCATCGATTTTTGGTTGGATCATTTTTTCAACTTTAGCTACTTTTTGACTTAATTCCTTTGGTAAGTTTTCTTTCCATGACAAGGCCATGTACAATTCCCCCTCTTATTTTGAAACTTCTGCTTGAACTGAAATGTTTCCTTCATTATCTGTTTGCCAATATACTCCTTGGATCTCTGGGACGAATCCAGGGAAACGTTTGATGGCACCGACTAAGACTTTAAAATATTTTTGATCGATCGACTGCCACTTTTCGCCGGGAGCAATGATGAAGACTCCTGGTGGATAAGGAAGGGCTCCTTCCATCGCTATTTGTCCGACAATATCATCCAAATCGATCAATTTGCTTTGATTGCGCATGAACTTAGTGTCAGCTTGTTTTGGAGTCATCTCATATGATTGCATGTCGGCTTTTTCAAAAAGCTGTTTTTGCAAGGTAAAAGTCTGATTGTCAGCATAATATTGATGCATTTCTTGGCACAACTGTTTTAAAGTATACCCTTCATAGCGCTTGGGGTGAACCTTAACTAATTCTGGTAAAACGTCAACTAGTTGATCATCATGTAAATAATGATCCTCAAACTTTAGCAACGTCTGCAACAATTGGTCCATCTCTGCCTGCGAGTCTCCGGGCGTCAATAAGAAAAGCAAGGAATTGAGGTCGTCTTTGGCTCGGATGATCTCTTGCTCCATTAAAAACTCAGCGACGATCGGACCGGGGATACCATTTTTTTCATATCGTTGATGTTTGATATCGATCCCAGGGGTCATGATCGTGATTTTCAAAGGATCAAACATAGCTTGTCCTGGAGCCATTTTATTGAAACCTAACCATTGTTCGTTATGATCAAGCAGCCAATACTTACTATTATTAGCTAAATCATCCGTCGATATTTCTGAAAAATCGGTTGGAACTAACGGTTTGAATAACTGTGATCGCTTCAGTAGCTGTTTTCTGAATTCGATCCCCATCCGTAACGTCTTGTCCCACCAATTTATATTCCCCTGACCTGATGTAACGTAAGCATTGACAGTCAGTGAAGCATAGATCGGATAAGAATAACTCGAAGTGACGAATTTCAAGTAAGCATTATTGAAATGCTTATGGTCCACATAACGTTTTTGACCCTTGAGGTGAGCGTTCTTTTTCAAGATCTGCGACGTTTGTGCCAAACCGGCTTGTTGTTTATGCAACGATTGGGTAACTAAGATTCCGGGATCATCTGGTCCGTACTCGTATGACAACGGCGACAAATGTTTCATAATCGGCACAAATTGTTCAAACCCACCCCAAGCACAGTCAAACAAAATGTAGTCGCAAAGTTGGCCGATCCGATCGATCAGCCACTTGGCATCATAAAACACCCCGTCGTATGTTTCTAGCTGTAAAACCGCCAGACGGAATGGTCGCTTTGCTTGAGCTTTTTCGGGATCGACCTTAGCGATTTCTTGACTAATGACATTCTCGTTTAAAAAGTCGGGATCCATTTCACCGATCAACCCTAACGGATTACGGTCAGTTGGCACGTAAACTGGTTTCGCACCAGACATGACTAAGGCACTGTTATACAACGACTTGTGATTGTTACGATCGAATAAAACTAAATCGTCTTCGGTCAACAAGGCACTGGCACAGATCGAATTAGCACTAGTTGTGCCATTCGTACAAAAATAGACTTTATCGGCATGATAAGTTTTTGCAGCTTTTTGCTCAGCTGTTAAGGGTGTTCCTTCATGGGTCATCGTATCCCCCAGTTGTGCAACTGTATCACTGGTGTCAGCGAACATTAAATTCTTGCCAAAAAAATGGTTAAAAACAACACCGGCTGGATGCAAGTAAAAGTATTGACCGTTGTGGTGACCCGGCGTAGTAAAACTGATCGGGTGCTTTTGAGCAAAATCGATCAAATCCGTTAAAAAGCCCGGTACCATTTCCCGTTGATATTTTTCAATCTTTTCAGTTATTGATCGTTTTACATGATCTACTGAGTCGTTTTCAGAAACCGTAATAATGGGAATGCCCAGTCCTGAAGTCTTTTGGATATCTTCAGCCGCCGAAATATTAGCTTGGTCAAGCTGCCTCAACACGATAGCAGCAAGGCTTGATGGTGGAACATCTTGGCTGAACGGAAGCACGTCCCATTGACTCGGAACAAATTCTTTCACATCATCTGTGATGGCAATTTTCAGAAAATTCATGATTTTCTCCCATTTTCTTTGATTAATTTCAAAAATAACTTTCATTATTGACCGTTATTCCCTACAATATTGGAGTGATAATTTCACAATTAAATTTATTATTATGAAAAACGCTACAGTTTTGATTATATATATATCTATCGAGGTAGTACACAAGTGAAAATCAATAGTTCTTTGCTGACACTAAAACCTCCCAATTACTAATTTTACTTTAAATAGATTTATATATATTTCGGGGGAAAGTAAAATTGGAGACTTTAGAGCCTAAACGGCATTATTTAAGTTGGCCAGTAATTGCGCTGATCGACTTTGTTACCATTATTAGTTTTGAAAATATTTTTTATCCATTCCAAAATCAAGGTTTGTCAGTAGTGATATCATGGATCTTCCTGTTATTTGCCTACGTCATTCCTTATGAACTGATCGTTAGTCAAATGAGTCTGACTTTTGATAATCAAAGTGGTGGTCTCGCTTCCTGGGTCCGCCGTAGTAGTAACGACACCTTAGGATATTGGACTTCATGGATGTATTGGGTCCAAAGTGTGCCCTACATTGTTGATGTTTCCAACTCAGTTATCGTTTCATTTAGTTGGATGTTTCTAGGAAACAATACCTTAGATAAAAAAATGTCGACGTTTTGGTTCGGAATGCTAACTTTTGCTATTATTCTTATTTTTATTTTGTTAGAGAACGTCTTTAAAAATTCATTAGAAATATTGTCACTGATCGGTGGTGGCGCCATGTTTATCATGTCTGTTCTCTTTGTACTGCTTGCTGGCTATGCAGTTATGAATGGCGCACCGATCGCTACGCGCCCTTCAATTGGAGTTCTTTCATGCCGAACTTTAGCTTGAAGTACTTCTCAACGACTGGATTACTGATCTTTGCCATGTCTGGTGCAGAATTAGCCGCCCCATATATCGTTCAAATGCCTGATCCCAAGCATGAATTTCCTAAGGCAATGTGGCTATTAGCCTTGATGACGGCATTTTTGACCATCTTTGGAACGCTAGCCTTAGCCATGTTCTTTAATGCTAACCACATTCCACATGACTTTAAGATGAACGGTCCATACTATGCCTTTAGTTTACTAGGTCAAAGTTTAGGACTAGGTAAATTGTTGATGTATATCTTCGCCGTCGTTCAAGCAATCTTTATGATGGCTCAATTAGCCGTCTTACTAGATGCTTCCAGTCGTGTCTTTGCTGGTGATGTGGCTGATAATTTCATGCCTAAATGGATGACGAAGAAAAATAAAAATGGTCGGCCTATTCATTCATACATGATGACTTCCGGATTAAGTTTGTTCCTACTCTTATTGACCGGAACATTGCCTAACATTAACACCATTTACAACTGGCTACTTAACATCAATGGGATCATCTCACCATACAAAACTTGTTGGGTCTTCTTCGCCTTCATTTGTGTCCGTTGGCAACAAAACAAGTTCAAATCAGACTACACCTTCATCAACAGCAAAAAAGGTGCTTTACTCGTTGGTGGTTGGTGCCTAGCTTTCACCTTCGTCTGTGCTACATTAGGATTTATCCCTCAGGAAGCCGACTTTGGTACTAAAGCTTTTGATCACCAACTATTATTAAATATCATCACAGTGATCGTCTTATTCGGCCTAGGATTCATCATGCCAATGATCAGACGCCACGAGAAAAAATTTGAATTAGATTAATTAATCATACACAACTTTGAACTATTCAAAAAAAGTGCAATTTAACGTTTGAAATGTTAAATTGCACTTTTTTTATTGAAAAATTCCCGGATCTACAAATCCCGTGTCTGCAACGTCGACGTGGTTGATCACATCTTGTCCTGCAAGTAAACAACGAGTCTCAACTCCGATGTTATCATCTTCGATGGTAATAATGTCATAGTTGGTAGCATCATAAATCAAATGCTTATGGTGGTCATCGCAGTTGATGTGATAGGCACTAGAGTCTGTAGTGTGGAATAAAATATTGTTTTTCGTAAAAGTCGTTGAGAAATGGATGTGACCCGAAAATACCGCCATTACTGGGCTATCTTTGATCACTTCCATTAATTCTTGACCTTCTTGTAAAACACTATACTGCATATGTTGGATCGATGGCCCTGCGACCGGATGGTGCAAGAAGATAATCGACTTCTTCAAAGGCTCATCTTCCAAATTGTCCCGCAACCAGGTCAATTGTTCCTGACCAAGATATCCTTGCTCGTAATCGTAAAACTTACTGTCAAGGAAATAAAAGTTGAGATCCTTGCCTGATACCAAGTAATAATATTTTGCTTGCTCGGGCTGTTCCAAATATCCTTGGTAAAAAGCTGTTGTCCGATCATGATTTCCTAAAATAACATTGATCGATATTTGTAATTTATCCATTTGCTGACTAATCAAACGAGCAAGTTTAGAATAATCTTTGGTGACCCCCTCATGGATCAAATCACCCGTAATCACAATCATGTCCGGTTTTTCAGACATTTTTGAAACATCCATAAAAATGCTATTCAATTTCAAAAACGGATCAATCTTTTGATGATTAGCAGCTTGATGTCCTTCTGGAGTCAAATGCGTATCCGTTATTTGAATAATCTTAAATTTATTCATGTTTTCCCCAATATAAATTTTTTTCGGTTGAGTGATCGAACAAAACGGTATCGCTCTCGACAAAATCAATATAGATCTGATCATCTTCGGTAAAATCACAGCTGTTAACGATTGACTTGATCAAACAACCATTGGCCAACTTCAAGCTCAATTGGATGAAACGACCATAATCAACGATGCTATCAATTTTTGCTGGCAAGCTATAATCTCCCTTTGGTGTCATCGAACATTTGATATTTTCAGGACGAATACCTAAATAATACTTTTGTTGTGCTAATTCACCATGACCCATAACCTTTAAGAGCGGATGATCGTTCAAATACATTTCCCCATTTTGCAAGACTACTTCAATAATGTTGATTTGCGGTGTTCCAATAAATCTCGCGACGAATAAATTAGCTGGTTGATTGTAAATATTGTCAGGAGTATCGATCATTTGAATAATACCTTCATTCATGACTGCAATTCGATCTCCTAATGCCATAGCTTCTAGCTGATCATGAGTAACGTAGACGATAGTCTGTTGATCAATTTCGTGTAACTTTTGTAATTCATCACGAGCTTTCTCCCGAAGTTGTACGTCAATATTAGACAGTGGTTCATCTAGCAAAAAAATCTTGCTTTTCTTAACCATCCCTCGGCCGACAGCAACCCGTTGTTTTTGACCACCCGATAATTGCGAAGGTAATCTGTCTGCATAATCAGCTAAATTCAAGGTATCCATGACTTGATCAATACGTTGCTTTCTAACTTGTTTATCAACTTTATGAACTTTCAGAGCATATTCTAAATTTTGATAAACCGTCATATTCGGATAAAGCGCATAATCTTGAAAAACCATGGCAATCGCTTTACCATCGTTTTTCATAGTCTGTAGATCATGACCATCGATCAAGACACTTCCTTCTGTTACGTCTTCTAGTCCAGCAATCATTCGTAAAGTTGTTGATTTACCGCATCCAGACGGACCTAACAATACTAAAAATTCACCAGCATGAACTTTTAGATTCATCCTATTAATAACATCAGAATTTTTAAATTTCTTCGAAACTTGCTTCAATTCAATTGTTGAGTTACTTTTTCCCATATGATTAACCCCTTACTTCAAACCACTATTACTAATGCTGTTAAGAATGTATTTTTGAAATATCAAGTATATGAGCAAAGGTAAAATGATCATGATGGTTGATAACGCCATTGCCAACGGAAAGTTCGTTCCACCTTCACTGGAAATGTAATTTTGTAATGCTAAAGGCAACGTGAAACTGCCTTTGTCTTTTAAGATCAACGTTGGCCATACATACTCGTTCCAAGAATTAATGAAGAAAATCGCTCCAACACTGACAATACTTGGTTTCAAGATTGGAATAACAATATTAAAAAATATTTTGCGATTAGGGATTTGATCAATATGTGCTGCATCGATCAAACTGTTGGGGATCTTTTCCATGGTTTTCAAAAATATCATGATACCAGTCGCATCACACAATTGTGGTAATGCAACTCCAACAACATTGTTCAGCAAGTCTAACTTAGCGATCACTAAATAATTGGGGATCATTACGATCGTAAATGGCACAAAGATCGTTGCCACAAACAATAAATATATCAACATTTTCCCTCTAAACTGATAACTTCTGAAAGCATACGCTGTCAATAATCCCGTTAGTAATTTTCCCAGAGTCACAATAGTAGCCATTAAAAAAGTGTTCCAAGTCAGCCCTAAAAGATTAACTTGACGATTCAACGTCAAAAAGTTATCGATCGTAGGATTTTTAGGAATCAAACTCAACATTGATGAATATGAATCTTGTAATGTTTTAAAGGAATTAGAGATCATGAATAATATTGGTAGTATCGCCATCAAAACTATCAATATCAATAAGACATGCCATAAGTTAACTTTTCGCTTAAACATAATCTTTGTCTCGACTTTCGACAAACTTGATCTCTAGAAAAAGTAAAATTAAAAAAATCAGAAATGTCGTGATGGCTAAGGCTGAGGACGTACCAGTTTTGTATAAAACAAAGGCATTCAAATAAGTTTGGTAAATCACATTGGAGGAACCATAATAAGGTCCTCCAGTCGTGATGACATTTATTGGTGTAAAAACGTATTGAAGTCCTTGAACGATCGTTAAAATCAAAACATAAATTGCAATGCCCCGATTCATCGGCAAAATAACATTCCAAACTAAACGCCATTTAGGAATACCGTCAATTCTCGCTGCATCAATAATATTCTTTGGAATTGAACCTAATCCAGTTAATAACAAGATGAAATTATATCCAAAGACTTTCCAATTCGTAATTAAGCAAATCACAGTAATAGCTAGTATTCCTGAATTCGACCAATTAGGCATCGTTAAACCGATAGCTTTTAAAATGTATGCCAAAGGACCTGAAACAGGGTTTAAGATCCATGTGAAAATCATTGCCCCGACCACTAATGAAAAGAGGCTGGGAATGAAAAATAAAACCTTATAAGTACCTTGCATTTTACTAATAAAGAACTTCACGATCAGCGAAATAAAGTATGGTATTACGAAATTTAAAATCACTAAGAAAATGATATAAATCAGCGTATTCAAAATAACCTTTTGATTCACCGGATCAGTGAAGACTTCGATGTAATTTTTCAAGCCAACGAATTCTTTCGTTGGAGCAATCAAATTCCAATCGAAAAAGCTCAAATAAAAGGTATATAAGATTGGGATGATCATAAAAATTGTCAGCAAGATCGCGGTTGGCAACAAATAAACAAACGGTAAAATTTTATTATTTTTGTTGAGCATTGATCTTTTCCTGTGCTGACTTCAAAGTTGAGCTAACATTACTTCCAGATAAGATCTTATCCCTTGCATCGATCATAGCTTGTTCAGCTTGCAAGCCTTTTTGAGGGAACGAAGTCCAAGGAATGGCATTATCCAAAGTATCTACCGCTGGTTGAAGCATTGGATTTTGTTTGACATAATCTTTAAAATCAGCTGATTTCAGAGCTGACTTGGTCGAAGGTAAGTATCCGGTCCCTTTGCTCCAAGTTACTGTTGAATCATTGCTATACATGAACTTTTCAAATTCCCAAGCAGCTTTTTGTTGTTTCTCATCTTGTGCCGTGATCGAAAGCATGGATCCACCAACGGGAACAACAGTCTTACTACCCTTAAAGTGTGGAGCTACGATAGCTGCAGCGTTAAAGCTAGCACTCTTCTTAATGTGTGAAGCTTGGGCGATCGTTGTGAAAGCCATGGCTACGTCGCCTTTAACAAAGGAATCCATCCCTTGTGCCCAAGGTGTATGCAATGCTAATTTACTGTTGACCATGTCTTGGTAATATTTGTAAGCCGCAATTCCTTGCTTACTTGCAAATGTTGCTTTGCCATTCTTTTGAATATCAGCACCATGACTAAGCATCAATGCTTGTTGTGCCCATGTGTCACCGGGTTCTTGAATGTATAGCCCATATTTACCTGATTGTTGGTTGATCTTTTGAGAAGCTTCTTTAACACCTTCACAAGTTTGTAATGAATTTTCATCGATATTGTATTTAGCTAATATATCCTTATTGATAAATAAAACCGGTGTGCTTAACGAATAAGGAAGTCCGACTAATTTGCCAGTGCTATCTTTAGCAAATGACAACGAGCGTTTATTAAAGTTAGTATCAATAAACTTGTTAGAACCATCAAACTTCTTTGCTGCATCAGTTGGTGTCATATATTTAAAATTGCTAGCAAAGTAATTATCATAAGCCCAGCCAACTTGAACAATATCAGGAACTTTGCCTGAAGCTTGAGCAGATTGTAAATTCTGCATCAAGCCTTGGTACATATTAGGATTGTACTTGGCTGTCACTTTGATATTCTTGTGCGTGTCGTTGAATTTCTTCACAAGTTGGTCGACTGTGGCTCCCCCTTGAGTTTGAGCATTTACGTGCCAATAAGTGATCTTCGTCACCTCATTGGCCGAGGATTTCTTTGAACATCCAGCAAATATGAATGTCAAAGCAAGCAAACTTAAAACTACTGATAAATTTCTAAAAAACTTCTTATTCACGATGTTTCCCCCTACTTATCAATCTGGTTATTAGTGTAAAAAATCCATGTATATATTTGATATATTCTTTGTAAAGATTGTGTATATTTTAGGTAAATCACGATTAAAATAAATCATCCCTATTTTTTTAATACAAAAATATTACCGATGTATTAAAAGTGTTTTCTTTATAATATTTATGCTGTATACTATTTCATCAGGCGCACTAAAGCGTAATATTTAGGAGATTCAAAATACGACTATTTCTACTACCGCATTGCGGTGGTATTTTTTTTGAAGAAGTGATCTAGAGGAGGTAAAAATGAAGCATAAAAAATCGATTTATATTTTAGTGTTCAGTAACTTTTTAATTTGTTTAGGTATCGGTCTAGTCATACCTGTCACCCCGTTCATTAAAAATGAATTCCACTATACGACATCTGATATGGGAGTGATGACTTCACTTTTTGCCTTGGCTCAGTTCATTGCTTCACCTATTGTGGGACGGATTTCTGATCGAGTGGGTAGAAAGCCGATCATTGTTCTAGGTTTGCTGATCTATGCGATTTCTGAAGTTATCTTTGCGATTTCAACAACTTTACCAGGATTCAATACTTCACGTTTGATCGGTGGATTGTCTGCTGCCATGGTTGTTCCGACTTCAATGGCATTAGCTTCCGATTTAACTACCCTAAAAGAACGGGCAAAAGTTATCGGCTGGCTGTCGGCTGCCTTCAGTGGTGGTTTGATCTTAGGACCAGGTATTGGTGGTATGCTTGCCAATATCGACTACAAAACACCATTTTGGTTTGCTGCCGGTATCGGGATAATCAGTGTGATCTTTACTCAGCTACTTTTGCATGATGCCGATAAGGAAGTCCTTGTGCAAGATGCTAAAAAGGAGCTCGAAAAAAAATCCGGTTCTTACCGAGATCTTTTAACCGCTCCATTTATCATTTTATTCACGATGATTTTGATCGCATCGTTTGGTCTTCAAGGGTTTGAAAGTATTTACAGTATTTACGTTAACCAGATCTTTAATTTTGGTCTAGGCACGATTGCTCTTGTCTTAACTTTAAACGGGATTATTTCCTTGATCTTACAAGTAAGTTTGTTCAATATTTTTGTTAACAAGATCGGCGAAATCAAACTTATCAGTCTTTGTTACTTATTAAGTGCCATTTCAGTAGGTTGGATCTTGTTCGCTCGCTCCAAAGTCGAAGTCATCATTGCAACATTGATCATCTTTAGCTCATTTGACTTACTTCGTCCTGCTATCACGACCCTTCTGACCAAAGCAGGCCGAGCAAATCAACAAGGATTGATCAATGGGATGAACATGTCGTTGACTTCGATCGGTAATATTATTGGACCATTAATGTCTGGTGCTTTAATGGATTGGAATCCACATTCACCATATGTCGTTGTAGCAATTATCTTGGCAATGTCTTACTTCTTTACGTTTATCGTAAAACGTTTCCCAGTTCTTCCTGCTGAAGAATAATTTTACATATGATATAATATTTTTAATTTAAATCACCGCCGGGTGTTAACAAACAGAGTACTCAAAATAATTCCATTAGGCCATAGAAGGAATTATTGGGGGTACTCTATTTTTTCGGAAAAATACCTTCGAAAAAATCTAGGAGGAATTGATATGAATTGCATCTATCTAGTAATTGCCGGACTATTTGAAGTGGTTTGGGCATCAACAATGAAATTAAGTCACGGCTTTTCCAAGCTGGACTGGTCGATTGCAACAGTGATCGGTATGATCGCCAGCTTTTTCTTTTTAGCTAAAGCGACTAAGTCACTACCACTATCATTGGCCTACCCTATTTGGACCGGGATCGGTGCTGTCGGCTCGATCATCATGGGCGTAATGTTCTTTGGTGACAAAATCCCCGGAGTAACCTGGATCTTCATTGCGTTACTATTAGTAGGGATCGTCGGAATCAAATTAACAACGTAAATAAAATAGAGAGTGGAGGGTGATGGTCAGCTAGTGAGGATTTAGGGACTGGCAGCACAAAGGTGCTGCGTAGCAGTGCCTGCTGGCAGTTTCTAACCCGGAGCTCTCTTTCAACCGCAACTCGTTTCAAAAAATAAGAGAGTGGAGGGTGATGGTTAGCTAGTGAGGATTTAGGGACTGGCAGCACCAGCTGACAGTTTCTAACCCGGAGCTCTCTTTCAACCGTGAATCTGTATCAAACCTAAAAAAGGACAAAGCAAAAAAAATCGGCTTTGTCCTTTTCACTTTACTTTGATCTTAAATAACTTTTTAAACTAATCCTTGAGCTAACATAGCTTTAGCAACTTTTTCAAATCCAGCAATATTAGCGCCAGCTTGATAATCTTGTCCTAAATCATACTCTTTATCAGCTGCAGCGGATTTTTCATAAATATTTTCCATAATATCTTTTAATTGACTATCGACGTCGTCAAAAGTCCATGCGAGGCGTTCGCTATTTTGACTCATTTCGAGTGCAGAAACGGCAACACCACCAGCATTAGCAGCTTTAGCAGGTCCATAAACGATGCCGTTTTCTTTATAAACAGCAATAGCTTCAGTCGTACTTGGCATATTTGCACCTTCAGCTAAATACTTAGCTCCATCTTTAGCAATCAATTTTGCTTGGTCTTCGTCGATCTCGTTTTGTGTAGCACATGGCAATGCTATGTCATATTTAATATCGAGATCCCAGACTGATCCTTCTGAATAAGTTGCTGTCTTAACTTTATCAGCATATTCTTTGATCCGTCCACGTTCTACTTCTTTGATCTGTTTAACTACATCGACGTCAATACCATTTTCATCATAAATGTAGCCATTTGAATCAGAGACAGTTACTACCTTAGCGCCATTTTCTTGGGCTTTTTGAATCGCATAAATGGCCACGTTACCCGCGCCTGAAACCTTGATCGTTTTGTTCTTTAATTGATCTCCTTGACCTTTGATCAAGGCATTCAAGTAATAGATCAAGCCAAAGCCAGTAGCTTCAGTTCTAGCCAAAGAACCACCGTATTCCAAACCTTTACCAGTTAAAATACCATTTTGGGAACCATTCAAGCGTTTATATTGGCCATACAAATAACCGATCTCACGTCCACCAACACCGATGTCGCCAGCAGGAACATCTAAGTCTGGCCCGATATGTTTTTGTAATTCAGTCATGAAGCTTTGACAAAAACGCATAATTTCTGAATCTGACTTACCTTTAGGATCAAAATCAGATCCACCTTTACCACCACCGATAAGTAGTCCAGTCAGACTATTTTTCAAAATTTGTTCAAATCCTAAAAACTTGATAATACTTAAGTTAACACTGGGATGAAGTCTCAAGCCACCCTTATAAGGTCCGATTGCTGAATTGAATTGGACACGGAACCCTCGGTTAACGTGAAAATTTCCTTCATCATCTTGCCAAGGAACACGAAATTGGATCGCACGTTCTGGTTCGACTAAGGAACCAAGAATATTAGCTTTAATATATTCCGGATGCTTTTTTAAAACAGGTTTTAAACTGTCTAAAACAGTAAATGCAGCTTCTTGAAATTCAGGTTGATTAGGATCTCGTTGCGTAATTGTTTCCTTTAGATCTTTGATATAAGCTTCAACGTCTGCCATAAAAATACCTACCTTTTAATAAAAATAATTCATCCATATATTTAACTATAACCAATTAAATAAGTAGATGCCATTATTATATCACTTTATTAGAAAATGTAACTTTATATTAGAATAAAATTAATCTTAAAAATATATTGACACCCTGTCACTTTCCATATACCATATCTTCTGGTGACACAGTGTCACTGTGGAGGAAATCATGACATCATTGACTTTTAAAAATTTAGACAATACAAAAAAACAATTGATCGAAAATGTCTTACTTGACGAATTCTCTCAATATACCTTGCCCACTGCCAAGGTCTCACGGATCGTCAAAGCTGCAAACATTGCTCGAGGAGCGTTTTACAAATACTTTGACGATATTAATGACGCTTATCGCTATATTTACGGTCAGGCTATCCAACAGATCCATGCTGATTTTCGCATCCCTAGTGAACAATCAAACTCCGACTACTTGACAGAAGTTAAAAATTTTGTCGAGAGGATCGACAACAGTAAGTACTATGAATTAATGAAAATGCACATTTCTTCTAATGAAGCGTTTTTAGCTTCGCAATCTGAAAGTTTTGACCAAAAGATCGACCCAAACAAAATGGATGACCGGACTTGGATCATGACCGTCTTATCCCATGAAATCATTAAAGAGATCCTGCTCGACCCGAAGAAAAAAGATTTTTGGCTGACGAGATATTCAAATATCTTGCAGCAATTAGGAGAAAAATAATGTTTTTAGCAATTAAAGAAATTAAACACGAAAAATTACGCTATGGCTTGATCATCGGGATGATCGTATTGATCAGCTACTTGATTTTTATCTTGACCAGTCTCGCTTTGGGTTTGGCTAATTCCAATACAGCTGCTATCAAAACTTGGCAGGCTGAAAGCATCGTCTTAAATAAAGACGCTAACATCAGCCTCGGACAATCGCTCATTACAAAACAACAAGCCAAAAATATAGATCTGACCAAAGATCAAGCTTACGTTGGACAATCTTCCGTCGTCGCGAAATCGAAAGGCCAAGATCAAATATCTGCGACTTATTTAGGTATCGATAAAAATCAATATTTGTATCAAGATCTCAAGCTTACTTCTGGTCACAAGCCAACCAAAAGCCATCAAGTCGTTGCTGATGAAAAATTTCAACAAAGTGGCTACAAATTAGGCGATCAAGTAAGCTTAAATTCAATTTCGAAAAAGTATACCATCGTCGGTTTCACTAAAAATGCCAAACTCAACGTTGCGCCAATATTATACGGTCGAATCATTGACTGGCAAGCTATCAAAGGAATGGGACCTAACCTCGTTGCCAGTGCCGTCGTTTCTAAAACTGAGTCAACTAAAATATCCGATGCCAATTTAAAAAACTACCCCATCCAAAGCTTTATCGATAAACTACCGGGATATTCAGCGCAAAATTCTACTTTCACATTTATGATAGCCTTTTTAATGATAATTTCATTGATCGTCATTGCCATCTTTTTATATATCTTGACCATTCAAAAGATCCCTAATTATGCCGTTTTGAGAGCTCAAGGTGTCCCCGCCAAAACGTTGATAAATACGACAATCTCCCAATCGGTTATCTTAGTGCTCAGTGGCTTGATAATTGGCACGCTTTTGACGTTCCTTACGGCAATCGTCATTCCGACATCTGTACCAATGAGTTTCAACATACCGTTATTGTCACTAGTGGCTGTAGGATTATTGATCACTAGTGTACTCGGTGCTTTAGTACCAATTAAAACAATTCTTAATGTCGATCCCGTCGACGTGATCGGAGGATAATATGCCAACTATCAAATTGAGTAATATCAATAAAACCTTTGGGCATGATCTTAGTAAAGTCCACGTTTTGCACGATATCAACTTCCAAGCAAATAAGGGTGAACTGATTTTAGTCCTAGGCCCTTCGGGATCAGGAAAGAGCACCTTTTTGACTATTACTGGTGGACTACAAACTCCTAGTTCTGGAACAGTTTTTTTGAATGACGAGCCTTTAAACCAACTGAACAAAAAAGCTCTAGAACAGTTGCGACTAAATAATATCGGTTTTGTTTTGCAGTCTTATAATCTTCTCCCATATTTAACGGTCAAGGAACAGTTTGAACTGGCTGACCGTGTTAAGAAAACTGGCAATTTGACTGATGGCAGATTTGATGACTTGATCAATGTGTTAGGTATTGACGATCTGATGAACAAATATCCTGCCGAGTTATCTGGTGGTCAAAATCAACGTGTGGCAATTGCACGTGCACTTTATACTGATCCCGAAATCATTTTGGCTGATGAACCAACAGCAGCATTAGATACTGCTCGTGTCGATGAAGTCGGTCAAATGTTGAAATCATTAGCTAAAGACCGCAACAAAGCTATTGTGGTTGTGACCCATGATTTACGTCTAAAGAATTATGCGGATCGAATTTATAACATTATCGACGGTAAGATGACACAAGACACGTCAAATATGCATTAATTATCCAGCAGTTGATCGAAAATGATCGGCTGCTTTTTGCATCACTGCGAAGCGTTTTCAGTTTAATAAAGAATTTATATTTAATTTCGGTTACTTTCTTTGAAATTATTATAATAATATTTATTTCAGAGGAAGTCATCACAAAAAACATCAATTAGAAGGGATGGATAACATGTGGAAGATCGCAACTTTGAACAATTTAACGCCGAGACAAATCTATGACATGTATAAATTACGGCAAAAAGTTTTTGTGCTTGAACAAAAGCACCTTTATCAAGAATTAGATGATACTGATCTTAATGCTATTCATTTATTAAATTATCAAGATGATAGCTTAGTTAGCTATGCAAGAATTTTCCAAGAAGGTCATCATGTGTCTTTTGGAAAAATGGTCGTCGATCCAGAATATCGCAACCTAGGTCTAGGAAATGAATTGCTTGCTAAGATTTTAGACACAATCAACCAGTTATTTCCCAATCAAGCTGTCGAGATTCGTGCGGGAATTGAGGCTCAAGACTTTTTCCAGCATTTTGGATTCACAAGTTTAACTGATGTTAGCACATCTAGTAAAGCTCACCATGTAAAAATGGTTCTAAACGAGGCTGATTAGCAAAAAGCCGTTAATACGGCTTTTTTTAATGTATATTTCAGCTACATTGTAATGATTCTTATATAATAATTATTCATAGCTATTGAATTTTTAGAAAAGTAGACTATTATTAAATGTATAAATCCGAAAGGAGCTAGTTTAATGTATATTAATAAAGAAATTCCTGATTTTAATGTTAAAGGTTATCAAAATGGTGAGATCAAGGACTACTCTAAGAAAGATTTGCTTGGCAAATGGTCAATTATTTTCTTTTACCCTGCTGACTTTTCATTCGTATGTCCTACTGAATTAAGTGAATTGCAAGATGATTATGAGGAATTCAAGAAAAACAATGCTGAAGTTTATTCAGTTTCTGTTGATAGTGAATTTTCACATAAGGCTTGGGCTGATGCTACTGATACTATTCACAAGATTCAATATCCTATGTTGTCTGACCAAACACACCAACTTTCAAATTTCTTTGATCTTTTAGATGATGAGAGCGGTCAAGCTTACCGTGGCGTGTTTATTATTAACCCTGAAGGTGTTATTAAGTCATATACTATTAATGCTATGGGTATCGGCCGTAACGCTGATGAGATTTTGAGAACTCTTCAAGCTGCTCAATTTGTTGCTGAGAACGGTGATAATGTTTGTCCAGCTAACTGGCATCCTGGGGAAAAGACTATTAAGCCATCTACTGATTTGGTTGGTAAGATTTAGTTATTTTGTTATTTTTGGCATCCACTTTTATTGGTGGGTGCTTTTTTATTGTAAAGATGTAAGAGAGCTATAGCAGACAGAGGCGTTTTACTTTGCCGGAGTTCTGTTAGTTTGTTTGGTGGTTGGGGTGTGGTGGTAGTATTTTGGTTGCTACGTTCAATGCCGACTCCGGGGCCTGGGGATACAGCCACTGGAACGCTGCCGATGTCGACTGAGGGCTGTATCCCCGGGCCCCTCCGTCTAGATAGAGACATTAATCACCCCCTTTTTTGAGATTTACCGATTTATTTTGATCAAGTTGGCACTGTTTGCGCGTCCTATTTCTCACATGTCTATCTCAGGTTTTATCTATTCTGGTGGGAGTAGATGCTTCCTTTTCTTATCAGGATATATTCTCTTTCTGGATTACTTACTCTTTCCTCGGTTCGCGGGACCTTGCTCCGCTCATTTTTGTTTCCTGACTTACATTGCTGTTGTTGCTTTTCATTTTTTGTTGGTTCGATAAGAGCAAATTTATAATTTTATCTCTTGCTTTCGCTTCTTGCTTGCGTGCTCGTTCCTCACACTCTCGCCTTATTACTCTACTTCTATCTTTTTGTTATTTATTTTTTTATTTGTTGTTATTTTAATTTTTTATTTGTTGTTATTTTAATTTTGTTTATATTTGATTCATTGTTCTATTTATCGCATGTTAGACCAATTTTTTGCTTAATGTTAAACTCTAGGTATATTTTTGATGAAAGTTGGTTAGGCTATGAGTATACGTCATAAGAATTATATTCCTGATAATATTGAGGTCCGTGGTGCTAAGGCTAATAATTTGAAGGATCTGGATGTGGATATTCCTTTGAATTCTTTTGTTGCTATTACTGGTGTTTCTGGTTCAGGGAAGTCTTCTTTGGCTATGGATACTATTTATTCTGAAGGTGCTCGTAAGTATTTGAATGCTTTGAGTACTTACACTCGTCGTCGGATTTCTCAAGTGGGGCGTTCTGATGTTCGTGATATTAGGAATTTGCCTTCGACGATTGCTTTGAGACAGCGCCCTTCGGTTCCTGGAGTCCGTTCTACTGTTGGTACTATGACTGAGAGTTTGAATATTTTGCGGTTGATGTTTTCTCGTTTGAGTTCGGTTGTTTGTCCTAATGGCCATCGTTTGGATCCCTCTTTGAAGATTTCTGAAGCTATGGACCTGCCTGCTTCTGATGAGCGTATGGGTCAGCTTACTTGTCCTGTTTGTGGCGTTAAGTTTTATGCTTTTAGTGCTGAAGATTTTGCCTTTAATTCGGACGGTGCTTGTCCTAAATGCGAAGGTACGGGAGTTTTGAAGACTTTGCAACGGTCTAAGATTATCCCTGATGAGAATTTATCTATTCAAGATGGTGCCATTCGTTCTTGGCGTTTGCCTGGTCGTTCGATGCAGCAACAAATTGTTCAAGAGCTTGGGGTTCGACTTGATGTTCCTTTTAAGGATCTTTCTGACAAGGAAAAGGATATTGTTCTTCATGGTAAGGGGGTTCTCGTCGTGGTTTGGTTATTTTGATGCATTTATTTAAGAAGAGGCTTATATACTCAATGCCAATTTTCATGAG
>NZ_RHNT01000069.1 GCF_003946325.1 Companilactobacillus furfuricola | reverse complement strand
ACCTTTCACTAAGCTCCTTCGTCGCCAAGTGAAATTTCACCACTGAGGTCTGTATCCCCGGGCCCCTCCGTCTAGATAGAGACAATATCCCCCCCTTTTGGTTGAGATTTACCGATTTATTTTGTACAAATTGGCATTTTTTGCTCGTCCTATTTCTCACATGTCTATCTCAGGCTTCTTCTATTCTGGTGGGAGTAGGGTCTTGCTTGTTTTATTGTGGTATTTTATTTGTTCGGATCACTAATTTTTTTCTCGGTTCGCGGAACTTTGCTCCGCTCAATTTGTTTCCTGACGGTTATTGCTGCTGTGATTATTTGTTTTTTTTTCACTATTTCACTGGCTGTCGCTTTGCTCCCGCCTGGTTCTTTTTCCTTTTCTTTCTTGAATATCGGTAGTGGCGTATCGCTCTGCTCTCCGCCGCGCTTTTTGATTTTAAAATAACAAAGACCATGTTTTTCTTTTTCCATTTTTTTGGAAATTGAGAACATGGTCTTTTTTCTTACTTATTTTGTCTTTTTTTGACGTTTTGATTTGAATAGATTAGATAGTTGGAGCTTTTTACCATCTCCAGTTGGCTCTGAAATCTGATCTGTGGTTCATTCCTGGGCCACCACAGTTTCCATGACCGCCGTGCATGTGATGACCACCCATTCCGTGGCCCATTGGTCCCATTTGATTCATTCTTGGACCGTGGTGTCTTCCTGGCATCATACCCATTTCTTGCATCTTTTCACGCATTTCTTTTCTCATTGATCTGAAGTCTTGTTCTGACATTTCGTCCATGTTGTCGCCGTATTTCGACATGATCTCGTCGCGAACTTTTTGCATGTTTTCGAAGCGATCCATTGGGTCGATGAAGCTGTCGGCATTTTGTTGGAATTCTTCATCCCAACCTTCGGGGATTTTATCTAGGCTTGTTTTGAGACTTTCTTGTTCTGATTCAGTTAGACCGGAGAAGAATTTTTCTGTGGCGTTTTTGCCTGATGGAGCAGCATTTTTTTCTGCTGCTTCTTTGCCGTCGGCTGTTAGGGTAACGCGTTTGATCCGCTTGTCGCTTGGATCTTCGTTGCGTTCGATCAAGCCCTTATCTTCTAGCTTTTTCAAAAGTTCGGCTAGGGAGCTTGGTCTTAGATCTAGTACTTCTTGCAAGTAGCTTTGTGCCAAATTGTCTTCTAAGTTCAAGATGGCTAGGACTCTTTGTTGTCCTGTTAATCTTTGCTTGTTTTGGTGCATGTATTTGTTTGAAGCTTTACTTATGAAGTGTAGTTTTTTCATTAATTCGTCTGTTAAGTTTGTCATGTTGTATTCCTCATTTCTTTTTATATTAAAAACATTCGGTGCCGAAATATATTTCATAAATGAGTATACTTCGGTACCGAACGAATTGTCAAGAGATAGAATTGAAAAGTTTGCGAAAAAGTTCTGGGATTCGTGTTGTGAAGAGATATTTGTTTTATAATTATAAATATATTTATAAACGTTCCAAGAGGAGGATATCTGTGGTAGAAAATAAATATCAACCAAAAATTTTATGCAGAATTAAGAACTCCAAGGATATTGATCTTTCAGATGAGAATGCGAATGTACAATATCTTTCTAAAGTGGATGGCGTAAATATTAATAAAATGCATGTTGTGTTACAACATCAATTTCAAAGTAATGATGAAAGCCAGGATGAACTATTTGAAAGACTTGGTCGAAAAAAGTTTATAACAGTCACGTATTCAAGCGTTAAACGCATTTATGCAAATGACCAAACTGGATCGCAAATATTTGAGATTAAAAACGAAAAGGATAATGAAAGAGAATTTTATTCTTTCCCAATAATTATTGAACAATCAGACTCTAATAACATTTCATTATTTTTAAATGAACTTAAAAAGGGTAAGGTTCGATGTCCGGTTTGGAATGAAAAATATGTAGTGCCTCCATTTATTGCATATGTAAATAACAAAGATATTTTTTTAATACTAAATGTTAAAAAACAGGAACTAATTGATGATGATTATTGGAGATTTTCATTTGATGAACCTTTTGAGGTGATTCGAGCGAGCAATGAAGAATTCAGTGAATTTGCCTATGAAACAAATATTACGAAAGACGGTTATGGAATTGGTTTCTTGTCTCATGAAGACTTTGAAGAATTGAAAAAATCACATTCAATGATGGATAAGTATGCGATTGATCGCTTTAAGATGGAAGCACAGAAGTCTGGTTTATTATATGAGACTAAAGATTTGATCAATTTCTACACTGCAATGAAAAGCAAA
This sequence comes from Companilactobacillus furfuricola, assembly GCF_003946325.1. Taxonomy (GTDB): domain Bacteria; phylum Bacillota; class Bacilli; order Lactobacillales; family Lactobacillaceae; genus Companilactobacillus; species Companilactobacillus furfuricola. The sequence continues at coordinate 9,428 of NZ_RHNT01000069.1, read as the reverse complement.
GGATTAGTAATTCTGGCAGGTCTTAGTGGTTCTGGGAAAACTCAATTGGTTAAAACATATGCTAAAACTATGGGTATGGAAGATAGATCATTATACATACCAGTTCAATCATCGTGGACAGACGACTCTGATCTTTTAGGATTTATGAATTATCAAAAGAACGAATTTGAACCTGGTCAAAGTGGCTTAACACAATTTCTTCAAAAAGCTGCAGATGACAAAAATGAAGATCATTTGTATTTGGTGGAATTTGATGAGATGAACCTTTCTCGAATTGAACAATATTTTGCACAGTTTTTATCTGCATTGGAAATGGATGATGAAGATCGTCAAATCAAGTTATTTGAAAAGAGCAAAAGCAATCAAAATAATAAGCGTGACAACAATGATGGATATGATGAGTCATTGCAAAGAAATACTATCCCACTTAAGCATAATGTCATGTTTGTAGGGACAATCAATACAGATGAATCAACTTACGATATTTCTGACAAAGTGTTAGACCGTTCAAACGTAATTGAACTTCATTTACTCCCATATATGGATAGTTTGAACAACGATGAAAATACTGAAACTAATCTAAGTTATATTGTTTATCCGGTTTTGGATACTGATGATCAGTCCAACAAAGCTGAACAAAAACGAGTTCAAACGGAATACGAACTCCTTTGGGAAATTCATGAAAAACTCAATTTAGCGGACCATAACATTGGAGTAGGTTGGCGTATCGTAAATCAAATAGAAGAATATTTGAATAACCTCCCGTCGTATTATTCTGAACCAAAAATGGAGATCAGTCGTGATGAAGGATTTGATCTTCAAATTACTCAAAGAATCCTTCCAAAAATCAAAGGATCATACCAAAAGCTCCACAATTTGATTGGAGACTATTTTGATGTCGATGATAAGGATGATAGGGATAAGATAAAGGGAAGCTTACGAGAAGTTTTAGAGAAATCTTCGATTTACGGTAGTTGGAAAGAACCAAAGAAGAAAGGTACTGATAATTCATCCGAACCATTCGAAGAATCAATTAATAGGATTAATCTAATTGCAAAGGATCTAGAAGAAAATGGATTCACCATTTAAAGTAGATGCCCCAGATGGAATCGAACTTAAAGTAGCTATTAAGGGTGAGAGTGACGGCCGGGAAATTAGCCTTACTTCTGATAAAAGTTGTATGGATCCAAGATATGACAATATGTTCCAAATTGAAAAATCCACTGATTTTTCCATCAAATTTAAGTCAAATAATATTAACGATAGAATCTACTTGGAAGATTTATATTTTTGGGCGGAAAAGCAACAAAAAAATATAAATGTAGAATTCAAGGTTGATGAGAGATCTATTGATCGTCAGTATGACCATTACGTTAGATTTCCAAAAAGTGATAAGAATCAGAAGAGCTCTAATGTATATTCAGAATCAATCATGATCTTTGAAAACGATCAAGAACATTCCTGTGGAGATATCATGCCCGGAGTGTATGGATTGAGAATAGTGGCAAATGGTGTAACTTATTATGGTGCTATTGAAATAATTCTAAAAGATTTAATAAAAGATAGTGATTGGATGAATATGCGAAATGATTTAGAAAATTCTTTTTCAGATATTACGATGAAAAATGATAAACATGTCAAATCCAAATACTATCAGACTAATCAACACAGGATTAATGAACTCAAGTATGAACCAATAACGCAGGATTTAATTGAGAATGGATCAAAATTGGAGGCTGCAATCCGGGTCCTTCCAACAATGATTAAATTCCAGGTGGACAATAATTATGATTGGAAAAAAATAAACAGTAGAGTTCGTTTAGGAGCAAAGACTTATAAGAAAGATATTCAATTTCCAAGTAAGTCACGAGAAAAAACCTTCTCAATCGAGAAAAAATTGAATTATAACATTCCAGTTAATCAATATATGAAATATATATTGAAATACTTTTTGGAAATTGTTGAACACCAGATTAAGTACTTTGATGATGTGATTGATGGTGTTGAATCAAAAGAGGGCAAAGGAACGCATAATATTGAAACATTTGAAAGTTTTGAGAATGAATGCAACAAAAAACGCTCTGCATTGTGGAAATTGAAATCTACTATTAACTTTGCATTGAGCAAGCCCTTGTTCTCGAAAATTGAAGCTAAGATTCCACATACCATTCCAAAATCAATTGTGTTAAACACGATTTATGGAGTTATTTTTAAAAAATATAACTCTATTAAATTCAAGGAATACAGAATGAGTTTTGCGGATGAGCAACGTCTATCTATTAAATCAACGTTTGATATTTATGAAATGTGGGCAGGAATATCTATTGTTTCAGCATTTGAGCAACGAGGGTATAATACAGGGTCTTGGGAGAAATTTGATAATAAGAATTGTTTTGAAGAAGGGTCACATATTGAATTAACCAATGAAAATAAGCATCTCAAGTTGCTTATGACGTATAATCCATGGATTAATAATAAAAACCCCGATGAGAATAATCCGACCATGAATATGTTTCGAATTAAGACTAACGAAAAAACTGATAAGAGCAATTCAGAAACGAACACGTCTTCGACTTATTCTGAGAAAAAACATAATCATCCTGATTACTTTATTGAAGTATTTACTACAGATTCAAAGGAAGAAAAATCACTTGGATCAATAGTTCTAGACACAAAATACCGCCCAAAATCTAATGTTTTGTATGGTAATTCCATCAAGAGTTCGAAGTGTGCCCAGCAATTTTTATACTATCGTTATTGTATTCATAGTGATTATCCTTATCTTGATAATGAACGTGATGATCTTTCTGTAATGAAAGTTTATTGCTTATTACCCTCTGATGAAAAGGGAAGTAAGAGAAAACCTTCTGGTAAAGAAAACAAAGAAGCTTTATCAAATTATTTAGAGAGAAAAAATATTATTATTTGGCAACTTAATTATTCAAGTGAGAAAAATAAGAATGATCTTAAATTGGTAGATGATATTGAGAAAACTATTGAGCTAAGAAAAGAAGATTTGAAAGTCAACAATGTTTTGTAAATATTTTTATATCATTTATTTAATGTGCAGCAATTTATCCAGTATGCTATCCTAAAACTAAACCAAATAAAGCACTAGGGGTGTTTCACTCGAAACTGAGATAGGCGTTGGCCTGATCCCTTTGAACCTGTAAGTTGATACTTGCGTAGGAAAGTGCATGATCTGGGCAATTGACGCCACGATTCTTAATCCTACGACTAAGAACCGTGGCTTTTTTTATTATTTTTTTGGAGGAATGGATATGCAATTTGATTTGTTGAATAAGGTTAGAACGGATAATCCGATGGTTTTGAATATTGCTAACTCGGTTACTCAAAGTGATGTTGCTAATGGTATTAGTGCCATCGGCGCTTCACCTTTGATGACTAATTACGATGAAGAGCTGAAGACTTTGGCTCAATTCGCTAATGGTATTTGCATTAATATTGGAACTTTAGATGAGCGTCAAAATAAGCTTAGTCTTGAACTTTTGCGGCTAGCTAATCAATTTAATAAACCTGTTGTCCTTGATCCCGTTGGGATCGGAGCTGTTCCGGAAAGATTGTCCTTTGTTGAGCAACTGCTTGCAACTGGTAAACCTACCGTCATTTGTGGTAATGCGGGTGAAGTTGCTAGTTTGGTGGGCGTTTCCTGGTCTGCTAAAGGAATTGATTCGATCGATGAAGGTCAATCGCAAAGTGTTGATGAGATCGCCCAAGCTTGCGCATCTAAGTTTAGTTGTGTAACGGTCGTGACGGGTGAAACTGACACGATTGCGACTGCCGATGCCGTTGCGCATGTGTTTAATGGTCACAAAATGTTTACGACTCTGGTTGGGACTGGCGACATGCTTTCAAGTTTGATCGCCGTATTTGCTGGAGTTTCATCTGATGATGTTTTTGAAGCTGCTAAAATGGCTTGCCTCGTCTTTAGTTTGGCTGGTGAATCAGTCATGAATGATCTGCCCAAGATTGGCCCAGCTGAGTTTTCTACACGCTTGTTAGATAAATTGTATTCAATTACGACGGCTGATATTGAACAAGGAGGCAAATTCGATGAATGAAATTAATAGTTTTCCTCAAACTTTAACGATTGCTGGGACTGACAGTGGCGGTGGCGCTGGTGTAATGGCTGATATGAAGACAATGCAAGAGTGCGGCGTCTTTTCAACGGCAGTGATTGTAGCTGTGACGGCTCAAAACACGATTGGTGTGCAGGATTTTCAAGCACTCTCACCAAAGATGATCAACCAGCAGTTTGATTCCCTGGCAGATGATTTTAACATCAAAGCTTGTAAGACGGGGATGCTTGCCGATGCTGAGCACGTGGAATTAGTCTATGATAATTTAAAGAAATACGATTTTGGTCCTTTTGTGCTTGATCCAGTAATGATCGCAAAAGGTGGCGCACAATTGATCTCAGATGAGGGGATCAAGCTGATCAAAACGAAATTGATCGCATTAGCTACCTTAGTTACGCCTAATATCCCGGAAGCAGAAGCTTTAGCCGATATGAAGATTCATGATCAAGCAGATATGTTAGATGCCGCAAGAAAGATCCAAACTTTAGGAGCTAAGAATGTTTTGATCAAGGGTGGTCACGGGGATTCAGATGTAGTCCGTGATCTAGTCTTACTCGAAAGTGGCGAAGATCTTTGGATGGAAAGTCCCCGGGTACATACCGTCAGAACTCACGGAACAGGCGACACTATCTCGTCAGCGATCGTTTCCCGTTTAGCTTTGGGTGATGAGATGAAAGACGCCATTCTTTTTGGGAAAAAATTTGTTGAAGCAGCGATCAAGAATACCATCCAAGTTGGTCATGGCCATGGTCCTTTGAATCACTGGGCTTATAACAAGGAGATGATCAGCCATGGAATTTAAGGAAGAGATGTTGAAAGCTTATTTCGTTTGCGGAAGCCAAGACCTTGTCGGACAGGACTTTGAGGTCTTGCTCGAAGAAGCCATCGATGGTGGCATAACGGCGTTTCAATACCGTGACAAAGCCGGTTCTACTTTGACCTCTGAACAACGGCTCCAGTTGGGTAAGAAGTTACGCAAGATTTGTCGGGATGCTAATATTCCCTTTTTCGTGGATGATGATGTTGAATTAGCTAACCAATTGCAAGCAGATGGTATTCACGTTGGTCAAAAAGATATGAATATCATCGACGTTGTTTCAAAAGCTGCACCCGAGATGATCATCGGACTTTCTTGTCAGACGATCGAACAGGTCAAGATCGCTAATCAAGTTGAACAAATCGACTATTTGGGTTCAGGTCCGATCGTACCAACGATTTCTAAGGACGATGCCACAGCGCCGATCGGTTTGACCGGCCTTCAAGACTTAGTCAATGAGAGTAGAGTACCGATCGTAGCTATCGGTGGGATCACTGATGAAAATGTTCATCAACTCAAAGCAGCTGGCGCCTCTGGTGCAGCCTTTATCAGTTTACTTACGAGATCAAAGGATGTCTCAAAGACAGTCAATAATGTATTGGACGCCTTTGCCTAAAAGAGCTACTTTAAAAACAGTTAATTAAGTTTCACCAGAATTGTGTTAATTAGTGGTGTAGACGTGATTAAACTGTTTTTTTTGTATACAATGTGGGTAATAACATGAGGAGTTCAAAAAATGCAAAAATCATTTCGATCTTTTTCAATGGGGGTTTTAAATTTACTTGCCAATGCTGGTGTTTTTATTCCCTATTTCTTTTGTTTGATGCTTTATAACATTCATAAAACTGAGCCGATTTTTGTGTTGCCATTTTTAATGCTGTACACCTTTAGATGCATCGGCATGTTATTGACAGCACAGATCAAACGTTCCGCTATTAAGATGATGAACGTTTCCAGTATTTTTGGGGTCTTGGGCTCGATCTCAATGCTGTTTGCTGACAACATCTTCTTTGGTATCTTAGGTGGTATTTTATTAGGGCTGGCATCCAGTTGGCTCTGGCCATACTTTTTGACGATCAGATCTCGGGGGAAATTGAGCAACGAATTTTCGATGACGAAGCAAAGTTGGTTGTACTCGCTGATCGCAATGATCTTGTTGTTAGTGGTCAGCTTTGTGGCGATGAAGTACAAGGAGATGGCCATAGCGTTTATTTTGCTGGCTATTTTGTTCTTGTTTGCCTGGTTCGGAGGCGTCTTCTTGAAAAATGAGATCGATTTTTATCACGAAGACGATTTTAAAGCTAGTTTCATTCACCCAAGCAGACTGATATTGAATTTAGTTTATTTAACTATTTTAGTAGTGCTAGTCTTTTCAATCAGATACTCGCGCTTGAAGACGACTTCCCACAGTCTAGATTTGATCATGTGTATTTTGGCAGCGGTCATCTTAGGTACATTGATCTACGTTCAATTGGGGATCCACAAGAAGATATTCCCACTCAGTTTAGGAGCTCTCAATCGTGGGTTTGTTATGAACTTTTTGCTGCTGTATTCTACGTTCGATAGTACTTTACGGTTTAATTTTGAAGCCACAGTATGGATCTTTGTGATCTATTTATTAGGCTTTGAGATCGGACCGATGCTGTTAAAGAATTTTCCACAGTATCGATATCCAATATTATTCGTTGGGATGTTATTGACCTTATTTAATTTTGTGCCGATTTATTTCCTAGGACTATTTTTAGCTGCAGTCTTTGTTGGCGCTGATAATACGTTACTCAACCGTTCGCTATATAACAGCCCTAATTTAGATGGGGAAAGGGCCTTTTTAGTGAAGTATCAATTATCTAGTATCGGCAATATTTCTCAGCAATTAATCTATATGTCTTTGGTATATTTATTGAGCTACTTTTTGAATCTCAACGTCTTGTCATTTTTCAATCCGACAGTTCACGGTGCCACGTATACCACTTTGACTGCCGTCCACACAGTGATAACTCTTGGCATTCTACTGATATCTCTGATCACGTATCATTTTGTTAAAAAACTGCCGCTGACGGATGAATAAGGTATTAATTGAATGATCCTATTTATAAAAATTTAGTTAGACGTTTTAGTTTAGTTAGGTTGCTAATTGGTCTTACAATAATATTGAACGAAGTAAGGCTGAGAAGTTATGAATAGGAGATGATTGTATGAGAGGCAAGTTCAAGATGTTTCTTTTGTCTACAATCGCAGTGTTACTTGCGGTATTTAGCTTTAGCGCTTTGAATTCGAGTGCTAAAGCTGCCGTCGTTCCTATCACGGGAAATACCGCTGCTGATGCAACTATGACTTACACCACTGGTGGTACTGCTTCGCCAACGGATACTATTTATGATTGGCAGGGTGTTAATGTCAATTATAGTTTTTCTATCGCTAATGGTATTCCTATTAATGCTGGCGATACTGCTGATTTTACTTTGCCAGGAAATGTTTTAGCAAAGAATAATCTTAGTTTTGAAGTTAAAACTAATACGGGTGTAGTTATTGGTACGTTCAACATTGCCAAAGGTGCCTCAACTGGTACTTTGACTTTTAATGACAATGCTAGTCAAGCCAATCTAAATCGTTCAGGTACTTTAACTATTACTGGTATGGGTTCAACTGTAACCGATACTAATCCCAATGATTTTATTATTAATAAAAATGGCTGGATCCCCGATCAAAAAGATTTGACGGGTAGTCCAACTACTTTGACTTGGAATGTAGCTTTTAACAATCCAGCTTCTGATTTGACAAATGTTAAAATCGTTGACACCTTGGGTCCAAACCAAACTTATATTAATGGATCTGTCCATGCCAACACTGGATACTATTTAAATGGTCAATTTATTTCAACCGGTACGATCGAACCAACATCGGTTCTAATGAAAAACCAACAAATAATATTCGTGTTTGGTAATGTTAACCAAACTGTAAATATGACTTATCAAGTTTCTGTTCCTGCTGCAGATGCCAACCAAGTTAATTCTTGGGACAACAATGTGACCTTGCAATCGTCACAAGTTACTGAAGATGCTAGCCATACCATTAATTGGGGTGGTTCAGGTACCGGTACTGGCGACGTGCAAAATGGTAGTGTTATTTTGACAAAGACTGATGCTTCAAATGATTCTCCTTTAGCTGGAGCAACTTTTGAATTACTAGATGCATCGGGCAATGTTATCGAAAAGGATTTAACCACTGATACTAATGGTCAAATTGTCGTTAATAATTTGACACCTGGAGATTACAATTTCGTTGAAACTGGTTTTCCAGTTGGATATGCACCTAGTGCTAATAATGAATATCCATTTACGATTCAAGAAGGACAAACAACCCCTTCAACTGTTTCTGCAACAAATGTTCCATATCCTTCTGAACCGGAAAAGAATACCGGATCAGCGGTATTGATCAAACTAGATGCAACTAGTCACACACCTTTAGCTGGTGCCGTTTATGATTTAAAGGATCCTAATGGCAATGTTTTGATCACTGGTTTGACGACTGATGAAGAAGGTATGTTGCCAATCGATAACTTAGCACCTGGTAAATATACGTTGACTGAAACAAAAGCACCAACTGGTTACGAGATTAATACGACTCCAATTCCTTTCGAAATTGAAGCTGGTAAAGACACTGACATTATGACTTACAATGAATCTGATGTTTCAGTGACACCCCCTACAACTGTTCCACCAACTATCGTTGATCCTCCTGTTGATCCTGAAGCTCCTGTTTTACCAGAAGAACCAGGAACAACTCCAACGACTCCTGATGAGAACAACGATGAGGAACAACCGGGAACAACAACACCAACACCAACAACACCAACCAATCCTAGTGAACCAACTGAACCAAATGGATCTGAAGAGAACGATGAAGAGCAACCAGGTACTACTACTCCCACTGTTCCAACTACTCCATCGCAACCTGATGAGGCTGAGTATGAGGAACAACCTAGTGTAACTTCACCTTCTGTAACTTCACCTTCTGTACCAGGCAATTCATCACAACCTAGTGAAAATACTAATGAAGAACAATTTGGCACTTCTCCTTCTATGCCAGGTAGTTCAACTGGTACTTCACCTGATTATTCTTCTAGTTCTAGTGGGCAGGGTGTTTTGAACCCTAACTATCCTTCTGCTATTGATAAGGGTTCTATGAAGTTGCCTGCTAAGAGTTATTTGAATGGTAATAAGTTGCCACAGACTGGTAGTCATGCTACTAGCTTGTTTGGTGTTATTGCTGGGATTGTTGTTATTGTTTTGGCTATGGTTTTGATTATGTTTAAGGTTCGTGGAAATGATAAGTAGTTTGTTTTATTTTTAGCAGTCATTCTTGTTGGATGGCTGCTTTTTTTATTGATGTAAGAGAGCTATGGCAGACAGTAGCGTTTTTCTTTGATGGAGTTCTGTTAGTTTGTTTGGTGGTTGGGGTGTGGAGGTAGTATTTTGGTTGCTACGTTCAATGCCGACTCCGGGGCCCGG
>NZ_RHNT01000068.1 GCF_003946325.1 Companilactobacillus furfuricola | reverse complement strand
TGTCAACAACTTTTTAAAATAATTTTTCATCAAGCTAGCTCGCTTTCGCTTGCTAGGCTTGACGTTAATGCTCTCTCGCAACAACAAATAATATCTTACCAATTAGAACCAAGTCGCGCAACCCCTTTTTTCAATTTTCTTCATTTTTTTCTGAAAATTCTTTTCGCAAAAAAAAAGACGCCGACCACTTGGTCTGACGTCTAATTAGTTATTTGAGTTCTGGTGCATCGGTTTGGTATAGGTCTAATAACGACTTATTATCATTTTGCGCTAAGAGACTTGTACCATTCTTTGTCCGAGCTTTCTTCAATTCTGCAAGTGCGTGACTCTTCTTATAATTGTAGTCTTTCTTGTTAACTTTGGTGAATCCTTCTGGGTTATAGAACCTCAAGAGATCCCCATTAATGACTCTATCAGACAGTGAAAGTTCTGTCGTGACCTTATTAGAGAGTTTTGACTTCTCCTGTGCGGAGATCTTCTTGTCGACTTTTCCATTCTTAGTATTGTAATAAGTACTTCCAACCTTCGTTACAGTCGGTGTGACAAAATCACCATTTCTAAAGGCTACTGTCTGAGGATGATCTGGTGAAAGCAGGTCGCTACCAAATTGGATCATATTACTATCGTCGACACCTAACAGATTCAATAATGTTGGTAAAACGTCAATTTCTCCACCATAAGTATGATTAATACCACCCTTTAGTCCATCCATATGGATCATGAATGGTACCCTTTGATACTGAGCATTGTCAAAGTCATCAAAATCCTTGATACCTGTGATCTTTGCCATTGCCTTCTTATGGTTATCAGAAATACCATAATGGTCTCCATAAAAGACGACCATGCTGTTTTTGTCGAGTCCAGTAGCTTGTAACCAAGCCATGAATTCACCGATGGCTTGGTCTAAGTAACGAGCAGTTTGAACGTATCCATCTACTGTACTATCTCCAGTATCAGTCTTGCTGATACTTTGATTCTTCTTATCCAAAGTATATGGATAGTGATTAGTAACAGTGATCAATTTTGCATAGAAAGGTTGTGGTAATTGTTGGATGTAGGCAGCAGAATCTTTTAAGAATATTTTATCCTTCATACCGTATCCTATGTTGTAACTCTTCTTTTGCTTATAATAGCTAGAACTAAAGAAATAATCATAGCCCCATGATTTATAAGTATTATCACGGTTCCAAAAACTTGGGACATCCCCATGGAATGAAGCCGTAGTATATCCATGCTGATCCAAGATAGCTGGAGCAGCCTGGAAAGTATTACTGGTACCATCAGTTACCATCGCAGATCCTTCTGGTAATCCGAATAATGAGTTTTCTAGCATTAATTCGGCATCAGCAGTTTTACCTTGACCAACTTGGTTGAAAAAGTTGTCAAAAGACAAGGTATCATTTTGATGGTAGATCTTATTCAAATTAGGAGTGACTTCTTGTCCATCCCATTTATAATCGATCAAATATTGCTGAAAACTCTCAAGATGGATAATAAAGACATTCTTACCTTTGGCAACACCGGTGTATTCGGCATTTGGGGTAACGTAATTATCCTTCATGTATTTCTTGATCGAATCTAAGTCGGAACTCTTCGACTGAGCCTTCACAGCACTAGTCTTAGTCGTCTTAATGACATCATAGACATTAAAGGCATTAAGTCCTAAATACTTAACGATATAGTTATTATCAAAAGTTCTAGTTAAAAGTCCTGAACGATCTGATTGTGCCAAAGTCAAATTAGCACCAAATAATAGAACAGCTAAACAGCTGACTAATACAGGAATTCGCCACTTCAGACGTTTAACATCCATTCTAATAACTTTGAACGACAATAATAAAATCAAGATCAAGACATCTAAAAAGACTAAGAAGTCCGTCGGTTTAACGATGCCTAAAATACTCTTACCTAAATTATTAGATACCGCACCTGATCCTTTGATCAAGATCATAGTTAAGAAATCAGAAAATTCTCGATAGTATAGGATATTTGAGAACAGCCAGACAGAATCGAGAAAATCGATTATGAGTAAGAAGATATACGACTTCCTACCCTTCATATACAAGGCTATCCCAAACAGTAATAACATGACGGGGATCGGATTGAGGACCATCAAAAAAGTTTGCATTGAGCCTTTAACGCCTAGGTTAAACTTCGTGGTATAAGCATAAATAGTCTTAATCGTGTATAACACGACAGCTAGAATGACAAAGCCTAATCTAGTGTTTAAAAAATTTGACAAGCCTTTAAAAATACGCTTCATTTGTTTTCGCTCCATAATTTTACTTTAGCTAGATATTTCTTTTCTTTAGATTTGGTTTCTTTGAAATACCTATCAGCCCCAAAAACATACCGAAGAAGTATGTAATAAATCTCCATAAAAACATAGCTAAAATCAATCCCGAAGCCGATGGAATAAAGCCGGCAAATAAAGCCTTAAAACTAACTTCTGCCCCACCAGTTCCCCCTGGTACTGGAAAAATCGAAGTGATCATTACAATCATGATCTGCATAACTATCACGTCCAGTATACTAATATGCGTCACATTCAGGGACAATAATACAAAGTAAACAACTAGGTAATACAACAATAATTGAAAAAATGTCAGTATTGCTGCTTTGATTACCTTTTTTCGTTCCTCTTTCAGCACTAAGCTTTCTTTATAAAAACTATCGATACTACGATTAGCTGATTCTAAAATTTTATCACGTTTTTCATCTTTCAGGAAAAATAATACAGGTTTTAGAACAACCCGGACCATTTTCTTAGTGAAATCATAGTAGTACATGATCATTAATAAAAATGAGATCGTAACTACGTGAATGACTAAACCAAAGACGATCATCAAAGCTAACCCACCGAAATGTCGTGCGACAGTTTGAAAACTTACGACCATGGCAACAATGAAGTTGATCAGCACCATCCCTTGATAAATAACAAACTTCATCAATAAGACAGAACTAGCGCGACCGCCATCGATCTTAGACTGCATCATCCCCAGTAATTGGGCCGGTTGTCCACCTGCTGAAAATGGTGTAATTGCATTGAACAATGCTTGGATCAAGGGAATCCGGTACATTTCCCACCAACCGAATTTACGATCGCTTTTTTTCTTAAGTAGCGTGTGTAATACCAACGCTTCGACCGCATAGGAAAGTAATATTGAGGCAAAGGCCACAGCGAGCCAAAAAAAATTGAGATTTTTAAAAGTATTTACTAAGTGTTCAAAGTCGATTTTTCGAGCTTCCCACCAAAAAATCCCGGCACTGAGTCCCAACATTACGATTAACGCAAAAATGTTTTTTCTACTCATTATTTGTCCTGCTTGTACAATTTGAATTGATCATTATAAAATTCATACCAAATCTTGCTTAAATGATCTTCGGAATAATATCCGGCAGCATTCAATGATTTCTCTTTAAAATCACTCAACAAATTGCGATTATTGCAAGCCTTCCTAATAAAGTCACCCATTTGGGCACGATCTTCAGCTGGTTGATAGTAACCATCAATAATTGCTTGATAAAGCTCCAGGTTACGCAATAATACTGGTGCCCCACAACTGAAAGCTTCTAAGACTGACATTGGGAACAATTCATCGTATGAAGGTAATAAGAAAATATCACAAATGTTATAGTAATTCACTAAATCATTTCTATCAACGATCCCAGTGAATTTCATATTATCTGGGGCATTGTCGATCATCGATTTATAACGATCATACCCGTCAGTAATTTTACCAAATGAAAAGCCACCTGCCCAGACGAATTGAATGTCAGGATTTTCTTGAGCTAGTTTGTAAAAATCATCGATACCTTTACGCTCTTGGACTTGACCATCACCGAAAACAACAAACTTATCCTCAGGAATGCCGATTTTATTGCGGAAAGCTTTCTTCTCATCAGGAGTTTTCTCATAAAAGCTCTTAGTTGAAACAAAATTAGGAATGTATTTGATCTTACTCCGGTCTAAACCGTGCGCTACTAATTTGTCGATAAACGTGGGGTTGACCACAACGATCTGATCCATTCGTTTATAAAAACTAATAACATACTTATAGAAAATACTTCTAAATAGTTTAGGCAACTTGATGCTGCCTTCAAGCGTCTCCGGTAAAAAGTGGACGTAACCTATCTTGCGACCGCGCTTCTTGGAAAATGTTGACAAATAAAAAGTTGGATTGATCGTATGATAATGGCTAAGATCAGAACGTCCATATTTATTTATCTTAATATCAAATTCGTTGCTGAACCTGCTCTTGAGCAAATTGATCAATTCAACGTAGGCACTACCTACTCCTTGACCTGCTACTTTATCTGCCGTCGAAAACATGGTTATTTTAATCATTCGAATACTCCTCTGGATCTATGGTTGAGTTTGATAATTTTTCACGGATGAAATATTCTTGGGCACCGTGATAAAAACTAATGATCGAATCACCAAACTTGTCTGAAGAAATATTATACAAGATCCGTTGACGGGCATCCCTATCATCAAATGAATTCGGATGATCTAAGTATGCCATGATCTTGGGTACTAATTGATTATCCTGGTTAAAAGTCACACCAACCGATGGATCTGTCAACAGCTGATCCGTATAAGGCGCACTTCTGACCACGATCTTCAAACCAGAAGCAATAGCTTCAATGTACGTTAAACCTTGTGACTCAGTATCACTAGATGAAACAAAAATATCAGCCATATGGTAATATGGCGAGATCTTGTCATGATCAACTTCTCCAGTAAAAATAACACTATCGTCGATCTGTAAGTCCTTGGACATTTGTACTAATTCATCCATATCGGGACCACCACCCACGATCACCAATTTAAGTTTGGGGTCATGTCTTAGCAATTCAGGCATACTCTTTAAGACATGGTCGATCTTCTTCTCTAAGGCGATCCGACTAAGCATCAAGATAACTGGAGTATCTTCAGAAATACCCAATTTATGACGAATAGAAGAAGCGTCGACTGGTTTAGTATATTCTGACAAGTCGACCCCTGTGGGGATAATAGTAATAGGCGCTTCGATCTGATAACGATCTAGTGTTGCTTTTACTTGTTTACTCGGAGCAACTACTCCTGACGCGTTTTTAATGAACATGCGAGACATTTGCTTAACGTGATATGGCTTCAATAAATGTCCGTTCAGTACATAATGTAAATAATCCTCATACATAGTGTGATAAGTATGTACAAATGGGATCTTAAGTTGCTTAGCAACAAATTTTCCAATTAATCCAAGTGAAAACTCAGTTTGTGTGTGAATAATATCGAGTTTCAACTCTTTAGCCAAATCAACAGCGTGGAACATCCCTCTAATGGCGATTCTTCGATCTGTAAAGGAAATGAAAGGCACGCTACCTAAACGAAAAATATTTGGTTCAATCGTTGACTTAGAAACACTTGGATCAGTCGTCGTAAAAATATAGACCGAATGTCCCTTGCGTTCCAAGTCGTTCTTTAAGGTTTGAATTGAAGTGGCAACTCCACTAACTTGAGGGAAATACGTATCGGTAAAAATTCCGATATTCATCAAAACATCTCCTCATACTATTTATATTGTTGATTATAACAAAAAAGGAAGACCTAAATCTCCCCGCAAGCTGTTATTTGATTATTCTGGCAAAATTCTTATTTTTCATTAATAACACAAATATTATTGTTCCAATCAAAACAACGACAAACTCTCCTACAGCAACAGAACCAGCCGTAGCCCAAAATGGTAGTTTTGAAACAAAGAACAATTCAGCACCAACGATCAATCCGTTGACACCAGCACAAATCACTGCAACTAATCCGATCAGTTTTGCTTTATTATTAATCATCACGATCAACAAGCAGGCAACTGCAGTTGCTAAAGTTCCAAATATTAAATCAGCCGCCCCTAAAACAGGGCTGAAAATATTCGAAATCAAGCATCCAATGATCAATGACCAACTAAATCTTGGGTTATAAAATACTAACAGCATCAATATCTCTGAAACCCTAAATTGAATGGCTCCATAGGAAAAAGCCGAAATACCAGGTGTTAACGTCAAAGCAACATACAAAGCAGCAACAATTGCCAAACGAGTAACATCTTTAGTTCTTAAATTACGCATAAATAAATCCTTTCACGGTTTTGTTAGGGCAGGTTACCTGTGGAAACTGCCAATTATCAATCATAACGTGTTTAGCAATGATAAGCAAATGAATTTAAACACAGAGTGGAGGTGCACGGGTAGCTGCTGAGGATTAACGCGGGTGGTCGAACCAGGTGCGACGAAGTCGTGCCTCGACCACCTGTGTTAACCGGAGGCCGCTGTGCACCGGAACTCGTTTCAAATCCTTGAGGATAAAACAAAACAGCTCCATCTATACCGCTGCAATTTTAACAAGCATAGCTGATCAGCACTATCTAAACACCGCAAATTTCATCTGTATAAATAGTTAATACTATCTAATACCGTAAGTGTGAAATAATTAAAATTTCAAAGTATCTGTTTCAATACAATACCAGCTGGCAGTTTCTAGACCGCAAGCCGCCGTTCACCGGAACTCGTTTTCACATCCTCGAGGATAAAACAAACCACCGCAAACAAAATCCCAATCCACCTAGAAAATTTAAATCCAAACTTATTTTTCCAAGAAAAATAGACGCACCCACAGGCACGTCTAAAATATCTAATCACTAAATTTTTGGTAATAAATTGCGTTCACTTAACTTAGTATCAATTTGATTCAACACGATCTTAAGATCATCTTCATTTTCAACATAATCAAGTTGATCACCATTTATCTTCATCTTAGGACTGTAATCGTATTGATCATACCAGTCATCGTAGCGACTCAACAAATTGTGATAATATTCAACCAAACTTGGATCTTGTTCTGGTTGTTCGTAATCACGGCCTCGCTTTTCGATCCGTTTGATCATAGTATCATAAGAAATATCAATATGGATCAATAAATCAGGAGCCTTTTTAGCTGCGGCATATGGCAATTCTTGCATCATGTTAGCCAACAATTCATCGTAAACCTTAACTTCTTGTTGCGTAGCACGTCCCATATCTGCATTCATATGAAAGAACAAAGCATCTTCATAAATTGAGCGGTCCAAAACATTGTTATCATCAGCTAAAGCTTGTTTGATAGATTCAAAACGCTTATTCAAAAAGTAGATTTGCAATAAAAAGGCATATTGCTTAGGATCCTTGTAAAATAATGGCAAAACTGGATTATCATCTACTTGTTCATAGAAAGCCTCAGTTCCCAAATGTTTTGACAAAATTGTTGCTAAAGTACTCTTACCAGCACCAATTGTGCCGCTTAATACGATCATCATTATATTCCTCCATCCGATCTCTAAAAAAATCAACGAGTAATATCTTACCACTCGGCCAATATGTTGTATATACATTTACGTAAAAATCTATATATAGTATTTTCATAAGAAAATAAATACCAGCAAATCAGCACTTTGCCTCAAAAAAAGGCCCTCACAAATTTGTGAGGGCCTTCTCGTCAATTCCCTTTTTCGTTCCAGTGAATATAATACCAATTGAATATAACATTGACGTTACAAAACTATTTCTTTATAACTTTTTTAATTGAGTTTAAAAAAGTATTAAGCAGTCCTCATTCAAGTCGTCAAATATGACTAGAATGCTCCACCACCTGAACCTCCGCCAAAACCACCTGAGTTTCCTCCAGAGAATCCTCCTCCAGAATAACCTGAAGTACTACTAAAGTCAGAATTAAGGCTCTCGTCGAATGAATCATACGATTTATTGACGATCTGACC
This sequence comes from Companilactobacillus furfuricola, assembly GCF_003946325.1. GTDB lineage: Bacteria > Bacillota > Bacilli > Lactobacillales > Lactobacillaceae > Companilactobacillus > Companilactobacillus furfuricola. Next base: position 4,415 of record NZ_RHNT01000068.1, on the reverse strand, counting down.
GAAATTAGTCATTGCCATATAGTTGGTCAAACCAAAGTAATAGTACCCTACTAGTGGTTCGTCAAGGATCTGTTCGCCAAATTCGATCTTCAAAGCATCAATAACCTTCTTAGAAACGCCAAAGGCAGCAGCATATGGCAATATTTGTTCCCAAAGGATCAAATCCCCAACCTCTGCAACATTGATATCGTTAATATCCCGCAACATTTGTCTAAAGCCTTTAAATTCATTTGCTTTATCAAGCCCTAGCTGGGTATACTCAACGATCTTGTAATGAGCAATGATGCGAGTAACGATTGCAAATGCTACCGCAATCAATGCTGTCGGGATAGCAAACCACAATCCTTTGGGCATCATAGCTAAAATCGTCAAGATCAAAATAATGGCTAAGATAATAATGGTATACATTGCAAAATTTATCTTTCTTACTAATTTTTCATTAGGTCGACTAAAGAAATCACTCCGTACTTTATCATTTTTATCTTGCCAATTTTGATAGTAATAATAAATGTCTGAATTGCTTGATTTCTTAATCGCTGACATCTTGACAGATTTCCCGTTACCTATCTCGCGAATAAGAAATTTGAAGAAGGCATCGGCAGCATCGTCTTTCAAAATTATTTCGTAGTCATGCTTATCTTGCTTTAGATCTAGATGCTTATGTGCCACTTCATTCAAGAGGTCCCCTGTTAGCCCCATAAAATCAGTATGTTCGGTTTTCTTTACGACCATACGAGCCACACTAGGATCAACCTCCGGTATCTCAAACCAGTGATGCAGTGGGATCGGTTTTTTCAAATTAGAATCCGGGTTACGCTTCCAAGCTCTGAACACTCGCCAAAGTATCAATAACGACGCTATGGCAAAAATAGGGATCAATGAATAGACTAAGGCTTGATTACGAGCTCGTTTGCGATTTGCACTTTCAGCGTACGACTTCTCTTCTCGCAGCGCCTTATCGAGCATATCCTTCCCGACAACATTAGTATTGTTAATAGTTACGCTAACAGGAAATAATATCCGGCTCTCAACAGATGTGTGATCATTTAGGTTGTCGACCGTCAAAATAACTCGTCCCGATTTGGCATCAACTTGAGTTTTGCCATTTAATGGACCGTGAGCAAAAGCACGCAATTTGGGAACATTTCTTTGAGGCAGTTCAAAAGTTATCTTAGCGTGGTCAATATCTTGGTCCCAATTCCCACCTATCACTTTCCAATTGATCTGAGCAGTGTCCAAATAATTAGTTACGGCACCAGTGATCTTATAATGATAAGTAAAAGTCGCCGAACGATCAGAGATCTTATGATAGATCTTGATTTTTTTATAATTCTTAGTGTTGTTGACTGAATAAGTGTTGTTTGCGCCACTATTTGATTTTTTAATTGGTACTTTGGCGTTATTATCAGAAATCGACACCTCAGGATCAGTCATATTCTTGATGCCTTTGATATCAGCATTGTAATACACGCCATTAAAATCCCCATCGAAGTCATAAGTTACTCTTTGAATAACATTGGCATTACCAGCATCATCGATCTTGATGTTCATAGTGTATTTATTGATGTCGTAAGTATCTTCAGCAAAAACGTTGTTGGAAAATGAGAAAAAAACAATCGTTGCCAGCAAAAAGCTGAAGAACACGCTCCACTTCTTTAACATAATATCCCCTCTATCTTATTTACCAGTATATCAAAGATAATGGTAAGTCATAGTTAGTATCAGGATCCTTTAAATTTGCTTGGTAAAAACATCATATGTGACATTATGCAAAAAAAGACCATCTCGTAATGAGATGGTCAATATAATTGCTATAAAAATCTATACCGGTGATCGGGGTCGAACCGATACTCCTTATACAGGAACGGGATTTTGAATCCCGCGCGTCTGCCAATTCCGCCACACCGGCATGGTGTGTATAATATGATTACTTAGGCATAAGCCAAAGGCGGTAACCGGATTTGAACCGGTGATGAAGGTTTTGCAGACCTCTGCCTTACCACTTGGCTATACCGCCATATTCATTTTGTGGAACAATTGGGTTAGCTGGATTCGAACCAGCGCATGATGGAGTCAAAGTCCATTGCCTTACCGCTTGGCTATAACCCAATAAAGGGCGGTATGTGGGAGTCGAACCCACGTGTGCCGGTGCCACAAACCGGTGTGTTAACCACTTCACCAATACCGCCATAATATTAGTAAACAGGGATAGTAGGAGTTGAACCCACACTGATGGTTTTGGAGACCATAGTTCTACCATTAAACTATATCCCTATCTATGGAGGGGAGTGGATTCGAACCACCGAACCCGAAGGAGCGGATTTACAGTCCGCCGCGTTTAGCCAGACTTCGCTACCCCTCCAAAATGGCGCGGGACGGAATCGAACCGCCGACACATGGAGCTTCAATCCATTGCTCTACCAACTGAGCTACCGAGCCATTAACGGTCCCTGCGGGAATCGAACCCGCGATCTCCTGCGTGACAGGCAGGCGTCCTAACCGACTAGACCAAGGAACCAAATTACTAATTACAAAACAAATTGCGGGAGCAGGATTTGAACCTACGACCTTCGGGTTATGAGCCCGACGAGCTACCAGACTGCTCCATCCCGCGATGATATTAATAACCTTTGAGTTGTAAGGAGGATGTGGGATTCGAACCCACGCGCCGATTTCTCGACCTGACGGTTTTCAAGACCGTTCCCTTAAGCCGGACTTGGGTAATCCTCCATGCTTAATGCTAAAAATATATATATGATACTTATGTACCAATGACCCCTACGGGATTTGAACCCATGTTACTGCCGTGAAAGGGCAGTGTCTTAACCACTTGACCAAGGGGTCATATAAAAACGGAGAAGGAGGGATTTGAACCCTCGCGCCGCTTACGCGACCTACACCCTTAGCAGGGGCGCCTCTTCAGCCACTTGAGTACTTCTCCAAATTAGTGGGCCTAAATGGACTCGAACCATCGACCTCACGCTTATCAGGCGTGCGCTCTAAACCAGCTGAGCTATAGGCCCATAACAAGTGGCAAAGCGGGTGACGAGAATCGGACTCGCGACTACAGCTTGGAAGGCTGTCGTTTTACCACTAAACTACACCCGCATTACTATTCATGGCGCGGGACGGAATCGAACCGCCGACACATGGAGCTTCAATCCATTGCTCTACCAACTGAGCTACCGAGCCAATTTACGGTCCCTGCGGGAATCGAACCCGCGATCTCCTGCGTGACAGGCAGGCGTCCTAACCGACTAGACCAAGGAACCATATTACTAACAATTGCGGGAGCAGGATTTGAACCTACGACCTTCGGGTTATGAGCCCGACGAGCTACCAGACTGCTCCATCCCGCGATAATAATAAATGATTATATGAAACTTTATCCCTACAATGGACCTTGTAGGATTCGAACCTACGACCGAACGGTTATGAGCCGTTTGCTCTAACCAGCTGAGCTAAAGGTCCGGAATAAATAGCGGCGAAGGGGATCGAACCCCCGACCTCCCGGGTATGAACCGGACGCTCTAGCCAGCTGAGCTACACCGCCAAAAACTAAACAATCCATTGATTGCTAATCGGGAAGACAGGATTCGAACCTGCGACCCCCTGGTCCCAAACCAGGTGCTCTACCAAGCTGAGCCACTTCCCGAGATAAAACAATGCACCCAGTAGGAGTCGAACCTACAACCTTCTGATTCGTAGTCAGACACTCTATCCAATTGCGCTATGGGTGCATATTCACTATAGTGCCGAGGACCGGAATCGAACCGGTACGGTAATCACTTACCGCAGGATTTTAAGTCCTGTGCGTCTGCCAGTTCCGCCACCCCGGCATAATCTATAGTGAAAGCGGAAGACGGGATTCGAACCCGCGACCCCCACCATGGCAAGGTGATGTTCTACCACTGAACTACTTCCGCAAAATGCCGACTAGAAGATTCGAACTTCCGACCCCCTGTTTACAAGACAGATGCTCTGCCAACTGAGCTAAGTCGGCATAATTACTATAATTATGCAAGCTATTTTATTGTGAATGCATTTGCAACATGCTTCATTGCAATACGGGTGAAAGGACTTGAACCTTCACGTCCTATGGACACTAGAACCTAAATCTAGCGCGTCTGCCAATTCCTCCACACCCGCATGGTGTGTTTATTTTGTTGCAAATGAGCCGTGACAGGTTCGAACTGTCGACCCTCTGATTAAAAGTCAGATGCTCTACCAACTGAGCTAACGGCTCGTAATGGATGGAGGATACAGGGATCGAACCTGTGACCTCCTGCTTGTAAGGCAGATGCTCTCCCAGCTGAGCTAATCCTCCATTATTACAAAGCGTGGCAACTACCTATCCTCGCGGGTAGTTTCCCACCAACTACTTTCGGCGTTAAGAAGCTTAACTTCTGTGTTCG
>NZ_RHNT01000067.1 GCF_003946325.1 Companilactobacillus furfuricola | reverse complement strand
GAAGTACTTAGAGTATCGGGTGCGACCGATGCTCTTTTTTATACATATAATTATATCAAAAAGGGTGTTGTATCAGAACCTGACGGTTCTAATACAACACCCTTTTTTGGAGACTTATGTCACAGGCTCTTTTACTTACATTATTTTTGATAGTTATCTTCTGCTTCTTCAGCGTTTTCAGCTTTTTCTAAATCAGTTAGTTTCTTTGTCTTTCTCTTATTCAAGTAAGAGTGTCTGATCCCGTAACCGAAGTAGATGATCAAGCCTAGTAAGAACCATGCTCCAGCGTATGTTTTAGCTTGGATGTCTAGTCCCCAGAAGACTACTAATGCGCCTAAGAAGGCGACGGCTGGTAGTACTGGGTATAGTGGCATCTTGAAGCCTGGTTGTGGTAAGTCTTTTCCTTCACGTTTTCTGATAGCGTAAATGCCTAGTGAGACGAACATGAAGGCGATCAAGGTCCCGGCACTGATCAATTGTGCTAAGAAAGCGAATGGGAAAACGGCACCGATGATGATACCAACGATCGTTAATACTAATAAGGCGTTGTTAGGTAAATTGTGTTTGTTTAATTTTCCTAACCAACCAGATAGCATGCCGTCACGTCCGAATGAGTAAAGTAGACGTGAACCGGCCATCATCATACCGATCAAAGCGGTGAACATACCAATAACGGCGATTGCTTGAACGATGGTTGCAACAGTTCCGTGTCCGGCAGTTCTTAAAGCCCAACCAACAGGTTCGGCGTTGTTAGCATATTCAGAGTAGTGGAACATCCCTACTAGAACTAAGGCAACGGCAACGAATAAAGCTACAGCGATAAATAGTGAACCGATGATGCCTCGTGGCATAGTCTTTGCAGGATCTTTGGCTTCAGCGGCGTTAGCAGCAATGGAGTCAAATCCGATATATGCTAAGAAGATCTCGGAAACTCCGGCATAAATACCTTGCCAGCCACCAAAGGCTGAACCATCAGGATTTACATGATATTCCGGAATAAATGGCACGTAGTTTTGTGGATGGATGGCTGTTAAACCAACGATGATAAAAAGGATAACAGCTAAAACTTTTAAAACAACTAACACATTTTCAACACGAGCAGCGTTGGAAACTCCGTACGATAGTAAAAAGGCGACTAAGGCAATCACGACCACGGCAGTGATATCCATGATCCCGCCGTTAGAACCTAAGGTGTTGGATAAGGCATTCGGGAACTTGATGCCTAACGGCCCGATCAGCCCTCTGAAGTTGGCCGATAACCCCGATCCAACGAAGGCTACGGCAATGAAATATTCCGCTAGAAGTGCCCAGCCAGCGATCCAGCCCCAAAATTCACCGAAAACAACATTGATCCAAGAATAAGCTGAACCGGCAAATGGCATCGTTGATGACATTTCGGCATAGGCGAAAGATACCATCCCGGCAACGATAGCAGCGGCCAAGAATGATAGTGAAACAGCTGCCCCAGCGTGTTCTGCGGCAACGACACCAGGTAAAGTAAAGATCGAAGTCGAAACGATCGTTCCAACACCTAATGCTAAGAAATCTTTTACTGTTAAAACTCGCGATAGATGAGCATCCTTATCTTGATAAATATTCGGGTCCTCTCGTCGAGTCATTTTAGTCCATAAATTACTCATAAATTATCCTCCAATTAAAACTACCAGCCGATTTTTTGATCAGACTCTGGTAATGTTACTTCCCCATTTTCTACTGCGGTAAATGCGTCATCCAAGACATCGAGTGCTTGGTCCAACTCTTGACGAGTAATGACTAGTGGTGGTTGAAATCTCAAGATATTGCCTTTCAAAGTAATAATGACGACGCCGTGTTCAAAAGCGTAGTAAATGACTTTGGTAGCAAAATCAGGATCAGCAACTTTGGTTACTTTATCTTCAACTAATTCGATCCCACCGTTGAGTCCAAACATTCTGACATCCCCAATATTTGGATGTCTGTCTTGCATTTCTTCAAAACGTGCTTTGGCATACTGACCGTCAACTTTCGATTTTTCGATCAAATGATCTTGTTCCAAAACGTCCAATGTTGCTAAAGCAGCGGCACAGCAGACAGGATTTCCGGCTGTGGTGAAGGTATGTGCGGGTGAACCTAAACTATCCATGATGTCGGCTTTGCCGATCACTGCGGATAGCGGCATCCCTGAAGCTAATGACTTGGCCACTGAGATCAGATCAGGTTCAATATCGTGGTAGTTTTGGATGCCCCACATGTGACCTGTTCGACCCATCCCTTGGTTAACTTCGTCGACAGCGAACAAGATGCCGTTCTCGTGGCAAAAATCATAAACTAATTGCATATATTCTTCCGGAGCTTTGACGAGTCCGCCGTCTCCTTGGATCGGTTCGATCAAAACACAAGCGACTTCATCGGCGGGCAAGAAAGTTTCAAACGGTTGCTTGAAAGCTTCAAAGAACCGCACTGCTACGTCGTGTTCTGATTCTCCGCTTTGGCGACGATACAAGTCAGGATAAGGAACATGAACTACTTCCGGCATCAAAGGCCCCATTTTCCGTGTCATGTTCAAACTAACGCCAGAAACGGCCATCGAACCGTAAGTTGAACCGTGATAGGCGTTCATGTATGAAACGATATACTGTCTTCCCGTATAAGCCCGGGCATATTTGATAATGGCATCGTTAGCATCAGAACCAGAATTACCGAATCCGACTTTTTTAGGAGTAGGTCCGGGTGCCAATTTAGCTAGCCTTTCGGCCAACTCTTGTTCTGGTCTATGATGAAAATACGAAGGTGTGTAATGGATAAGTTGCTCTGCTTGATCCTTAATCGCTTTGACCACCAAATCGTTCGTATGTCCGACATTGATAGCTGATGCGCTAGCCAACAAGTCGATATACTTATTCCCATCCACGTCTGTTAGAATTGCTCCATGTGCCGAATCGATCACTAAATCAAAATAATTGATCCGACCAGCAGCAGCGAAATATTTACTTTCACGATCTATCAGACGTTTGTCTTCTACGTGATTATGGTCAACTTTTCGAGCTTCCATAATTACACCTCCTTAAATTATCTTTTTGGTAAATAAGGATATTCTAATCTTTTTCTAATTTACGTGCAATGATTATTAATGAATTTTCAGTAAAAAAATATTTCAAACACAAGAAAAAGGGATAACCACACCATTTGGAGGTTATCCCTTTTTCTTAAATTTAATTTAATTAATCTTACAAGAATGATCTCATGATTTCTTTGAATGGAGGCAATGTAGGCAATGAGCCCTTGTCCTTCAAGTGAACGAAACCAAACTTCATGTATCCTTTAGCTTCATCCATCATGATCTTACCTGGAAGTGGAGCTTCATCAGTAACAGCAACGTCCAAAAGTACTGGTTTCGTTGGGTTACGATATTTCTCGATAGCTTCACTGAATTGTTTGTCAGTTGTGATCCTTTCACCGATACCACCAGCAGCTTCAGCAAACTTAGCAAAGTCGATATCTGGTAAAGAGATACCGTAAGTTTGTTGACCAGCTGATTGTTGTTCGTATTCGATGAAAGCTAATAATTTGTTGTTCAAGACGATGTAAAGCATTGGCAAGTCGTATCTAACGGCTGTCGCAAAGTCTTGCATGACCATTGAAGTAGCACCATCACCAGCAATAGCATAAACGGGACGATCTGGGTAAGCTTTCTTAGCTGCGATAGCACCAGGCAAAGCACAGCCCATCGTACCTAACCAAGCTGAGATAGTGTATTTTTGCGTATGTTTAGTGTCAATGAATCTAGCACCAAAAGCCGTTGCGGTACCAACATCGATCGACCAAACAACATCTGAAGGAGCATTTTCAGAGATGTTGTGGAACAAGAGTGATGGAAGAACACCCTTGTGGTTCTTAGAATAAACGTCTTTGAGCCACTTTCTCCAAAGAGTGATCTTAGCTTCAGCTTGTTCCAAGAATGGACGTGATGAAACGGCTTGACCACGGTCGATCAATTGTTGCAAGACGTCAGCCGTATCACCTTGGATAGCAACTGTGACATTGCGACGTTTGCCGAGTTTGTCACCATCGTTATCAACTTGGATAGCGTCAACTTTCTTATTCAAATATGGAGCATAAGGATAGTCAGTACCAAGCATGATCACAAGGTCAGCTTTTCTCATCATTTCAAAAGCTGGTTTAGTACCTAACTTACCTAATTGTCCCAAGTTATATGGATGATCATCATCGATCAATCCTTTAGCAGGCATCGTTTGGATGACTGGGATCTTGTATTTTTCAATGAATTCTTTGGCTTCATCTTTGGCATTTTCGATACCACGACCTGCCAAAACGATTGGCTTGTCATGTGTTTCGATCAAGTCGAGTGCCTTGTCGATCTCGCCAGTGTCAACACGCAAGTCTTCCAACTTGAAGGTGTCGACATTTGGTTGATAGTTATCTTGGATCATATGATTAGGAACGTCATCAGGGATCGTTAAGACAGCAACCCCACGTTTGGAGATAGCAGTTCTAATTGCTTCATCGACGATCCTTGGGAGTGATTGAGGATCCATAACGATTTTGTTGTAAACGGCAACATCAGCAAACAAAACATGTGTATCAACTTCTTGGAAAAAGTCGGTATTGATCAATTTTGATTGAACTGATCCTAAAATAGCCAAAACTGGAGCGTGATCCATCTTGGCATCATAAAGTCCGTTCAACAAGTGAATAGCACCGGGACCACCAATTGATAAGCAGGCGCTGATCTCGCCTGTAAGTTTAGCGTGAGCTGAAGCTGCCAAAGCAGCAACCTCTTCATGCAAAACATGAGTGAATTTGATCTTATCTTGTGCCCGATACATTGCGTCGATCGTTGTATCTACTGAATCACCGGGAATACCATAAATATTGTCTATGCCCCATTTGGACATGATGTCTACCATCTTATCTGATGCACGTACTTTCATAATTGTCCTCCTATAACGTAATCAATATATACTTTACCACTTTTTTTTCACAATAAAAGTATTCTGATAAACCTTTTATTTTCAGGGATTATCTGAAAATATTCTCTCAATTGTGAAAATACTATCTTATATTCAAAATTTTTTTCGTAGTATTTTCTGATATCATGAAAGTATGAATACTTTTAGGAAGTGAAAAAATGGTCAAACAATTCCAACTATACCGTTGGTTACGGTTTATTTTTCTGGCGACTGCCGGAATATTAATCGTTTTGGAACCCACCAAAAGCTTGGATTTCATTATTTACATTGTTTCTGCCTATGTAGCTTTTTACGGCGTCCTGTCCTTGATCGATGGTCTGAGCATTAAGAAAAAAACTGGTGAAAACAATATCACGCTCGGCTTCGGCGTCTTAGCTTTAGTCGTAGCTGTCGTGATCTTGTTCATCGCCAAATTCTTAGTTACGCTCGTCCCACCTGTCTTGGGCATTTTGCTATTAGCAAACGGCATCAACCAATTTCGTGACTCGCACGATACGAGAAAATCGATCAATGTCACGCCTTGGTTAGACTATTTTTATTCGGCACTCTTGATCATAGCGGGGATCGTCTTCATTTTGAATCCATCGAAAACGATTATCTTCCTATATCAATTGTTCGGAGTCGCTTTGATAATCTTGGCCTTTTTTGAAATTATCAATTCACGGCTCTACTCCGGAAAAAAAATAGCTTATACTGTCTTAAGAGCTACTTTTTTAAGCGTTACCGTACTGAGACTAGTGCTGATGGCGTGTCCTTCCAGATGAGTCGTCACCGTCCAAGTTTGGATGGAATTGCCGACTCTGACCGGCGTGGCTTCAGTCACCAAGACCCCTTCTTTGACTGGGTTCAAGTGGTGGGTCATGATGTCGACCCCGACAGCAACGTAGCCATCTTCATCAATATTTAGATTGGCGCCCATGCTGGCAGCCGTTTCGGCTAAAACAGCACTGATGCCGCCATGCATGATCTTATGCGGTTGCATGTGTTTGTCCTCGATCTTCATCTTGAGGACGACGCGAGTTTTACCTTGATCGGATACTTCGATCCCTAGATTATCTAATAAATTCATTATTTCACCTCGGAGGTTATTTTTATGAGTAAATGGGAAAACATTAAAGATTATAAAGAGATTCTTTTCGAACGAATGGGTAAAGTGGCCAAGATCACTATCAATCGTCCCGAAAAAAGAAATGCGTTTACACCTGATACGATACAAGAAATGATCGAGGCTTTCAATTATTGTCGTGACGACGCTTCGATCGGTGTCATTATTTTGACTGGTCAAGGCGACCTCGCCTTTTGTTCCGGCGGTGACCAAAGCGTCCGTGGCAACGGTGGCTACGTTGGTTCTGACCACGTTGCCCGTTTAAACGTTCTCGACTTACAACACTTGATCAGGATCATCCCTAAGCCAGTAATCGCCATGGTGCGTGGCTGGTCTGTTGGTGGCGGTAATATCTTGCAACTAGTTTGCGACTTGACCATCGCGGCTGACAACGCTAAATTCATGCAAACTGGTCCTAAAGTTGGTTCTTTTGACGCCGGATACGGTTCAGCTTACTTAGCTAGAGTCATCGGTCACAAACGTGCCAAAGAAGTTTGGTTCTTATGCAAGCCTTACACAGCTGACGAAGCTTTCCAAATGGGCTGGATCAACAAAGTCGTTCCCTTAGCCGATGTGGAAAAAGAAACACTTGCTTGGTGCGATGAGATCTTGAAGAAATCACCAACTGCTATCCGTTTCATCAAAGCAGCTATGAACGCCGACACCGACGGACTTGCTGGACTTCAACAAATGGCAGGAGACTCAACGATGCTCTTCTATACTACTGATGAAGGAAAAGAAGGTCGTGATGCCTTCCTCGAAAAGCGCGATCCCGACTTTGACAAATTCCCTAAATTCCCATAGAGAGAAGGTCAGACTTTTTGGAAAATTGGCTTACAAAACGCGCAGCCTTAAGTCCAAATAAGGTTGCCTTGATCTATCAATACACAGATTTCACCTTTGCGGAACTAAACGATACCGTTCAACTGTATGCAAGTAAATTGTACAACAACGGCGTCACTAAAAATGACCGGATCGGTATATTCACAGCTAATTCCTTCAACGGCTACGTCGCTACTTTAGCTTTGCAACAGATCGGATGCCAAATAGTTTTCTTCAACACTAGACTGTCGTCAGCTGAACTAAAATTTCAAGCTAGCGATTCCAAGGTGAAACTAATATTAGTCGACGAAAGCTTAAACGATGATAACTTACAAGAACTACCTTTGGATAAGCTGAAAATGTCCGCTGTTTTGTCGTTAGAACCGACTGAAGACTATCAACCAGTGGCCGAATTCGACAACAACGACGTTACTTCTATTATGTATACTTCGGGAACTTCCGGACGTCCCAAAGGCGTCTTGCAAACCTTCGGCAATCATTTTTATTCTGCCATCGGCATGTCATTGAACCTAGGCATTAATGAAAAAGACGCCTGGATCATGACCGTACCCATGTTTCACATTTCCGGATTTTCGATCATGATGCGTTCTTTGATCTACGGCATCCCCGTCTATCTAGTGGACAAATTTGACGTCACTTTGATCAACAAGATCTTAATGGACAGTCAAGCTTCCATTATTTCCTTAGTACCGACCATGCTCAAGCGAATATTGAACGGTTTAAAACCCGGCCAGAAATTCAACGACAATTTCCGCTGCATATTTCTAGGTGGCGGACCGATCGACAATTGGACGCTACTAAGATGTCAAAACTTCAACATCCCTGTGATCCAATCATACGGCATGACCGAAACTGCTTCCAACATCGTTGCCTTGAATTTCCAAGATGCCCAACGAAAAATGGGTTCTTCAGGTCAGCCACTATTCCCAGTTCATTTAAGGATCACTCATCAAACTACTGACGGGATCGGCGAGATCGAAGTCAAAGCTCCCAACGTGGCCAAGGGCTATTTAAATCGTCCCGAACTATTCGCCAAGAAAATGACCGCCGACGGTTTTTACAAAACTGGCGATCTCGGTCGATTAGATGAAGAAAACTTCTTATTCATCAGCGGCAGAAAAGATGACATGATCATCTCCGGCGGCGAAAACATCTACCCCGAGGAAGTCGAAAACGTCTACGCCAAAATCGAAGGCTTAAGCAACATCGAGATAATCGGTCTCCCCGATGAAGACTGGGGTCAAGTCCCAGTAGCCTACATCACCGTCGACAAAGACGTCTTCTTAAACAGCAGCGATTTGATCGAATACGGACGAAGTCGTTTAGCCCACTACAAAGTCCCCCGCGAATTTCGATTGATCAAAGAAATGCCCGTCACATCCAGTGGCAAGATCTTGCGGAGAAAATTGGTGGATGTGGATTATACGAAGATTTAATCTATATACTTTATTTTTCAAAAAAATATGGTCGAAAACCAAACACGGTTTTCGACCATTTTATTTGAATAGAGTTACTGTAAATAGCGACCTTAAGTTTAAAACCTCTCAGTCGAATATTTTTCATTCACTCTCGTTTTTTCATAGGATGGGATTTGTACCTTGGATTCAGCCTGATGGGTAGTGCTTGATCTATTTAATTTGTGTAATGATCAAGCAGTCAGACCTCGTCCACTTTAGCAGATCTGTGCCAAAAATGGCATGTTCCATACGATGTGATGAGGATATCCGCAGTATTTTTTGGTACATCTTTAGTATAGGGTGTTTTTTCATTGAGAATTTTATGAATTCAACAAAATTTATTTTCAGATTTGATCAAAATAGTTTATGCCAAATAATATTCAAAAAAATTAGCAATTTTATCCATCAACGGAGGCTCCACCAAATGTTTAGCTCGATAACCAGTAATAAAAGCTGTCTGCTGAGCATAAGGCTTTCCTTTGATACTATCAAAAAAACTCTTCGACTGTTCATAAGGGATCCGTTCATCCTCAGTCCCATGCCAAAACAGCAGCGGACGATTGGCAATCGTCTCCGGATAATTATCCAGATCATAATCATCGATCCAACTAGTCAGCTTTTTCATATCGTCTGGAATGTACAAATGATGAGTTTTAGCACTCTCACGGACCAACTTAGCATACTCATTCAACTTAGGACTTCCCATAATAATAGCGGCAGCGGAAATCTCCGGATGCTGCGTCAAGAGCGCCCCAGTGGTCATGCCACCCATCGAATAGCCGCCAACACCGATCAGATCATCCTTGATCAACTCGCGACGGCGATAAAAATCAAGGATCAACGAAAATTCCGCCAAATTACCTTGGATCGTACTCCAAAAAGTAAAAGAAGGCACCGAAGAAATATCATGGATCCGCTGTCCATGATTCATAGCATCAGGCAAAATTACCCGGATTCCCTTATCAGCCAACTTCCGAGCCTGCGTCAAAACCAATTCTTTATCAGATCTCCAACCGTGATAAAAAATAACAATCGGTGCTTTGCTATAACGAAATTCCTCTTGAACAACTTCCAAAATAGGAACATCTTGCAAAGAGCGCCTATAAATTTTTACCATCAGCTCACCTCATTTCTAAAACAATATTATCATTTTTATATAAAAAGAAGAATTTTGACGATTCTATACGGAAAGAAATTTAACTTTTTCCTTTAATTACCTTGATTCTAAGGATTAACTTAAGCAATTGATATTACTTTCTCAACTAAAATAAAATCATTTTGAAACAGTACAAATACTTGATAATCAACAGTATCACAACAACCTTTTTATACTTACTAATACTTTTTCATTGTAAGGAGTAACCCAAATGGACAAATATCACGTAATTAGAATTCTTGATACTCAATCAATAATAATAAATTATGGCAGTTCTAACGGTGCTACTAATCATCAGAAATTCGAAATTTATGAAAGAGGCCAAAGTATTATTGACCCAATGACGAACAGAAATTTAGGAACCCTAGATTACATTAAAGCGCAAGTCGAAATTGTTACCGTTTATCACGAATTTTCTATTTGCCAATACATAACCACCCAAACTGAAGAAAAACAAACGAACTTATTATCTGCTTTTAATACGAAAAAAACTATAACAACAAATATAATTCACGAACTACCCGTTAACAAAAAAGAACTTCAACCCATGGAAGTTAAAAATAAACTTGTTTCTGTGGGTGATCCTGTAAGAAAAATTAGTTGATTATTATGACTATAGTTGATATATTTAAGTGGATAAGACGGTCGCTAGACTAAAAAGACACCTTCCACTTTTGCTGGGAGGTATTTTTTTGTCCAATAATAACGATTTACAACATTTTGATAAACCTTTTAAGACTTATGATGAGCAAATAGATTTGCTCATCAGTCGAAATCTGATAATCAACAACAGAAAAGTCGCCTCACATTTTCTTTCAACATACTCGTATTATGATTTGGTAAATGGAAATATTAATTATTTTCTTAAATCCTCAAATCCAATAATATTCAAAGATAATACAACTATTCATGACCTTGTTGAGTTGAAGTTAATTGAGGATGTTTACAAAGAAATAATATTTAATCAACTACTTAGACTTGAAAAGTATTTTAAAACACAAATTTCATATGCAATTTCAAAGCACTTTGGTGTGGACAGTTCAGACACTGGGTATCTAAATCCCACCATGGATACTTATTAATGATTCTATGTTTGGTGAAGTATTCAACCTTTATAAAATTCTAAAGAAACCATTAAAAAACGAAATTATCAATGAAACATTACGTTTTCCTTGGGAAACCGACTTCAAATTAGAAATGTTTACCTTGTTCTTTAAAATGTTGCGTGACTTTCGAAATCAATTTGCTCACGACATTGTTTTGTCCAAAATATCAATACAATCTCCTTTGCCTTTAACACGAATTAACAAACAGCTAACAGCCACGAATAGTTTCGAAAAAGATTTTCTCCCATCAAAAAACATTAACAATATATTTGCCTGTATTTTAATAATCGTATTATGCACAAATGATCTCGATCAATTACAAATGACTTCTACACGACTATTAAATGCATTTAGTGTAAATAAAAACATCTCTACACAAGCATTTAAATTACCTGAAAATTTTGAATCGATATTAGTAAAATTAACTGATTATAAGTCTAATTTAATCAGTTAAGTTTAAATTTTCTAAAAAAAGTTGAAATACGATTAAAAAATGGACGAAAACCAAATATAACTGGTTTCCGTCCATTTTTTATTATACAGAGACTACTGTACTTCGCAGTCTTCCCCCATTACAATCCAGATGCCATTCTCAAGCGTTGTTTCTTACTCTCCAAATGCTCATCCAAATACTCGTCGATCTTAAACACAAGTTCATCAACATTGTCCTTATGTAAGTGCTTAGTAGCCTCATCATATTCCTTCAAAAAAGCTCGAAAACTAATCACCGTCGGGACAGAATCCCCAGTGCGCAATTGATTAATAAAGCGCATAGAAATACTAATCAAGTCCCCTTCGGCCAGAATATTAAATTGTGCTACAGACTCATCAAGACATTTCACCAATGATTGATTATCTATACAGATCGCTCCGCTCCCAAATAAAATTTATAATGCAAATGCAATAGTACCCCTAAAATTAAAAAGCCTAAAAAGGCAATTACTTGCCAAACTTATTTTCGCAAAAAACACAACAAAAAAAATTCCATATTAATATATCTTTTATATTCAAAATTGATGTACATTTCATAAACCAACAAGCTACAAAACAAAAAAATCTCAATAACCCCCAGCATACCATCACAAAAAATAAAAAACGTGGCACAACCAATCAAAAAAAGCAGATAAATATAATCAAACCTAATACAAAATAAGAATCTAAAAATCAAATGCGAGTGTGCAAGCGAAGCAAGCACAAGAGCCAGAAGCAAATAAATAGAGAAAAGAACAACACATCAGGCCAAGGCAAGAGTGCGAGAAACGAGCACGCAAGCAAGAAGCGAAGGCAAGAGATAAAATATATATTTACTCTTATCTAACCAACAAACAAAGAAAGTCATCAACAGCAATGTAAGTCAGGAAACAAAAATGAGCGGAGCAAAGTCCCGCGAACCGAGAAAAGAGTAAGCAATCTAGAAAGAAAATATTTCCAAACAAGAAAAGGAAGCACCTACTCCCACCAGAATAGATAAAGCCTGAGATAGACATGTGAGAAATAGGACGAGCAAACAGTGCCAATTTGTAGCAAATAAACCGGTAAAACTCAATCCAAGGGGGGATTATGTCACTATCTAGACGGAGGGGCCCGGGGATGCAGACCTCAGTGGTGAAATTTCACTTGGCGACGAAGGAGCTTAGTGAAAGGTGCAGTTTTGAAACAAGCGAGCGACCTTTGCTCGATTGGTTCAAAATGTGCCCTGAGGCAGATTTTTCAACCGGACAGTTTAAATATAATAATTTCTTAAGCAGCCATTTCTGACTTTTCTCTCATTTCT
>NZ_RHNT01000066.1 GCF_003946325.1 Companilactobacillus furfuricola | reverse complement strand
AAATCCTTGTGCTTCCAATGCGTTTTTTCTATCTCTTAAACTCATGTTTATTTACCATCCTTGTTAGTTGTTCGTGTTTGTGCGGGCATGTCTTTGACTAATGCTCCTGGTATTGCTGATAAAATTCTTAAAATCTGTGGATCATCAATTTCAGACTGTTTGTACTTGCGTCTGATATCAGTAACTGTTTGGATATAGTTCTTTCCCAAATGTTGAGTGCGAATAACAAGATCACAGTTACCATTTACAACGTTGTAATATTTTTGTCTCAACGCAGGAACTGGTACTGGTTGTTCGTTATCATCAGAACGTGTATCTTCACGACTGATGTAAACTACATTCATAGGTAGTGCTTTAAGGTTCATAACCAATTCTTGGAGCATAGAATTAAACATTGAGTACCCTTTTCCGTAAGGAATGTCGGACAATGACTTTTTATGAGCTTCCATACATATTGCCTGATCAATCAATACTGTTACATCTTCAATGACATCGATCACTACGGTCTTGAACGTGTTCTGTTCAGTACGCAAAGCAAGAATGTACTTATCCAAAATATCAATTACAGACTCAGTAATTTTTCCTTGGGAATTAACCTTATTAAGTAATGCAATAGTTGGACGTGTTCCAGAGTTCTTCTCGTTGCCGTCAGTGCTGAATACGATTGAATCTGGAAAATATGAAGCTAAATAACTCTTACCCGACATGGTTGCACCCCAGATAAAGAAATTTCTAGGCGTGTTGTGTGGTTGGTGTGGTTCGTTTTTTGGTAGTATAGTCACTTAATAAATCCTCTTTTCTTTCCGTAGTAATAAATCCATCCTTTTTTGTAATTCTTGAATTCAGCAAATGCTTTTATCTCTGCCATATTCTTCAATTGGTTTGGCGTCTTATCTGCTACTTTGGTAGCTAGATTGCTGTTCATGATCATATGGGCTTTTCTTAATCGTTCCTCTTTAACTTTTTTAAGTTCGGCATCTTCTACTACTTCAAGTTCCTTTTCTTCGGTAAGCTCTGCGCCACAGAAGGGACACACATCTTTTGTTCTATAAAACGTCATGAAACACTTCGGGCAAACCGTCACTGATTTAACATCAGTACGACCGCCAGTTGAACCGGATTTCTTTGAACCCGTTAATTTCCAGTCACGTGGCTCTGTTGGTAAACCAAATCGGTTTACATTTCCAACGTGGTCAATGATGATAGCCGTCTTGCCTTCACGTGGATTCATACATCTCATACTGAATTGAAGATATAAAGATAAAGATTGAGTTGGTCGCAACATAATCACACAATCAACATTTGGCAAGTCCAATCCTTCGGTAAATAGTTCCGCATTGGTAACTACTTGAATTTTTCCGTTTCGATAATCATTAATTATTGAATCACGTTCATCTTTAGGAGTGTTCCCACTCACGGCTCTAGCAGTTATGTCATTGCCATTTAATTCACTTGCTAATCGTTCAGCGCTAGCCACGTTGTATGCATATGCGATGGCCTGCTTGTCCCCCGCTAGTTTCTGGAATGTCTTCACAGCGTTGCCATACACCTTAGGCTTGAACGCCTTAGCGATAGATTTTTCATCAAACTCGCCGTTTCTCTTAGTTTTAAGTTGTGATATATCTAGTTGAACCGGTGCGTAGTAATCGACTGGTGCTAGAAATCCATCCTTAATCAATTGTTTTATTGAGTTTCCTAGTATTAAGTCGTCAGCCACATCATCAAACCCGCTACCGTCTAGACGGTAAGGCGTGGCAGTAAAAAGTAATTTCAATGCATTAGGAAACGTATCAAGTATTCTCATGTAGCTTTTAGCTTTAACGTGGTGCCCTTCATCAACAAAAATTATTGATGGTGGTTTTAACTTGTCTACGTGTCTTGTTATGGTTTGTACCATTCCAATTTTTGCCAGTGACATATCAACACCTTGTGCTTTAAATGTCGAAACAACTTGATCCACGATTTCTTTACGGTGAACAATGAATAAAATTCTATTGCCCTTAGCCGTTGCCCGTCTTGCTATCTCGCCCATGATTACTGTCTTACCAGTGCGAGGTGGTTGCTGAACAATGATTGAACGGTTGCCTCTATCAAAAGAACGATAGATATTATTGATTGTTTTTAGTTGATAAGGTCTTAACTCAAACAATATTTATCTAATCCTTACAGACGAGCCAGTTTTCAATTCAGCACCTGGAACATCTTTCCCTTCCTTGAGTAACCGTGATACTTCTTTCTTGTTCAATACTTGCTTGGTTTCAAATAAATAAGCAGGAATATCATGTTCATCCAGAATATTCACAGATGGATTGTTTTTCTGGATATAGATAGTGAATTCTGGAGTTTTGATCTTAGGCGTAGAAGTTTCCTCCATAGCAATTTGCAGGTTCTGTTTTAGTCGCTTGCGATTGTTTGCAATGACATGAGCCCGTGCAGTAAGGCGTTGTGCTTCTTCCTTTAGTGCAGCTTCATCTTTTGCTAGTTCCTTATCTACCTTTGCGTATCCGACAGCTTTGTCTTCAATGGCATCAGTGATACTGTCCATGGTGTCGTGATATAAAGTTGGATCAGTGTCTTCTGCATATTCTAGTAATTTCAAGTAATTACCAGTTAATTCATATAATGTGGTCATTATTTTTCCTCCTTGATTTCAACGTGTTCAATTGAATATTCAACGAAGCGATTAACAATTTGGCGAATAGGTAGACCAGTTTCTGCTTTCAACTCGACAATTTTTTTGTAAAGATCACTGTCAATGAATACGGGCTTTGAATAATTTTCTTGTGCCTTTGGTTGTTTTTCTAATACTAATTTTTCTTTGTTCATAATTAACGTTCCTCCGTGTTATAATTTGTGTGTAAAATATTTTTATTTGCGTCCTTCGTCATTGCAGTGGCGAGGGACTTTTTTATTTGGTGTAATTCGTTTGCTTGCCGAATGTACTCTGCCTTGTTCCGTTTAGTGGGCATCCAGTTGTATGCATGTCTAGCTTTGTAGAATTCAATAGCTTTATCGATCAATACATCTAATTCATGTTCCATTGCTTTAACTCCTCCTTGGTACGGTTCATCTCATCCACGATCTTGAAATAATCGTGGACAACATTGCCGTATGTTAGTTGTTTCTTCACAATCCTGTCCCTAAATTCTTCCCAGTGTCGCTGTGCATAATACGCATCAGCCACCTTATCCATTGCGTTCATCCCTGTAACCTCCTAAATATTCCATTGATACTTTAAAAATCTGTGCAAGCGTGTGGAAATCGTCAATCAACATTGGTACATCTCCACGCTCCCAGCCATGAATTGTGGAAGGACTGACATGAAAATATTCAGCTAATTGTTTCTGCTTTATAGATTGTTCTCTTCTTAGTTCTTTAATCCTGTTGCTCATCACCATCACCTCTCTCTGGTCTAGTTAGTGAACCGTATGCTGATTCGTCTTGTAGCCATTCGTCAAAACCGTCCATTGGTTCACTCCTTTTTTAGTTGGTCAATCTGGCCATTAACAATCCAATAATGAAAGTAAGGATTGCAGTAATAATGCTTGGTAGAATGCTTGGTCCCCATTTTTTATACTTATCTTTCATTCCTTAACACCTCCAGGTGTTTATTTTTTTAGCAAAATAACTTCATACTCTTGTGGCATATCAACTGGTTCACCGTACTTTTTTACTAGTTCCCAGTCTCGATACTTTCCACATTCAAGAATCTCTGGACTTAGTGCTAACATCATTTCTAGATGTCTAATCTTTTTCTTTAACTCTTTGATCTCATCCATCATTCAAACCACCCGTTCATGAATTTTTTAGCTTTGCTACGTGCGTGAATCATCACATATCTAGTAATCAAAACACTTGATAGCATTGTGGCCATGAATACTACGAATAAAAAATCTAGTGATACTTTAATCATCATTAATACCTTCTTTACTTTTAGATAATTTCAAAGCTTCATTGCATGAAGAATTTTACTTAGATTCTTGTAAACAAGTTGCAGAACATTATGGTTTAAAGGAATCGATGTTTGACCAGAAATAATTGAACCTTTGAACCTTACGTTTTTTAAAGTTAGCTCATCTCCGCATGAGTTAGCTTTTTTTATTTTTCTCATTTAGTCCTCCTACAAGTCGAAGTCAAAGCACTCTTTTATGAAATTTCTGACTCCGTGATATTTAGTTAGTAAGTATGTAATTGCCCACACTAATGCTGGCACCCAAATGATTGCTGGTATTGATATGCTTCTCATAAAACTTTGCTCCCACGCTTGTTTTTATTTGTTTAGTAGATAATCGTCTACTTCTTTTTTGTTATAAAACTTTGTTCCACCAATGATGTGAAACGGTAAATCTGATAAGTGTTCTCTAATAGTGCTATCAGAAATTGGTAGATAATCGACTAGTTCAGAAGTCTTCATCCAAGTTTTTTGGACTTTAGCTTCATTAGCTTTGCTGATTCCTGACATTACTGTTTGATAAACCTGTAATTCCACATCTTCAAGTTGTTGTGGACTCAATAAAATTTCAATTGGTCTTGTTTGCATGGTTAGACCTCCATAAGTTGTTCAATCATAGGATAAATATCGTGCTGCTTAAGAACTTCATATAGTCCTAAACGACCTTTTTGAGTCCACTTAGTGTTTAAAACAGCCTTTTCAGTTCCATCTTTTCGTTTGACCATCGTTGTATCTGAATGAGTCCAACCGTTATGTTGATATTTAGAATAAAGTAACCACGTTTTACCTTGTTTATATTGAATTCCAAGTTCATGAAGTTTGGCATTCATTTCTCTACCACTCATCCCGTAATCTTTAGCAATAACTGTGATCGTTACTAAAGATGAATTAGCGAGAACTTTGTCATAATAAGTAACTTTTGGTCTGTCTTCCGCAACTTGCTGTTCAGCAATCAATCTACCCTCACGTTCCGTCTTAAGCTGTGTGGCCAATTTAATTAAGTAATCAGGATCAGTTAACGTTTGCTCAATTGCTGAATCAGTTAAGTAAGCACCATGTTTTCGTATTGTTGGTAGAACCTCTGATGTAACCCAATCTTGAAACTTCTCAGCTGTTGCGTTATTGGCCTTAATTGCTAACTTATAAAATTGGGGTTCAGTGATAAAATCTCCCTTCGACACTTGTGTCGAAAGATATTTACTGATACGCTTCCAAATTACATATTTTTTATTATTTTTATTTTCAAAGATTCCTAATCCAATGGCTGCTTTTTCAGCATCAAATTTAATGTCACCATTTTGATTAGTACGAACTGGCAATTTGATATCACCATTTGTAAATTCTTGTAAATTGTTCATTATTTTTTCCCTTCCTAAAACTTTTGATTCGCAATTATATTTTTCAATCAATGAATCCGTTCTTTATTGGGAACGTCCTTTGTAAAAAAAATCCCGAGCTCATCCCTTGAGAATCCAAGGATAGTGGCCATTTTAGCTAATTCATCAGCACCAATCGATACGAAACCATTTTCACGTTTTGCATAGGGTGTTCTTGTGCTCCAGCCCATGCGACTCGCCATTTGATCTTGTGTGATTCCTTTTGCAATTCGTTCTGCTTTTAATCTTCTCAAATTGATTGTCATTGTCAATCACCTCCGTTCTCTTTCGAGTACGATACTTACTATAAAGGGTATGTTCTCATTTGTCAACTTTTTTTGCTAAATTAAATACATAAAGATGTTTTATTCCTATATATTGTATTCTTTTGGGAACGATGATATAATAGAAACATGTTAAGGAAACATAGTATTTAAATAGTTTTAGGAGAAAATTATGAGAACTAACGATGAAATTATGAATATATTAGATGATTTAAAATCAAAACAAAATTTATCTATAAGTGAAATAGCACGCAGAACCGGTATGGCTAAATCAGCTGTTTCCAGATATTTTAATAGAACAAGAGAATTCCCTTTAAATCGCGTAAATGATTTTGCCAAAGCATTTCATATAGAACCTGATTATTTATTGAATATCGATAACTCTCAATCTCCTAAGCATAAAACTGCAATGATTCCTATACTAGGCGAAATTGCATGTGGAGATCCAATAACTGCAGAAGAAAATATAGAAGGATATTTGGAGGAGCCTGAGGACTCACTCCCAAGTGGTACCGTATTCTATCTAGTTGCTAAAGGTCATTCAATGGAACCTACCATCCCTAATGGCTCCAATGTCTTAATTAGAGAGCAACCAGAATTTGAGGACGATGAAATAGCTGCAGTCCTAGTTAATAGTGACACTGAGGCAACTTTGAAAAGAGTAAAACACCAAGGCAATATGATTATGCTAATGCCTGATAATAAAGATTACAGTCCAATTATTATCACTTCAGATAATCCCGTAAGAATTTTAGGTAAGGCCATTCGCTATACTACTAACCTCTGATATACTTATACTGATCAAATATATATTTATGGAGGAAATTATGAAAAACAAAGGTTTAGCATTAACGGGATTAACTATTCTTTTAGCTTCAACATTGGTAGCTTGTTCAAGTGGTAGTGATACAAGTAAAAAATCTGAGAAACCAAATGATGTCAGTACAAAGACAGTTAAAAAGTCTTCAAAAAAGACTAATTCAACAAAAAAAGAAGCTGCTACTAAAATTCCAACTGATGATAATCATGAATGGTTTTTTAAGGATGATGTTTTTTATGCTGGTATGGAAACATATAAGTTAACCAAATCTGAAATACGTGATGGTATTGAAGATGGTACTAAGGTTCTCGTTATTTATACTGATATAACAAATAATTCTAAAAAAGAACAAGATCCATCAAACGTATATATGGTAGTTCATGCTAAACAAAAAACTGATACTTCAAATGTTGAACTTGAACCAGGCATGATTGGCACCGACGAAAATGGGGATAATCCATTACAACAATATGAAGATAACCTCAATAACGCTTTACTACCTGGTAAAACAGTAACTGGTATTTTGACATTCAAACTTGGGGATAACAATAATAACCCTGTCTCATTGGAATTTGATAATTCTGATTTCGATAAAATTGGTACTAAAACTTATCAAATTAATTAAAAGACAAAATAAAAAAGCCACATCCCCCAACCGACCAAAGTTCAGGATGTGACTTAAACGAAATCTATACTAAATGGGACTACTGTACCCTTTTAGCTCCTTTAGTATACCATACTGGAGGAATACTCATGGAAGTATATAAACGTGGCAAATTGGTACTCAATCATCCAACAGAGATAATGGTGTTCCGGACACTCTTTCAGAAGGACAAAATGCTAATTTAAGAATTGGTGTCGGGCTAAAACATTCAGGAAATGAAGTAACAATCAAATTTAATGACTTGACCTGGAAGGGGCAAATCCAGTAATTTCAACAAAAAATAAATCTAAGTCTCAAGTAGGCTTATTTATTTTTACCAAAATTAAGGAGGTGATGCCTGTTTAAACTCTAAAATTTATGCTCCCACGCTAAATTTGGAGGATTAAAAATGGCAACAATTACAAAATATAAAATCAAATCAGGTAAAGAATTGTGGAGATGTGTTTATCCAAGTAGCATTGATCCACTAACTAAAAAGGTTAAGAGAACAACTAAACGTGGTTTTAAAACTAAAGCCGAATGTCAAAAATTTCTTAACGCTAAATTATCAGAAATTGATAATCATGGATATTCTAGTAATGAAAATCTAAGGTATAAAGATGTTTATCAGTATTTTCTTGAGTCCTATAAGAACACTGTCAAAGAAAGTACGTTGAATCGAGTTGAGGGGCTATTTAAGCACCATATCATCCCTTCTCTGGGAAAGTACGAGATAAAAAAAATAACCGCTCCTATGTGTCAGGAAGCGGTTAACCAGTGGGCAAAGAAATTAAGTTCTTTTAAGATGGTAAAATATTATGCCAACCTAGTTTTCAAAGAAGCTATACGATTAAAAATAATATATGAAAATCCGATGGACTTAATTATTATGCCAAAGAAAAAAAGCAATGTCGGTGATGAAAAATTAACTAACTTCTAGACTAAAGAAGAAACAGCAGAATTTTTCAAGCAACTTGACACTACTTACTCTGACCACAATCAAAAAGCAATTGCCATGTTTAGAGTAGCATTTTTTACAGGAATGCGTAAAGGCGAACTTTTAGCTTTAACTATTGATGATATTGATTTCAAAAATCAAACTCTAAGGATAAATAAAACCGTTAGCCGTGGAATTGATAACACCCCTATCATCACTACTCCAAAGACTAAAACATCTGTTAGAACGATTGGATTGGACGATGAGACGTGCAAAGTATTGAAGCATTGGATAATTGAATTGCGTAAGCAAATGTTTAACCTGGGATTCAATATTGATACTACTGAAAATCAATTATTATTTCCCAATACTCAAAACCAGTTATTAAGCCTGACTAAACTAAATAAATGGCTGCAAGTTGTAATAGATGCATACAATAAAAATCATAAGGACAAGCTTAAGCGTATTAACGTCCACGGAATTAGACACACAGCGTGCTCTCTTATGCTTGAATCTGGTTCAAGTATCAAAGCCGTTCAATTACAGCTTGGTCATTCTGACACATCTCAAATCATGAAAGTTTACTGGCACGTTTCACAAAAGGCTCAATTAGATACTGTGAACAAGCTAGCTAATTTTATTGCAAAATAAAAAGCGTGACACACTCGTGACACACTTTCGTCAAAACTTATCGTAATCTATCGAAACATAAAAAATATAAAACGTTGATTTATCAGCATTTCGAGGCTTATCAAAACTCATCGAAACTGTATAAAGCGAACTACGAGAATCGAACTCGCGACACTAGCTTGGGGAGCTGGTATTTTACCATTAAACTAAGTTCGCATATGTACTTCCGTACAAATACTTATTATACCTTAAAAAAAGTAAAAATGATAAATAAATTTTAAATTTCCCATCTCAAATATGAATATAAATTGATTTTTTAGGCTTCGTAACCTAAAATTGAAGATAACGATAGAAATCTATCTAAATATCTTCATTGAGGAGAACATAGAAATGAAAAAGACTATAGTTACTTTGTTAGCTGCTGTTACTCTTATGGGAACTGCAACAGTTACAACTGCTTGTTCTAACACAAAAACAGAACAAACTGAAACACATTCAGCAAAGAAAGTTACACGTGATGAAATCGTAGGTCATGACTACGTTGGTGTAAGTAAAAACAACAAAGACCAATACATCACATTCTTCACTGGAAAGAACGGAAAAAATGTTAAGCACTTCCGTGTAAGTAAAGATGGTTCGCAAAAGACTATTACATACTTCATGAAGAAACCTGAACTAAAAATCAACAAGAAGAATCCTAAGAAGTTCACAATCAAAGGTTATTCAGTAATCGCAGAACCAGACTTCCAATTCAACTTCACAAAATCTGGCAAAACAACAATCAAGTCAGAAGACAACCAAAAATGGAAGTTATTTGATGGCACACATAAAGAAGCTATCAAACATGCACAAAACCAAGCAAAATCTGCTGACAGCAACAAATAATTAATTAGTCAATAAAAAACGATGCATCGGAAAACCCGATACATCGTTTTTTTTATATCCAAAAAATCTCAACTCCCCCTACCCAACACAATCCAATACAAAAGCGGAAAGGCGAAAGTGCAAGGAACGAGCACGTGAGCAAGAAACGAAAGTAAAAGAAGAATAAAAATACTTCCTCTTATTTAATCAAAAAAAGAAAAGCAAGATGGCAAAAGAAATGTAAGTCAGGAAACAAAATGAGTGGAGCGAAGTCCCACGAACCGAGAAAAAAGTCGGAAATCGAAATAGAGAATATATCCTAACAAAAAAAGAAACTCCTACTCCCCACCAGAATAGATGGAGCCTGAGATAGACATGTGAGAAATAGGACGCGCAAAAAGTGCCAATTTGTACAAAATAAATCGGTAAAACTCAAACCAAGGGGGGATTATTATCACTATCTAGACGGAGGGGCCCGGGGATACAGCCCTCAGTGGTGAAATTTCTCTTGGTGACGAAGGAGCCTAGAGAAAGGTGCAGTTTTGAAACAAGCGAGCGCGCTTTGCTCGATTGGTTCAAAATGTGCCCACCACGTTCCCGACCTTAGTTGTTCGGTGGCGTCGCCACCACCATAACCGGTTGCGCAAGTGCGTTAGCACTTACGTTCCTTTAACGTATCCCTGGGCCCCGGAGTCGGCATTGAACGTACCAACCAAACTACTACCACCCACCCCAGCTAACCAAACAAACTATCACAACACAGCAAAATAAAACGCTTCTGTCTGCCATAGCTCTCTTACATCTATACAAAAAAACCACCGATCCAAAAAGAATCGATGGCAACAAATCCTAATACAATGGCATATAAGTATCTCTTTCCCATTGAGAAACAGTTTGACAATACTGATCCCACTCAGCATTCTTAGCCGTAAACAAACTATTAGTCAACGACTCACCAAGTGAGCTCTGAACATATTTATCTTTACGCAAAGCCTTCAAAGCATTGTGCAAAGTAGAAGGAAGATCAGTAATACCAAGTTCCTCACGACGAGCATCAGTCATACCATAAATATTTTCCTTAACTTCTGGCATCAACTTATACTCATTGTTCAATCCATCCAAACCAGCATCAAGAATAGCAGCAATAGCAAGGTAAGGATTAGTTGTAGGATCAACACTTCTCATTTCAAGACGTTTTGACTTACCCTTAGCAGCAGGAACACGAACAAGTGGTGATCTATTCTTACTTGACCAAGCAATATATGTAGGAGCTTCATAGCCAGGAACCAAACGCTTATAAGAATTAATTGTAGGATTATTAACGGCAGTTAGTGCACGAGCATGAGTCAAAAGACCACTCAAGAACTTCTTAGCAGTATCTGAAAGCATATCATTGGCATCATCAAAGACATTATCATCACCCTTGAACAATGACATATTAATGTGCATCCCTGAACCATTGATACCTTGCAATGGTTTTGGCATGAATGTTGCGTAGAGACCGTGACGTTTAGCAACAGTCTTAACGACCAATTTGAAAGTTTGAATGCTATCAGCAGCTGAAACAGCATCTTCATACTTAAAGTCGATCTCTTGTTGACCAGGAGCAACTTCGTGGTGACTAGCTTCGATCTCAAAGCCCATTTGTTCCAAAATCAAAACAATATCGCGACGGCAACTTTCACCTAAATCAACTGGTGAGAAATCAAAATAACTACCATCATCATTTAGTTGAAGAGTTGGACGGCCCTTCTCGTCTGTATTAAATAAGAAAAATTCAGGCTCTGGCCCAATATTAAAGTCAGTGTAGCCCATATCTCTCATCTTACCGAGGATCCGGTTCAAGTTATATCTTGGATCACCGACAAATGGTGTTCCATCAGTCTCATAGATATCACAGATCAAGCGAGCAACTTTACCATGTTCTGATCCCCATGGGAAGATCAACCATGTGCTCAAATCTGGGTGCAATAACATATCACTCTCTTCAATTCTCGTAAATCCGTCGATTGAAGAACCATCGAAAGTTATTTTGTTAGCCAATACCTTTTCTAGTTGAGAAACAGGCACCTCAACGTTTTTGATCATTCCATTAATATCAGTAAACATTAAACAAATGAATTCAACATTTTCTTCACTTGCCATATCTCTAATGTCATCTGCAGAATACTTATGCATCATATCGCTCCTTCTTTGTATATACCAATTTTGTTTAGTCACTAAAAACCGTTAATCCATTAACTATTTTTAACAATAAAACGATAATACCAATGTCAATAATAACTGTCAAACCTATATATTAATATTTTTAACCATTTCTAATTTACCACGAAATTCTGAATTTTTTAGCATATATTAAGAAAAAAATATTTTATGATTTCGATTGACTTACTCCCCGATAATAGGTAAATTATAGATGCGAACAAAATACAATCTATTTTTAATAATAGTTCGCATTTTGGAGTGAATGAAAATTATGGAAGTTTTTGATTACGAGGATATCCAATTAGTTCCGAATAAATGTATCGTTAACAGTCGATCAGAATGTGATACTAGCGTCCACTTTGGACCTAAAACATTCAAGATACCGGTAGTACCTGCAAATATGCAGACGGTGATCGATGAAAACTTAGCTGAATACTTAGCTAAAAACGACTATTTTTATATCATGCACCGTTTCCAACCAGAAAAAAGAATCGATTTCATCAAGAGTATGAATAAGAAAGGCTTGTTCACCTCGATCAGTCTAGGGATCAAAGAAGAGGAATTCCAATTCATCGATGAATTAAAAGCCGAAAACCTATCTCCTGACTACATCACCATCGATGTAGCCCATGGACATAGCGACAAAGTCATCAACATGATCAAACACGTTAAACAGCAATTACCAAACACCTTCCTAATTGCCGGAAACGTCGGAACTCCTGAAGGAGTACGTGAGCTAGAAAACGCCGGCGCCGACGCTACCAAAGTAGGGATCGGACCAGGAAGAGCATGCATCACTAAAATCAAAACCGGCTTTGGAACTGGTGGTTGGCAATTAGCAGCCATTAGATTATGTGCCAAAGCCGCTAATAAACCAATCATCGCTGACGGCGGAATTAGAAATGACGGCGACATCGCCAAATCAGTCCGTTTCGGAGCTAGCATGGTAATGATCGGCTCCCTATTAGCAGGACACGAAGAATCCCCAGGCGAAACTGTGATGAAAGATGGCGTAAAGTACAAAGAATACTTTGGTTCAGCATCCCAATATCAAAAAGGCGTTTATAAAAATGTCGAAGGTAAAAAAATGCTAATAAAATGTCGCGGAAACATAGCAGACACATTAAGAGAAATGCACGAAGATCTACAGTCATCCATCTCCTACGCTGGAGGAAGAGACCTAGAATCTCTTAGAAGAGTTGACTATGTAATAGTAAGAAATTCCATCTTCAATGGAGACATGTAAATCATTAAAACTACAAAAAAATAACCAAAAGAGAATGTGACATAAGTGTTCTCTGTACAATAAAAAATGGACGAAAACCGATTTTTGGTTTTCGTCCATTTTTTGTT
>NZ_RHNT01000065.1 GCF_003946325.1 Companilactobacillus furfuricola | reverse complement strand
GACCTTAGCGAAATGGCCAGTTTCCTCTACGGCATCAAGTGCCAATTTCACTTACGGCGTACATCTCACATTCACCTTATCAAAAAAAGGTGAGTAAATTAATTCTCCGTCAAGAATTAACTTACTCACCTATCTTAACCTGTTTCCTCTTGGCGACGAAGGAGCTTAGAGGAAGGTGCAGTTTTGAAACAAGCGAGCGCCCTTTGCTCGGTTGGTTCAAAATGTGCCCACCACGTTCCAGCGTCTGTATCCCCGGGCCCCATAGTCGGCATTGAACGTAGCAACCAAACAACTACCTCCACACCCAACGCACAAAAAAAAGACCCAGCCAAAACAGCCAGATCTAACAAAAAAACTAAAACCTAAGGAACTCGAACCAAATCATCAGCAACCAATCTCTCAGCAATCTGAACCGTATTCCAAGCAGCACCCTTAAGCAAATTATCAGAAACAACCCAAAGATTAAACGCCCCATCATTCTCCAAATCAGGACGAACACGACCAACAAACGTCTCACGCTTACCAGTAGCATTCAAAGGCTGTGGATAAATTTGATGTTCAGGATCATCTTCCAAAACAGCGCCAGGGAAATTACTAATAGCATCACGGATCTTCTCAACCGAAGCCTTATCATGATCAACAGTATCGATCCAAATTGATTCACCATGACTAATAGGAACAGGAACACGAACACAAGTAGCAGTTACCTTGATATCAGGAGAATCCATATCACCCAACATAATCTTCTTAGTTTCGTGGATCATCTTCCATTCTTCATGGGAGTATAAATTACCTTCCAAAACATCAATTTGTGGCAGTAAATTAAATGCCAATGGATAATGCTTCTTATCACCTTTAGTAGGTAAAATCTCAGCCTTCATTTCCTTACCATCAAGAAAATCTTGGGCTTCTTGTTTCAATTCGTTCAATGCTGATTGACCAGCACCTGAAGCTGCTTGATAAGTTGAAACGATGATCTGTTTCAAACCAAATTCACGGCGAATTGGTTCCAAAGCTACCATCATTTGGATAGTTGAACAGTTAGGATTTGCGATGATCCCGTGGTGATCATACAAAGCTTTTTCGTTAACTTCTGGAACTACTAAAGGAACATCAGGTTCCATTCTAAAAGCACTAGTGTTATCAACACAAACTGCACCGCGCTTCACAGCTTCTGGTAACAATTTCTTTGAAACGCCACCACCAGCAGAAGCTAAGACAATATCTACGCCATCAAATGATTCCGGCTTAGCTTCTTCAACTGTTACGTCTTCTCCTTTAAATTGTAATGTCTTACCTGCTGAACGACTTGATGCCAAAAGTCTGACCTTTGACACGGGAATCGTTGATTGTTCCAACTGTTGAATTAAACGAGTACCAACAGCACCTGTGGCACCTAAAATTGCGACCTCAAAACCTTCACTCATAATTTTCATTCCTTCGTATTTATTATCTTATTTTAATTTTTCAGTGAATTCTCTTAAGCGTTTCATTGCTTCCTTGATGTCTTCCATCGATGATGCATAAGACATTCTGAAGTGTCCTTCTCCACCTTCACCAAAAGCAACTCCTGGTGTGACACCGACTTTACCCTCTTCGGCTAATTTTTCAGCAAATTCAACCGAACTTAAGCCAAATTCTTGTGGTATCTCGGAGAATGTGTAAAAAGCACCCTCAGGCATCAATGTCTTATAACCAATATCATTCAATTGATCAACGATATAATCACGACGTTCCTTGTAAATATCACGCATTTGCTTAGGATCATCGATACCGTTAGTCAAAGCTTCTTCAGCTGCGTATTGAGCTGGGTTGGATGGGCAGGTTACGGTATAAGCGTGCATTTTTCCAGCGTTTTCGACAAAGTCAGCTGGAGCTGCCACGTAACCGATCCGGTATCCTGTCATGGCATGTGATTTGGATAAACCATTCACTAAAATCGTCTTCTCAGGAAGCAATTGAGTCATGGATGTATGTTTAGCACCATAAGTCAATTCGGCATAGATCTCATCAGTCAAAATAAACATTGACTTATCTTTGATAACATCCACGATCTCTTCAAGCTGTTCTTTGCTATATTCAAATCCTGTAGGATTTCCAGGGAAGTTCAAGATCATGGCTTTGACCTTATCAGCACCTTCACGATCGATCACTTCTTGAAGTTTCTTACCAGTTAGGCGGAAACCATCAGGAGTAGTATCGACTTGGACAGGGACTCCGCCGAGTACTTTGATAATCGGTAGATAAAGTGCAAATGTTGGGGTTGGCACAATGACCTTATCTCCAGGATTAATAATAGCTGCCAAAGATACAAAAATAGCTTCGGTCCCACCGATCGTTACGATAACTTCTGTTTCAGGATCGTAATGAACATCGTAACGCTTGTCTAAATATCCAGAAATAGCTTTGCGTAAGCTGAGTGTTCCTCTTTGTTCTGAATAATGTGAATCATTGTCTTCAATACTTTTGATTGCAGCTTGTTTGACATGCTCAGGAACATTGAAATCTGGTTCGCCTAAAGTCAATTTGATCAAGCCAGGAATTTTTGAAAATTTTTGAGCAAAATATCTAATTTGAGAAATTCCCATTGGTGCAAGAGTTTCATTTACTACATTTTTAACAGTTGGGTCTAACTTTGGCATTAATTTTATCTCCTAATTGATATTTAAAATTATTTTTAGTTTAACTATTCAGCTAATGCTTTTGTAAATTTAGCGAGACGTTTGATACCTTCTTTAATGTTATCCATTGAAGTGGCATATGAAATTCTGAAATATCCTTCGCCGGCATCACCGAAGGCATCGCCAGGAACTACACCTACGAGAGCTTCTTTAGCTAGACGACGGCAGAATGTATCTGATGAAAGATTAAATTCAGCGGGGATCTTAGGGAAAACGTAAAAAGCGCCATCTGGTTCAACAGTTTCATAACCTAAATCGTTTAGTTCTTTAACGATATAGTCACGGCGTTCTTGGTATACTTTACGCATTTCGATCGGATCATCTAATCCATTAGCCAGAGCTTCTTGTGCAGCAAATTGAGCGGGGTTTGAAGGGCAAGTGACGGTAAATGAGTGAACCTTAGCAGCCTCATCTACAAAAGCTTTAGGTGCAGCAATATAGCCGATCCGGTATCCAGTCATCGCATGTGACTTAGATAAACCATTGATCAAAATCGTTTGTCCTGGTAGAACGCTAGCAAATGAAGTATGTTTTTCACCATAAACTAATTGACTGTATATTTCATCTGAAATCACTAGTAGTGGTGTATCACGGATCACATCTGCCAAGGCAGAAACCTCTTCTTTCGTATAAACGACACCAGTTGGATTACATGGATAGTTAATGATCAAAGCTTTAGCGCCATTTCCTTCATTAGCTAAAACTTCTTGCAATTTCTCAGGCGTTAGCTTGAAATCATCATTGGAAGTATCGATTTCTACTGGTTGACCACCTAGGATCTTGACGTCATCCATATAAATTGAAAAAGCTGGTGTTGGGATCAAGATCTTGTCTCCAGGATTAATGATCGTGTATAGAGAAGTATAAATCGCTTCAGTGGCACCAATAGTGACGATTACTTCGGTTTCTGGATCATATTTGACATTATAATCTTTTTCCAAATAATTACTGATAGCCTTACGTAATCCAGGAATACCCTTTTGTGGAGTATAGTGTGACTGATTATCTTTGATACTATCGATAGCAGCATCCTTGACATGATCTGGAACGTTAAAATCTGGCTCACCTAAAGTCAATTTGACGATGCCGGGAATCCCAGCAATATCGGAATTGAACATTAAGATCTTGTCATCCCCAATTGGTTTCACTAATTTGTTCTCAATATTTGCAACACTCTTTGATAACTCTGGCATTACTTTCACCCCTATATTTATTTTGTTAGTTCAGACTGGAAATCTTCAGTAAATTTCTTGATCCGGCTAACAGCTTCTTTCAAATCATCCAGTGGAACAGCATATGAGATCCTAAAATACTTATCTCCACCTTTACCAAAGATACTACCAGGAATCACTCCGACCCGAGCATCTTTGGCTAATTTCCTTGCAAAACTTTCAGAATCTAAACCGAATTCTTCGGGAATCTTTGGGAACACATAAAATGCTCCTTGTGGATTCAAGGTCTTATAACCAATTTCATTTAATTCCTTCACTAAATAGTCACGACGCTCTTTGTAGACCTTTCTAGTTTCGATCGGATCATCAAGCCCGTTTTTCAAAGCTTCTTGAGCTCCAAATTGAGCTGGATTCGATGCAGCTGTAGTAGTAAAAGCGTGAAGTTTATCTGCTTCAGCTACAAATTCTTTCGGTGCAGCAATGTAACCGATCCGATAACCAGTCATCGAATGAGACTTGGAAACACCATTGATCAAAATGGTTTGTTCAGGTAAAACATTAGCAAATGAAACGTGTTTTACGTCATAAACTAATTCACTGTATATCTCATCACAAATGACAAAAATACTCTTATCTTTGACTACTTTAGCCAATTCTTCAATTTCAGATTTATTGTAAGCCACGCCAGTCGGATTACTAGGGAAGTTCAAAATAATTGCTTTGACTGAATCCCCTTCTTCATCGATAACTTCTTGCAATTTTTCACTGCTCAATTTAAAACCATTGTCTGATACATCTACCTCAACTGGAATTCCACCTAAAGCTTTGACAGTTGATGCATAAAAGGAAAACGCTGGTGTTGGAATTATCACTTTATCGCCAGTATTGATGATCGAAGCTACTGAAACATAAATTGCTTCCGTAGCACCTACAGTTACAATAATTTCTGATTCAGGATCGTATTTCAAATTGTAACGCGAATCTAAATAGTTACTGATTGCTTTCAATAAACCATCAAACCCCTTTTGTGGCGAATAGTGCGAGTAATTTTCTTCAATACTCTTGATTGCAGCTTGTTTAACGTGTTCAGGAGTATTGAAATCTGGTTCTCCAACTACCAATTTGATCGTACCTGGATATTTAGAAAACTCCTCATTAAATAGCCTGATCTTATTATTTCCAATGGTCTTTAAGTACTTGTTCTCAACATTTTGTAAACTCTTTGCTAATTCTGGCATTTGGCTTCACCCACTTATTAAATAATGTTTTCTAAGCCAATAATCAGTTCATCACGTTTCATGACTTCTGTAATGGCTATCCGAACCCCCTTCATAAATGAAGCACGGTCGGTCGTACTTTGTTTAATTGTGAGTGTTTCTCCTGGTCCTCCGAAGATTACTTCTTCATCAGCAACGAATCCTGGTAGACGAACTGCATGGATCTTAATACCATGATAATCGCCACCACGGGCACCGATCTTATCAGATTCTTGAGGATTATTTTCTTGATCTTTACCTTGAACATCGTAGATCAATTTAGCAGTATTCATAGCTGTACCTGACGGTGCATCCAGTTTATCCTCATGATGATATTCCATGATCTCAGAATGATCGAAATATTTAGCAGCCGTTTGTGCAAATTTCATCATTAAAACTGCGGAAACTCCAAAGTTGGAGGCAATTATGCCACCAACTTTTTTGCTATCTGCTAATGATTTTAATTCAGCAATTTGTTCTTCACTCATACCACTAGTTCCGATCACTGGTCGAATACCGTGTTCGATTGCAAACTTCGTATTCTCAAAGACAGCAGACGGGATACTGAAATCGATCCAAATATCAGCTTCGATATCGATTTGTGAAAGGTCATTAAAGACCTTCACTGTATCATCCAATCCAAAATCTTTCGGATCAGTGCTTTGAACAACCGGGTTAAACGCTCCAACTAATTGTAGATCATTCTCCCCGTTGATCATGGCTAAAACTTTTTGACCCATGGATCCTGTAAATCCTGAAACAATTGCTTTTATCACGACTTTGCCTCCTCTAAATCTAAAACATCATATAGCTTTTGCTTTTCCTCAGCATTCAGTGGCAAAATTGGCATTCGACAAGTACCAACATTGTAGCCTTGGTCATTTAACACGGCCTTCACTGGTGATGGAGATGGGAACATGAACAAGGCTGCCATCTTCGGTGTCAAAAATCTTTGTAGCTCACCAGCTCCTTGATAATCGCCTGCATCTAACTTAGCATACATTTCCGACATCTTTGCTCCGTAGACATGAGCTGCAACTGAAATCACACCGTTAGCACCAATTGTCTTGGCAAATAAGGCTTGAGCATCTTCTCCACTGTATACAAGAAAATCATCGTCCGTATTATCAACGATATATTGCAGATCTTCCATGGTATTGCATTGCTTGATACCACCAATATTCGGATAGTGAGACAATTCAACGACTGTTTCCTTTTGCATTAAAACGCCAGTTCTTCCAGGAATATTATAAATGATCACTGGAACTGGTGAAGCATCGGCAACAGCTTGAAAGTGTGCTATCATCCCTCTTTGGTTTGGCTTGTTGTAATAAGGTACGACGACTAAAGCCATATCTATACCATCAATATTAGATAATTTCTCAACAAAATCAATCGTTGCTTGAGTATTATTGCTGCCAGCACCAGCAATAATCGGTGCACGTCCATCGACGATTTGGGCAAAACGACTATAGAGAGTCAATTTTTCTTCTTCCGAAAGCGTTGGCGTTTCACCAGTTGTTCCACCAATGACGAATCCATTGGTACCAGTTTCCAATAAGTGATTGGTCAACTTCTCTAGTGCATCATAATTAATTTCTGTTCCTTCGTCATTAAACGGAGTAATAATTGCTGTCATTAAATCTACATTTTCAAACATAATATTCTCCTTTACATACTCATACGATAATTTAGAAATCCTTCAATTGCATTAACACCATCAATGATGGCTTCTTCATGGGGCAAAAAGTCGACTGAGTGTAGAGCTCCAGGACTGGCTACTCCTAACCAGAACATCGTACCAGGGAATTTTGATAGTAAGAATCCAAAATCCTCACCTGTCATAGCTGGTTCAGTTTCTTGAAATTTCACTCCGTCAGCTTTTTGCATGTAGTTGATAAAGTTCTGTGTTAATTTTGGATCATTTTCGACTGGATAATATCCGCCTTGATTAAATTCAACGTCGATGTGACAGTTGAAAGATGTTTCGACACCTTTGGCCACATCGAGGATCCTTTGACGAATGTACTCGATCATGTCTTGAGTTAAGCCTCTGACAGTTCCCTCGATTCTAGCTTTGCCAGCGATGACATTGCGGATCGTCCCAGCTTCGAGTTTTCCGAATGTGATCACGCCACATTTGACGGGATCAATGCTTCTAGAAATGATAGTTTGCACTTGCTCGATAAAGTTAGCTGCGATCACGACTGCATCGTTAGCTTTGTGAGGATAAGCTGCATGGCCGCTCATTCCGTGGATCGTGACGTTAACTTCAGTAGTACCTGCAAAAAGTGTTCCGTTACGACAACCAATGATGCCTGTCCCTAGATCGGCGTTATCATGCAAACCGTAAAATTCATCCGGTTTATATTTACCGGAGAACAACCTGAGGTCGTAGGCCTTCTTCCCACCGCTCTCAGCTTCCTCAGCTGGCTGAAAGAAAAAGACTAAGTTGTCAGTAGGCTGATTTTCTGCAAAATAGCTGATCAAGCCTAAAGCAACCGTCATGTGGAGATCATGTCCACATGCATGCATTACGCCAGGATTTTCAGAGCGATAATACAAATCATTAGTTTCTGTAACTGGTAAAGCGTCCATGTCTGCTCGATAACCAATTGTTCTTTTCGGATCTGAACCTTCGATGTGCACAAACAAGGCTGTTGGTAATTCTGAAAATTCTTTCACTTCAAGATGAGTTTGTGGCAGTTGCTCTATTTTATTCTTTAAATATGCGTGAGTCTTAAATTCATTTAGTGCTAATTCGGGGATCTTGTGGAGATCACGACGAATCGTGATCAATTCTTCATTCGATAAACTCATAATTATAATTTCCTCAATGTGTCTTCAATGTGGGTCTTGTCGGTGGTCTTTTGATCTTTAACTTTGATCACTTTTGCCGGTACTCCAGCAACTACTTCATTAGCTGCGACGTCTTTTGTGACGATGGCTCCAGCACCAACGACAGCATTGTCACCAACTTGAACTCCTTCAAGTACAACTGCGTTAGCACCAATAGTAACGTTGTTTCCAATTCTAACTGGATCAGCCGAAGCAGGTTCGATCACCCCAGCCAAGACTGCATTTGCACCAATATGG
This sequence comes from Companilactobacillus furfuricola, assembly GCF_003946325.1. Classification (GTDB taxonomy): domain Bacteria; phylum Bacillota; class Bacilli; order Lactobacillales; family Lactobacillaceae; genus Companilactobacillus; species Companilactobacillus furfuricola. The sequence goes on along the minus strand of NZ_RHNT01000065.1, from coordinate 5,005 downwards.
GAATTATCGCCGACGATGGCACGGCCACCTAGGACTGCTCCCATGTCGATCATTGTTCCTTTACCGATTTCAGAACCGATGTTAATAACTGCCCCCATCATGACAACCGCGTTGTCACCGATCTCAACTTGATCTCTGATGATGGCACCAGGTTCAATTCGAGCATTGATATGTTTGATGTCTAATAATGGAACGGCGGAATTCTGAGCTGATGTTTCAATGTGGTAATCCTCAACAGCTGATTCTTTCAACAGTGGTTCGATCTCTTGATAATCGCCGAATAAAACAGCAAATGAATCAGTTGAAAAATCTTGAACTTCTTTAGGGATATTTAATTTAGAAATATCTCCTTTTATAAAAACTTTGACTGGGGTAATTTTCTTTGCATTACCTATATAATTGATGATTTCTTGTGCTTCCATCTTGCTCATGCTGTTTCCTCCAAATTAAAGATAATTTTCGTCTAATCTTACTAAATCTTCATAACTTTCACGTTTAACGACTAGCTTGTCTTTGCCATTTTCAACGAAAACGACTGCTGGTCTTGGATTGCGATTATAATTTGATGCCATCGAATAACCATAGGCACCGGTGTCTAACATTGCGATTACATCCCCCGGCTCAACCTTTGGCAAAGCTTGTTTGTCGATCAAGATGTCACCTGATTCACAATACTTACCAGCGATATGATCTTCTTCTTCAATCGTTGCCTTCATTTTGTTAGCAACAACAGCTTCATATTTAGCTTGGTAAAGAGCTGGACGGATGTTATCACCCATCCCTCCGTCGACATTGACGTAAGACCGTAATCCAGGAATGTCTTTGCGAGAACCAACGGTATATAAATTAAATCCAGCTGGACCCACGATCGAGCGTCCTGGTTCGATCCAAATTTCCGGAAGCTGCAAACCCTTGTCATTAGTTTGTTCTTTAATAGTAGAAATAATTTTATCAATAAAGACGTTTGCACCGATCGGTTCGTCTTCGTCAGTATAACTAATTCCGAAGCCGCCGCCTAAATTTAAGATCTGAGGAGTAAAACTAAATTTGTCGTGCCAATTCTTGGAGATCTCCACCATCTTTTTAGCTAGCAGTTCAAATCCTTCAACACCAAAGATTTGAGAACCAATGTGTGCGTGGATCCCGATCAAATTCATTTGTGGGATCGCTAGGACTTGTTGCAAGGCTTGATCAGCTTGTCCTGATTCAACATCAAATCCAAACTTACTATCAACTTGTCCAGTTTGATCATATTTATGAGTATGAGCTGAAATTCCTGGAGTCAAGCGTAGCATCACATTGATCGACTCTTGTTTTTCTTCCAAAACTTCTTTTAATAATTTGATCTCTAAAAAATTATCTATGATCACGACGCCGATATGATTGTCGACAGCCATTTCTAATTCTTCTTTAGATTTATTATTTCCATGAAAACTGATTTTTTCAGCTGGAAAACCAGCTTTTAATGCGGTGAATAATTCACCACCGGAAACAACGTCTGTATGCAGATTTTCTTGTTTTAATACTTGATACATTGCAATCGTAGCAAATGCTTTACTTGCATAACTGATCTCATATTTTAATCCACTAGCTTCAAAACTGTTTTTAAACTGCTGGATAGTCTTGCGAATCTCCTCCACGTCGTAAACTACTAAAGGTGTTCCATACTTATGAGCCAATTCAACTGCATCGACTCCTCCAAGAATCAAATGACCTTGACTGCTCGAATTCAATTCACTACTGATCATATATCCAAATCTACCTTCCATTTTGAAATAAAGGGACAAAAAAAGATCCCTTTGTCTGCTTAAACAAGGAGATCCAAGAATCGTAAACTTATTCTGCATCATAATTGTCGTAAGCGCACCGTAGCCGACATTTTTGCTACGACAGTCCGAGTCCTCTTGTTTACTCGTCCCAGCACACTAGATTCTGTACAACCTAGCGCTTCGGCAACATCCCCTTTAAACAAGTTCTCAGTTCATACAGGAACTCCCTTGCGTACTAATGTCAGTTGCAACCTCTATTCATTTGTTGATTTAAAGATTATAACAAGTCTAATAATTCGTCAAGTATATTTTACCAAATTAGCATTATTTTCTAACTTTTAAAATGATTGGCTTGATTTAATACGTAAAACTGCTAAAGTTTTATTAAAAACATATTAATTTTTCAAATTAATTTTGAGGTGATTTTCGTGAAAGTAGTAAAGTTTGGTGGCAGCTCGCTCGCCACTGGTGAACAGTTTAATAAGGTCATTAACATTATCAAAGATGATTCTGATAGAAAGGTCATCGTAACTTCTGCCCCTGGTAAAAGATTCGATGGCGATATTAAGGTTACCGATCTTTTGATCAAATATGCTAATGCCGTAATGGATAAGCAAGATTATCAAGACATCGTTGACAATATCATCGTCCGTTATCAAGAGATTAGTGATTATTTTGATTTAAAGGATGATACGATCGATATTATCACTCAGAAACTGAACGCACTAGCAAATGATAAATATTCTGATAATGATCACCTCATGGCAGCTTTTAAAGCCCACGGAGAATATCTCAATGCGATTCTTTTAGCCGCTGTATTAAATGGACAAGGTATACCTGCAAAATTTCTTGACCCTAAAGAAGCCGGTTTTATGGTTAAAGGTGAACCTAACAATGCTGACATCCTTGAAGATACTTATTTGAATCTTAGTAAGTTAGACCTTGGAACTAAGCGGATCGTCTTCCCAGGATTTTTCGGTTATAGCGAAGATGGTTCGATCTATACTTTCTCCAGAGGTGGCTCAGACATCACAGGAGCAATTCTAAGCCGTGGTTTTAAAGCAGACCTATATGAGAATTTTACCGACGTAGACGCCATTTATGTTGCCAATAATCACGTGGTCGATCATCCGGTCGCAATACAAAAGATGTCTTATCGTGAAATGCGAGAACTTTCTTATGCTGGTTTTTCAGTCTTTCAAGATGAGGCTATCATTCCGGCCGTTCAAGGCCAAGTACCGGTAAATGTAAAAAACACTAACAATCCTAGTGCTCCCGGAACTTTGATCGTACCAGAACAATTCTTGTTCAATCCCGCCAATCCAATTACTGGTATCGCCAGTTCAAAACGTTTTTCGGCTTTATACTTGCATAGATATTTATTGAATAAAGAAGTCGGCTTCACTTTACAACTTTTAAAAATATTTTATAAATATGGCATCTCTTATGAACACATGCCTTCCGGTATCGATGATTTGACAATAATTTTTGATAGAAGTAAGTTATCACAAACAACTATCAAAGATTTGTGCAACGATATTAAAGAGACTTTAGATCCTGATTACATGGAATGGATCGACGATTATGCTATCATCATGGTCGTTGGAGAAGGAATCGCGCATACAGTCGATACAATGGGTAAAATCATTGATTCACTCACTCAGAACAACATTGCCATTCACATGATCAACCAAGGCGCATCACGAATATCAATTATGATCGGAACCAGAATGAAAGATGCTGATAAGGCAGTAAGACACATTTATAGCACCTTTTTCAATAATGAAGATGACGAGGATTAACATATGGTAGAACTTTTAAAAGTACATGGATCAGAAAACAAGTTCTTTATTCTTGATCAAACAAAGTTAGAGCAACAATTGTCTGATGAACAATTAAGCAATCTAGGTCAAAAAATTTGCGACCCTGACAATAACATTCTAAATGGCGCTGACGGCGTCTTGGTAGTTAATGATGCTAAAGATGCTAGTTCGATCGGTCAAATGAGAGTTATCAACGCCGATGGTAGCGAAGCAAAGATGTGTGGCAATGGACTACGAACAGTCAGTCGCTATTTATCAGAAAAATTTAACAAAGATAACTTCAAAGTTGAAACATTAGAAGCTGATCTTGACGTACAAAAATCTCAGGATCTAGCTAATAACGTACCGGCTTTCTCAGTAGAAATATCACCTATTTCATTTAAAGCAAAAAATCTACCTTTTGTTTACAAGAATATGGAAGAAATGATCGATGAAAAAATCCCCGAATTTTTACCAGATCAAACTTTTACAGCAATTGCTGTACCAAATCCACATTTGATCAGTTTCGTCGATAAGATCGATGAAAAAGATCTTGGTCAATTGGGAAAATACTTAAATTCACCAAATGAATACTTCCCTGAAGGGGTAAATGTCAGTTTTGCTGAAATTCGCGGAAAGAATCAACTTTTCGTACAAACATATGAGAGAGGTGTTGGCTTTACCAATGCCTGCGGAACAGGAATGTCAGCCACAACTTTAGCGTTTGCCCTCCTTTATCCAGATCAATTTGAACAAGATAAAGATATCGAGGTTTACAATCCAGGTGGCATGGTCAAAACTCACATCATATTAGGAAAGACCAAAGAAGAAAGTCAGATCCACCTAATTGGAAATGCAACCTTCACCGACAAAATCGAAATCAGCGAAGATGATCTGCACGCATTAAATTTTAAGAACACTACAATTGCATCAACACATGAAGAAAAATCGTATGAAAAATTCGTAGATTCATTGAAGTAAATATTATTCATTATAAAAAACGTCCATTCAATAATTATTTTGAATGGACGCTTTTTGTATATCATATTGTTGTTTGGATAAAAAATCAGAAAGTGATTCAAAAAAGTAAAAAAGAAGGAACGCAAAAAAAGAGACCACTTTCGTGATCTCTTCTTTCCTGCTTTACGGAGAATAAGGGATTTGAACCCTTGATACAGGTTAATACCCGTATACATGATTTCCAATCATGCTCCTTCAGCCACTCGGACAATTCTCCATCTGAATGTCGTCGTTTCCTTTTGACATAAAAAAAACTCCGGTTGTCAGACTCGAACTGACGACATCCTGATTAACAGTCAGACGCTCTACCAACTGAGCTAAACCGGAATCGCACTAAGCGTGGCAACTACCTATCCTCGCGGGTAGTTTCCCACCAACTACTTTCGGCGTTAAGAAGCTTAACTTCTGTGTTCG
>NZ_RHNT01000064.1 GCF_003946325.1 Companilactobacillus furfuricola | reverse complement strand
ATATATCCATAGTATAATTACTAATCAATGAATAAAATATTGATATATTGCGGGTTAAGCTTGACATCTGGTAGGAATTTCACCACTGAGGTCTGTATCCCCGGGCCCCTCCGTCTATATGGAGACTATATCCCCCCCTTGGTTGAGATTTACCGATTTATTTTGTTCAAATTGGCACTGTTTGCGCGTCCTATTTCTCACATGTCTATCTCAAGCTTTATCTATTCTGGTGGGGAGTAGGGGCTTCCTTGTCTTATTGCATATATTCTCTATCTAGATTACTGACTTTTTTCTCGGTTCGCGGGACTTTGCTCCGCTCATTTTGTTTCCTGACTTACATTGCTGTTGTTGATTTTCATGTTTTGTTGGTTAGATAAGAGTAAATATACATTTTTATCTCTTTCTTTCGATTCTTGCTTGCGCACTCGTTCCTCGTGCTCTTGCATCGTTCTTATGTTTTCTTTTTATCTCTGTTTATTTATTTCTTGCTCGCGTGCTCGATTTCTCGCACTCTCGCCTTGAGATTGTAAGATATGGATTATGATTTCTTTTGTGCTGATCTATCTTGTGTGAATTTCTACTATTTTTCGCTTTTTTGTTATACTGTCTGTATTAATTAAATCGAGGGATGTTTATGAGTAATTCTGATTATTTTAAGATTGATGAAGTTGATGATATTAGTTCTGATCGTATTATGGATCCTTATATGGCTATGGATCTGGAGTTTACTTTTGGTGTTATGGATTCGGCTGAGAATTTTGAGCGTTTTAAGAAGCAGTATGATTTGATCGATGATCGTCGCTTTAAGAATATGATTACTGATTCTACTACTGTGGAGATGTCTTCTTTGGGGATGGCTCATTGGTTTGATGATTATTTGATTACGTTTAAGGATCAATTTACTTTGGATAATTTTAAGGTTAATGTTTCACAGGTTTTGCAGTCTCCTTATGATTATGCTACTAAATTGGTTGGTCAGCAGTTGATGGTGGCTATTGTTGAAGGGTTGCCTAATGTTGGACATGATGATTATTTGAAGACTAAGAGTGGTATGGCTGATCGGTCTTTGAAGAAAGTTTTTCGTGTTAGTGGTGTTGGGACTGTTGGTTTTAACTTTAGTGACGAAGATGTTGCTTTTAAAGTGGCTGAGACGCTGTTTAAGAAGGCTAGTGTTAAATTGAATGAGATGGACCCTAAGATGAAGTTGAAGCCTGAGATGCTGTTTGATTATCCGTCACATGTTATTACTTATGAATTGAACGATGATGGTGATTATCAAGCTGTTATGCCGATCAGACGATTGACGCCGATTAAAGATCCTTCTGAAATTAAAAGTTGGAAATAAATTGATCCTGAGGAAGTATTGATACTTCACTCAGGATTTTTTTTATTGATGATACGTTGTGTGTTAAGATTGATAAAATTTTCACACAATCTATTTATTCTAAAAAAATATATGATAGTCTAAAGATGAAGAGGGGATGATGAGTATGAATTCTGATAAGTTGAAATTATACGGAACTTTATCGATCGGGATTATTGCTTTCGTTTTAGAATTTGGCTTTAAGTTGGCCTTTATTGCTCATATGTTTATCAGTGTTTTGGGGATGGCTTTGGCTGCGGTCATGTTTGTTGATATGATCAAAGTTTTGAAGTCTGGTGATTTTGGGGTCGATTTATTAGCTATTACGGCAATTGTTGCTACTATCTTGCTGGGTGAATTTTGGGCCGGTTGGATTGTGTTGCTGATGCTGACGGGTGGGGATACTCTTGAAGAGTATGCTGCCAATAAAGCTAAGAGTGAATTGAAATCACTTTTGGATAATTCACCTTCGACTGCTCACTTGATCGTTGACGATAATGTGAAAGATATTGATATCGACGATGTTAAAGTTGGTGATGAGTTGCTGATCAGGCCAAAAGAGCAAGTTCCTGTTGACGGACGAGTCTTTGAAGGTTCTTCAAATGTTGATGAATCTTCTTTAACAGGTGAATCGATGCCTGTCGATATTGACGTTGGTTCAAATGTGATGTCGGGTTCGATCAACAGTGAAACTCCTTTTAAAATCAAAGCAACGAAAGTGGCTGCTGAAAGTGAGTATCAAGCGATCGTTAAATTGATCAAGGAATCAGAAACTCATCCAGCTCACTTTGTTAGATTAGCTGATCGCTATGCTGTGCCCTTTACTTTAATTGCTTATATCATTGCCGGAGTAGCTTGGTATGTTTCAAAAGATCCTATTAGGATCGCTCAAGTTTTAGTAGTTGCTTCGCCATGTCCTTTGATCTTAGCAGCGCCAATTGCTTTTGTTTCAGGAATGAGTCGGAGCAGTCGGAATGGTATCATCGTTAAATCAGGGACCGCTATGGAAAAAATCTCATCCGCAAAAACGATGGCATTTGATAAAACAGGAACTATCACTCGCGGTAAACTAGTCGTTTCTGACGTTAAAGTTGCCAAAGATTTTGATGAAAAAACTGTCTATTCTTACGCTGCAGCTGTCGAACAAAATTCTTCTCACGTTATGGCCCAAACTATCGTGGAATACGCTCAAAATAGGAATATCAAGTTGCCAGCCGTTAAAGATGTCAAAGAATTCACCGCTCAAGGGATCGTTGGCGTGATCGATGGACATTATGTTAAAGTTGGAAATCCTGAATTTGTCACGCAAGATGATGTAATCAAATTGGAGGGTTCAACTGTCTACGTTTCGATCGATGAAAAATTTGCCGCAGTCTACTCTTTAGTCGATGAGATCAGACCAGAGGCTAAAAGTACGATTGAACGTTTGAAGACACTAGGATTTAAGAATATTTTGATGATCACTGGAGATAAAAAAGAGGCAACCGAAAAAGTTGCCTCTAAAGTAGGTATTACCAAAGCTTATCCTTCAAGTTTGCCTGCTGATAAAGTGAAAATCATTCAAAATATGCCAAAAGAATATCATCCGACGATCATGGTCGGAGATGGTGTAAATGATGCTCCTGCTTTAGCTTTAGCAGATGTTGGTATCGCAATGGGGTACAAAGGAGCCAACGCTGCAAGTGAGTCCGCTGATGCTGTTGTGTTAAAAGATGACCTCAGCAAAGTAGGAGACGTTGCTAAAATTTCTGATGATACTTTAAAAGTAGCCAAACAAGCGGTATTGATCGGTATTTTTATTTGTATCGCTTTAATGTTGACCGCAGCTCTTGGCCTGATCCCAACGATAATCGGGGCACTGCTTCAAGAAGTAGTCGATACGGTCACGATCTTGTATGCCTTACGTGCAAAGAGTGATCGACTGTGATCATTGCCAGCCGAAAGTATCAAGATCCATATCGCGCTTGTACATTTTTGATACATATGGATTACCTTCAACAATAAAACGCATTTTCTTATTAGTCCATTCACCTTTATTAGGAACACCGATCCGTGGCGTTTCCAAAATATGCTTAGGTGTTTTGGACTTTTTTAAATCAAAAGTAAAATTATCCGAATTGAGCATAGTTCCGGAAAGTTCTTTATCGGTAATACCAAAAGCTCTGATCCATTTAGCAGGGCCATTTGTAGCGTCAAAGCCAGTTTTCTTTCGATTTTGCTCCATGATATCTTGACCGGCGATGGGCTGAACGCCACGGATCAGAATTCCATTAGGCAGTCCTTTTTCTTGGACACTAATATCCATGTCGAGCCAGCTGTGGATCGAATAAATATAAATCGTTCCTCCTTGCTGGTAAAGTGGGTCATTAGCTTTGGAATGACGGCCACCATAACTGTGGGCTGCCATGTCATTCGGTCCTAAATAAGCTTCTGTCTCCACGATGACGCCAGATAAAATCCCTTGATCTGACTGATAAGTTAAGACGTGTCCCAGCATGTCTTTAGCAGTTTCGATGGTAGATTTAGATTGGAAAAAATGGTTCGTTTCTGTGACAGTATCCCTCAAATTAAGCACCTCAAAAAAAATTTAAAATAAATTGCAAAAATTGCTTGCCTTCGTTTATGTTCTTAATATATAATACTCTTTGTGCTTACGAAAGAAAGCAAAAATGACCCCTTGGTCAAGTGGTTAAGACACCGCCCTTTCACGGCGGTAACATGGGTTCAAATCCCGTAGGGGTCACTATTTGGAGGATTAGCTCAGCTGGGAGAGCATCTGCCTTACAAGCAGGAGGTCACAGGTTCGATCCCTGTATCCTCCATTAAATAGAAACGGAAATAATCAAGTCTCAAATGAGACTTGGTTATTTTTTTGTCATTTTGAATGCTCTTTAAATAAAGTTGGCATCACCAAAAGCAATCCATTCGTCAGTTGAAATTCGCATCATACTAAAGTGGTCGCCAGGAAATGTGATCGACCGATCTGAGTACCAAATTGAACCAGGTTGAACTTTGCGATTGGCAATGGGCTTTTTACTGTGATCATACAATTGAGCGGGACTCTTAGAAATCACTTTGATATTCTCGACATTGTTTTGATACAAATATGCATCGTTCATTTTAACGAATTCATTTTTGGCAACACGATAATAAGTATCGTTGTTTAGTGTCATTTCTTGATCAGTGTACCAAGATGTTCCTTGGGCTAATGAATGGTTTGTTAATTGGCCAGAATTATTATAAAGTGGTGCATTATTCATAGTTATAGTACAGCCACTAGCAAAACCTTTTAACGAAGTCATAATCGGAGCCACAGAAGCTTGAGTGGTTTCTTCAGATGTGAAGAAAAGTGAGAATGTAACTCCACATAATAGCGGTAAAAAAATCAGTGCGAATTCTTGCTTTAGTTTCATGTTTGATCCCTTTCCAAATAAAATTATTGTAGAAATATTCAAAATATTTGATTGATTCTTTTATGTGTTGAAACTTTATTCTAATCAATGTATGAATTGAGATTATCAAATAATTAGTTTGATTGAAAGGGATAACACCAGAGCTTTTTTCATGCTTTAAGTCATTAAGTCAATGGTGAAGTGGTGCTTTTTCATGATTTATATTTCCGGTAGTTCAGAAGCCAGGGCAACAACGGTTAATTAAATAGTTTAAATATTGAATATTTACTAATTAATGAATTTCTATGTCAAATTTACTGTCCTTGCTATTAATTTAACTTGTGAAATAAAAAAAGATCGAAAGCAATTCGGCTTTCGATCTCCTAGACTACTACGAGCAAATTACCAATGAATCGATAAATAACATTTGTAGTCGCAAATTTATTGAAGATTTTTAATAGTACTGTGATCAACATGAATGCGATGATAGCGATCGTCGAATAAATGTTGAGATAATTTAGTAAGAATAAAACTACGGTAGCGATAGCTACAACGATTATTTGCACGTAAGAAGTAATTTCACCGTCGAAGTACGTGATCATGACGGCTGTGATATTGATCAGCAACAGTGGAACAACGAATTTGATGGATATGAAGTGCGCATAATAAAACAAGATGGCGATCGAGATGAAACTAGGGACAACAAAGTCCTTGATCAAAACGGAAATTATGTAATATTTCGGTGGGATCGATTTAGGAATGAACAAGAAACAAACTTGAGCAAACACTAATATCATTACAAAAATGTTCATCGACTTGAAACCTATGATACAAATGATCAAGAAGACGGCTGAATACAAAATACTGAAAAATTGATTTGGTTTCAGTGGAATCATAAATTCTTTGTACAAAGCGACCATTGCCACCATTGCTAATAAATAATAGTTGATCGAGGTGCTTGGTAATCCATGCGTCCAAATAAACGAAATAGCAAAAATGTGAAAGCTGAGCAGTTCGATCAGTGCTTTGATCAAGTTCTTGGTTCTAGTTCGGTCCATTAGTTACTCCTTTACATATGAACTTATATTAAGGTACCGGATTGAAATCGTCAATTTAAAAAATTATGAAAATATCCTTTTTTTGTGGTAGTCTATTAAAAGGTTCCTGATGGGATCCTTTTGTGTTTCACAAAGGAGAGGCCCTGTAACCGAAAGGTGGAAAATTATAATGTCAAAGAATTACTTATTTACTTCGGAGTCTGTTTCAGAAGGACATCCAGATAAAATAGCTGATCAAATCAGTGATGCAATTTTGGATGCACTTCTCAAGCAAGACAAAGATGCACGTGTTGCCTGTGAGACAACCGTAACAACAGGATTGGTGCTCGTTGTAGGTGAAATTTCAACTTCAGCTTACGTCGATATCCAAAGCGTCGTTCGTAATACGATCAAAGAAATCGGTTACGATGGCCAAAATCCTGGATTTGATGGTGGAAGTTGTGCCGTCCTAGTAGCATTGGATGAACAATCACCAGATATTGCGCAAGGTGTCGATGATGCCCTTGAGAAGAGAGAAAAAGCTTCAGATGTTGACCCATTGGATCAAATCGGTGCCGGCGATCAAGGATTCGTCTTTGGATTTGCGACTGACGAGACCAAAGAATACATGCCATTGCCTATCTCACTTGCTCACAAATTGATGCGCAAGACTGCTGAAGTACGCAAAAACGGAACGATCGACTATTTGATGTCAGATGCTAAATCGCAAGTAACTGTTGAATACAACGGTGACGACAAGCCAGTACGTATCGATACGATCGTTTTGAGTACGCAGCATAAAGAGGAAGCAACACTTGACCAAATTAAGAAAGATATCAAGAAATATGTTATTGATGAAGTAGTACCATCAAACATGATCGATGATAAGACTAAATATTTGATCAACCCAACAGGTCGTTTCGTTATTGGAGGACCAGAAGGGGACTCAGGTTTAACCGGTAGAAAGGTTATCGTCGATACATACGGTGGCTTTGCTCGCCACGGTGGTGGTGCCTTTTCCGGAAAAGATGCAACTAAAGTTGACCGTTCCGCTAGTTATGCTGCTAGATATATCGCTAAGAACTTAGTCGCAGCCGGAATCGCTAAGAAGGTTGAAATTCAAATTGCTTATGCTATCGGTGTTGCTCGTCCAGTGTCGATCCACGTTGATACATTTGGTACGAGTGATTACAGTGAAGAGCAAATTGTTGATTGCATCAACAAGAACTTTGATTTGAGACCATTAGGGATCATTCAAATGTTGGATCTTCAAAGACCAATTTATAAACAAACAGCGGCTTATGGCCACTTTGGACGTACAGATATTGATTTACCTTGGGAGAAATTAGATAAAGTCGACGCAATTAAAGAAACTTTGTCAAAGATAAAGGCTTAATTAACGATGACAGAGGCGTTTTTTAAAGGGTATGTAAATACACTTTAAAAAACGCTTTTTATTTTGGGGGAAATATGAACGTGAAACAAAAACAAACGCAGTCACACGTAATGATCGTTACGATTGCCGTCTTCATTGCAACATTTATGACTGCGATTGAGGGAACTATTGTATCTACCGCAATGCCAACAATTATTGGTAGTTTGCATGGTGTTAGTCTAATGAATTGGGTTTTTTCAATTTATTTACTAATGACTGCCGTCTCAACGCCGATTTACGGAAAACTTTCAGATATGATCGGACGTAAACCGATATTTATTTTTGGATTGGGATTATTCGTTGTTGGATCAGTCTTGTGCAGTTTGTCTAACTCGATGTTTACTTTGATTTTATCTCGTGTAGTGCAAGGATTAGGATCAGGTGCCATCCAACCGCTAACTTTTACTATCATTGCAGATATTTATCCATTAGATAAACGGGCTAAAGTCTTAGGCTTAAATGGTTCATCCTGGGGGATAGCTGCTGTTATCGCACCTTTATTGGGTGGATTTATCGTAGAGCAATTAAGCTGGCATTGGGTATTCTTGATCAATTTACCTATCGGGATCATCACTATGATCTTGATCTGGGCATTTTTCAAGGAAGAGAGGCGTGATGCCGGTAAGGCTAAGATCGATTATGTCGGAACTATGTTACTGATGCTAGTTTTATTGCCGATAATGTTAGCTTTACAATTCATTGGAACTAGTTCAGCTTGGTTACCGATTTCATTGGTAGTATTGTCGATCTTATCAATTTTTGCTTTCGTTCACTTTGAAAGAAAAGTCAGTGATCCTATTTTGCCACTGAATTTATTCCGCAATAAAACTTTTGTGATTCAAAATGTGATTGCTTTATTGATCAGTGGTTTTTTGATCAGTTTTGAAGCTTATATTCCTACTTGGATGCAAGGGATTTTAGGCTTGAGTCCGTCCATGGGTGGATTTGCGGTGACGCCTAGTTCCGTTGTTTGGATCTTTGGCTCATTTTGGGCCGGAACACTACTGAAAAAATTTGCTCCTAATCGGGTGATCTATATTAGTTTGGTATTTTTAGCGGTCGCTAACGCCTTTCTACTACTAGCACACGTAGGAACGACATTTGCTTATTTCCTAGCGCTAGCTGCGATTGCCGGAATGGGTTTTGGCTTGACCATTACGACGACGACGGTTACTGCCCAGACAGTTGTTCCAGCTGAAAACGTTGGAGTAGCAACGAGTTTTAACACGTTGTTAAGAACTATTGGTCAATCACTGATGGTCTCAGTTGATGGTATCATCTTAAATACGGCTCTTTCTAATGGAGCTGCCAATAATAAGCACATCACGGTCGATATGATGAATAAATTGATCGACCCGCAAACGGCTAATCAATTGCCGACTGAATTAATGCCGAAGATGCGTCAAATATTGTTTAGTGGTTTACACAACATTTACGTTGCCGGAGCTGTGTTGTTAGTTATCGCTTTGCTGCTTAATGCCTTTGAGATCAAGAATAAAGATATTCTTGCTTCGCATGAAGAGAATGCATAGAATTAAGACGATCAATGCTAACAAATAGCCGCCGACGATATCACTCGGATAGTGAACTCCGAGATAGATCCGACTAACTCCGATCGTAATGATAATCAAAGTTGCTAAGGTCGAAAATAAAATTCGACTAGCAATTTTTTTAAAGATAAACCAACAAATTATTAATAATGGAATATAAAGACTTAATGCAGATGAACTATGGCCACTAGGGTAGCTAAGACTACTTTCAAAAACAAAATGATGGTGGTCTGGCCGAGGTCGTCTGATTAAGTCTTTTATTATTGTGTTCAAAGTTACGACGATCAACTTATTGCTGGCTAAAAAAATCGCGGCGTAATAATATTTCTTGATGATCAAAAGAATAACAATGGCCACCGAAATCATGATCGTCCAAAAGGTCCCACCAATATTAGTTAAAAAGCGGACTTTTGCTAATAATGCTTGACTGTGATTTTGATACAATATATCAATAAAGAAGTCGTCAAAGTGGTCGATCATGACCGAATTGGTAGCGACTAAAAACGTCCAAATCATAAATATAATTATTAAAAAAATTTCCGATGTCCATAAAAAATTCTTGGAGTTCATTTATTTGCACCTTCTGTATTGTTTAAATTTTGCTTAAGAAATATAATGGTATTAATGTATTAAAGGGGTGTTGTTTAGATGACTATTTCACGTCGTGAACGTAAAATTGAAGAAAATAAATTGTATCGCCAAAATTCTAGAAAACAAGCTAACGCCAATTTTAAGAAAAACATGACTATCTTAGGAGCAGGTTTATTCTTTAGTGGAGTTACTGCACAAACCACTACGGCTCTAACAGAGCATAGGGTATTTGCTGATACTTATTCCAACGATTCTAATGATCAAACAACTAACGCCACAACTACCACTACTGATAAAGGAGTTGGGATGTTGACTCCGCGTGGCGTAGGCGATCAAAATTTCATTCAATATATTGGTAACTCAGCACAAAAGCTGGCCGGCAACAATGATCTATATGCTTCAGTCATGATCGCTCAAGCAATGATCGAAAGTGGCTGGGGCACTTCGGGCTTAGCTAGTGCACCTAATTATAATCTATTTGGCATCAAGGGGGCATATAAGGGGACAGCGGTCAATATGCCTACTCAGGAGGATGATGGTTCTGGTAATTTATATTCGATCCAATCAGACTTCAAGAAATATCCATCATACAAGGAATCGCTTGAAGATTACGTTTCCTTGATCAGAGGTGGAGTATCAGGCAATCCTCAAATGTACGCTGGTACTTGGAAGAGTAATACTAGTTCATACAAGGATGCTCCTGCGTTTTTAACTGGCAAATATGCTACAGATACTACTTATGCTGATAAGTTGAACAATGTTATCGAGAAGTATAACTTAACTCGCTTTGATGAGCCAAATACTGATGACCAAAATGAAACTTATGTTTTTGCACAAG
This sequence comes from Companilactobacillus furfuricola, assembly GCF_003946325.1. GTDB lineage: Bacteria > Bacillota > Bacilli > Lactobacillales > Lactobacillaceae > Companilactobacillus > Companilactobacillus furfuricola. Next base: position 3,340 of record NZ_RHNT01000064.1, on the reverse strand, counting down.
GGGATACTTTGCAATCAGTCGCTGATAAATTCAATATTACTTTGGATACTTTGATGCGCTTGAATGATCTGAAGACGACTAGCTATGTATATCCTGGTAAGACTTTAATAGTTAACCAAGTTATCACACCAACTACAGCGGATGATTCCGCTAATAATGCCAATGCCGATTCAGGCAATAATGCTGTAATGGTCAACACGTCTAATGTCGTCAATGATAACGTTGAAGCGACATCCGATAATAATGTTTATGGAGATCAACAAGCTCCGATCATCGTCCAAGATGAAACTAATGGTGTGACAAAATACGATCCATCACAATCGACTGATCAAGTTTCGGTTAATGTTTCAAATGATAATGCGGCAACCACTAGTCAAAATATTTCAAGTGATCAAAGTACGGCAACGTCAACAAATAATAGTGAGATCAGTAATACTCAAAGTGCCGCCCATCCTGATGCTGTCACGGTTCAATCAGGGGATACTTTAGATGGTCTGGCTCGTCAGAACAATACGACAGTCGACCAGTTGAAGCAAATTAATAATCTAGATTCTAACTTATTAGTTGTCGGACAACAATTAAAGTTGTAATATGTATGTCAAAGGAAATAGTAAGGTTGAATTGATTTTTCAGAAAGTGCATGGTCGCTGTGAATGCATATTCAATTGACCCGAACTCGTCCACTAAGTTTTGGAGGCTGAACTAATAGTAAGCTGACACGATTGATCCATGTTACGGATTTCAAGCGTCACTCTTTTAGAGTGGAATTTAGGTGGTACCGCGATAATTCGTCCTATGATCATAAGATCATAGGACTTTTTTTATGGAGGAAAAGCTATGTCGTATAATCACAATGTCGTTGAGAAAAAATGGCAAAAGTACTGGAAAGAAAATCAAACTTTTAAGACTGGTACGGATAAGAACAAGAAGAATTTTTATGCATTGGATATGTTCCCATATCCCTCTGGACAAGGACTTCACGTAGGACATCCAGAAGGATATACTGCTACTGATATCGTAGCTAGAATGAAACGGATGCAAGGATATAACGTTTTGCATCCAATGGGTTTTGATGCCTTTGGCTTGCCAGCTGAGCAATATGCTTTGGATACAGGTCACAATCCTGCGGAATTTACTGAAAAGAATATCAATAATTTTAAACGTCAAATCAATTCATTAGGTTTTTCATATGATTGGGACCGTGAAGTTCAAACAACTGATCCTAAGTTTTACAAGTGGACCCAATGGATCTTTGAACAAATGTACAATAAGGGATTGGCATATGAAGCCAAAGTTCCAGTTAACTGGAGTCCTGATTTAGGTACCGTTGTTGCTAACGAGGAAGTTATTGATGGAAAGACTGAACGGGGCGGCTATCCCGTCTACAGGAAGCCAATGCGTCAGTGGATGCTCAAGATCACCGCTTATGCCGATAGATTGTTGGATGATCTTGATTTGATCGATTGGCCAGAATCTATCAAAGAGATGCAACGTAACTGGATCGGCCGTTCAGTAGGTGCTGAAATTGATTTTCCTGTTGATGGTACACCTGAAACTGTACAAGTATTTTCAACGAGACCAGATACTATTTTTGGTGCAACTTATATGGTTTTAGCTCCTGAACATGAATTGGTCGACAAGATCACTACTGATGATCAAAAAGCAGCCATTGCCGCTTACAAGAAACAGATCGAAAACAAATCTGATCTTGAAAGAACTGATTTGAATAAAGATAAGACAGGGGCCTTTACTGGTTCATATGCAGTTAACCCAGTGTCTGGAGAAAAAATCCCAATTTGGATCTCAGATTATGTTTTAAGTACTTATGGCTTTGGTGCTGTAATGGCCGTTCCTGCTCACGATGAACGTGATTATGAATTTGCTAAGAAGTTTGACTTGCCTATTACTCAAGTTATTGAAGGTAACATTGACAATGAAGCATACACCGGAGATGGCAAGCATATTAATTCCGACTTTTTGAATGACATGGGTAAAGATGAAGCTATTGATACCATGGTTCAATACTTGGAAGACAAGAAGATCGGTAAGAAAAAAGTTAATTACAAGTTGCGTGATTGGTTATTCTCACGTCAAAGATACTGGGGCGAACCAATTCCTGTTATCCATTGGGAAGATGGGGAAACAACGCTAGTTCCAGAAGATGAATTACCATTAGAATTACCAGCTGATGATAATATTGCACCTTCAGGGACACCAGAAAGTCCACTAGCTAATTTAACTGACTGGGTGAATGTAGTTGATAAGAATGGTCGTAAAGGCCGTCGTGAAACTAATACTATGCCACAGTGGGCTGGTAGTTCATGGTACTACTTAAGATACGTCGATCCACACAACGATGAAAAATTGGCTGATTATGATTTATTAAAGCAATGGTTACCAGTTGATCTTTATATTGGTGGAGCAGAACACGCTGTCTTGCATTTGCTTTATGCTAGATTCTGGCACAAAGTATTGTATGATCTCGGGGTTGTACCAACTAAAGAACCTTTCCAAAAATTATTCAACCAAGGAATGATTTTGGGTGACAATCACGAAAAGATGTCTAAATCAAAAGGTAACGTGGTTAATCCAGATGATGTTGTCGAATCATATGGTGCTGATACTTTGAGACTTTATGAAATGTTCATGGGGCCTTTGGATGCTTCGATCTCATGGTCAGAGGATGGCTTGGCAGGAGCTAACAAGTTCTTGGAACGTGTTTGGAGATTGTTCATCAATAATGATGATGACAATACTGTTAGAGATGACTTTTTGACTGCTGACAACAATGGTAAGCTCGACAAGGTATACAACGAGACAGTCAAGAAAGTTACTGAAGATTTGGAATCACTTCACTTTAATACAGCCATTTCTCAAATGATGGTCTTTGTTAATGAAGCCAACAAACAAGACACTATGCCTAAAGAATATGCCGAAGGTTTAGTTAAGATGTTGGCACCGATCGCACCACACATGATGGAAGAATTATGGAACAAATTCGGTCATGATGAGTCGATCACTTATGCTGCATGGCCAACATTCGATGAAAGCAAACTAGTTTCTGATACGGTTGAAATGATCATTCAAGTCAACGGTAGATTACGTGATAAACTTGAGCTTCCGGTTGATACTGATAAAGAGAAGATCAAAGAGCTTGCACTTAGTGATGAAAAAGTTCAAAAATTCCTAGATGGTAAGGATGTTGTGAAGGTTATTGTTGTACCTAACAAGATCGTTAACATCGTAGTTAAATAGTTATAATTGAGAATGTGACATAAGTGTTCTCTGTACAATAAAAAATGGACGAAAACCGATTTTTGGTTTTCGTCCATTTTTTGTT
>NZ_RHNT01000063.1 GCF_003946325.1 Companilactobacillus furfuricola | reverse complement strand
GGAACCGTACGTACGGTGGTGTGAGAGGTCGGTAGCCTAGCTACCTCCTACTCGATCGGCTGAGGGCTGTATCCCCGAGCCCCTCCGCCTTGATTGATATTCCTATCTTTATTGCTGTGGTCAGCTCCATTCTGGGTTTACCTTTGACAGATTTATTTCTCTCCCTAATTCTCACATGTCGTTTTAACATTCTATCTTTGTTTGTAAAACATCAAAAGCAAAAAAAAGTTCATAAACCACATGAATATAACTAAAATATGGAATAATAAACCAATTGTAAAAGAAATAGGAGTTCAGGTTTATTGTAACTTTTGAACTCCTTTTTTATTTTAAATCATAATTCATCTCAGATTGCGGGCATCTACACCTTCATTGATTTATACAAATTAATAATACTTTGATTATCTTTGCAGCATGTCTTTGAAGATGCTGTAGAATTGTGATTTGTTTGCAAAGTCAGCTAGATAGCGTCCGTTTAGACCTGCTTTCTTGCCGTACGTTCCTAATTCTATTAGTAGTGCTTCTTCTGATTTTGTTAATAAAATTCTGCCGAAGCCTTCCACGTAACAGTAATTTACCATGTGATTTACTAATACCACTGGATCCTTTGATTTATCCAATTTTTTGTATACTTGCATCAATACATCAATGATATTCAACAAGTGTGCATTTTTAGCTTCCCGTGAATTTAATTGATCATACAATTCTTTGATGTTTTCCTTTACTTGCATTACGTCTTTTCCCATACTGATCTCCCTTAACGTTAATTTATTTAAATATTAATATACAAAAAAAATAAATCGTTGCTTTTCTTTTCAACTCTCATCATATCCGATCAAATGATCTAAATATTTTGACTTATTGCCTCATTATTTATACCTTTTGATCTGATATACTGGATCTATTGTTATAACTTTCAATAGGAGTGATGAATATGGGTAAAATTCAAGTTGTGGGAGCTATTATTATTAAAGATAATAAACTACTTGCTGCACAACGGGCCGCTGATCGTGTTTTAGGAGGTTGTTGGGAATTTTCCTGGCGGCAAAATTGAACCGTCTGAGTCTCCTGAACAAGCTATGGCTCGTGAATTGAAAGAAGAATTCGGTGCTACTGCTACTGTTTTTGATAAATTCTCAATTGATGGCGTGGCAGAATTGGAATTTGGCAAAGTTGTCCTGCATTGCTATTATGTGCAACTTACTAGTGAAATTACTAAAACGATCGCACATGATGAATTACGCTGGGTAACTCCTAAAGAAGCACTGGATTTGACTTGGGCTCCTAGTGACGTTGCTGTGATCAAGGCATTGGCGGAGACTGGATTTAATTATGAATACTAATGAAGAAATCCTGAATGGATTGCGTTTTGGATTTTTTGACAATGCCACACCTGCTTTAGATCGTTATCAACCTGCCTTAGTTACCAATCATAATGGAACTGTTTTAGACACATTGGAGGAAGAATTACGTAGCTCTGATTCGTTCACAATTGCAGTTGCCTTTGTTACTTTAGGTGGTTTATTAGATTTAAAGAGCACTCTTGCAGATATTGCCTCTCATGGTGTAAGAGGTCGGCTTATCACCTCAACTTACCTTCGTTTTAACAACCCTGATGTTTTTGATGACCTTTTGCACATCCCTAATCTTGACGTCCGTGTTTTAGATCAAGACGGATTCCATACAAAAGCTTATTATTTCGATCATCAAGACTACGAAAGTATTCTGATCGGTAGCGCTAATCTGACTCAAAATGCTTTGAAGAAGAATTTTGAGTGGAATCTTCGTGTCACTTCGACTGAACGTGGTGATATTGTTGCTAATGTAAAAAAAGAATTAGATGCCCTTTGGGAAAATGCTAAGGAACTGACATCAGGCTGGATAAGCAGTTACCGAAATCAATGGCAACCATCAGACTATGCAAATATGATATCAAAAAGGACATTAAAAGTTGCTGAATCGCAAACGATCACTCCCAATCAGATGCAGAGACCGGCTTTGAATGCTTTAACGAATTTGCGTACAGTTCAGCATGCAAAAAAAGGGCTGATCGTGGCAGCAACTGGGACTGGTAAAACCTATTTAGCAGCGTTTGACGTTCAACAATTCAATCCTCAACGAGTTTTATTTGTGGTGCATCGCGCACAAATCTTGAATAAAGCATTGGAAAGTTTTAAAAAAGTTTTAGGTGGCTCCGAAAGTGACTATGGGATCCTTACCGGAGCTAAAAAGAAAAATCTAAATGCCCGATACCTTTTTGCCACTGTCAATATGGCTTCAAATCCACAAATTTGCGAGCAATTTGGAACAGATGCGTTCGACTACATTATTATTGATGAGGCCCATCGGGTCAGCCAAAATCAACCTGGTGAAAAACAATCAATGTATCAAAAGTTAATGAATTTTTATCAGCCAAATTTCACCTTAGGCATGACCGCGACACCTGAACGTACCGATGGAACTAATGTCTATGCTTATTTCGATTATCATCTGGCATACGAAATTTCTTTATTAGACTCACTTGACAATGACTTATTAACACCCTTCCACTATATTGGCGTGACCGACTATGAAAAAGATGGGCATGTCATTGATGATAAAACGAGCCTAAAATATTTAATTTCTGATCAACGGGTAGATTATATAATCTCTAAAACCAAATATTATGGTCCCAGAAATAACGTTCATGGATTGATCTTCGTCAGTCGCGTTAATGAAGGGCAGGAATTATCGACAAAACTCAATCAGCGTGGGATAAAAGCTTGTTTTGTCTCTGCTAAAGATAGTGTTGAAACTCGTGAGCAAGCCGTTGAACAATTGGAAAGTGGTGATTTATCTTATATCATCACTGTAGACATTTTCAACGAAGGTGTAGATATCCCCTGCCTTAACCAAATCGTCATGATGCGACCTACCCAATCGAGTATCATCTTTTTGCAACAATTGGGACGGGGTTTACGAAAGAAAAAAGGCAAAGAATCCGTTACGATCTTGGATTTCATCGGTAATTACGATGAAAACTATATGATCCCCATGGCTTTTGATCGTTCTCACACCAGTAATAAGGAAAAAATCCGTAAACAAATCATTAGCCCCAGTATTTCTGGAGTATCCACCATTAACTTTGAAGAAGTAGCACGTAATCGTGTATTAGAAGCCGTTTCAAAGGCCCGATTAACTGATATGAAACGTTTCAAATCCGCTTGTTTTAATCTTAAAGATAAGATAGGTCACAATATCCCAATGCTGATAGATTTTGAAAAAATAAGTACCCTTGCTGTAGAAGATATAGTTGCAAAATTTAAAACTGTATACGATATGCAAAATAAATTTGAATCAAGTCCGATACCACAACTCGATCCTACTCAGTATGCATTTCTAGATTTTATTTCAAGAGAGATAGCTGTCTCAAAGCGTCCCGTGGAAGCTTGGATATTAAAGCAATTATTTCAACGGCAAGTATTATCTGACGAAAACATTTTAACAGAGCTTCAATCAAACAATGTCTACTGTGACAATGAATCTCTTGATAGTGCATCTTCAATTCTTGATTTATCTTATTATATGGACAAGAATCGAAAAAAATATGGTAACCTGCCGTTAATCGAACGAAATCATGGCAAATGGTGCTTCAGTGATAAATTCAAATCTGAATTACGTTCTCCAACTTTCCAAAATTATTGTAAAGATGCAATCAACGCAAACTTATGGCAATTGCATGAACAGCCAGCGTCTTATCGGGAAAGATTTTCCATCGGTGAAAAATACTTTAGAATGGATGCTATTAAACTTTTAAACTGGAAGAAAGAACAAAATCCACAAAATGTCGGCGGTTATATTATGCGACCAGATGAAAAATTTCTTCCTGTCTTTATCACCTTACAAAAAACTGAAAAGTTTCAAAATAAAATGGCTTATGAAGATGAATTTCTTGATCGTTCAACTTTGCGCTGGTTTTCTAAAAGTGGACGCACCACTTCAAGCAAAACTGAGCAAAAAGTTATTAGTCACCGGGGTTTTGGTATGATCCAACTTTTTGTGAAGAAATCGGACGACGATCAACGTGAAGGTAACGATTTCTATTATCTAGGTTCTGCAAAAGTCTTCAATGCCGAAAACACTTTGGCTAAAAACTCGGATGAAAAACAAGTGAAACTAATTAGCTTCACTTTGCGATTAGAACATGAAGTCAACTTGAGTTTATATCGGGCGTTGACTGAAGGATAATCATGGAAATATTTAAAAATCTACAAGCTTGTGGCTACGTCAAAATTAGGATAATAGAGTCATTTTATTTCTTTAAGCAATTTGTTCCTTATCAAATAATCTGCAATAATGAAGTTAACTAATAATTCTTTAAATAGAAGGAGAAATTTATGAGTAATGATGCTGTAGCAATGGAACTGAAAATCACTTTAAACGAAACTCCCGCAACTATCAGAAATATTGTAGTACCACTAAGTATTCGTTACGATCAATTGCATGTTTTGATCCAGCTTGCTTTTGGATGGACTAATTCGCATTTATATGCTTTTATGACTGCTGATCGTCAACAAAGTTATGAAGGTTATGTCGAAGGCGGTGACGTTCCCTTTGGCAATCCACCGATCCAAGCAGACAAAGCTTACGTTTATCCAGATTTAGAAAATGGTCCACTAGCTTATACTTACGATTTTGGTGACGACTGGGAACATGAGATCAAACTAGTTAAATTACTTGATTTTAATGATATCCATGATATTGCCTTGCCATCATGTGTTTCAGGAAAAGGTCGTAATCATCAAGAAGATCGGATGACATCCGAATTAGGGCAAGCTTTTTCAAAAAAGCGGATCAACAACCAATTAGAACTTTGGTCTCATGCAGGTGAGCAAATGATCCGAGCTGATGATATGGGATTGATGCCTAAATATTAATGTTAATAGAAACTACGTAAAAAATCGTTGGGAATCCCCAACGATTTTTTTATTGAACTGAATTCAAAAAGACGTGAAATCGGTTTCCTTCTTCAATATTCTTGTTACTGATTATCAACAGTTACTTGTCCAGAACCACTATTAATCGTTAAAGGATGCTTCCCGTTTTCGTTAAACGTCTGACCACTGCTAATTTTCTTCTCGCCATTCAACTTAAATTGACCATTTTTAACGGTAACTTTGAGACCATCACTTCTCAAATCATGAATATTAGTTGCTCCATTATGTTTGCTAAGTTTTCCGTGTTCAATAATTTCCAAGCTATTGGCCTCTGTCGTCCCATTTTGATGAAGAATTGCTATTTTCCTAACCTGGATGTCACACAAATTCAGTGTTCCATTCAATTGATGAATGTCAATTGAATCTAAGATTTCTTTAGAGACAACTATTGTTATAGTCGGAGATTTTCCAAGCTCCATTTGATGACTGTTTGAATCTGATTCAGATATCATTAACTTATCACCATTTTGATTGATTTTATATTGATCTGCTACGACATTGCTTAATAAGATCGTGTTTTGACTACCCGATTTGATTGTTACTTTTGCAGTCCTTACATCAATGTTTAATTTCATGGTGTCATTCAGTATCTCCACCGATTTTGAAGTCAAACTATCTATCGAAAAATTATTAACATTCAATCTTTTGTTTGCCTTGATCATCCCAAAAACAAAGACTACCAGGATTACAACAATTATTAAAATCAACAGTAATATTTTTTTCATAATGCCTCCTATGTATATGAATATAAATAAAAAATATTCATTTTTGTTGCAAAAAAATAACATCAGTACAAATAAATATTGTATTGATATTAAAATCATTTTTTAATCATGAATGAATAATAAATTAATTCATTCATTTTGTCAACAAACTAGGATGATTTTATGACCAGCCAATTCAAATCTTTTAGCACTCTCTAATCCAACCCTTCTATCAAATCCGATCATCAGCGTAGTTGTCATCTGGACATCTCCTTATTAGAGTTGAATCGCAAAAAAAGAGTTGGTCCACAGCATCTTGCTGATTGATCAACTCTTCATTTGATACTCGCTACATCTTCATACCGCATTTTTCATATGAATCCATTCCTGCCATCCAAAGGTCCTCTGGCTTAATGCCTCGTTCTTCGGCAAAAGCATTCATTAATGTGTCCATATCCATCAACTTATATTTTGGCATGGGTTTATTCGGTTCAAAAGCCTGGATCTGTGCCATCATGCCGCCATCTTCATGTTCAATAATATGGCAATGATACATATATAATCCTGGTAAATCAAATCTGACTAAGATGCGTACTGTCTCCCCTGGGTTTACACCGACGGTATCCTTGAACCCATGTTCATTTGGATATGGCTCATGACCATTACGACTGATCACTAAAAATTCAGTGCCGTGCATATGAAAAGGATGAACCATACCGTGTTCTGGATCATTGGAATTGACCACATCCCAATATTGAGCTTTTCCAACTGGCTGTGTAGCATCGATACGTTGCATTTGAAATTTCTTACCATCAATAGCAACGCCTTCATCCATCCCACTCATGACCACTTTTCTGATTGGAGTATCAGATTCAACTTTAGGTGCTTTAACATCAAAAAGTTTATCGGGAATAACCGCATCATCTTCAGAAAATTTATGGATCCTGAATTTCACAAGTGGCGTGTCATCTGTGTACAAAGTGACGACATCACCTTCATGATAGTCTTTAAAGTCGATCACGATCTCTGCTCTTTCCGCACAAGTTAGCATCAATTTAGTTAGCTTGACAGGCTTAGGCAACAAACTACTATCGCCAGCGATCTGCGTAAATTCCAAGTCATCTGACAAATGTAAACGCCATTCCCTACGGTTAGCCCCGTCGAGGATCCGCAATCTCAACTGTTGCGTTATCACATCAAAATATGGGTTAACCGTGCCATTGATCAGCGGTGTCGGACCCGTTACCCCATCAGGATTATAATCTGCTCGATAATCCAATTGATTATTTTCATGAAAATGTCTATCTTGCAAGACTAGTGGGATATCATCCACGCCATAATTGTTTGGCAATGGTAAATCATCAGTTTCTCGGTTGGTGACTAAAACCATTGTTGCTAAGCCATGCCAAACTTGTTCAGCCGTTGAAGGACAAGGATGGGCATGCAACCAAGTAGTTGCTGCCGGTTGATCAAGCGTGAAATCGATCTGCTTTGATTCACCAGGATAAACCGGTGCGTGGCAACCACCATCAATATAAGGCCCAGTTACGATCAAACCATGCCAATGAAAAGTAGTTAATTCTGGCAAATGATTTTGCAACGTCACATGAATGTGCTTACCCGCAGGATAAACAATTGTTTGACCAAGGATACTATTGTTGTAACCCCACGTTTTAGTCTTTTCACCAGGAAGTATTTGCGTTTCCCCTGCCTGAGCAGTGACTGTATAGTAAAGATCAGTCTCTGTCTCTTTATCTGGTTTTAATAATGGTGGAACTAATAACTTCTTCTCTGGAGCATCCGCTGTTTTCAATGGAATATAGGCTCCATCTTGATCATCGAATGCTTTCTTATCAAAGAAATAATCTGTGTAAACTTTTTCAGCCATATTATGTGCCTCCTAAAGAATTCACTTTAAGTTTAGCACTCAATAAAGTTAGTTTTGATAAAAATGTCATATTTTGGATCTCATATACATAAAAAAATACCACCTTAATTAAAAGATGATATTTTTCTCGATTAATTTAATATTGATTTCTTAATTATACTAACCATTCAATGATCTCAAGTTATTTGCTGCAGATTTGACGGCTTGTTTTTGAGATGAAGTTGAATAAAATTTCTTTTCTAATCCTGAAAGACTGATTGAAGACTCCATCATAGTTTCTTCAGCATCAACATCCGCACTGTTTGGATCAAGCATCGAATACGTTACTTTGTCACCATTAATAGTAAATTGAACGCCAGATGTTCCTGTTCCGCCTGAGATAGAATATTTATTTCCAGATGGTCCAAACATAAGATGACTTGCAAAATCCAAATTTGCTCCTTTGGCCTCCTGATAAACCATTAAAGCCACTAGTTTTGGATCACGTTCTAGTGAAGAGCTAGCCGAATCTGATGATTTTGTCTCAAAATCATTTGATTTGGAACTTCCCTCATCGGTACCATTAGCAATTTTGGCAAAATTTGAAGCCACATCAGTATTCTTAGTTGGAGCAGCCACTAACGGACCATTGGTAGTTTGGTCGACCAAAGCCACTGGTTGAACATCGTGGAAAGCAAAGAAGTAAGTTATCCGTTGAGTAGTTGAATCACTGTCGCAATCGTAAATAGCTACAACATTGTAATCGTAATTACCCTTGCCATTTTTACTCCATCCGATTGTTGAATTAGTATTATTAACGCTTTCTTGCGACAAGTCTGCTGGATAATTGGCACCGGTGACTGTTTTGATTGAATTAGTACCATCATATTTAGTATATTCTTGATGCATTGTTGGTGCCCATTGGTTGATGAAAGATTCCAATTGCTGGTCCTTCTTATTATTCCAAAGCGTGGTTGGTTGTTTTTGATTATTTTTCTTACTAGAATCATCCGAAGACTTCTTACTTGTCGTGATCTTAGATGTGGCAGTTTGAGACTTCTTGGAGTCAGAATTATTTTGTCCACCGCAACCGGTTAAAATTAATCCAACAGTGAACAGTAAAGCTAACGAAAATATCCTTCGACGTTTCATAAAATTTGATTTCCCCCTATTTATCCCTCGACAGTAAATACATCTAAATTCTATTCCTAGTTCAATGTCGATTCAACAATATAAATATATTTATATTGTTAGTTTAACAAATTACCAACGGATCCACATCAAAACTAAAATAAGGCCAATGAAAAATCAAAATAGCATTTTTACCGAAATCAAAGTTTAAAATTATGTCAAATTAATTTATTAATGGACGATCACTTGTTCTGTCTGGTCTCTTGTTAACTTCATAACTTCACCCTTCACTTGAAAGTTATCCAAACATAGCTTATGTAATTCCTTAATTGCTTGATCCGAACGATCTACTTGTTCCTGATTGATTGCTTCGATCACCAAGACGGCGTTTGTAGTATCATTCGTCAACATCGTTCTTTGCGCTTCACGCCAATTCATACTGCGACAAATTGCACCTTTTTCATCATAATAGATGACTTCATCTGGTAACGCAGGATTATCTTCCGTCTCGCCTAACGGATAAAAACTTTCGCCACCTTTAGCCGTTCCCAAATGTAAATCACCAACTATTTTGTCAAGATCTTCCCCACCACAAGGACTGGCAAATTTTAAAGAGATGCTGTTGTAAATGTCTACTAAGGGATTGATCGGTGTCAAGGACTTCCCTTGATCTACTCTTTTTAGCAATGCTTCGATCGAACTGCGGGCACCCTTTTTGGTCTTAAATTGTTGAAGTGCTTTTCGCCACTGATCGATGACAGGATTGAAACGAAATGTTTCCTCTTTCAAATATTGTTTCGACTGTTCAACTGCTTCATCTAATAGTCCTTGAAATTTAGTTTCGTCTTGAATATTTGAATGATTATCAAGCTGATTAAGCATTAAAATGTTAATTTGACCATCTGGGAACAATTCCCAAAATTCTGGATCAATAATAATTTTTTTCATAGTTTTCTCCTACAATTGTTTCGTTAAAATATAATCCGTCTGGGGATCATCGCCTAATTGAAAAACGTGCTTTGATCGATGTTTGAATCCCTGCTTTTTGTAAAAAGCTTTGGCATTTTCGTTGTGCTCCCAGACTCCAAGCTTGATTTCTTTGACCTGTGCCAACTTAGCAGCGCTAATTGCATGATCTAATAAAAGTTTCCCTATGCCATATCTCCGAAAGTCCTTCAGTACATAGATCCGCTCCAGTTCAAAGCCGTCTTCGTCCAAATTTTCCTTTGAGTAAGCTGCCGTTTTCCCATCGATCTTTAAAAAATAAAATCGACTGTTAGAACTTTTTAATTCACTTAACAGTTGTTTTCTTGAATAAGCTTCAGTTAAAAAAGTCTCCATATTTTCTGGCGTATTAAATTCAGCAAAAGTATCCCAAAAAGTTTGTCTCGAAACTTGCTGTAGTTCAACTAGGTCTGATTCGGTTAGTACCTTTATTTCAATTGTTTCCATCTTAGTAATCTCTCTTTTTCCCGCTTTTGACTAAATCCCAATCATCAGAAATATTTTCCACGACGAGATTTAATAAATGTAATAATTCTGTTTGTTGTTCAGGGGTCATATTTTTCATAGCAACACTATTAGAATAATGTTCCTCGCGAATCAACAAAGGATACAATGCTTTCCCTTTTTCAGTCGGATAGATCTTCTTGATCCTTTTGTTATTAATATCGACTTCCCGAGTGATAAGTCCTTTTTTTTCAAGCTTTTGGACCGACCGCGCCACGGTAGTTTTATCCACTTTTAATAAATTAGTCAAACGTCCCAAATGTATTCCCGGATCCTCACATATCCGGACCAAATAAATATACTGCCCCCGATTAAGTTCGATATCTTGAAATTCAATATTTGCGATTGAATCTAAGGAACGAGCAATTATACCAAGTGGTCGCAATATTTGTATCATCATTTCACCTCATTTATTAGAATAATGAATACATTAATACCCAACAGTTGCAAATGCAACTATCTTTTAAAAAAAAGAAGCATCTTTCAACATGCTTCCTACTTTCCCGCAGTAATAAAGTCTAAAATCTTAAACATGCAGGCTTTGTTTTCCTGCGGAACTGGTCGATCAATAACTTCTTGAGCTGTTTGGTCAAAAATCGAACCTGCCAAATATGGAAAATCGTTAATAGCCATTTCACGGACGTTCTCAATTTCCGGCTCTAAATGAAATTGCAAACCCACCACATGGTGACCTAAAACAAAACCTTGATTTTTCAAGCCTGGGCTAGAGAAAAGTAACTCTGCTTGCTTAGGTATCTCAAACATTTCTTCATGCCAATGAATGACGGACAATTTATTTGGTAAATCGGGAATAGCCGAACTTTGTAAAGTCACTTCTCCCCATCCAACTTCTTTTACAGGTGATTTACCTACAGGATATCCCAAGGCCTTACTAATTTGTTGTGCCCCAAAGCAAGCTCCAAAAATCGGCTTATCTTGTTCCAACAATTCTTTAATCAAAACTCTTTCATCACGAATAAACTGATCTTGATCATTTGGACTGATCGGTCCACCTAAGATGACCAACATATCTGTTTCGTCAGCCGCAGGCAAAACACCATTAAAAAAACCAGGATAGTAAGTATAAACATCGTGATGGTGCAGTTTTGCCCATTCTAAAATTGAACCTGCGCCCTCATTTGGGGTATGTTGCAAAATATTGATCCGCATAAAAGCACTCCCTTTATAATAAACTCAAAATTCGGATGACAATGAGAGAAAAACAAATATAGACTATCGCTTGAATCATGAAAGCAATCGAGAAAATGATCATAACTCCAACTGCCATTGTCAAAAATGACTGCTGTTGGAATATCAAACAAATAATCGTTATGCCAATTAAGACGATTACCCAAGGTATAACACCTTGGTTGACGGTATGAAAGTCTTCAACACTTAAATCATAACCAGTACTGGCAATTAAAGTAAATACAATTATACTCAAAATAATAAACAGCCAAGAAGCATGGCTGTACATCGAAAGCAAATTATCAAGCACAGCCATAAAACCAAGATTTAATAAATTGAAATCTATTTTATCGGCATTTTCAAAAATAGAAAAATCAATATTACTATTTAACAAGAATTTTTGAAGTACTAATAAAACAATTGAACACATATAGTAAGGTGCGATACCAATAAAAAAATTACCCAGCCGTTGATAAAGACTACGTTGGTTCCACGAATGTTCCACGGAACCCAACGTACCGGTATTAGCATAATGGATGTTCAAAAGTTGGACCCTATCGACATGATGCCGAAATAATAATGCAAAAAATGCATGACCAAATTCATGGATGATCACACCTAGACCACCGATTACTAATTGACTATTTGGGCCCAAGTTGTTCACTAACATTTCCTTTGAAAAATGCCCTATTTTTGACGTGACCCAGGCCGTTAAATATGGAACTAAAGCAAAGGCAATTAGCACTAATAAAACCCATTGAAAAAAGCTACTGAAAATCTCCACAACGTCAACTCCTATCAAATATGAGTCTAATTTTACACCAAAATATTTTTTCAGTCTTTTCTTATATGTATGTAATGCGAATTATTAGAAATAGTTGTCATTATTTGATAAACTAGTATTAACTAATAAATTAGGTCTACTTAAATTTAAGCCAAGAAAAGAGTCGATGCCCCATATGAAGAAAATAATCCCGCTCCTTGTTTTACTGCTGATACCGTTAGGGATCAGTGCCTGTTCTACCGAATCACAATCCGAAAATTCCGCCTCAAAATCAGAAACCACGATCGTTAACAAGCCTGAACAAACAGTCTCTGATGACGAAATTCAACAAAACAAACAGAAGTGGGAAAAGGAAACCAAATCACTCAAAGTAGTACATGATAAAGTTTCCGTTTCTGATTACGCAACCTTTCCCGAGGACTTAAAGAGTCTCAAGAAAAATAACGACTACGTCATAAGTGGTACAGTTACAAATTTGCAAAGAATGACTGACAACAATGAAAACGCCATGACCAAAGCTACCATCTTAGTAACAAAAGTCATCAAAGGAAACGAAAAGCTGGAACAACATAAAATAAAAGTCAGCTTCTCTGGTGGAATCACCAAAAATGCCAAATCCAAGAAAGTATTCATCCAAAAGTCAGCCGTACCAATTCCTGAAATAGGATCAAAAATAATAACAGGAATTAATGCTTACGACACAGATAACGCTGACAAGAAACAAACAGAATACTTAAAAGAAAATGGACTAGACGGCACAGACGCCTTCGAAATCTCAGTCCCAGAATACAACCTCTGGATAAAATCAGAGCACGGCGAAAAATACCATCTAAATAACCAGACCCTAACCGGTAAAAACGCCACAGACAAAAACAAAAAATACGCCAAAGAATTAAAGAAACTAACCGAGCAACTAAATAACAATTACAACTAAGTAGACAAAAATATTTGTAAATATAATAAGTAAAAATAAATAAAAAAGCTTGAAATTACAAGAACGCATAAATGAAATAAGAAAATGCATTCAAAATAATTTCAGGCTTTTTTTCATCCAAGAAAACAAAAATATCAACATCACCCTATAAGGAGCTATGCTTGGGCCTGGGTCTGGATTTGGGTTTGGGTTTGGGTTTGGGTTTGGGTTTGGGTTTGGGTTTGGGTTTGGGTTTGGGTTTGGGTTTGTCTTTGATCTTACCAGAAAAAATAGAGACCGAGATAGACATGTGAGAAATAGGAAGCAAGAAAAGTGCCAATTTAACCAAAAAAAATCGGTAAAACTCAAAAACCAAGAAAGATTGTATACCCACCTAGGTGGAGGGTCGGGGCGCTATATGGGCTCAGCCGATCGAGTAGGAGGTAGCTAGGCTACCGACCTCTCACACCACCGTACGTACGGTTCCGTATACGGCGGTT
>NZ_RHNT01000062.1 GCF_003946325.1 Companilactobacillus furfuricola | reverse complement strand
CTTTTCTTGTTTGGATATATTCTTTTTCTAGATTACTGACTCTTTTCTCGGTTCGCGGGACTTTGCTCCGCTCATTTATCTTCCTGACTTACATTGCCGTTGTTGCCTTCGTTGTTTTGTTGGTTGGATAAGATTTGATATTCTTTTCCTTCTATTGCTTTCGCTTCTTGCTCGCGCGCTCGTTTCTCGCACTCTTGCCTTGTTCTAATATATTTTTTCTGGCCTCTTTATTCGTTTCTTGATTTCTTGATTTTGTGCTTGTTTGTTGCTTTTTCGCTTTTATTTTGGCCATGCGATGTACATTGCTAATAGTACTCCGAAGGCTCCTACTATGTAGCACGTTTTTGATAGTAGTTGTTTTTTTAGATGAGTTCCTGTTACTAGGAATACTAATCCAACTATGAATGCTACTACCATGAAGACGAATTCCATCAATATGATTTTCTCCTGACTTTTTTCTTTTTTAATATTTTTTATTTTTTGCCATTGTTGCGTCTTATTCTTTAAATTTTTGGGCATCCATGATATTACTTTGGATGCTTTTTTGTTGGTCCTTACTTGGAGATTTGCGCATGATTGTCTCTTTTTTCTTTATGTTTTATACCCTATCGGATAAATATGACGATTCTTTGAAGTTGGTATGTTGTTTCTTAGGGTTTTTTTATTTTTGAAACTGTAATAGACTTTAGATGTTATTCATTGAGGAGAGATATTATGGCTAAATTTTCATTATTGATTACGCTTTTTGCGGCGCTTGCTACTCCTTTGATCCTTGCGCGATTTAGGATCACTCGAGTTCCTGGTGCTGTTTCGGAAATTATTATGGGGATCATTATTGGTAAGACTGGTTTGAATTTGGTTCAGCCTGATATGACTTTGAAGTATTTGGCTAACTTGGGTGTTATTATGTTGATTTTCCTTGGCGGTATGGAGATTAATTTCTCTTTGCTGGAACCGCAGAAGAATAAGATCAAATCTAAGGTCAAGGAGTCGTCTCCGTTGGGGATCGCTTCGTTGGGATTCTTTAGTATTTTGATCCTTTCGTTGGCTCTTAGTGGGATTTTATATGTCACTGGTATTTTTGATGATTTTATTTTGGCTACGATTTTATTCTGTACCATTGCTATGGGTGTGCTGATTTCTTTGTTGAAAGAGACTGGTTTGCTTGATAAGGAATATGGTCAAACTATTTTGTTGACGGCTGTTTTGGGTGAATTTATTCCACTTGTGGCTTTAACGATCTATTCCGCTGTTAAGCAAAGGAGTTATATTCAAGCCTTTGGATTGCCGGTGATTTTCTTGATTGCAATCTTTTTACTGCGGCGATTTAAGCCGGTTTTTGCATTTTTTGAGCAAATCGATAAATCTACCACGCAACTGGATATCCGCTTGGCATTTTTCTTGATTTTTGCTTTGGTTACTTTTGCTGAACAGATCGGTGCCGAAAGCATTTTGGGAGCCTTTCTTGCTGGAGCTGTTATGAAATTGTTGCAGCCTAAAGAAGAGACGATGGATAAATTGAGTTCTATGGGATATGGTTTTTTCATCCCTATTTTCTTCATCGTTACTGGTGTCAATCTGGATCTACGGTCATTGTTTGCTAATCCGAAGGCCTTGATATTGATCCCGGTATTCTTGATTGCTTTCTTTATTTCCAAAGCTATTGTGTACGTGGTATTCAAACATCGTTTTGGCCATCGTTTAGCTTTGGCAGCGGCTGTTTTGACGGCAACTACTATTACTTTAGTTCTTCCAATCTTGGAAGTTGGTAAGAGTTTGGAGTTGATCACGGAAACGCAGGCTGGGGCTATTACTTTAGCAGCTATCATCACCTGCTTGGTTTGTCCTACTTTGTTTAATAAGATCATTGATAGTAAGCGTGCCTCGTAAACAGGCTAATTAAGATGACGAAAATTATCGTCATCTTTTTTTATTCAGCGAGTTTCAGGAAATAGCAGTTTCTTTCGCCATTTTAATTAAAAAGAATAAAATGTTTTTTTATATTTGGTCCGGCAGAATAAATTTTGCTTGCTATACTAATGACGAAAAGTTAAGCAGCATCAATAATTTTTATGAAAATTTATTTCATTAATCAGCAAAATTTTCATTCATAATTTCATTACTGATGTACACTTAAGTTATTCGATCTCAATTTCATGAGAGTTGGGAGGATCTGCTTTGGTCAATAAACTAATTTCAAATAGATCTTCAGTTACGCATTTAAGAAACCTCGGTATTCTACTTTCCATCAGTAGTCAAATTTTGTGGGGAACGGCTGGGAATGTCGCGCAGTATCTTTTCAACTCAACGCACATGTCGGTCACTTGAATCATCAGTTTTCGGCTTTTGATAGCTGGTATTATCTTGCTGGCATTCACTGCCCTGACCCATGGTTTGGATTACGTCATGGCGGTTTGGCGACATTTGAAGAGTAGCATCTCGCTTCTGGCGTTTAGTATTTTGGCAATGCTAGGTATTCAATTAACCTACTTTATGACTATCAAGTATAGCAATGCAGCGACAGCCACGATTTTGCAATTTACTTCTCCCGTTTTGATCATCGCTTATCTTGCTTTAAAAAAACGGCGGCTACCGTCTTTTTTACAAATGATCACCGTTGGTTTAGCGGTTCTTGGAACATTTTTATTGATCACCCAAGGAGATATTAGTACTTTGTCTGTTCCTTTAGCTGCTATTATTTGGGGCTTTTTGTTAGCTTTGTCAGATTCACTTTATATTTTGATGCCGATCAAATTACTTCATGACTATGGCACCTTGCCAGTGGTTGCGTGGTCGTTTTTCATCGGTGGCGTGATCATGAACTTCGTCCAACCTATTTGGATCGGCGCTCCCAAAATGAGTTGGAACATTTTTTGGATATTATTTTTCATGGTAGTTCCTGCTACGGTTTTTGCTTATTTAATGGAACTTCAAAGTATTCCCTTATTACCTCCCGTAATGATTTCATTGTTACAATCCGCCGAACCGATCTCAGCTACGCTTATCGCGGTATTGTTCATGGGCGTTAGCTTTAACTGGATCGGGACTTTAGGGATCGTTTTGGTCATCGGGACAGTTTTCGTTCAATCAATTCCTTATCATAAGCGTCCGATCAAACCCCATAAAACAATTCCTAAATCTCAAGGAGCCTAAAAAAAAGCTGGATCAAACTCATCTATTTAACGAGTTTGGTCCAGCTTTTTGAATGGATTTAGAGTTATCAATACGTCCATGCTTTTAATATTGTATACACAAATCATTTTTGCGATTCGGTGAGCTCTTGGATACTGACGATTTTTTGTAAAGTCGATAACCAATCTTTAGTCATAGTTGCACTAGCTTTCACAGGATTTTGCTCAGCTAAAGCTTTTAATAACGCTTCGTGATTAGCAGTGATCTTGAAATTTTGATGGTCAGCATCGAGCATTTTGATCATTGCCAATTCATAACGATAAATATGGCTGTATAATTGATCGGAAAATTTGGTCTCATACGCATTATCTGCTATCGCCAAGATTTGTTGATGAAAAATCCGATCCGCTTTTAAAATATTGATCAATTTGTTAGAGTTCAGCGAAACACGATATTTCTTTTCTAACGTTGCTAATTTCTTAAACTCTGCTTCATCGATTTTTGAAGCAGCTTGATTGGCGGCTAATCCTTCAATGACGGCCATTGGTTCGAAAAGATCAGCAATATTATCTGCATCGATCTGAGCTACTCGGGTGATTTTCCCCGCTGTAATCACGACAAGTCCCTCTTCATTTAATCTTAAAAGTGCTTCTCTAATTGGTGTCCGTGAAACAGCAATGGACTTTGCTAGCTCGACTTCTGCTAATTTCTCATCTGGCATTAATGTTCCGTTGACGATCCACTCTTTGATCTGTTGGTAGGCTTTATCTTTGGCCGTTTGCTTTTGAAACGGCTTGGATGTAGGTATTGGCATAATATTCCCCTTATTTGTCTTATGTATACAGGATACCATAGTATAAAAGCTTTATGCGCGTTAAGATATGAGATCTTTAATATTTTTAGTACATTCCGTCAAATTTGATGAATATTATTTTGTATACAAAAAAACGTGTTCAGATTATCTCTGAAACACGTTTTTACCATTGTATTTAATTATCCAATTACAGAAACTGTAGCAGTTGTAACTCCGTATGAAGGAATACTTGCGTTTGGCATAGCAACGTCTAATTGATAAGGGTTGCTGTATGCAAATGTACCTGTATCATTAACTGTTCTGTACATTGTTGTACCATCAGCCAATGTGATCATCAATCTTGTTCCCTTAGGGAAGATCGATAGGTTAGCAGCAACGCCACCGTAACCCATGTTTGAACCTAATACAGCAGGGTCATAGAAGCTGACCTTGAATGTACCATTTGATTGAGTAGCTTGAGGTGCTTGTGTTTGTGCACTTTGTGTTTGTGCTTGTTGTTCTTGTTGTACTGGTGCTTGTTGTGTTTCTTGTTGTACAGGTGCTTCTTGTGCTGGTGCTTCTTGTGTTTGTGTTTGTTCAACATTTTGTTGCACAGCAGTTGTAGTTGGAAGTGTTACGATGTCTCCAGGGAAGATCAAATCGAATCCTCTGATTTCACGGCCGTTAGCTTGTTCCAATTCAGCGATTGTTACACCATTAGCTTCGGCGATACTCTTGTATGTGTCACCTGCAACAACAGATACATGGTTACTGTCTACAGTAGTAGCAGCTTGAGAAGTACTTGTCTTGATCCCAAAAGCTGTTAATGCCATTGCACTTACAAATGCAAATGATAATACTTTTTTCATAAAATAAAAACATCCTTACTTTTCTTTAAGATTAGCTCTTTGCTATGTGAAGTACTATATCAGGTGAATGTTACATCCAGAGGGAAGATAAATTACAATTTCGACCTTTTATGTAACCTTAGTAACATAGCTGTAATCTTTATGCTCAAAAAGCTGTTATATCACGGTATTATCAATCACTTCATTTTATATTGAACAATAATATGCAAATAAAAAAGCCCTTATGAGGGCTAAATATTGAAAATTTAATGAATAGTCGTTATCGACGGGGATAAAATTTAGCTAGTTCAAACGTCATGTGGATCAATTCAAAAGAATTCGGTATCTGTAATCTAGAGAATTCAAACTTGCCGTCGATCAATTTCATTAATTCCATCACATCTTGAAATGCTTGAGCCATTTGGAAATAATACATATTGCTGATGGGAGTAAATATCAGACTGACCTTGTTACGATTCCACTCGGGTGGCTCGATAGGATCCTCAATAAGTTTCTTGATAAAAGCCTGATCGTCTCGATTCCAACTAGTAATACCAAAATCTTTGGGATCAAGTTTTCCGCCGTACCCTACTCCATATGTGACGGCAAGGTCTAACATCCAGGTCATTTTAGCTGGAGCCAACATTTTCTTGGCTAGAGCTGCCGCTAAATAAAGCGCACTAATATAAGGTGAATGATTGGGATCGCCTTTTTGATCTAAATCATCCATGATCGTAAATGCGTTGTCGAGATATATATTTTTGTTCGCATCAGCATTGACTAGCTGGTCGAGCGTTTCTTGCTCATATGTCTCGATCATGCCATGATCGAGACATTCTTTAGTTTGTTGATTTTCTCTGCCGGTCATGCTTAATAACATGGCATTGCGATCCTGTTTCAGTAGTTCAACGATTTTTTGTGAATCGGATATCCAAGGGATCGCTAGCTCATCCTTTTTCATTACTGAATAGTAGGTAGTTTCTTCCATATAATCACTTCATTTAAAACTAAGATTTTATTTATACTACTAATATAGACCTTCTAGTACAGTTGAAAGCAAGCTTTTTGATAAAATTTTTTACATTTTTGCTCGTGGACAATTTATCCATTCCTATCACTGCTGTACCTATTTTGGTCTGAACAAGTAGTGAAATTAAAAAAAGAGTTCTCTGCAATTTAATTGTACAGAACTCTTTATTTATCTAAAAATAATGTTAATGTCTGTCATATTTATTATTTAACGGCTGGTTCCCGGCTTCCAAGACGAACTTTTTCGACTGTGTGAACCTTTTGTTCGAGATCATCTTCTTTGAAGCCGAATAGATATGTACAAGTAAAACCTACTACTAGAGCAGCTGCTGAAGCTATTAAGTAACCAGTGAAACTGGCATCTATTCCGGATGGATTGATGAACGAAGCAAATCCGATCAATGATCCGGCAAAGCCCCACATGTCTACGTGCAATAGTCCTGTTAAGAAGCCTCCTACTGCTCCTCCGATGTTGGCTGTCCAAAAGATGCGACCGTATTTTAGGTTGATCCCGTACATGGCTGGTTCGGTTATTCCAGCAAAGGCGGATAAAGTGGCAGCTCCGGCAATTTGTTTGATAGCAATATTCTTTCTTGTTTTAAAGAAGACCGCCATTACCGCTGCACCTTGTGCGATCATGGTTGCAGAAACGATAGCATTTAATGCGCTGTGCCCAGTTGTAGCGATTTGGCTGGCTACTACTGGAATTACGGCCCAGTGTAAACCGAAGATTACTAAACATTGATAGAGTCCACCGATCAATAAACCGGAAAGTGCTGGACTAAAGGCTAATAAGGCAACGATCCCACTGGCAAGTAGTGAACTTAAAAATGTGATCACTGGTCCAACGATGACTAAGATCACGGCACTTACTAGAAAGACTTCGATCAATGGACTGACGATCATTCTAATCGAAGCGTTTATATGCTTTTTTAGCCACGGTTCAATGATCGATGCTAACCAAGCAGCTGCGATCATTGGGAAGATCGAATAGGTATAATTAGCGACATGGATCGGTATTCCGAAAAAGTCGGCATTGAGGTTCATTTGGCTGCTAGCGGTTTTTGATGCTAGTTGAACTAGTGTTGGATATGCCAAGACCCCACCAATAACTGCGACAATAATTTGATTGGCACCTAGTCTTTTCGCAGCTGTAAAACCTACTAATAATGGTAGGAAGTAAAAGACTGCATCTCCCATAGCATTGATTATCATATAAGTATTGCTAGAAGAACTGATCCAGTGGAAAGATACGCACAGGGATAATAGTCCCTTTAAAATACCAGAAGCAGCTAGTAGTCCGATGATCGGCATCATGCTGGCGGTGATCACACCGATCAAGGAACTGAAATAAAATTTAGTCTTTGGCCAAATGCCTTTTGGTGCTTGACGCTTTTCATTGGGTGCAGCTTTGTCTTCGCTACTAAACGATGGACCTAAAGCTTTGACAACTGCATCGAATGCTTCTTCGACTTTCGGTCCAATAACTACTTGATATTGTCCCCCAGCTCGAGCGACATCTAACACACCATTAAGGTTCTTGACTACTTTGTCATTAGCCTTGCTTTCATCTTTCAAATAAAATCTCACTCGAGTGATACAGTAAATGACATTATCTATGTTTTCTGCCCCACCAACATTTTTGATGATATCTTTAGCCAAAGTATCAAAATTGACTTTGCCCTTGCGTTTCATGGTTGGCTTATCTGCGGCATCTTCTGTGATCAATGAAACTGTAGCCGCATTGCCACCGACCACTACTGGACCAAGTGCAGGTTTGATGTCTTTGACATATTTAGCAGAGTTGGTTATCGCCACGATGATATCGGTAGCTTTTTCTTCATCCTTGATGGCAGCGATGTCCATAGTCGCAATATCTTGGCCTGCTTGAACGACGTCCCCTTCAGAAACTAAGACATCAAAGGGATCTCCATCTAATTCAACGGTATCGACACCCATGTGGATCAAAACTTCTAATCCATCATCTGCTGCGATACCAATGGCGTGTTTAGTTGGTGCAACGAGCATGATACTACCAGAAATTGGTGCTTGGATCTCATTATCATTGGGTATGACACCAAAGCCTTCTCCCATGGCTTTTTGTGAGAACATCGGATCATGAACTTCAGTAATATCGACGATCCGACCGCTCGCAGGAGAAAGCAGAATTTCTTCATTTTTCATAATTACACCCCCGAATGCTCAGGATAATTTACTTACATCATCATTCTATATCAATGTAAGCGCTAATAAAGTCGATTTTAGAAAAATATTCATATAAAAAATAGTAATATTTTTCACATAATTTGTTTTAAATTATAAAAAGGACAATAAGTTGCTGAAAGTATAATTGAATTTTTTCATAATCAAACCTACACTAAGCTATAGGGGGTAGATAAAATTGAAACCACTTTATCTTACAGTTACAGACAAACATATCAAGTATTCGTACGAAGATCTAGATACTAAGACTACTATTGATAAAGTTTACAATATTAACGCTGCCAAAACCTTAGGAGAAAACTTAGATAACTTTAAAACTAAGCTCCCAAATTATTTTGACGTAGTCGTGATCCTTAATCCGATCGATGTTGAATTGCGTGACACAATCGTTAGTTGTGGCAATCAGCCGATCGATATGGGTCTGACAATGGAGAATTTATTACATATCCCAACTGTCGGTGTCCATGATGTTGCCCGGCTTGGGATCAAACAAGCTGCTTCAGCCGAGATCGAGCACGCCGGCTGGCACTTGGATTATTACGGATCCTATTCTAAGAAAAGACAATACGGACAGGAATCATTGCAAACCATTGGTAATGGTTACTTTGGTCTACGTGGTTCATATGTTGAAGCCCGCGAAACTGACGACTATTATCCAGGGACCTACGTGGCTGGCGTCTTTGACCAATTAACGACCAATATTAATAATCGAGACATTGTCAACGAAGATCTGGTAAATTTGCCAAATGCCCAGTTCATGACTTTCAGCATCGATGATGGTGATCCGTTCAATTTGTCACCAGATGTTATTGAAAACGTTTATCGCTCACTCGATATGCGGACCGGTGTTTTGACGATCACAATGATAATTTCATTGCCAAATGGAAAGCGCTTAAAAGTCGTCACTAAGAAAGTTGCTGACATGAAAAATTATCACAACTATTCACTACAGTACACTGTTCAACCACTCAACTTCTCTGGTGAGATGCGGATTTTTTCAGAGATCGATGGTTCGATCGAGAATGCTAATGTTGAGAGATATCGCTCATTTAATGGTAAGCATTTAATTGTCGATGATACAAAAGTCGATGGTAATCGTGCGATATTATTAGCCCACACGAAGAATTCTCACGTAAACATTGCTGTTGGGACGAGGATCCAGTGTCCTAACATCGATGGTTCAGAGCTTTCCTCCAATCGATTCCAAGAAAAAATTGCTCAATCGATCGGATTCCACGTAGTTGAGGGTCGCAAGTATACAGTAGAAAAAACTGTCAGCATGTATACTTCACTTGAAACTGACTCATCACTCGAGTTCGCTGTTAATGATCACTCTCATCATAAGAATTTCGCTGATGCGGTTGCAAATTCAATGCGTTGCTGGCAAAAGATCTGGAAGAAAGTCGACATTGAATTAAGCGGCGATATTACTGCTCAAAAATTACTTCGTCTCAATGAATTCCACGCTACCGTTTCGGCACAAGAACACGTCAATAAAGATCTTGATGCTTCAGTTGGTGCTCGTGGTCTACATGGTGAAGCTTATCGTGGCCATATTTTTTGGGATGAATTATTTATCTTGCCATATTACACGATGCACTTCCCTGATCTAACCAAGCACTTATTGATGTATCGCTACAATCGATTGGACGCTGCCAAAGACTATGCTGAACAAAATGGATATAAAGGTGCCATGTATCCTTGGCAAAGCGCCATGTATGGTGACGAACAATCACAATCACTACATTTGAACCCTATTACTAATCAGTGGGATCCTGATAACTCCAGAAAACAACGGCACGTCTCCTTAGCAATCGCCTATAACATCTGGAACTATTACAACATGACCCAAGATAATGAATTTATGAAGCAATATGGTTTGGAAATGTTACTAAACATTGCCAAGATGTGGATCAGCATGTCAGAGTATGATCCTCAAACTAAGCAATACAGTATTTCAAATGTCATGGGCCCTGATGAGTTCCATGAAGGATATCCCGATGCCAAAGATTCTGGCTTGAAAAATAACGCTTATACTAACATCATGACTAGTTGGCTCTTTAATACTATTCATCATTTACTCGAGATCGAGCCACAAGAAGTTATTGATGAAAACTTTAAGCGAGCTGATTTTACAAAAGATAACTTGAACGACATGAAAAATATCGGGCAAGATCTCAAACTAGAGTTTAATTCTGAAAATATTTTGGGACAATTTGAGGGTTACTTCAAACTCAAAGATATCGATTTTGACTATTATAGACGCCAATACGGCGATATTTCCCGAATGGATCGGATCTTAAAATCAGAAGGAGATTCACCAGATAAGTATCAACTGGCTAAACAAGCTGATACCTTGATGGCTTTGTATAATTTAACTGAAAAGAATTTCATGGATATTCTTGATCAAATGGGTTATCCAATTGAAAATCCGGAACAATTTATTAAAGATAACGTCAATTATTATCTACAAAGAACGACACACGGTTCTACCCTTTCTCGGATCGTTTATTCCATGTTAGCTTTGAAAGTCAATGACACAAAGCTTTCGTGGCAACTATTTTATGAAGCTCTTACGAGTGACTATTATGACATTCAAGGTGGGACAACGGCAGAAGGTATCCATTTAGGTGTTATGGGTGCCACACTAAATGTAGTAACTTCTTACTTTGCTGGCGTTGACTTTAGAGGAGATCAATTAGTGGTAGAGCCACACTTCCCTGAAGCCTGGAACACTTTGGCATTTAACTTGAGTTTTCACGGAACTCGTTTCTATTTCAGAGTTTCAAAGGAGTCTGTGATCGTCAAAGCTGACCATGCGGCTGTAGTAAAGATTTGTGGTCAACAAATCAGTTTAAATGAAGATGAAGAAAAAACTATCAATTATGAACCACTAGTAGCTGAATCATAATATTGATGAGTTTGGAGATTTGAATTGATCAATGAGAAAACTTTGATGCATTATTTTCTTTAGAATATTGTGTTTAATTTGAACTAATTACATTTATGGTTATATAAAAAGAGTGTTGTATCAGAACCTGACGGTTCTAATACAACACTCTTTTTTTAAACAACATGTTTAGTTTTTGACAATCATTAGATTAATTTTAAATCTCTTAATTCATAATAAATACCACTGTGATTATTATCTTCTTTAGTGATATATTTGGCATTTTGCTTGGCAACTGTTAGTCCATTTACCATTGCGATGGGATTATCGACTTTTTGAAACATTGGAACATCGTTGTTGCCGTCGCCAAACGCATAAGTTGGGATCCCCGCAAGGTCTGCTTCATCGATCAAACTGGTGATCCCACCGGCTTTGGAAACTCCCTTTAATACTACGTCCAATCCCCTGGGATTATTGCGATAAAAGGTTAACTCCGAACCAAATAGTTCTTCGTATTTGTCCTGATGATCATTTTTTCCTTCGGGTGTATAAACGAATGAAAAGTTGATCTGATTGTGTTTGTAAAAGTCAGGGTCAATGATCTTCTTTAGTCCTAGAGCCTTATAATTATCGTCCACCATTGGCGAATCAGCTGATACGGCGCATTCTTGATTGTTGTAAAAAGCCACTTCTTCGTGATAATGTCCCGCAAAAGCTAATAATTCCTCGTTGACTTTTTGAGGGATCTCTTCGACTACTATCGGCTTATTTTCATAGACGACGTAACTGCCGTTAGCAGTAATAAAGGAATCAAATTTGCCTTTTTTGATCAACGATTCGATCTCAAATTCATTTCGTCCAGTTGCTATTACAGGTAAAATATTATTTTCTCTCAATAAATCTAGCGCTAATAAGTTTCTATCTGATACTTGCTTATCATCGTTGAACAAGGTCCCGTCCAAATCAAAAAAAACGATTCCCTTATATTTTGTCATCATGCCATTCCTTTCTGATACCATTCAGATGAAGTAAACATCAGAAATTGTTGTATATCATTATCCAATTCCCTTCACTTTGTTTTAACATGAATGTGAGAAAAGGTCACTTCTGACGCTCAATTCAACATCTAATAATCATTTACAGAAATTATTATTCCTTTTACAATCATTTTAACATTATTCTTAGAATTTGCTTTACAAAACATTTTTCATCAATAAATATCAAAGAAATGTTATTATAGTTTAATTATCTTGAAGGGAGGTCTACTGATGATCGATCTTACAAATGGAAAACCAATGAAAGTTATCTTCCTATATACTATTCCCCTGCTATTAGGAAATTTCTTTCAACAATTTTATAGTTTTATCGATACGTTGATCGTTGGTAAAACTATCAGTGTCAATGCACTAGCAAGTGTGGGTGCAACTGGTGGTCTAACTGCCTTAGTTATTGGGTTTGCACAAGGCATTACTAGTGGTTTGGCCATTTTAACGGCTCAACGTTACGGTGCTGGTGATATGAAAGGTGTCACGAAGAGTTTTGCATCGGGGATAATTATTTCCCTGGGGATAACTATTGTCTTTACAGCTATTGCTGTGGCAATTGCATATCCTCTATTAATAATTATGCAGACGCCTAAAGAATTGATCCACGACTCGTTTATTTTCCTTGAGATCATCTTCGCCGGTATCTTCTCGTTCGTCGGTTTTGACTTTTTAGGAAATACTATGCGTGCACTTGGCGATACTCGGGTCCCTCTCTTCTTCTTGATCGTAAGTACGATTTTGAACATTGGTTTGGAATTAGTCTTTATCTTGATTTTGCACATGGGTGTGGCTGGTGCCGGTTTGGCAACGATCATGGCGCAGACTATCACCTTTATTAGTTTGTACATTTATATTTATTTTAAATTTCCTTATTTGATTCTTAGTCGCAGTGATTTTAAGATCGATAAAAAAGAGATCAAACAGCTTCTATCTATTAGTATGCCGATGGGATTTCAATCTTCCATCATTGCTATTGGTGCGATCATTTTGCAATTTATGCTTAATACGCTAGGTGCCGATGCTGTTGCCGCATACACCGTTGCTGGTCGGATCGAACAAATCGCTACGTTGCCAGCAATGAGTTTTGGTATTTCGTTAGTTAACTACACGGCTCAGAATCTAGGTGCTAAGAAATATTCGAGAATTTTGTTAGGTGTTAAACACGGTATTATTTTGTCGGTCGGATCTAGTGCTACGATCGGTATCTTACTGGTATTTTTCGGTAAAAATATTTCACAACTGTTTATGAATGGCTTTCAACCAAAAATTTTGAATTTGGTTCAAACTTACTTTTATTTTAATGGGACTATGTATTTTGTTCTTTCTATTTTGTTTATTGTTAGATATACATTGCAAGGTCTTGGTAATCAAAAAGCTCCCACGGTTGCTGGTGTTGCTGAATTGATTATGAGGATTTTTGCTAGTGTTGTTTTGATTAAGGCTTTTTGGTTCCTCGGCGCTGCTATGGCTAATCCTTTGGCTTGGATCGGTTCTACTTTGGTTTTGATCAGTACTTGGAATTTGACTATGAAACAATTGAAGAAGAAGAGAACTCAGTTGCATGAACGGGTTGAAGAAATTTCAGCTGATGATTGATGTAAGAGAGCTATGGCTGACAGAGGCGTTTTTCTTTGATGGAAGTCTGTTAGTTTGTTTGGTGGTTGGGGTGTTGAGGTAGTATTTTGATTGCTACGTTCAATGCCGACTCCGGGGCCAGGGGATACAGCCACTGGAACGCTGCCGACTCGATTTGAGCTCCTCGAAGAATTACGCTTCGACGATCTCAAATACGAGTCTTATTCTAAGCGGTAAAACGGTTCTCGTCGTGGTTTGGTTATTTTGATGCATTTATTTAAGAAGAGGCTTATATACTCAATGCCAATTTTCATGAG
>NZ_RHNT01000061.1 GCF_003946325.1 Companilactobacillus furfuricola | reverse complement strand
CTAGTCTTTTTGGAATCAACAGGCAACCTAGATCTTGATGAATTTCTTGATGGCTAACCAAAGTACAACAAGAACCGATAAATCGCTAAGAATAATTTGGCGGCTGAGGTCTGTATCCCCGGGCCCCTCCGTCTAGATGGAGACAATATCCTCCCTTTGTGGTGAGATTTACCGATTTATTTTGTACAAATTGGCACTTTTTGCTCGTCCTATTTCTCACATGTCTATCTCAGGATTTATCTATTCTGGTGGGGAGTAGGAGCTTCCTTGCTTTGTTTCAATATATTTTCTCTCTTGATTAATGATTTCTTTTTCGGTTCGCGGGACTTTGCTCCGCTCATTCTTTCTTCCCGACGGTGTTGCTGCTACGATTGTTTATTTTTTAGTATTGGTTATTTTTTTACTGGCTGTCGTTATGCTCCCGCCTTTTCTTTTTTGTCTTCCTTTTTGGAAACGTGCTCAATTATCTGGTTGAATTATAGTAAAATGGATTTATTACTTGTGGAGCGGGGGATTTTTTTATGAACGGTGAAGATCAACTTTTGCGGTCGGATATTATTGATCGAAATGTTCGGCAGAGTCTTAATCTTAGTTGGATCAACTTTGCTGTGCTGTTTTGTGCGGTTATTATTGCCTGTGTTGGGCTTAATATGGATTCGGTGGCGGTTATTATTGGTGCTATGCTGATTTCGCCTATTATGGATCCTATTATTGGTATGGGTTATGGGGTTGCGGTTCGTGATTCTTCTATGCTGAAAAAAGCTGTTTCGGTGTTTTTGATCGAGATTGTGGTTGGCTTGATCGCGGCTACGATTTATTTTGCTTTGTCGCCGATCAAGGATGCTAGTGAGCAGCTTTTGGCTCGGACTCAGCCTGCTATTTGGGATGTTTTGATCGCCTTTTTTGGTGGCTTTGCCGGGATTATTGGATCTGCTAAGAAGGAGCCGGGGAATATTTTGCCTGGTGTAGCTATTGCTACGGCTTTGATCCCACCACTTTCTACGGTTGGTTACGGGCTCAGTCAGTTTAAAAGGTCGATTGTTTTTAGTGCGGGCTACTTGTTTTTGATCAACTCGTTTTTTATCGCTCTGGCTACGATGATCGGGACTTTGATTTTTAACTTTCGCAAGAATCGTGCTTCGGGGATTCCTTTGAAAAATCAGGTGATGATCGTTGTTGCAGCGATTATTATTACTATCCCTAGTCTGATTTCAGCTTCGACATTGGTCAAGCAGACTTACAATGAAACGCAACTGACTAATTTTATTGAGAAAGAAATGTCTGATGAGTATATCGTTAACAAGCAGTTTGATGGCAATAAGATCAAATTGGTTGTTATGGGAGCTAATATTTCTAGTGCTCAGCTCAAAAAACTAGATAAGAAATTAAATGGCTATCAGCTTGGTGATTATAAATTGCAACTCAATCAGCTTTCTAAGGGTAACTATTTAAGTGTTAATGATTTCAAACAATACGTTGCTAATGAGAAGAATAGTTCTTCGCAGCCGACGACGACTACGGACGATGAATCCGAATTGTTGTCGTTTAAGAATAAAATTACCAACAAGTTTCCAGAGACAATTGATAAAGTATACATTGGTGAGCTAGCTCAGAAGAATAAGACTGGTGAAGCTTTGATTTTGGTTCAATTCAAGCAGGGACAAGATTCAGATACTGCTGAGCAACAAGTTAGTGATTACGTGAAGAGTGCTGCCAAGAAGCAAGATCTTGAATACACTTTGCATTTTACGCAAGAGTAAAAAAATGAGCCCTTCGACTTTTTATCGAGGAGCTCATTTTTTGATACAATAGGGTTAATAAGCGAAAATAAGGGAGCAAACACAAATATGAATAACGAAATTAAATTCATCATGAGTGAACTGGAACTGATTTATGGCTATTATCAAGATAATTTCAGTCTAAAACGGATCAAGACATATATTCTCAGCATGCCCGAGGGGACAAAGATCACTAAAGTTGAGACGGGCAATGTTCCCATGTATGGCCAAGACTTGCCATTGCCGATCGCTCAATTTAGCGATGAAACTGATTCAGTTGGTTTGCTTCAAGTAACTCACACAATGATCAAAGATCGCGGGGTAGAGGTTTTTGCCCAAGATGCTGAAAGGGTCAAGGACTTGGTCAATCGTCTGATCGAACTGATCCAACCAGCAAAATAAGCTTACAAAAAGAACAGCCAATTTTGGCTGTTCTTTATTTTGGACTTTTTTCACCGTATTTTTTAATGGAAAGGAATTTCGTTACACATCGAATTCCATTTTTAGTCAAAAAAAACAACCACTTCAAAAAGTAGTTGTTTTTTTTGACTTTATTTTTTATCGTCTGTTTTCTTTTCATCGGTACTTGCTGCGGCTGCTTTTTCCAGCTCACGATCTTCTTTTCTATTTCTAAATAGGAAGACTAGGGCAGGTAGAACAGTCAAAGCACTGATCAATGAGTAAGCTGTATCAAGTACGGTGATCAAACCGAATGAACGCAATACTGGGAAACTTGCGAACATGATGGCTGAGAAACCACCGATAACAGTTAAACCAGAAACTGTGATGGCTTGTCCAACTTTAGCCACCGCGTCGATGATAGCTTTTTCACGGGTGACTTTATTGAGTCGCTCTTCTCGATACCGCTCAAGGATCAAGATCGTAAACTCGGTACCAATACCTAGAACTAAGGAACTTAGGGCAATTGTAACTGGATTGTACGATGTGTGCATTAACCAGAGTGTTAATGGCGAAAGTCCCAGAACTACCAAGATAGGTAGGACAGGGTAAATTGCTAGACGGAATTCACGATATACTAGCAATAAGACGATGAAGATGATTGCTAATCCAGCAAACATGATCAAGTTGTGGTTAGATGTGACGTTGTTGACACCGATAAGCATCATAACTGTTAATCCAGCTGGTGAGATTGATAGTCCGTCATGTGTACCACCGATATCATCAGAAATCTTGTCCATCAACTTTTGTTGTTCCTTAGTCGATAGATGTTGATTGACCTTGAATTGAATCGTGGCGTAGTTCTTGTTGTCACTAATTACCGATTGCTTAAGTGGCTTAGGAATGTTGTTGACACCAGCATTCATTGCTGATTGACTAGCATTCATGTCGCCACCTAGTTGTTTGTAAGTAGATGAAAGACTAGTTACGCCTGTAATATCTTTATGCTTGTTTTGTTCTTGCTTACCAAGCTTATCGATACGTTTCATCGAATCGGCGTTTCTAACGTCGTCACCCTTAACAAGGTAATCGATATAAACGGTAGAACCAACTTTCTTTTGCAAGTACTTAGTATTTTGCAATTCACTCATGTCTTGAGGGATCATCTTCATGATATCTGTTTCAGTGTTGATGTTGTGTTCAACTGCGAAACCTAATCCACCAAGAACAATGGCAATTGCGAAGACCCAACCAGCATGTCTAGTAATGAAAGTTGCGTAACTACGTAACCAACCGGATAGACGAGTTGAATCGTTTCCGCTACGTTTCTGCTTAAGAGCTTCGTTCTTCTTAACAAATTTAGCATGTGACTTTTCAGACTTGTCAGCCAATGTAAAGGTACTGAACATCATGAAGAACTCAACGATATAAGCACAGAAGACACCAAGTGCTAATGTGATACCGAATTGTTGCATCATAGGTGCTTTAGATAAGAACATTGTCAAGAAACTGAAGATCATAACAATGACAGCAATACCTACGGCAGGTCCCATCTTAGCAATTGAAAGCTTGATAGCACCTTCGGAATCTTCCGATTGTCGATATTCATCTTCATAACGGTTTTGGAACTGAACACCGAAGTCGGTACCCAGACCAATAATGATAGGTAGGGTGGCCATTGTAGCCAGGGTGATCGGTAAGTTGAACCAACCCATGGCACCAAATGTCCAGATCATACCGATCAAAACAAAGAGTAGCGGTAAGATCCTTCTTCTTACTGGGAAAATCAAAGCAAGAATGATGATCATGATAATTACGGCGATCACAACCATAACAGCCATATTTTGGATAACAACATTCTTAACTTGGCCAATAACTACAGGGGTACCGGCACTTCTAACTTTAACTTTGCTGCTAAAGCCAGCATCTTTGATAGCTTTATGAACATCGTTCATTAATTTAACGTTGGTGTTCATATCGGTCGTACTCTTCGTGTTGACCATTAAGATGGTATGTTTACCATTCTTAGGTAATAATTGCGATATAGCTGATGGAACTTTACCGTTGTCGCTAAGCAAAATGTCACGCAATAAGGCGTTAGACATATTTTGGACCTTAGGGATCATAGGTAAAACAGCGGCAGTGAGAGCTTGCTTTTGTTGATCGTTAAGCAAGGTCAAAGTATAATTTTGAACTTGTTGCTTTTGTTGATCGGTCAACATACTCATCAATTGACTTGATTGTTGACTGGTCATTTCTGCTGCGGCAGCTTGTTGTTGAGCAGCAGGCATTTGAGCAATTTGTGCTTGTGCTTGCTGTTGAGCTGCAGCAACTTGTTGTTTCTGTTCGTCCGTTAATACAGAGCTAGTTACATAAGATTGAACTTGTGCTTGTTGCTCTGTCGTCAAACCACTTTGGATCTTTGTGGTAAGTTGGTTCTTTTGAGCTGTGGTCAAATTAGCCATTAGATCTTTTTCAGCTTTAGGTGTCAAGTTGAGATTTAAACCAGACATGTTTTTGGCAGCTGAAGGATTCTTAGCAATTTGTTCGAGCTCATCGTTTAGTAAGTTGACGATATTCGTCGTTGAACGAATGTTGTCATTCTTGCTAAGTTGTTTATCAAGCTTGTTAAGCTTCTTCATGTTCGATTGTGATAATACATCATCTTGTTTACCACTGACCATGACATAAACTGAATCACCACCAAAGTTCTTTTGGTAAGTATTGGTATCTTTGTATGGTTTAGAATTTGAGTTAACAAAGACATCATTACTAAACTTCATTTGGATCCTCGGTAAACCAAATGCAAGAACTATGGTCAATACTGCAATAATACCGATCCACATTTTAGCGTGCTTGTGGATGCTATTACTGAGCATATTGAAAAATTTTTCCATAATATTCTCTTCCCTCCAAATTATCTCATGTCAAATAGTTTAACATTAATTTATCAGTTTTTAAGCCACAAAAAGAGGCAGTCCTCTTAAAATAAGACAACTACCTCATTTTGTATCATTTTTCGACCCATTTCCTGAAAAAATCGTCAGTAAATGATGTAAATTCATCCTTCGGAATCTTAAAATCATTATCTTCTAAGTACTCAACTACACCGACCAAAGCACCGACGATCAAACTGATCATTAGTTCCGGATTTTCAGAATCACGGATCATGACGATCAAATGATCATCATCGGTATTTTCTGATCTTTCCCATTTTCGAGTCACGATATCCTTTAGAATTAATCTAAATTCTGGATATAGATTGGCGCGCGTTTGATACTGTGGGGAAACGTGGCGCATGAACTCGTTGTTTTTGCCGATAAAGTCAGCAATTTGAGTGATGATCGTTTCGGTCGTATTGGCCTCAGCCAGTAGGTCGTCGAGTAAGTATTCGAAAACGGCATGTAATAGCGAGAACTTATCATTGAAGTAACGATAAAAAGTGCTGTGATTGATCTGCGCTTCATCGCAAATGTCGCCGACAGTGATCTTATCGAACGGCTTTTTTTCTAAAAGTGAAATCATGGCTGTTACTATAGCATTTCTAGTTCGCTCCGTTACTTGTGACATAAGTTTCTCCCCTTATTTAAAATACATTGATGTCTTCGTATCTGGTCATTAGGACGTTAAAATCATAATCTTTGAGCTGGTCGATACTCTTTTGGCCGTTGAAAAAGGCGGTCAAACTTCCAGCTAGCATTAAGTTTAGTGGTGGTTCTTTATCAAATCTTACTCCGATTACTGGGACGTTGTTGGCGAAGGCGTATCCGCATTCCCAAGCTGTTCCTGAATCGGGTTCGCTCAATTGTTCTTCGAGTTTGTAATCTAATTCTGCGACGACGATATCTGAGATGTTGATGTTGTTGATGTCATGTTTGAATACGGCAGTTTGCCATTCGAATGACCCGAATTGTGCATCTGTATATTCGTCTTTTCCGGGACGGAAAATGTCGCCGATCGTGTCGTTTTGTTCTAGAAGGTTTTGGATTTGATCTAGACGCTGTTTTTGTTGGTCGCTGAAGAAGGGACCAGCTAAATAGACTCGGTTAAGTTTCGTCATTTTTATTCTCCTTTTTTGGCACACTTTTATTATACGCAAAAGGTTGCTCTGAGGGTAATATTAAGGGAATGTTACAGGGATGTTTTTGTCTAATTAAATTGTTTGGTTTGTGGTTTTATTTGTGGTTTTTGCGTGATATAACATATGTAGTTAATCGGCGGAGGTAGTTTGATATGGTAGATAAGAATTGTGCTATGCCTAAGGGTAAGGCAGTTTATAATAATAAGAAGAAGATCAATTATTTGGCTGTTGTTGGGATTTTGTTTTCTTTTTTGA
The DNA here is from genome assembly GCF_003946325.1 of Companilactobacillus furfuricola. GTDB lineage: Bacteria > Bacillota > Bacilli > Lactobacillales > Lactobacillaceae > Companilactobacillus > Companilactobacillus furfuricola. The sequence continues at coordinate 7,678 of NZ_RHNT01000061.1, read as the reverse complement.
TTTTTGTGTTTTAGTTGGTGGCTTGTCGGGGGACGGGCTATTTTTTTTGGCCTTTTTATAGATGTAAGAGAGCTATGGCAGACAGAGGCGTTTTGCTTGGGGCACGTTTTGTTAGTTTGTTTGGTGTTGGGGTGTGGAGGTAGTTGTTTGGTTGCTACGTTCAATTCCGACTCCGGGGCCCGGGGATACAGACGCTGGAACGTGGTGGGCACATTTTGAACCAATCGAGCAAAGGGCGCTCGCTTGTTTCAAAACTGCACCTTCATCTAAGCTCCTTCGTCGCCAAGATGAATTTCACCACTGAGGTCTGTATCCCCGGGCCCCTCCGTCTAGATGGAGACTATATCCCCCCTTGGTTGAGTTTTACCGATTTATTTTGTACAAATTGGCACTTTTTGCTCGTCCTATTTCTCACATGTCTATCTCAGGCTTTATCTTTTCTGGTGGGGAGTAGGGGCTTCCTGGTTTTGTTGTTGTTTTTTCTCTATCTTCCTTACTTATTTCTTTTTCGGTTCGCGGGACTTTGCTCCGCTCATTTTATTTCCTGACTTACATTGCTGTTGTTTCTTTCATTGTTATGTTGGTTAGATAAGAGTGAATATTCTTTTCCTTCTCTTGCTTTCGCTTCTTGCTCGCGCACTCGTTCCTCGCGCTCTTGCCTGGTTCTTATGCTTTGTTTTTTCTCTGTTTATTTGTTTCTGGCTCGCGTGCTTGTTCCTCGCACTCTCGCTTGGTGGATCTTGGTTCAAAAATAGGTATGATTTTCAGATTTTTTTCTCTGAAATCATACCTTTTTTTGTTTATTTTTATTTATTTTTGTTTATAGGTAATTTAGTTTTCTTTGTCTTCATTGTTTGGTTTTTTTGAATCGGCTCGGACTATTGAACTTTTGTCGAATTTGAAATGTAATTTGTTTGGTTCTGGTTGTACGTTGGTTACTTCAAATTTTGCTTTGTGGACTCTTATTTGTGGTTTGGGGCTGGTTAGTATTAGGGTTTGGCCTTGGAAGGTTGAGCTGCTGTGGACTGTTAGGTCTTTTTTGTGGGGGACGATGTAGGAAGCTAGGGTTAGGTTGTTGAAGTGTGTTTCTGAGTGTTGGCGCAGTTTTAATTCGTTGATTACTATGGAATTTTTTAGGTAGGCTTGGGATTTTCTTTGGAATAGGAATTGGATCGAGGTGTTGTCTGCGAAGATTTGACTTTGGTCTAGTGATAGGCCGATTGTTTTGGTTTTTTTGCCGGTTAGGATCATGGTGTCTTTGAATGAGAAGGTGGCATTTTGGCCGTAGATTGTGTCCCAGTTGTCTTTGGTTTCTCGGTTGATGCAGACGTTGTTGGTGTAGACTTTGGCTCCGTCGTATGCTGATAAGGTGTTTTCGCTGTCGGCGGGGAAGGTTATGGTTAGATTTTTGAAGATGACGGTTTTGCCTGCTCCTATTGTGAAGCTGCTGTTTAGTTTGATGTCGTCTTTGTTGGTTGATTGGCCGATGAAGGTTACGTTTCTGCCTATGGTGCAAATTAGTGGGCTTTCTTTGCTGAAATATGTTCCTGGCATTAATTCGATGGTGTCTCCGTCTTGGGCATCGACTATGGTTTGTGCTAATTGGTCGTCTTTATTTTGTTGGTTGCCAACGATGAATTTGTTCATTTCGATACCCCCCGGATAATGAATTTTAGAAATTAATTATAATAGTCTCAGTTAAAAAAGACCAATGATTCAATTATGCTTTATTTTTTGGATCGATGTAGTTGAAATTTTATGCAAATAAAAAGTTGTACTGATCGGAAATTTTTCCAGTTAGTACAACTTTTTTGTTTAGTCGTTTGCTTTGATCAAGTTGTTTTTGTCTGTTCCAAACCATTTTTGGTTGATTTGTTGTAGTTCGCCAGTTTTGGCTAGGTGTATGAAGGCTTGGTCGATTTTCTTTTTGAGTGTTTTGTCGCCTTTTCTCATGCCGACGGCGAAGTCTTCACCACTGAATCCTCCGTAGAGTGTTCGATAGGAAGCAGGGTCTTTTTCGTGTTGGATGTAATAGTTGGCGTAGACGCTGTCGATCAGTAGTCCTTGGATCCGTTTGGCGTCTAGGTCCATTAGGGCATTGTTGAAGGAATCGTACATTACTGGTGTTTGGTTTTTGATGTATTTCTTTAGTTTATCAGGGTGTTGATTTAATAAGGAAGCTCCTGAAGAACTAGTTTGAACACCTAGTGTTTTGCCTTGCATTTTTTTGAAGCTGGTGATGTTGTCAGCTTTTTTAGTGACTAATACTTGGCGATTGGCTAAGTAGGGGTTTGAAAAAGCTATTTGGGCTTTTCTTTCCGGAGTGATGGTGTATCCATTCCAGATCAGGTCGATGGTCCTATTTCTTAGTTCGGTTTCTTTCATATTCCAATCGATCGGTTGAAAGTCGGCTTCGATGCCATATTGTTTGAAGACTGCTTTGGCTAGATCGATGTCGAAGCCCACTAGTTGACCGTCTTTTTGACGGAATCCCATTGGAACGAAGGTATCATCTAAACCAATGATCACTCGATGACGCTTTTGGATCGTGGACCAAGTATCAGCGGTGTTTGCTTCTTTGGCCACGGATTTTTTATCGCCACAAGCACTTAAGATCATGGCAAAGCAGGCTAGTAGGGTGACTACTGCGATTAATTTCTTTTTCATTTTCGTCTTTCCCCCTTATTTGTTGATTGGTGTAACTTTTAAGATCTGATCAGAAATGTTGCTGGCAAATTCTGGGTCGTGAGTTACGACTATTTGGGTGATGCCTGTTTTTTTCAGCTCGAGGATCACTTTACCAACGGCATCTCTTAAGCTTGGGTCTAGCGCTGATGTTGGTTCATCATAGCATAAGATCTGCGGTTTCATGGCTAATGCACGTGCGATTGCGACACGTTGCTTTTGACCACCGGATAGTTCGAATGGATATTGCTGTGCGTGGCTTTCTAATGATAATTCTTTCAGCAATGATTCGGCTGTTTCTTGAGCAGACTTTTTGTCTTGTTTTAAGACCATGATCGGTGCTAGCGTGACGTTTTCCATGACAGTCAAGTGTGGAAATAAGTTGAAATCTTGAAAGACTACGCCAATGATCTGTTCGGTATCTGAATCGTCTGCGGGATCGAATTCTTTGCCATCTAAGATGAACTTTCCTGAATCAGGTCGGTCCAATCCGGCAATGCAACGCAGCAAAGTAGTTTTTCCGGCACCAGAAGGTCCAACGATGCTCAGGATAGAATTGTCATTCACGTCAACGCTTAGTTGATTTAAAATAGTCGTTCCGTTGAAACTTTTAGTGATATTTTCCAATTTAAGCATTTATTTTTCCTCCTATATTAACGGTAGTAACTGTAGTGTTTTTCGACGACTTTTAAGACCCAAGTACAGATCAGTGTTAATAGTAAATAAATAATCCCGACTAAGACTAGTGGTAAGAGGGTGACGTCTCTTGAACTGGCAATGTTTCCGGCACGTAGTAAGTCACCTAATCCGATTACGTATACTAATGATGAGTCCTTAACTAAGTTGATAACTTCGTTTCCGATCGAAGGGATAACGATTTTGACAACTTGTGGGACAACGATTTTTCTAATCGTTTGCCAATAGCTTAACCCTAAAACTTTGGCACCTTCATACTGACCTTTGTCGATCGCACCAAAGCCACCTCTGAAGATTTCAGCAAAGTAGGCGGTGTAATTGAGGATGAAGGCAAAAAGTGCTGCATCGTATCGCTCAAAAACGATATGGAAAAATGGCATATTTGGTAGACCATAAAAGACGAAGATCAGTTGGAGCAAGAGTGGCGTTCCTCTCATTACCCAAATGTAAAAAGATAAGATCCAGCTCAATGGTTTAAATTTTGAGCTGCGGCCTAATGATACTAAGATCCCTAGTGGCAGTGATGCAACTAAAGTCCAAAAGAAGATCTTCAATGTCATAACTGTTCCACTTAAGAGTGAAGGTAATATTTCTGATGTGTATTGCAGCATGATTTATCCCCCTAGATAAAAGTATAAAAAAAGCCCCTTAGCCAAATAGACTAAGAGGGCGTTCGACGCGGTTCCACCTCATGTTGTCAAGACCTCACGGTCTTGACCTTAAGAAGTTAATGTAATAAAAAAAGCCCCCTGATCCAAATGGATCAAGAGGGCGATTTACGCGGTACCACCTCTGGCTCCCTAAATCCTCACGAATTTAGGCTCACGAAGTTACATTAACTTCAGTTATAACGGCACTACCGAAATGACTTACTTGTGTTCAGTCACTTAACTTACAGATGTGTTTCACTGTGCATTGGATCGACTCACACCAACGTCGACTCTCTGAACCAAACATCACAGCTACCTTCTGTCATCGTTTTTATACTAGTTTGAATGTTGCAACAATAATACGACCGATTGGCCGATCTGTCAAGTTATTTTCTTAATAGAGTTGACTTAAACTGTTTTATACAGTATATTGTGGTTACAACGATATTATACGACGTATAGCATTAAGAAAAGAGGTAACAATATGGCAATTCAAGCCTCGACCGAAATCTTGGAAGGGTCAGTGTTGGCTTTACTGACGAAGGAAGATTATTACGGTTATCTGATCACAAAACAAATGCAACAAAGTTTTCCGATCTCTGAATCGACCATGTATCCGATCTTACGCCGTTTGAAAAAGAATGGCTGGCTAACGACTTACGATCAGTCTTATGAGGGACGAAATCGACGTTATTACAAGATCACGGATCAAGGATTGAACAGATTGGGCGAAATCAGGAATGATTGGAGCGAGTTGAAAAAAGTCACAGATCAAATATTGGAGGAAAATGATGGAAACTAAAGTAGTTGATAGCTACATTGAAGAATTTGCTTCTTATCTAGAACAACTAGATCAAGCAGAACGTGACGATGTAGTGGAATTTTACCGCGAATACATTATCGATGCGCAATTAGATACCATTCAAGCTATCCAAGCAAAATTGGGTACGCCTAAGCATTTAGCGCGAAAGATCTTAGCGGATTATTCGATCAAGATGTCCGAAAACGATTATCAACAAATAGACAATGGGTCGATCACAGTAAACGAAAAAATGAAGAAAAACATCGGCATGATCATTTTGATCATTTTAGCTTTATTCGCAAGTCCGGTATTAGTTCCGGCGGCTATCGCGTTGATCGGTGTGGTCGTCTTATTCGTTTTATCAGCTTTGGCATTTACTTTATTTGTGGCATTCGTACTCGCGTTATCCGTCGTAGTCGGCATCGGGATGATCGTCGGAGGGATAGCGGTGGTCTTCCAATCAGTCACGACCACGATTTTTTACGTCGGTGTCGGGTTGGCGATCTTAGGACTCGATTGTTTATTGATCCCACTGATCATTGCCTTTTGTAAATGGGTCTTTGACGTTATGATCATGTTCTTCCGTTGGATCGGTAAGAAATTGCTGCATGGTCGCAATACTCCCAAGAAGGAGGAAAAATCTAATGCGTAAAACAACTATGGTCACAGGGATTTGGCTTTTAGCCGTCGGGATCGTTTTAGCGACTATCGGATTGCTAACTAACGCCCCCAAAACAGTTGTCTGGAATAACGGACTCAAAGTCTCTCGTAGCGTTTCGATCGATAAGAATTTATCTTCTTTTAATAAAATCAAGATCAGTGATGGCGACGGCGATGTTGAGATCAAAGGTGGTAGCGATTACTCTATCAGCATTGAAGGAGACGAGATCCAAGCACCGAAATATCGTTTGAAGAATGAAACACTTTATATCGACAAGAAACAGCGTTCCAAGGCTAGCTTTACTGGAAATGAAACGGTCGTCGTAACAGTTCCTCAAGATAAGCAACTACAAAAAATCGACCTCGAAGTTGGACGTGACGGCGTTACAATGTCGAACGTCGACGTCAAAAAGTTAGTAGCTAATGGGGTCATGAAGTCTGAAGACTTCAGTACTAATAAATTGACCCTGGATAATGTGAATGTCGCAGATTCCGCCCAGATCAATTTAAACTATTCCCGATTAAATACCCTCAATTCTCAATTGAATAATCTGACGTTGATCAGTCGAGGAGATTCGACTGACGAATATGACGATGAATATGATGATACTGACGAAGATTTTGACGACGATGGTAATGTTGACGTTACTTTTTCCGACACGAGTGTGACTAAGGCATCGATCCAGGCGAATGCAAGCGATGTCGATGTCAGAAATTCTGTCCTTGAGGAAGTGACAACTTCTTCAAACTACGGTCGTGTTCGGGTGATCGATACAACTCTCAAAGGGATCAACGAGTTTAAGATCAATACTGGTGTATTTAGTGGACGTTCGATCAAAACTGACGACGTTGACTTGAGTAACAACAAAGGCTTGATCAAGTATATGGGCAACTCGACAAATGACCACGTTTATCAAGCTGACAAAGACGCTCAAAATTTATTACGGGTCAGTGGTGATCGATTACGGATCAACGTGAAGTAGCTAGTCTAGTTTACTTAATATAGGTTTGTTATAATAGCGTTATCACGGAGGGGTTTCATATGAATAACGCTAGTTTAAAGAGGATACCGGCTTCTGAAGTTAACCGAGAAGCACGTCAGATGTTTCGCAAGAACTTCAAAGAGATCATTGTCTTAAATATTATCCCGATCTTGATGCGGATCGTTGGGATGTACTTTATGATCAAATTGTACAATGCATGGCTTTCGGGCATGGGTGTTAGTTTATCTGATCCACAAGCTGCCAGTAATAGGCTGACTGAGATTACTCAAGAAGTTATGAGTAATCCTGCTTCCGCTGCTGATTACACTTTTAAAACGACACCAGAGACTAATATTATTATTTTCGCTGCTGGTTTGTTTTTCTTCCTGGTTTGCGTTGGTATTGGTTATACGCTTTTAGATAAGTATCGTAATAAGGATTATCAGATCAGGACGATTGCTGATCAATTGCAAGTATTTTCCGGTCGCTTTTTCTTTTCGGTCATTTTCCTGGCTATTTTGTTCAATATTATTGTTGAAGCGGGATTGGCTTTGTATTTGATTCCTGGTATTTGGTTTATTTTGATGTTTGGCCAGTGTTTCTATATTTTGAAGGATGATACTGCTAAGAATGAACGTGTTGGACTTGGGCGGACTTTTTCTACTTTTGCTCGTAGTTCTTTGTTGGTTCGTGGGTATAAGTGGTCTTTGCTTTTGATTTTTGTTGAGTTTTTGGTTTTGGAGGTTATTAACTTGTTTACCTGGGAGCTTTTGTCTATTGTGGTGCATCCTTATGAGCAGTCGGTTTTGGCTGTGTTTTATGAGAAGGTTGCTTTGGCTAAGGCTGAGGTTGCTGGTAGGTAGTTTAGCTTGGGACTTTTTGTCCTGGGCTATTTTTTTTATAGATGTAAGAGAGTTATGGCAGACAGAGGAGTTTTGCTTGGGGCACGTTTTGTTAGTTTGTTTGGTGGTTGGGGTGTTGAGGTAGTATTTTGGCTGCTACGTTCAATACCGACTCCGGGGCCCGGGGATACAGCCACTGGAACGCTGCCGACGTCGATTTGAGCTCCTCGAAGAAGACCACTTCGACGATCTCAAATACGAGTCTTATTCTAAGCGATAAATCGGTTCTCGTCGTGGTTTGGTTATTTTGATGCATTTATTTAAGAAGAGGCTTATATACTCAATGCCAATTTTCATGAG
>NZ_RHNT01000060.1 GCF_003946325.1 Companilactobacillus furfuricola | reverse complement strand
GTTAATGAACCGCCGTATACGGAACCGTACGTACGGTGGTGTGAGAGGTCGGTAGCCTAGCTACCTCCTACTCGATCTACTGAACCCATATAGCACCCCGCCCCTCCACCTAGATAGTTATTGATATCACTCTCTTTTTTTAGTTTTACCGACTTTTTGTGATTAAATTGGCTAATTGTCCTGCCCTATTTCTCACATGTCTATCTCAGGCTTTATCTATTCTGGTGGGGAGTAGGAGCTTCATTTTCTTGTTAGGATGTATACTCTGTTTAGATTACTGACCCTTTTCTCGGTTCGCTGGACTAAAGCTCCGCTCATTTTTGTGTTTTTTGTACATTGCTGTTTTGGTTTTTCTTTGTTTTATTAGTTAGACAAGAGTCAATATCCTTTTTGTTTTATTGCTTTCGCTTCTTACTTGCGTGTTCGTTTCTCTCACACTCTCGCTTCATTTTTGTCCTTACTATTTTTTTATCTACTTGTTTATCTTTTTAGCTTGGTGTCTATATTTTCTGAAATTATTGATATTTTTTCATATTCTGCTTTTCTTAACTAAATAATAATATTTGGTCGATTTGTTTGGATTATTTCTTTAAGACTCTGTATAATTCTAGACACAATAATATGAAATGAGGAATATTTTTAATTGAATGTACTGATTAATATGTACGCACCATTCTTTGATCTTAACAACTGGAAGACGGTTATTACTTCTGGTAGTGATTGGCTTTTGATTTTGTCACTGGTTGTTATGGAGTGTATTTTGTCGGTTGATAATGCCGTAGTATTAGCAGCACAAACTCAGACTTTGCCTACTAAGAAAGAGCAGGAGAAATCTCTTTTTTATGGGTTAGTTGGAGCTTATATTTTCCGTTTTATCGTTATCGGACTCGGCGTTTACTTGATCAATTTCTGGTGGATCAAGGCTTTTGGGGCTATTTACTTGTTTTATCTAGCTGTTAAGTTTTTCTTCTTTGAAAAGAAGAAGTCTCAAAATCCTGAGATTCCTAGTTCTAAACCTAAGGAAAAAGGTTGGAAGAAGTATATTAAGATTTCGCTTTTCTGGCAAGTGGTTATTTCTATCGAATTGATGGATATTGTGTTCTCGATTGATTCTGTTTTAGCTGCTTTGGCTATTTCTGAAAATCCGGTGATTGTTTTAATTGGGGGTATTATCGGGATTCTTGCTATGAGAGGTATTGCTCAAGTGATTATGCGCTTTATGAAGAAGATTCCTGAGCTGCAAGATATGGCTTACTTCCTGATTCTTTTCATTGCCGTTAAACTGTTCCTATCTATCCCGGCTATCGATATCCATATACCAAATATTCTATTCGTCTTCGTTCTCATCGGAGCAATCATTGTTACATTGATCGTGCACCACTTTAACGAGAAGAAGAAAGCAAACAATTCAAATTAACATTTGAAAAAATTTACAATACAAACGACAAAAGGCAATGCGCTGGAATTCCAGTTGCATTGCCTTTTTTATATATTAGCCCTTCAACCTAGGTTCTGCGGAAAGGTGGAAGAAATCCGTTGTCAGGTGTGAAATCCCACTTGGAGACGAAGGAGCTTAGTGGAAGACTCGTATTTGAGATCGTCGAAGTTCACTTCTTCGAGGATCTCAAATCGACGTCCACACCGTTCCACAGCACAATTCCCGGAACCCTCCCGCAGAATCGGCAATCAGCGCTCTACAAAAAAATCTAGCTATTTCTAGCTAGATCTCACAAAATTGCTATATTTCCAAATACTCACCATTTCTAAAATCAGATGGCGTGTAGCCGGTGTACTTTTTGAATGTCTGACTGAAGTAACTGATACGGGTGAAGCCTAATTCATCTGATACTTCACTGATGCTATGACTAGTTTGTTTTAAAATGATCATGGCCTTTTGGATTTTACGCGCATTTAAATACACGGAGAAGCTTAGCTTGGTTTCGCGTTTGAATAATTTGCTGAAGTAGTAGTCGGACAAAAATACTTTGCTTGATACTTGGTCCAGCGTTAAGTGCTTATCTAAGTTTTCATCGATGTATTCGATGGCTGAGATGATTGCCTCATTTAACGTTGATAGTTTCTTTAGTTGTTGTAAGGCTTTGTTATCGTCGTCATTTAGCTCGTCAATGATGTCATCGACTTCCACTGGGTACTTGATCATGAAGGAGCCTATTCCGTGGTTGTCGATCAGAATGCGACTCATGCTTTCGATCAATCGCTTTAAAAAGTCACTGTGTTCTCGTAATTGTTGCGTCAACAAACCTGTTCCATTACTCGGGGCTTGCGAAAGTGGACTTACGCAACATACTCTGCCGATGATTTGGCCGATCGAAGCGATCCTTAGTGAAGAATCTGAATAAGCTAACTTGTAATCAACATGGTTGTTAGCAATCTCATTCATATTCTTTAACTCCGTGAGCTGTGCAAACATCCCTTCGCGATTGACGTTACCAAAAATCTCGGATCGTAGATCCCCAGAATTGTCAACGACGTACATCACAATATGGTTGGTTGTTGCATAATCTTCAAGAAGGCGGATCAATGTTTTTTCATTGCTAGACAATAGTGCCTCAATATCAAATTCTTCCATATATGTCTTCCCAACTTGTTGCTTAATACTAATATTATAATAGCGAAAAATTGGTAATTCAATTGAAAAAACATAACATTTACATTATTTTGTCATTGCTAAGCTTTTATTTGTTCGTTTAAAAAATCGATCAGAACATTAGCGTTGTTATATTTCTGTTCCTTGGAACCATATAATAGTAGAACATCTTGCTCTTTCAATGCATCCTTGATCGTTTGGACAAATTCGGCTGTGTAATCGTTTGTATTTATTTCTTCTAAATATTTTTCTTTAAATTTTGGAAATTTTTCAGAGTCGTGTGAAAACCACTTTCTAAGCTCTGGTGTTGGGGCAATTTCCTTCGCCCAAAGGTCCAATTGAGCCCGTACTTTCGACATTCCGCGGGGCCAGACCCGATCAATCAAAATTCTATATCCTGCTGGCAATTCCTTGTCATATATACGTTTAACTATGATTTTATTCATAATATAACTGTGCCTCTTTTGAATTAATCTCCACATAATTGTATCATAACAAACGATAATATATTTATAGGAGGTTTTATGGCTACTGCTAAAGAAATCGTCTCTTTTAAGGATGTAGCAAAGATTTATCGTGGTCGCGCTGCTGTCTCTGATGTCAACATCACGATCAAGGAGGGAGAATTCGTCTGCTTTATTGGTACGTCTGGTTCAGGTAAGACTACTACTATGCGTATGATTAATCGGATGTTGGAACCCACTAAAGGAACTATTATCTTTAAGGGCAAGAACATCAAGAAGTATGACCCCGTTAAACTGCGTCGTACTATCGGGTACGTTATCCAGAACAATGGGTTGATGCCACATATGACTATCAAGGATAACATCACCCTCGTACCAAAATTACTAAAATGGTCGCAAGAAAAGATGGACCAAAAAGCACGTGAATTGATCAAACTGGCTGAACTTCCTGAAAGTTACCTGGATATGTTTCCAGCTGAGCTTTCTGGTGGTCAGCAACAAAGAATCGGTGTCGTTCGTGCTCTAGCTGCCGATCAAGATATTATCTTGATGGATGAACCGTTTGGAGCTCTCGATCCGATCACTCGTGATAATCTTCAAGATCTCGTTAAACATTTACAAGAAACTCTGGGAAAGACGATCGTCTTCGTTACCCACGATATGGATGAAGCATTAAAATTGGCTACTCATATCGTCATTTTAGACAGTGGGAAGATCATTCAAGATGATACGCCAGACAATATCTTGCAGCACCCTGGCAACAACTTCGTAAAGAATCTTTTAGGTGAAGAGCGCTTGCTCCAGGCTCAACAAGATACCCTGTCTGTTGGCGACATCATGTCGAAGAATCCTGCTCATATTACATTGGGCAAATCGCTTTCCGAAGCTATATGGGAAATGAGTCGACACCACGTCGACTCACTATTAGTCACTGATGATAGTAAGAAACTCAAAGGTTACATTGACCTCGAAACGATCAATGATCATTATGCCAAAGATCTTTCAGTTTCTGATATTTATGCTAACAATATGATCAAAGTTAAAGCTGACTCTTATTTAAGAGATACTTCTGAACGTATTTTGAAACAAGGTTATAAATACGTTCCGGTGATCGATTCCGACAATACACTGATCGGTATCGTTACCCGTGCTTCATTAGTCAACGTCGTTTTTGACGCTATTTGGGGTAAAGATGAGTTGGAAAATCCTGAGGATGCTAACTTACCAGCTTCAATTACTGAAGGAAGTGAAAAGTCATGATCGACTTTCTCAATCAGCATGGATCGGAACTCATCATTAAAACTTGGGAACAGATCTATATCGCTGGTTTTGCCATTCTTCTAGGTGTCATCGTGGCAATTCCATTAGGCGTACTTTTGACATGTTTCCCCAAAACTGCCAAGTACGTCATGTCGATCACTAGTATGTTACAGACGATCCCGTCGCTGGCCTTATTGGCCTTAATGATCCCGATTTTTGGTATCGGGAAACTACCTTCGATCGTAGCTTTATTCATTTATTCATTATTACCAATTTTACGAAACACCTACATTGGTATGGCTAAGGTCAATCGAAATTTAGTCGACGCTGCCAAAGGTATGGGTATGACAACGATGCAATCGATCTTAAAAGTCGAGATCCCAATGGCTATGCCGATCATCATGTCAGGTGTGCGTCTTTCTACTATTTATGTTATTTCCTGGTCAACTTTAGCATCATACATCGGTGCCGGCGGTCTAGGTGATTTCATCTTCAATGGTTTAAACTTGTACAACCCAAGTTTGATCATTGGTGGTACGATCCCAGTCACGATCCTGGCTATTTTAGCTGATTATTTACTAGGAAAACTTGAAAAGCGGATCACTCCAGCGACGAAGAGAAGTGAGGCGTAATCATGAAGAAACTTAAAAAGATCTTTACCCTCATAAGTATTGCTTTACTATTATTCGTCTCTGGTTGTGGTTGGCCTGGTTTAGGCTCGACTTCAAAAGACACGATCAAGGTCGCCAGTCTTTCGACGACCGAATCGATGATCCTAGCTGAGATCATTATGCAATTGATCTCACACGAAACTGATCACAGTACCGAAATCGTCAATAACCTAGGCTCCGGTCAATTGGTCCACCAAGCTTTGATGAATGGTGATGCCGATATTGCCTCGGCTAATTTTACTGGTAACGAATTGATCACAACTTTGAATCACGCTCCCATCAAAGACGAGCAAAAAGCTAATCGCGTCGTTACTAAATTGTATAAAAAGCGTTTTGATCAAACTTGGATGCCAACTTATGGTTTCGCCGATACTTACAACATGTTAGTCACTCAAGAAACTGCTAAGAAGTACCATTTGAATAAGATCAGCGATATGAAAAATATCGCTTCGAAGATCAACATTGGTGCCGATAACATTTGGGTCAATCGTCCGGATGACGGTTATGAACCTTTTGCCCAAACGTATGATTTTAAATTCAAACGAGTCTACCCTATGCAGATCGGTTTAGTTTACTCAGCTGTTGCTGCCGGTAAGATGTCTGCGGTTTTAGGATACTCAACTGACGGTCGGATCAAGAGTTACAATCTGAAGATCCTACCTGACGATAAGAACTTTTTCCCACCGTACGATACTAGTATGGTCGTTAACAATTCCTTGTTCAGAAAGTATCCGGAATTGAAGCCACTTTTGCATCGCTTAGACGGCAAGATTTCTGTTTCCACGATGCAAGATATGAATTATCAAGTGGACAATAACTTACGCGAGCCCGCTGACGTCGCAAAAGAGTTCTTAAACAAACACAATTATTTTCGAGGTGATAAATAATGGCTGATCAGCCGCTTTGGAACAAATTAGTTTTTTACTTTACACATAACGGCATGTACTTATTAGAACAATTTGGTCGTCATTTCCTCATTTCCTTTTACGGAGTCTTATTGGCGGCCATCGTAGGTATCCCCTTAGGTATTTATATGGCTAACCATTTTCATCTAGGTGATTTCATCATCAGTATCGCTAACGTGATCCAGACTATCCCTTCACTAGCGATGCTGTCGATCATCATGTTATGGCTAGGATTAGGTGTCAACACCGTTATCGTGACGATTTTCTTATATTCGTTGCTGCCTATTTTAAAAAATACCTATACTGGTATGAAAAATGTTGATCCTAATACGATCGATTCAGCTCGAGGAATGGGTATGACTTCTTTTCAAATGTTATACATGGTCAAACTTCCTTTAGCGATGTCGGTTATCATGTCCGGAATTAGAACTGCTATGGTCGTCGCCATTGGTAACACAGCTATCGGTGCCTTCGTTGGTGCCGGTGGACTTGGTGATTTGATCATCCGTGGTACGAATGCCACTGATGGTGCACCATTGATCCTAGCTGGTGCTTTGCCAACAGCACTCATGGCTATCGTAACTGATTTGGTCATCGGATTATTGCAAAAACATTTTGAACCAACTGGTTATTATAAAACTGAAGAATAACATTTTTGGCACTCAAAACTTTTGAGTGCTATTTGTTTGCATTTATCAAATGAGGAACTATAATGTAGTTGTAAAGTGAAAGAGGGAAAGAACCCTCCGGACGCTACAGTTTTTTTAACGAAAGGAAGCTTCGATATATATGACAAACGAAATTATGGATCGTCGTAATGATATTAGAGATTGGATGAACAGTGATCCTTGGATGAACGGCTTTACATCAATGTTTAATGATGTTTTACCACAAGCTCAAACTTTAAAAACAGACATTAAAGAATCAGACAAAGACTATACTGTTCGCGTTGACATGCCCGATTTTGACAAGAAGAACATCGATGTCAGCTACAATAACAATACTTTAACCATTAGCGGACACCGTGATGACTTTGCAGATCAAAATAACAAGAACGGTGATGTGATTATGAGCGAACGTTCAAGCGGCCGTTTCGCAAGACAATATCACTTACCTGCAGTTGATTCTGATAAAATTGAAGCAAATTATGAGAATGGAGTTCTCAATGTCTCATTGCCTAAGGTTGCAAAGAGTGAAGATTCTGAGCATCATATTGAGATCCAATAATATTTAGATTGAGCATTGATTCTCATCGGAGAGGTTTAAGGAATTATGTCGCACAACACCATGGATCCATGGTGACGGCAAATTTCTTTCACCTCTCCTTTTTTTATTTGGTGATGAACATTATTTTTTGTTTCTAATACGGTTTCACAGAATATTCACAGTTTGTATATAGTTCATTCATATTAGTTGGGTACCATATTACTTGTAGATGAGAGATATGGATCTCTTATCACCCCTATAACGATAGATATATTTTAATCCCCTTAAACATATAGAATTAAAAAAGGTCATTCTTTCCCCGGAATGGTCTTTTTTGCAGCTTGAAATGTAGCAATGCAATATTCACAGTTATTTCATATTTTAAGAATAATTACTTCAATTTTTACCGTTATTATAGTAGTTGTAGATGAGAGATATGGATCTCTTATCACCCCCCTATAACATATATAATATTAATCCCCTATTGAAAACCACTCCTCCCCAGAGTGGTTTTCTTTTTTGTTTAAATTGTAAATACTGTTTTGATCTAAACAATTGGCTATGATTCTTTTCCAAAAGTAACTTATTTGGATCAATTGGCACTAGATTTAAACTTGGAGGGTATGGAAAACCAATTGTTTTACTATTAGAACGATTATGCACCAATTAATTGATAACCTTCAATCAGGTAAATCATGAGTCCTCTAATCTTTTCATCAAATCAGAATGTTTTTCAAATAATCCTTTTGCAGACTTTAGAACATTTGGCCGTTCTTTCTCAATTTTTTTAAAAGTTATTTTTTTACCATCAGGTGAGACAATTTTTTCGAAATAATTGTTCACGTCGGCATTCAACAATTCTCGATCTTTTTTCGAAATTCTAAAGCCATATGAACTTCCATTTTTAAACATTTTAACGATCTGCTTTAATTCTTCTGGATCATTCATTACATCATCCCCTTGTATGGACGTGATATTATTCTAAAAGTTCAAACTTCCCGCTAACTAAAAAAAACACTCCTTTCCAGAGTATTCTGCGTCTAATCCTGTGTTTGAATGAACAATGGCATGGTTGTACCTATTATGACAAATTCTGCATCGGCACTAATATAAGCATTGTCGCTTACTTGGTAAAATAGTCCGTTTGATTTTGTCTTTACTAGTGTGGTCGAGGTCCAATTTGTGTTTGGTAAAGCTTTTCTAGCAGTTTTCTTGATAGCTCCGTTGTCGATCTCATATACAGGAACGGCGGTGTCTTTGACTGTGATCGTATTGAATGAAGTTGTGAAGTTATCGTGATTTACTTTGTTAGTTGTAATTTCAGTTATGTAATCAGGTTGTGTCGATTGATCAGCGGTAGTTGCAGCCTGACTAGTTAATGCTGGAGTAAAAAGTCCGAATGTTAAAGCGATGGCACTAGCAAATAATATTTTTTTCATCATGATCTCCCCTTTTTTTCATCATACTACATTAAAAACGCACTGATACCGTTTACTTCACAAATCATTCATATTTTCCCAATAATTTGTTCATTTCTATCAGTTATGATAGTACTTGTAAATAAGAGGAGCACATCCCTTATTTCCCCCCTATAACATAATATTGATCCCCTTAAAAATCACTTTCCCCTGAGTGATTTTTTTGTTTGGTGATATTTGTTAATGTTCACAATTAATTCACACTTTGTGTATAATTACTTCACTTTTTCTGGGTATTATAGTATTTGTAGATAAGAGAAATACATCTCTTACCTCTCCCCCTATAACATAATATTAATCCCCTAATGAATAACACTCCTCCCCAGAGTGTTATTTTTTTTTGCATTTTTTTATTTCACTAAACGCGATTAGATATTTAGTTGCGTTTAGAAGTGTTCAGCTTAGTTTTATCGATTTCTCCTAAAAATCACTAAATCATTGTCTAAATAATATATACTAAATCCGCTACAAATCAGCGTTGGTAACCTTTTACATTATTTTTATTCAGTGATATTGTATGAATAGTTCAATAAATATACTAATTTTTTAGGAGGAAATTATTATGATTAAGTATGAAAAAGTAAACGGAGATTTTGACCTTAGTGGTAAATCTGCAATTGTTATTGGTGGTGCCGGTGGTATTGGTGAATCAACTGCTCGTATGTACGCTAAAAAAGGTGCCAATGTTGCTATTGCTGATACTAAAAATACTGTCGGCTCAGTTGCTCAAAGCATCGCTAAAGACTATGGCGTTCAAACCGTGGGTGTCAATGTAGATGTTACTAACCAACAAAGCGTTGATGACATGGTAGCTACTGTTGTTGATTCGTTCGGCGAGATAAACATTTTAGCTGCTATGCCTGGATTTGTCGAACTTCATCGTGCAACAGACATGCCAATCGATATTATTGAAAAGCATCTCAATGTTAATGCTGTCGGCGTGTTCAGAGCTTGCCAAGCCGTTGCTAAACAAATGATCAAACAAGGTAAAGGTGGCAAGATCGTATGCATCACATCACAAGCTGATTTTATTGCTATCAACAAACACGTTGCTTACACCATGAGTAAAGCTTCACTAGTCGGTATGATCAAAGTTTGTGCTCTTGAATGGGCTGAATACGGAATTAACGTTAATGGTGTCGCTCCAACTGTTGTAAATACATATATGGGTGAAAAAGCATGGCAAGGTAAAGTTAAAGATGACATGATTGCTAAGATCCCTGCTGGTCGTTTTGCTGAAACTGATGAAATTGCCGGTGCTGTCTTGTTCATGTCAAGTCCTGAATCAAATATGATCACTGGTGAAGATCTAGTTGTCGATGGTGGATTTACAATTTACTAAAATTTATGCCACTATCTAAAACCAATATTGAGGAGTGTTTTAAATATGGATACAAAATCCTTAGAACTTAAAGCAGCTGAAATGCGGTTAGCAACTTGGAAAATGATTTATCAAGCCAAAACAGGTCATACCGGATCAGATCTTTCTTGTGCTGACATTTTAGTAGCTCTTTATCATCAAGTATTAAAACAAACGCCTGAAACATTTTCTGATCCAGACCGAGACCGTTATATTCAATCAAAAGGACATGCAGTAGAGATCCTCTATAATGTTTTGGCAGACAGAGGGTACTTCCCTAAGTCTGATTTAGTATCGTATTCGCAGTTTAATTCACCTTATATCGGACACCCTACTAATCACATAAATGGAATCGAAATGAATACTGGTTCTTTAGGACATGGCTTAGGACTGAGCGTTGGTATAGCTTTAGCTGGAAAAATCAATCATCGAGATTACCACGTCTATACTTTAATGGGAGATGGCGAACAAGCTGAAGGTTCAGTTTGGGAAGCTGCCATGGCGGCTGGCAATTATCATTTAGACAATTTAACTGCCATCATTGATCACAATCGTTTACAAATTTCCGGACCAACGACTCAAGTCATGAATAGTGAACCATTAGCAGAAAAGTATGTTGCTTTTGGTTTTGATGTAGTGGAAATAAATGGAAACAATATGTCTGAACTAGTTGAAACTTTATCTTCGCCAAATCCTACTAAAAAACCGCGTCTAATTCTTGCTGACACTATCAAGGGACGTGGTATCAGTTTTGCTGAAGGTAAAGCAAACTGGCATCACAAGGTCCCAACAGAAGACGAATTCAATCAAGGAGTTAATGAACTAGAATTAACGATTGGAGGGTTAAAGAATGAGTAATCAAGCCAAAATTGGTAATGTCTTGTGTGAGTCTTTGATCAATGCAACTAATAATGATAAAAATATTTTTGCCATCACTAGTGATTCGAGAGGATCAGCTTCACTCGCTCCTTTTGTTGAAAAATTTCCCGATCAAATTATTGAAATGGGAATTGCTGAACAAAACTCAGTCACTGTTGCTTCTGGTTTAGCTCACTCGGGAAAGCGACCTTTTGTCTTTTCACCAGCTGCTTTTTTGACCATGCGAAGTATTGAACAAGTCAAGGTTGATGTGACTTACTCGAATAGTAATGTCAAACTGATCGGAATTTCCGGGGGTAACTCATATAGTGTCTTAGGTGCAACTCACCACTCTTTACAGGACCTCGCAATCACTAGAGCTTTGCCTAATTTACAGGTTTACATGCCTGCGGATCAGCATCAAGCCCGTTCCTTAATGGCTTACTTAGCAACATCTGACCACCCTGCTTACGTCAGAATTGGTAAAGTTGCACTTCCTGATGTTTATCAAACTGATGACGCCGCTTTTGATAGCCCCGGAAAAGCTAACTTGATAAAAGATTATGGAAATGATGCTGCTTTAATTAGTGCGGGTGAAACTCTAAACGCTACTCTCGAAGCGGCTCAAAATCTACATGAGCAAAATATTAATGTAAAAGTGATCGACCTAGTAAGCATCAAGCCGATCGATTCAGCAACACTCAACGTTATTGCTGATCAAGTTGACAATATTATTACAGTGGAAGAACACTCAAAAATTGGTGGTCTTGGTTCTGCAGTTAGTGAAGTATTAGCACCTCGCGGTGATACTAAGATCAATATTATTGGATTCCCAGATGAACCAGTCATTGCTGGATCTCAAGCTGATGTATTCAAGTATTACAATATGGACGCCAATGGAATTGCCAATGCCGTAAAAAAGCAAGTTGAAGGACGGTGATTTGATGGAAACATTAACTCTTTCAATCGACCAAAGTACCCAGAGTACCAAAGTCTTCCTGATCAACAATCAAGGATCGATCAAATATAAAGTTAGTCAAGGACACAAACAGATCGTCAATGAAAAAGGGTGGATCAGCCATAACTTAAATGAGATCGAGGGAAATCTTAAAACATTGATCCATTCAGCATTACAACACCGTGAAGGCTACACAATCAGTGCTGTGACGATAACTAATCAAAGGGAATCAGCAGCAGCTTGGAGAAAATCAACTGGTGAGCCTCTAGATTTATCGATTGTTTGGCAAGATAATCGTGCAGAAACAATCACCTCTCAAATGCTTAATCAACCTATTGCAAAATCGATCAAGGACAAAACCGGTCTGGCATTATCGCCTTACTTTACTGCAGCTAAATTTGCTTGGTTTTTACAAAATGATCCAGCAATTAAGCTTGCTGACGAAGAACATGATTTATGTTTAGCAACTATGGATAGTTGGGTCCTATACAAATTGACGAATGGCAAAGTATTTAAAACGGAACCCAGCAATGCCAGTCGTACTCAGCTGATGAACATACATGATGGCGATTGGGATTCAACTTTACTTCAACAATTTGGGATTGATCGAGCTTGTTTACCAACAATAGTCGATTCAGATGCAATTTTTGGTGGGACCGATCTCTTCGGTGAACTAAGTCAACCAGTTCCTATCACTAGTATATTAGGGGATTCGCAAGCTGCCCTTTATGCTGAACAATGTCTTAAGGCTGGTGAATTTAAAGTAACCTTCGGAACTGGTTCATCAATTGTCTTAAATACTGGAACCGACTGTATCAGTTCCAATGTTGGATTAAACACATCGATTGCTTGGAGAAAAAATGGTGAAACTACTTACGTCCTTGAAGGTAATATTAACTATTCTGGTGCAATTGTGACATGGTTAAAGAATAATTTACATTTAATCACTACTCCTTCAGAAACCGATTCCATGGCACAATCCGCTAACCCCAACGATACCACGATTTTGATCCCTGCCTTTACTGGTATGGCCGCTCCATACAACCATCCTTCGCTAAAAGCTAATTTAAGTGGCATGACCATCTTAACTGGTCGTAATGAAATTGTTTGTGCTGCATTAAATGCTGTTGCTTTTCAAATAACCGATATTATCAAGCTTATGCAAAAATCATTCACTTCCATGAATAAAACCATCAATGTCGACGGCGGAATGATATCAAATAAATATTTGATGCAACGGCTCAGTAATGTAGCTCAATTAGACGTAGCTGTATCTTCAGTCCAAGAATTAAGTGCCTTAGGAACAGCACTAAACGGCGATGCCGCTCCAAGTTATTCCAAAGAAATTTCCAAACGTTACTTACCTCAGATGTCCAGTGTCGATGCCAATAAATTGCTAAGCCATTGGGCTAGTCAAATAGAGCAATTAACAAAGTAGGTGTGAGTATGGAAGAAAAAACTATATCATCAGATAGTAAACATTTAGCCACTATCGGAAAAATTGCTTCGGTTCTGGCATGTTTAATGTACGTATCATACATTACTCAAATCATTAGTAATTTAAATGGTAATCCTGTTTCCTTTGTTCAGCCGTTAGTAGCTTCAGCTAATGGTTTGATGTGGACTCTTTATGGTTGGTTACGTGTTAAAAAGGATTGGCCACTGATCGTTGCCAATTTTCCTGGAGTAGTTTTTGGACTAATTACTGTTATTACTAGCTTTATACATTAAAAAAAGACTAAATACATCCTCTGTATTTAGCCTTTTTGCGTGAAATGCCCCAACTCAGTTGTAGCATCCTTTAGCAGCCAATCGAATAGTTCGGTGCTCTTTTTAACTATACTGATTTTCTTTTGATCAATTTTGTTCCAACTCGTAATTTTAAAGTGTTTTGTGAAGATCCTTCACTCTCGGCACTGATTGCTTTAACCAAAGTATCAATAGCAGCTACAGCTAGTGCATCTTTAGGAACATCGATGGTCGTCAATTCCGGTTCTGTCAATTTCGAATTTGGTCGATTATTGAATCCTATCACTGCAATATCTTCGGGAATCCTCAATCCAAATTCTTTGAAAGCCCTAATAGCCCCAACCGCAATCGTGTCATCGTCACAGACTAGTGACTTAGGCATAGAAACTCCTTGTTTCAATAATGAACGGACATCGCGATAACTACCGTCTTCTGTATAAGACACGTTATAAATATTTTCAGTAGCAATACTTAAGTTGAACGACCGGATAGCTTTTTCAAAGCCTTCTTGACGCTCTTGAAAACTGCTGATCCTAACAGAACTTCGTAGATAACCAATCTCAGAAATGCCTTTTTCCAAAAGGTAATCTATTGCTTGACGTGTTCCCATGGCATTGTCGATTGAGACCGAATTAATGGGAAAAGTAGTAAAATCATTATCCAATGTGACTATTGGCACTGATGCTTGCATAAATGGCTTAATCTCCGCAATGCTCATTTCAGTTGCCACTAAAATAATACCTTTAGCCTGTAATTCGTTGAGCTTTCCTATTTGTTCAACTAAAGGTTGACGCTCATCAATAGTAAACAAAATAACACTGTATCCAAGTTTGCGTGCATAAGTTTCGATCTTATTCATCACTAAGAGGAAAAAAGGATGGAGATCAAGAATTTGTCCGTGACGCTTGTAAATAACAAAGGCAATGCTCTTCACATCGTTGGCAGAATTAGCTTTAATTAAGTTGCCATAACCCATTTCAATCAATTTATTGATTACTTCGGAACGAGTTTTCGAGGAAACACCGGGTTTATGATTGATAATTAAAGATAAAGCTGCCGCTGATATTCCTAGTTCTTGAGCAATTTCCTTGTTTGTCATGATGGTCTCCTTACTTGATTTATATATAAATGATAAATGTTTTATTTAAAAAGCTCAATGTTTATAAATATTTATAAATAATATATTTCACAATTAATTCATAATTACAAAATAAATACTTCATTATTATCCTTTAGTATATTACTTGTAGATGAGAGGAACAGAGAGTCCTTTCGCTACATTCCCCTCTATAACACAAAATACATATAATAATCCCTAGAATTGAAAAGACGCCCTCCCCTGGCGTCTTTTTTTTGATTTTGATTTTGATTTGGTGTTGGGATAGTGGTGGTATTTTGATTGTGCGCTGATTGCCGGTTCCGGGGCGGGGCGCTATATGGGATTGGAACGTAGCCGACTGCTACAATTTTTTTAACCGGACAGATGAAAAACAATAATCAGTCCGGGAGACGATAACAATGAGTAGGAAAAATAA
>NZ_RHNT01000006.1 GCF_003946325.1 Companilactobacillus furfuricola | reverse complement strand
GGAACGTGGTGGGCACATTTTGAACCAATCGAGCAAAGGGCGCTCGCTTGTTTCAAAACTGCACCTTCCTCTAAGCTCCTTCGTCGCCAAGAGGAATTTCACCACTGAGGTCTGTATCCCCGGGCCCCTCCGTCTAGATAGAGACAATATCCCCCCTTTGTTTGAGATTTACCGATTTATTTTTACAAATTGGCACTGTTTGATTGTCCTATTTCTCACATGTCTATCTCAGGCTTTATCTTTTCTGGTGGGAGTAGGAGCTTCCTTGTTTTGTTCTTCTATTTTCTCTGTTTTGATCACTTACTCTTTTCTCGGTTCGCGGGACTTTGCTCCGCTCATCTTTGTTTCCTGACTTACATTGCTACTGTGATCTTTCTTTCCTTTTTGGTTATATAAGAGTTTCTATTCTTTTCGTTCTCTTGCTTTTGCTTCTTGCTCGCGCACTCGTTCCTCGTGCTCTTGCCTGGTTCTTTGTTTTTCTTTTCATTTTTTTATTGGGATGTTGCTTCTACTTGGTTACTTTTTGAGTTCATTATTTTCTTGAATTTTCACTGGATTTTATTTTGTTGGCGTTTTTAAGAATTTTTTTGTTGGATTTTGTTTCTTTTTTGCTTAATGGCGGGATATTTTCCGGTTTTTCGGGTAAAAATATACAAAAAATATATAAATAGTATGTATTATGTTTACCAGTAGAGGTGAGGATATTGAAAACGAGAATTGTCGCTTTATTTGGTCTGCTTTTGACGGCGGTGTTTGTCTTATCGGGATGCAAGGGTAGTCAGGGACAACAAACTATTACAGCTGTTGGTTCTTCTGCTGCACAACCGTTGGTTGAGCTTGCTGGTGAGGGTTTTACTAAGAATAATCCTAATCAGTATGTGAATGTTCAAGGTGGTGGAACTGGTACTGGTCTTAGTCAAATTCAACAGGGTGCTGTTGATATTGGTAATTCTGATTTATATGCGGAACAGAAGAGCGGTATTGATGCTTCTAAATTGGTCGATCATCGTATTGCTGCTGTGGGTATGGTTCCTGTGGTTAACCATGATGTTTCGGTTGATTCTTTGACTATTAAGCAATTGCGTCAGATTTTTTCTGGGGAGATTACTAATTGGAAACAGGTCGGTGGGGCTGATTTGCCTATTACTTTGATCAACCGTGCCGATGGTTCTGGTACTCGTGCTTCGTTCCAAGCGGACGTTATGGGTAAGGCACAATTTGCTCGTGCTCAAGAACAAGATTCTAGTGGTATGGTTCGCCAGATTGTTGATAATACTCAAGGTGCTATTAGTTATTTGGCTATGCCTTATTTGAACGATACGGTTAAGACTTTAAAGATCGATAATGTTGATCCTACGATTAAGAATATTGAAAGTAATCGTTGGAAGATCTGGTCATATGAACATTTGTATACTAATGGCCAACCAACCGGGATGACAAAAGAGTTTTTAGACTACATTATGACTGCCAAGGTTCAAAATGATGTGGTCAAGAAATTACGTTATGTTCCTATTAATGAAATGCAGTTCCAGAAGGATGATAAAGGTAACGTGACGCCGGTTTCTCAGGAGGGAAAGTAATTGAAAGATCCAATTAAAGAAAGTTTACTCAAAAAGTCTGTTTCAGCTAAAAGAGAAACTAGAGGTAAGATTATCTCATTTAGTTTTACTGCTATTATTGTGATTTTAGTTGTTACTATTATTGGATTCGTTGCATCTAGGGGATTGCTGATTTTTATTAAAGACGGCGTTAATCCAATTGATTTCTTGACCCATTCAGTTTGGGCACCGAATAAGTTGGATAGTGCGGGTCATCCGATCGTTGGGGCTGCTCCTATGATCGTGGGTTCATTTGCGGTTACTTTGATCGCAGCTTTGATCGGTACGCCTTTTGCTATTGCAGCGGCTATTTTCATGACAGAGATCTCACCTAAATGGGGTCGTAAGATTTTACAGCCAGTTATTGAGCTATTAGTTGGTATTCCATCAGTTGTTTATGGTTTTATCGGTTTGACTATCGTTGTGCCATTTGTCAGGAGTATTGCTGGTGGTAGTGGTTTTGGTATTTTAGCTGGTTCGTTTGTGTTGTTCGTGATGATTTTGCCTACGATCACTTCAATGTCAGTCGATGCTTTGCGAGCAGTTCCTAGATATTATCGTGAAGCTTCGTTGGCACTGGGTGCTACCCGGTGGCAAACTATTTCTAAAGTTATTTTAAGATCGGCTACACCAGGTATTTTGACGGCAGTTGTTTTTGGTATGTCGCGTGCTTTCGGTGAAGCTCTTGCTGTTCAGATGGTTATCGGTAATGCAATGCTCTTGCCTCAAAATCTTGTTTCACCTTCATCAACGTTGACTAGTGTCTTGACGATGAATATGGGTAATACGATTTTAGGCTCGACTTCAAATAATGCATTATGGTCACTAGCGTTGCTCTTGCTTTTGATGTCATTACTGTTCAACTTCGTGATCCGCAAAATTGCTAAGCGAGGTGAATTCTAATGTTTAATGAGAAAGTTAAAGATAAAATCGCTACAGGTGTGATTTATTTCATGTCTGGCGTAATCGTCTTGATATTGGCAGGATTACTGCTCTATATCCTAGGGAGCGGTCTCAGGTACGTTAATTGGCATTTTTTGACATCTGCTTCCAAGGCTTTCCAAGCCGGTAGTGGTATTGGTGTTCAACTGTTCAACTCAATTTTCCTATTGATCTTGTCGATGTTGATCTCGATCCCGATTGCAATTTCAGCAGGTATTTTCCTTTCAGAGTATGCCGGGAAGAATAAATTAGTTGAATTGATCCGGATCTCGATCGAGGTCCTTAGTTCATTGCCTTCTATCGTTGTTGGTTTGTTCGGATTCTTGATTTTTGTAATTAGTTTTAAATTTGGATTCTCGATCATTTCTGGTGCTTTGACTTTGACGGTTTTCAACTTGCCAATTTTGACTCGTAATGTTGAGGATTCTTTAAGATCAGTGCCACAATCACAACGTGAAGCAGGATTGGCCTTGGGACTTTCTAAATGGGAAACAGTCATTCACGTTATCATTCCCGACGGCTTGCCAGGTATCATCACAGGGATGATCATTGGTGCTGGTAGAGTCTTTGGTGAAGCTGCTGCCTTGATCTATACTGCAGGACAGAGTGCTCCGCCACTTGATTTTACTAACTTCAATATTTTCAGTATTACTAGTCCACTTAACTTATTCAGACCGGCTGAAACTTTGGCCGTTCATATTTGGAAAGTTAACTCTGAAGGGTTGATCCCGGATGCAGTTCAAGTTTCTGCCGGGGCATCAGCAGTCTTGATCATTGCTGTTTTACTATTTAATTTATTGTCTCGCTACATTGGAAACTTGGTATACAAGAAGATGACTGGAGAATAATATGGAAGAACAAAATAACGACCAACAATACATCTATCATCTTGATGAAGATAAACATGAAATTGCCATGGAAACTAAGGATCTACAAGTTTTCTACGGTGAAAAAGAAGCAATGCACAAAGCTTCTTTGCAATTTGAAAGATACAAAATCACTTCATTGATCGGAGCTTCTGGTTCTGGTAAATCAACTTATTTGCGTTCTCTGAACCGAATGAATGATAATATCCCTGATGCTACTGTTAAAGGGCAGATCATGTATCGTGGTTTAGATATCAATAAGAATGATGTTGATATTTATGAGACTAGAAAGCATATTGGAATGGTTTTCCAAAGACCAAATCCATTTTCAAAATCGATTTATGACAATATTACTTTTGCCTTAAAACGTCATGGCCTTCATGACAAGAAAAAGCTCGACGAAATCGTGGAAACTACCTTGAAGCAAGCCTCACTTTGGGATCAAGTTAAAGATGATCTTAATAAGAGTGCCTTAGCTTTGTCAGGTGGTCAGCAACAAAGGCTTTGTATTGCACGTGCGATCGCTATGAAACCAGATATTTTATTGATGGATGAGCCAGCAAGTGCGTTAGATCCAATTTCCACTTCAAACGTTGAGGAGACGATGCTCAGCTTGAAAGATCATTACACGATCATTATCGTCACGCATAATATGCAACAAGCCGGAAGAATCAGTGATTACACAGCATTTTTCCACATGGGACGTGTTGTAGAATTTAATGAAACAAGAAAGATATTTACTCGTCCGAAGATTTCAACTACGGAAGATTATGTATCTGGACATTTTGGATAAAGGAAGACAAACATGGTTGAAGCAAAAAAATTATTAACTTCATCAGACGTGCATTTATTTTATGGAAAAAAAGAAGCCTTAAAGGGTATCAATCTCGATTTTAACCAAAACGAGATCACCGCATTGATCGGTCCTTCAGGATGTGGTAAGTCGACATACTTGCGTTGTTTGAATCGCATGAACGACTTGATCCCCGATGTAACGATCACAGGGACGATCTCATTGAACGGTAAGAACATTTATGCTCCAAACATCGATACCGTTCAACTGAGAAAAGAAGTAGGGATGGTTTTCCAACAACCTAATCCGTTTCCATTTTCGATTTATGACAATGTGGTGTATGGCTTGCGCTTGGCAGGGGTCAAAGATAAAGCTGTACTCGATGAAGCCGTAGAAACAAGTTTGCGAAATGCTGCCGTTTGGGATAATGTTAAGGATAAACTTCATGACAGTGCCTTATCGTTGTCAGGTGGACAGCAACAAAGAGTTTGTATCGCTCGTGTTTTAGCCGTGAAACCAGATATTATTTTGCTAGATGAACCAACTTCTGCTCTAGATCCAATCTCTTCAGCAGCTATTGAAAATATGTTGCTGACCTTGAAGGACCAATACACGATTGTTATTGTGACTCACAATATGCAACAAGCTTCAAGAATTTCAGATAAAACTGCCTTTTTCTTGAATGGTGATTTGATTGAAGTTAACGATACAAAGAAAATATTCTTAAATCCTGCGGAAAAACAAACCGAAGATTATATTTCAGGTAAATTCGGATAGGGGGAATCGGTATGAGAAGCACATTTGAGGAACAATTGAACAATTTGCATTTAAGATTTTCTGAGATGGGAATGATGGCTAGTGAGGCCATCATGAAATCTGTTAAAGCTTATGTTAATCATGACAAAGCATTAGCCCGAGAAGTAATCGAAAATGATCGCTTCATCAATAAACGTGAAGTCGACCTAGAAAAGAAATCATTTGAAATGATTGCTTTGCAACAACCAGTTACATCAGATCTAAGAATGGTCGTAACTTTTTTGAAAGCTAGTTCAGACTTAGAAAGAATGGGTGATCATGCGGTAAGTATTGCCCAAGAAACAATTCGGGTCAAAGGTAAGACTCGTATTCCTGAAATTGAAAAAGACATTGCAGACATGGGTGATCTTTCGACATCTATTGTGGAAGATTCATTAGAGGCATATCTTAAAGAAGATGGCGAAATGGCTAAGAGAGTTGCCGCCCAAGATGGCGACATTCATCGCGAAGGTAAACAGATCAACGATGCTAGTATCCGTGCCATGCAAAAGTCCGTTGATAACGTCTTGAGTGGCTCATCATATATGCTTGTAGAAAGTTATTTGGAACGTGTTAGTGATTATGCAACCAACATTTGTGAATGGGTAGTTTACCTAAACACAGGACATGTGGTAGAACTAAGTCAGAAGCACGTTGTAGATAATGATGATGAGTAATCTTGTAATTTACGCCACATTGTTATATATTTTGTAACAAGTTGAGGTGGTACCATGAGGAAACGTTTAACTAGATCTAGTACTGATAGATTCATCGCGGGGGTTTGCGGTGGATTAGGTGAATACTTCGGGGTCGATTCGACTTGGATCCGTTTGGCATTCGTTGCCTTGATCCCATTTAGTTATTTCTTATCGATACTAGTCTACATTGTATGTATTTTTTTGATCCCGGAGAACCGGAATATTCAACACACCGATTTCAAGAATAATATGAACGATATATTGCATCGTTTGCATCACCGGATCGATAACCACGATACTCATGATCGATCTAAAAAGGGTAGGAAATAAATGAGATTACTGATTAAGACAGGTATTTATACATTGCTATTTATGGCTATTGCTCGTGTGCTTCCGAATATGTTTCGGATCGACACGGTGGCTACAGCCGTAATTGCGAGTGTTGTATTAGTATTACTGAATTGGACTGTAAAGCCCGTTTTGCACATCATATCTTTTCCGATCACGTTCATTACATTTGGATTGTTTTCATTTGTGATCAGTGCAGTAACGTTAGAATTAACTTCATTAATTTTGGGTGCTGAGCATTTTTATTTTAATGGATTTGGCTCTGCACTTGTCGTAGCAATCATTTTGGCCATCTGTAATTCAATTATTAATAGTTTTACGATGGATAATTTTCAAAAACGCGTCTAATACGCGTTTTTTTTATTTTAACTTTGATGATAGAATTAATAAAAAGGCGATGAAGAGGTTAGATTATGTCAAATTACGTAACAGTTTCTGAGTTAGTGGAAGATAATAAATTAAAAGTCTATAGCGGAAGTGAACTGCTTGATGAAAAGCACGTTACGACCAGCGATATTTCCCGTCCTGGTATCGAGTTGACGGGATATTTCGACTATTATCCAAGTGAACGGATTCAGTTGTTTGGTCAAACAGAGTCAGCGTATTCACAGTCAATGACCGATAGCAATCGTTATAAAGTCATGCTAGAGATCTGTCGTGACGATACGCCAGTTTTATTGGTCTCCAGAAATATCCAACCTAGTGAGGAACTCCTCAAGGCTGCTGAAAAAAATGGCGTACCAGTAATTGGTTCAGAGCTGCCTACAACTAGATTATCCAGTTTGATCACCGAATATTTAGATGAACGTCTGGCACCTAGAGAATCAGTCCATGGCGTTTTAGTCGACGTATACGGTATTGGGATTTTGCTTACAGGGCACTCTGGAATTGGTAAGAGTGAGACGGCTCTTGAATTAGTTAAAAGAGGTCACCGTTTGATTGCTGACGATCGTGTGGATATTTTCCAACAAGATGAAAAAACAATCGTTGGTGAAGCACCAAAAATCTTGAATCACTTATTAGAGATCCGTGGTATCGGGATCATCGATGTTATGAATTTATTTGGTGCTGGTGCTGTTAGGACTTCGAGTGATGTTCAATTGATCATCAATTTGGAAGATTGGAAAGCTGATAAGAATTATGATCGCCTAGGTTCAATGGAAGAGACGAGAACATTTTTTGATGTCGGTGTGCCTCAAATCACTATCCCAGTTAAAGTCGGTCGTAATATTTCGATCATCATTGAAGTGGCTGCCATGAACTTTAGAGCTAAAAAGATGGGCTTTGACGCTACGAAGAAATTTGAAGAAAATCTCGGCTCATTGATCCAAGAAAATGGGCAAAAAAACGCTGAAAATGGAGAAGGTAAGTAATGAGCCTATTAGCATTAAACCCGATCGCCTTTAATTTAGGTGGTCTTCAGATCCATTGGTATGGAATAATTATCGCCTTGGGAGCTTTGGTAGGGGTGGTCATGGCCATGCATGAAGCTACCAAACGTGGTGTCAACTCTGACAACATCTTGGACTTAGTTTTGATCGGCGTTCCGGTCGCTCTGATTTGTGCACGGATCTATTATGTTATCTTTGAGTTACCGTTTTATTTAGCAAATCCGAGTGAGATCATCAAGATCTGGCACGGAGGTATTGCAATTTATGGCGGCTTGATCGGTGGCTTTATCGTTTTGGTCTGGTTATGTCTGCGAAGAAAGATCTCGATCTGGCTAATGCTAGACATCGCTGCACCATCAGTACTATTAGGTCAAATCGTCGGTCGCTGGGGCAATTTCATGAATCAAGAAGCTTTTGGTGCCAAGACCACGTTAGACTTTTTACAATCGCTTCATTTGCCTCATTTTGTCATCGAGCCAATGTTCATCAACGGAGCTTATCGCCAACCAACATTTTTATATGAATCAATGTGGAACGTTGTAGGTTTGATCATTATCTTAGCTCTAAGGCACCGCAAACAATTTTACAAAGTCGGCGAAGTCTTTTTAAGCTACTTAATTTGGTATCCGATCGGCCGGTTTTTCGTTGAAGGGATGAGAACTGATAGTTTGTACATCATGCCCGGAGTTAGAGTTTCACAAGTGCTATCCTTGATCTTATTAGTGATAGCGATCGGCTTGTTAATTTATCGACGCAAAAAATACCAATTACCGTGGTATTCTGATCTCAGTGAGCAAGATAATGGCATTAATAAAAAATAATGGTAACATTTTATAAGTGTTAAGGAGGTAGACGCAATGAAAGAATTTGACGTAGTAATTATTGGTGCAGGACCTGGTGGCTTGACCGCAGCTCTTTATGCATCACGTGCTAATTTGTCAGTTATGATCTTGGACCGCGGTATTTACGGTGGCCAAATGAATAACACAGCAGAAATTGAAAATTATCCTGGATTTGATTCCATCTTAGGACCAGATCTCAGTGAAAAGATGTATAATTCATCCACGAGATTCGGTGCCGAATTTGGGTATGGAACAGTTGAATCTGTTGAAGACAAAGGCGATGTCAAAATCATCCATACTGATGACGGGGATTATCAAGCAAAAGTCTTGATCATCGCTACTGGCTCAGAATACAAGAAGATCGGCGTACCTGGTGAAGAAGAATTATCAGGTCGTGGAGTTTCATACTGTGCCGTATGTGATGGCGCATTCTTTAAGGATCAAGATGTAGCTGTAATTGGTGGTGGAGATTCAGCTGTTGAAGAAGGAATCTATCTGACTCAATTAGCCAAATCAGTAACTATTATTCACCGTCGTGATCAATTGCGTGCCCAAAAGGTCCTACAAGATCGTGCATTCAAGAATGACAAGATCAAATTCGTTTGGAACGCCGACGTTGAAGAGATCGTTTCAGAAGATGACAAAGTGGCTGGAGTTCGTTACAAAGATAAAGTAACTGGTGAGGAACATGTAGTTCCTGCTAAAGGTGCCTTTATCTATGTAGGAATTCAACCAATGACAGAACCATTCAAAGATCTCGGTATCTTAGACGAAAATGGTTGGATCGACACAGATACACATATGAGAACTAACAAACCAGGAATTTACGCAATTGGAGATGTCCGTAAGAAAGACTTACGCCAAGTAGCCATCGCTGTTGGTGAAGGTGGAATTGCTGGACAAGAAGCTTTCAATTACATTCAAACTTTGTCAGACAAAGTTGATGCTAAATAATAAACAAATTACCAATTTACCGCTGAAAACTTATTTTCAGTAGTTAAAGAAAAATGCCTCATAAATGTTTGCTTCATTTCAAACATTTATGGGGTATTTTTTTGCCACTAGATAGCTGTAAACTCTGCTTCATGAAAATTGAAGATGTCAATGAACGTACATGGATCTATGTTTGGATCAAGTAAAATATAATTTATATTGATTTATTCGAAGTTCAAATGGAGTAACTAATTACAGTGATATAAAATTGATATATACCATAATATATATTCAAAAAGGAGTTCTTATGCTAAATTGGGCGTTATTTATCATCGGTTCCATAATGACAATAATCACCATAGTTTTGGCTATCAAAAATTCAAAATCAAGCTCCAAAACAAGTTCGTCGAAGAAATTAACAATCACTGTAGCATTTTTAATTATCATTGTATTATCGACATCAGGAATATTAACATTCCATAGTTATCAACAAACAGTTTCCGCGCATAGAGAAACAGCCAAGCAACAAGCAAAGCAAATAGAAAAACAAAAAGAACAAAATGATCCTAGGACCACCGACAGTAGGGCCCAAATCAGCAAGGTCAATCAGGCCATTGCTGATTCATTGAAAGAAGATCAAAAAGATGCCAAAAATCCACCGATCCCTGATCCAAGATATGCTTATCCTGATAAAATACAATCCGTTAAATACTTAGGTAACAAACAACTAAAAGTGCAAGTGACTGATGTTTTTCTTCAACTAAGCAATGTGGAAAAAGACAAGGCCATAAATTATGCTCAAGACTGTGCTATCAGTGGATTCATCATGTCCATCAAAGCAGTTTCGGGAGAGCAAATAAATTCGGGCTTCGATACCACAATCGAAAATGGCACGACAATTCTAGGCCATTCAACAAAAGATAACCACAGACAATATCAATGGAATCAACAATAACTAATTATGAAACTATATGAACTGCAAAAATCCTCCGTCAGAAATCAAGCAATTCCATCGGGAGGATTTTTGTTTACTCAAAACTTTTAAAGTTACTTTTAAGGCTAGTCAAATATGATTTAGGTAACAAATGGCCGGTAATTTTGCCGTTAATATGGCAGTTAGAATTATGCGTAAGGAAATCTATCAAAGAGCGTTCAAAATTTTAAAATCAACTTGAGAAGATGCTGACAAAGAAAGATCAGAATAGATCCAACCATCATCCCAAAGGTTTACTAAAATAAAGTAAAATATTAATAATTTTTACTAATAATTTACGTAACCCCCTATAAATACTAACAAAAATTGCTATAATAATATGTAAGGACTTTCAAAACTAGGAGGACATATAATGTCTTGGCAAACAAATATGCAAACATGGCTTGATAATACTGAACTTGAGCCAGAATTAAAGCAACAATTAAATGAACTAAAAGATGACAATGACAAAGCTGAAGAAGCTTTTTATGCTCCAATGGAATTTGGAACTGCCGGTATGCGTGGTGTTCTTGGACCTGGTATCAACCGGATGAATATTTATACGGTCAGACAGGCAGCTGAAGGCTTAGCTTTATTTATGGATACCTTGGACGATGAAACGAAGGGCCGTGGAGTAGCTATCAGTTTCGACTCGCGTTATCACTCACAAGATTTTGCGATCGAATCAGCGAAAGTTTTAGGAGCTCACGGGATCAAGAGTTATGTATTCGATAGTCTTCGTCCCACTCCCGAGCTTTCATTTGCTGTCAGAACGCTGAATGCTTATGCTGGTATCATGATCACAGCTAGTCACAATCCTAAGCAATACAATGGATTTAAGATTTACGGTCCTGATGGTGGACAAATGCCTCCTAAAGAATCAGATAAGATCACTGAATACGTACGTAAAGCTGATGATCTTTTTGCTATCAAGGTCAAAACGGTCTATCAACTCCGCGAAGAGAAATTAATGCAATTGATCGGTGAGGATGTTGATCAACAATATTTGGCTAAGCTTGATACGGTAGTAGTTAATCACGAACTGATCGAAAAAGTTGGTCACAAGATGAAATTTGTTTATTCACCATTACACGGAACAGGTAAGATGATCGCACCGAAGATTTTTCAAGACTTAGGTTTTGAAAATTTCAATATGGTCAAAGAGCAAGCCATCCTAGACCCTGAATTCGCAACCACGCCTTTCCCAAATCCTGAATTTGCTCAAACTTTTGACCTAGCCATTTCCCTTGGTCAAAAGATCGAAGCTAATATTTTGATCGCTACCGATCCAGATGCTGACAGATTGGGTGCCGCTGTTCGCCAACCTGATGGTTCATACAAGTTGATGACTGGTAACCAAATTGCTTCAGTCTTATTGAACTACTTATTACAAGCCAAAAAAGAAACGAATGCTTTGCCAACTAATGGTGCCGTTGTTAAGTCGATCGTTTCAACAGAATTGGCCACAGCAATTGCTAATAAATATGGCGTTAAGATGTACAATGTTTTGACAGGATTCAAGTACATTGCTGAAAAGATCCAAAATTTCCAAGATAATAAAGACCATGAATTCCTCTTTGGTTTTGAAGAAAGTTATGGTTACTTAGTCAAGCCTTTCGTTCGTGATAAGGATGCCATGCAATCAACTATTTTATTAGCTGAGGCAGCAGCTTATTATGAATCAAAAGGAAAGACGATCTACGACGCTTTGGAAGATCTTTACCAAGAATTCGGTTACTATCGTGAAAAGACTATTTCTAAGACTTTTGATGGTGTTTCTGGTAAAGAACGGATGGCATCGATCATGAAAGGCTTCCGTGAAGATGGATTTACTGAAATCAACGGGGTCAAAGTAGTTGAAACTTTAGATTACTTAAATAAAACAGATAATAAAAATGGTCAAGTTTCCGAAACTGGTTTGCCAAAGGCCGATGCCTTGAAATTTATTTTGGAAGACGGCACTTGGGTTGCTGTTAGACCTTCCGGAACTGAGCCCAAGATGAAATTTTACATTGGCATCACAAGTGATACCGATGAAAATGCAGCTGAAAAATTAGCTAGCTTTGCTAAAGTTGTTGATGGATGGGAATAATTAATATGTAGATGTGAATATTTTTCACATCTATTTTTTTATGTTTTTTAAGGTGTGTGACAACCTTTGTAACGTTGCGATATAATATTTTGTATCGAAGTGTGATCAAAGGGGATTTTTATTTTGTCATCAAATCAACATTTATTAGTAATGTCGTTAGATTCATTAGGGTATCGAGACATCCGTGAGCATCAACAAGAGTTGCCAACTCTGAATAAATTGGTTAATGGTGGGACTTGGGTCAAATCAGTTACGGGGATCTATCCCACGCTGACTTATCCATCTCATACATCGATCATCACTGGTCAATATCCGAAAGACCATGGGATCGTTAATAATACCAAGATTCAACCTGAACGTCGGTCGCCAGATTGGTACTGGTATCAAAAAGACGTCCATTCGACAACAGTATATGATCTCGCTCGTCAAGCAGGGATGAAGACGGCTGCTTTTTTATGGCCAGTTACTGCTGGTAGCAAGATCAACTACAATCTAGCCGAGATTTTTCCTAATCGGATCTGGACTAATCAAGTCCTAGTTTCGCTCAAAGCTAGTTCGCCCATCTTTTTACTCGAAATGGATCACAAATACGGCAAACTGCGCAATGGCATTAAACAACCACAACTCGATGATTTTATTACAGCATGTGCAGTCGATACGATCGAAAATAAACAACCTGATCTGACCTTGATCCATTTAGTGGATATGGATAGCATGCGTCATCGTTACGGAGTTAGATCAATAGAAGCTATGGAAGCTTTACGCCGACTTGATAAACGTGTTGAACAATTGATACAAGCAACTAAAAATGCCGGCACCTTCGATAAAACTAACTTCGTCGTCTTAGGCGATCATTATCAGATCAACGTTACGAAGATGATCCACTTAAACACGCTTTTTGCGCAAAAGGGATGGCTCAAGGCAAAAGCTGATCAAACTTTTAGTAAAGATTGGCAAGCAATGGCCAAAACTTGTGATGGTTCGACATACATCTATACACAAAATTTTGAGCAGATCGAACAATTAAAATAGCTCATCCAAAACGTTGAGGGAGTCGAGAAAGTATACACTCAACAAGAAGCCAAATCTCTGGGAGCTGATCCAAAGTGCAGTTTGATGGTGGAAGGAAAAGCTGGCTATTATTTTACCGATGAAAGCGATCGTCCGACGGTTGTCGAGCGGGTCGATCCCAAAACACTCGGAAAGCCTGGCCGTTATCATGGTGTCCACGGCTATGATCCTAAGAAAACGGACTATCAAACTACCTTGATTTTTAACGGACCAGCTATTAAAGAAGGAACGACCGTTGATAAAGCTAACTTGGTCGATGAAGCACCAACGTTTGCTAAACTTCTCGGTTTAAAATTTGAAAGTGAAATTGCAGGTCAATGCATTGATGAGGTCTTCAAAGAATAAGGGGTGTCAATTTGAAAATCAATAAGAAACAATGGAGTTGGATCCTCTATGACTGGGCCAATTCTGGTTATGGGATCATCGTTACGACTGCAGTTTTACCAGTCTACTTTAAGTCAATTGCACAGGCTGATGGTGTTGCGTCAGCCAGTGCTACGGCATATTGGGGATATGCCAATAGTTTTGGGACATTATTAGTCTCGATCTTAGCACCATTTTTAGGAGCTTTACCTGATTATCCTAATTTTAAGAAACGTTTGCTGAATGGCTTTTGTTGGTTAGGAATGGTCATGACCGTAGGTTTAGCATTGATGCCAACTAGTCAGTGGCAGTGGTTGTTAGGGCTCTACATAATTTCCTCGATCGGCTATTCGGCTAGTAATTTGTTTTACGATAGTTTTTTGATGGATGTTGCCGATAATCAGCAGATGAATAAGATCTCCACCCATGGATATGCTTATGGTTATCTTGGTGGAGTGGCCGTTTTCATCATATTCTTAGCTCTATATTTAACTAATGGATTTGGAGCTATGACGGGTTATCAAGTTTCTCGCTTATCATTTTTGATCGCAGCCGTTTGGTGGTTTGTTTTCTACTTGCCACTGCAAAAGAATGTTCATCAAGTATATTCGGTGCCTTCAACTTCGGCACCATTATTAGGCAGTTTTAAGCGGGTATTTAAAACAATCAAACACATTGCACAGTATAAAGAAGTTGCCTGGTTTTTAGTGGCATATTTCTTCTATATTGATGGTGTCGATACTATCTTTACAATGGCAACAGTGATCGGGATGGATATCGGTGTGAAAACTAGTATTTTGATGATCATTTTATTAGTAGTTCAATTGGTGGCCTTTCCATTTTCGATGGTATTTGGATGGATCGCCGATAAAGCCGGGACTCGTGCCGGTATTTTGCTAGGTATCTTTGTCTATTTGGTAATTTGCTTGTATGCGTTGAATTTGCGCACGACAGCTGATTTCTGGATCTTAGCCATCATGGTCGGAACAGTTCAAGGGGGACTACAAGCATTGAGTAGGTCTTATTTTGGCAAGATCATTCCCAAAGAGTCTGGTAGTGAATTTTTCGGATTCTACAATATTCTTGGTAAATTCTCAGCCGTTATGGGACCCGCATTAGTCGGTATCGTGACTCAGCTAACTGGGAAATCCACCATTGGTGCTGGTTCTTTAAGTGTGCTGTTCCTAATCGGCTTGATTATTTTTGCCATGTTACCTCGATTATCTAAAACAGTTAAATAAATAGCGAAAGTATGTTCGATATGTTAATATGTAATCGATATATATTTTCTAACGCAAATTACATCTAATTCAGTTTGAGTTAGATGTATTTTTTGTCTTTGGGAGGTTTCAATTTGATAGATAGAGTGGATGATAATAAATTTGATCTGGTCTCGAAATATTCGCCAGCCGGTGACCAACAACAAGCTATTGATAAGTTAACTAAGGGCTTTGAAAATGGCGAAAAGGAAATGGTCCTGGAAGGTGCCACTGGTACTGGTAAGACATTTACGATGGCCAACGTAATCAAGAATTTGAACAAGCCAACTCTCATCATTTCTCATAACAAGACTTTAGCTGGTCAACTTTATGGAGAAATGAAAGAATTTTTTCCACATAATGCTGTGGAATACTTCGTTAGTTACTACGACTACTACCAACCTGAAGCATACGTACCATCAAGCGATACCTACATTGAAAAGGATTCTAGTATCAATGATGAGATCGATAAATTACGTCATTCTGCAACTAGTTCTTTGTTAGAGCGAAATGATGTTATCGTAGTTGCTTCGGTTTCTTGTATTTTTGGATTAGGT
Organism: Companilactobacillus furfuricola; assembly: GCF_003946325.1. GTDB lineage: Bacteria > Bacillota > Bacilli > Lactobacillales > Lactobacillaceae > Companilactobacillus > Companilactobacillus furfuricola. Next base: position 64,598 of record NZ_RHNT01000006.1, on the reverse strand, counting down.
GATCCTCGAGAATATTCAGATAGTATTATTTCTTTACGGACAGGTCAGGAGATTTCTAGAAATCAATTACTTGAAGAATTGGTTGAGAATCAATTTGAGCGTAATGATATTGATTTTCAACGTGGACGTTTCCGTGTCCGTGGTGATGTTGTTGATATTTTCCCTGCTTCCAGGGATGATAATGCTATTCGAGTAGAGTTTTTCGGTGACGAGATCGATCGGATCATTGAGATGAATGCTTTGACTGGTGAGATCATCGGTTCGATGGACCACATCGGTATCTTTCCAGCAACTCACTTTATGATCAGCGATGCCAAGATGGAACAAGCCTTAGATCGGATCCAAAATGAATTGGATGTCCAAGTTAAGAAGTTCGAGGGCGAAGGTAAATTACTGGAAGCTCAACGTATCAAACAAAGAACGGAATATGATATTGAGATGATGCGTGAAATGGGCTACACATCAGGGATCGAGAATTATTCGCGACACATGGAAGGCCGTGCTGAAGGTGAACTACCATTCACACTGTTAGATTTCTTCCCTAAAGATTTCAATATTATGATCGATGAGTCACACGTTACTATGCCTCAAATTCGTGGGATGTATAATGGTGACCGTGCTAGAAAGCAAATGTTAGTCAACTACGGATTCAGATTACCTAGTGCACTTGACAACCGTCCTTTGCGATTAGAAGAATTTGAAAAACATGTTAATCGGATCATGTATGTTTCTGCTACACCTGGTCCTTATGAATTAGAACGGACGAATGACGTTGTTAAACAGATAATTCGGCCGACCGGCTTGTTAGATCCGGAAATTGAAGTACGGCCTATCATGGGACAGATCGATGATCTAGTTGCCGAGATCAATGATCGAGTCGAGAAGCACGAGCGGGTCTTTGTCACGACTTTGACTAAGAAAATGGCTGAAGATCTAACGGATTACTTCAAGGATCTTGGGATTAAAGTCCGGTATTTGCACAGTGATATTAAAACGATCGAGCGCTCGCAGATCATCCGTGATCTCCGTTTAGGGAAATTCGATGTTTTGATCGGGATCAATTTACTTCGTGAAGGGATCGATGTTCCTGAAGTTTCGTTGATCGCGATCTTGGATGCTGACAAGGAAGGCTTTTTAAGAGCTGAACTATCATTGGTTCAGATCATTGGTCGTGCATCTAGAAACGAACATGGTAAAGTTATCATGTATGCGGATAGTGTGACTGAGTCGATGAAGGCAGCTATCGATAAGACTGCTCATCGTCGTGAGATCCAAATGGCTTTCAACAAGGAACACAATATTACTCCTAAGACTATCGTTAAGCCGATCAGGGATGCTATCTCAATGTTCCACAAAGTTGATAATTCTGAATCTGAGAAGGAACAGATCACTGAAGAGAATTTAGACTTTGAAAATATGACGAAGAAGCAAAAGAACGAATTGATCAGTAATTTGACTGATCAAATGGAATCAGCAGCGAAGAAGCTTGATTTCGAAGGGGCTGCCAATCTTCGTGATACAATTCTAGAATTAAAGGCGGAAATGGATTAAGTATGCTGAATGATAAAATAATAATTCATGGGGCACGTGCTCATAATTTAAAGAATGTTAATGTAACGATTCCTCGGGATAAATTAGTAGTTATGACTGGTTTATCTGGATCTGGGAAAAGTTCATTAGCTTTTGATACTTTATATGCTGAAGGACAAAGACGTTATGTCGAGAGTCTTTCGTCATATGCTAGACAATTTTTAGGACAAATGGATAAACCTGATGTCGATTCGATCGATGGTTTGAGCCCAGCAATTTCGATCGATCAGAAAACAACTTCAAAGAATCCACGATCAACTGTGGGTACGGTAACTGAGATCAACGATTATTTGCGATTGCTTTGGGCCAGAGTAGGGACGCCAATTTGTCCTAATGACGGAACAGTCATTACTAGTCAGTCGGCGCAACAAATGGTTGATGCTATTTTGAAACTTGATGAAGGAACTAAACTGCAAGTCTTATCACCAGTTATTCGTTCTAAAAAAGGCCAACACAAGAAAGCTCTCACACAAATTCAAAAGCAAGGTTATGTCAGAGTACGAGTTGATGGCGAGCTCCATGATATTAGTGAAGATATTGAGTTAGATAAGAACAAGAAACACGATATTGATGTTGTAGTTGACCGGATCGTAATTAACGACCACATCAAATCTCGATTGACTGATTCAGTTGAAGCAGCACTGCGCCTGTCTGATGGATATATGAATGTAGATGTAATTGGTCAAGATATGATGGTCTTTTCCGAAAAAAATGCTTGTCCAATTTGTGGATTCACAGTTGGTGAACTGGAGCCAAGACTATTTTCTTTCAATGCGCCATTTGGTGCTTGTGATGTTTGTGACGGTCTAGGGATGAAGCTAGAAGTTGATGAAGATTTAGTTATCCCTGATCGTAGTAAGAGTTTAGCTGATGGGGCTATTGCACCTTGGAATCCTATTAGTTCGCAATACTATCCTCAAATGTTGGCTCAAGCTGCCAAAGAATTTAAAATCAACATGGATACGCCATTCAATAAGCTTTCTAAGCGTGAACAAGATTTGATTTTGAATGGGTCAAATGGCAAGATGTTCCACTTCCATTATGAAAATGATTTTGGTAGTGTTCGTGACGTTGATGTGCCATTTGAAGGAGTTATCCCAAACGTTAACCGTCGTTATCATGAAACTAGCAGTGACTTTACACGTGAAGTTATGCGTAAGTATATGACTGAATTAACTTGTCCAGCTTGTCACGGTAAACGATTGAATCGGAAGGCTTTGGCTGTAAAGATCTCTGGAAAAGATATTGCTGAAGCTTCTGATCTATCGATCAAGGATTCATTACCATTTTTCAAGGCAGTTAAGTTAGGCGAACAAAATACCGTCATCGCTAAACCGATTTTAAAAGAAGTTAGAGATCGTCTGGCTTTTTTGATCAACGTTGGTTTGGATTATTTGACATTATCTCGTTCAGCCGGAACTTTGTCCGGTGGAGAAGCTCAACGGATTAGATTAGCAACGCAGATCGGCTCTAATTTATCTGGTGTTATGTACATTTTGGATGAGCCTTCGATCGGATTACATCAACGGGATAATGATCGTCTGATCAGTTCTTTGAAGAAGATGCGTGATTTAGGTAATACTTTGATCGTGGTCGAGCATGATGAAGATACGATGAGAGCCGCTGATTATTTGATCGATGTTGGACCAGGTGCGGGTGAAAATGGTGGACGTATCGTTGCGACTGGAACGCCAGAAGAAGTTGAAAAGAACCCTAAGTCATTAACGGGACAATATTTATCAGGTAAGAAATTTGTTCCAGTTCCTTTGAACCGTCGTAAAGGTAATGGTGAATTTGTCGAAATCAAAGGTGCCAGTGAAAATAACTTAAAGAATTTGAATGTTAAGTTCCCATTAGGTAAATTCACTCTAGTTACCGGAGTTTCTGGATCAGGGAAGTCAACTTTAGTTAACATGATCTTGAAACGGGCTTTAGCACAGAAGATGAATCACAATTCTCAAAAGCCCGGGAAGTACAAGAGTATCAAGGGTTATGAGAATCTCGATAAGATGATCGCCATTGATCAAAGTCCGATCGGTCGAACGCCAAGAAGTAATCCGGCTACATATACCGGAGTCTTTGATGATATTCGGGACTTATTCTCACAAACTAATGAAGCCAAATTGCGTGGATATAAGAAGGGAAGATTCTCCTTCAATATCAAAGGTGGACGTTGTGAAAATTGTCGTGGCGATGGGATCATTAAGATCGAAATGAACTTTTTGCCTGATGTTTATGTTCCATGCGAAGTTTGTCATGGGACTCGCTATAATTCGGAAACACTTGAAGTTACATACAAGGGCAAGAACATCGCCGAAGTTCTTGATATGAAAGTTTCAGAAGCTTTGGACTTTTTCAGCAATATCCCTCGGATCAAACGGAAATTACAGACTATTGTCGATGTTGGTTTGGGATATGTTTCATTAGGACAATCCGCCACACAATTATCTGGTGGTGAAGCTCAAAGAATGAAACTAGCTTCTGAATTGTACAAACGGTCTAATGGTAAGAACTTCTACATTTTAGATGAACCTACGACTGGACTGCATACTGATGATATCAAACGTTTGCTAGATGTTTTACAACGGTTAGTTGATGAAGGTAACACCGTTTTAGTAATCGAACATAACCTCGATGTGATCAAGAATGCTGACTGGATCATTGATCTTGGCCCTGATGGTGGTGAAGGTGGTGGCCAAATCGTTGCCACAGGAACCCCTGAAAAAGTTGCCCAAGTCAAAGAAAGCTATACCGGACAGTATTTAGCTCCAATTTTGAAGCGAGATACTCAAAGAACTAAAGATGCACTGAAAAATGAAACAAAATAGTGTCACAAGGGAATGAGTTGATTTCTAGTCTTAATTAAAAAAGTCACATGGGCTTTTTTAATTTAAATTTTTTTTGATCATGATGACTAATTTGTGCAATCATAATCTTGGGAGGGAATTAACATGAAATTTTTCAATCCAGGATTAATTGCTGCACTAATAATATCTCTTTTAACTGGGGCAGTGACAGACACGCAAGTTTTCGCTGCAACGGGAAACGATAAAACAATTGCAACAAATAGTAATCAAAATGGAGTTAAAACAATCACGCCAGTAGAAAATACTGCCGTTGAGGTAACTTCGAATAGCGCCAAGCTTTATAGTAAAATTGGGTCACTCAGTTCTAGAGAATTAAGTCAAGGCAGTGATTGGAAAGTTGGCTCTGAATTATTCAGAAATGATGGTTCAACTTATTTCCAAGTATCCACTGACGAATTTTTACCTGCTGATGCTGGATATTTGTATGGAACCTTCAATGGGGTTGCTAAAATAGCTACTAGAACACCGGCACCATTGTATAACCACAATTTAAAGAAAATATCTGGTCGCAGTCTAGCACCTAATTCTAGCTGGCAAACAGATCGTACGATCAATGTCTATCCTGCGGATAATACCAAAGCAATAGTTCATTACTATCGTGTTTCGACCGATGAGTGGGTCAGCTCTGACGATATTGATCCAATTGTCTATACAAATTCAGTTACATCCTATTAAAAAAGTCCTTCTCAGAATTCTGAAAAGGACTTTTTGTATGTAACAATAAATTTCAAACTAATCTTCTGATCCAACAGATTGGACTTAAACTAATTGATCTGTCGATATTTGTTCGTATAAAGCATTACTTAAAGCATTACTGTAAATTTTTTTGTTAGATTGCAATTGAATAAAATTATATTCTTGTTGAAATGCTTGGATCAATAATTCATTTTGTTCTTCAACGTATTTATTGTTCCCAGTCAAACGTCGATGTCTCTCATCGTAAGCACGACTGACAACGCTGACTTCAGCAGCATTGGGACCATTGCTTGCTTGATTCAAAAACTGAGTAATTTTAAGGTGAAGCTGCTGTTCAAAAGTAGAAAACTTTAACCAAAATTGAGAACGCTGAGTCATGATTTCTTCAGATGAGAGTTTGGCGATTTGAGCCTTTTGTTCCAGACGGTTTTCACGCGCACGCTTACTCAGTGAAAAATGACTGATCAACTGGAATTTGATGAACCACCAAATTCTTTTTCTTACATGCTGCTGATTTAGAAAGATTGTCTTTTGAGTTATTCTCATATAGAAATCAGCTGTTCTTTGATCGATTTGATTCTCATCTACTAATTCTTGAATAAAGTCAGCCTCTATATCAAAGCAACGGTTGAATATTTCATTTAATTGACCGTGGTCGACCTGTGTTTGGACTACTCGTTGGCCATCCAAAATACTTATTACCTGGCCGACAGCTGGAGAGTCGGGATGTTTAGCCGTTAAATTATTGATGGAATCAGTGACCATTTCACTTTTAGCTTTGGCCAATTCAGTCTGCGAATAGTGATCGATTTTTTTCGGTAGCATCTGCGGTAATATCAGCGTCGGGATAATCAAGCTCGTAAGTATTACAACAGTGGCAATGAAAATTATATCCGTACGGTAAGTGAAGGGACGACTGCTTAATGTTAACGGCAACGAGAAAGCTAATGATAATGTGATAGTTCCATGTACACCACTGAGAGCTGCAACCAAACTATTCATTTTTCTGTCGTGATCGTTGGTTGATTCGATCCTAGCAAAACCTGATTGAATCCAAAGAAAACGAATAATTGTCATAGCCAGGTAGAGAACAATCCCGATAACGACTAATGTGAAAATAGAACTAGTTCCGCGATGAGATAAATCGTGAATAACACGGGGTAATGATAAACCTAGTAAAACGAATACGATGCCATTTAAGATAGAGGCAAAGACTGACCAAGTGGTGTTCATGACTATTTGCAATCGGGAAGATGTTAACCGCAATCGTTCTTGTTGGACTCCATGTAGAAGTCCCGTCATGACAACCGCTAAAATTCCAGATACATCAACTGCTTCCGCTATCAAATAGACTACAAAAGGTGTCATCAAAGTATAAGGGACCATTACGGAAGGTGCATCCATATGATGGTTGATAAATCTAACTCTTAAGGAGATTATTAATGTTCCTAAGATGGTACCCACGATTATTCCACCGAAGAAAACATATAAGAAATCTACAACTCCTGCCCATACAGAAAACTGACCCGTAATAACTGCAGCAGTCGCTAAATTCAGTGCTACGATACCTGATGCGTCATTAAAGAGAGACTCATTTTCCAACGTAGACATTACATCTTTAGGAACCAAGACTTTGGAAGTAATCGAAGAAACAGCTACTGCATCGGTCGGAACAATTATTGCACCTAAAGCAAAGCAAAGAGCGATGCTGAATTTTGGTAAAAAGAAGTGAGTAATAGCACCAATGACAAGAATGGAGACAATTGCTAATTCGACTGCGAGCGAAAAAGTTGTACTAAAATTTCTAGTCAGGCGATTCAGACTAGTATTTTGACCATCGTTAAACATTAGCATTGAGATGATGACTAGCATGAATATCTCTGGTTCTAATTCAAAGTGTTGATATAACGGAAAAATTGCTAAGATCAATCCAGCAGCAATTTGAAGAAATGCCACTGGGACTAGTTGAAATTTATCAAAGACGGCATTAGCAACTATGACGGCGGCAATTATCAGGAGAATTGAAAAGACTGTATTCAATGTTAATTTCCTCGATGTATTAGTTTAAATTTAGTGTACCCTTATTTGAAATTAATGGAAGCATAATTTGTTGCAATCGAATTTTTACTCTGTTATTAAATTGTTCATATTATCCAGAGATGGGTCCGAATGATATTGTTTTGATAGTATGTCTTGACCGGACTCACTTGTTAAACCCATTACTTCCAACCATCCAGTTAGACAATTGCATTCCTAGCGTCATTTTAAATGACACGCCCGGATTGTTATGTTACACTTAAATCCGAATGCGAGGTGCTCTAATGGCAAAGAAGGTATTAAGTTTAGTAATTGTTACGGGAATGAGTGGTGCAGGCAAGACTGTGGCCATGCAATCCTTCGAAGATCTTGGTTATTTTTGTATTGATAATATGCCACCGAATTTGCTGCCAAAGTTTTGGGAATTAGTCCACGAATCGGGCAAAATTTCTAAAGTTGCCTTGGTAGTCGATATTCGTTCACGTGCTTTTTACGATGAGATTTTTTCAATGCTTAAAGAAATGCAAGTTGACGAACAAGGCGTTGATCAAAAAGTCGAAATGAAGATCATGTTCTTAGATGCTTCCGATGAAGAATTGGTGTCACGTTATAAAGAAACCCGTCGGAGCCATCCACTTGCCATGGAAGGTCGCCTTTTGGATGGTATTCAAAAAGAGCGCGAACTGTTGGCAGAAATGAAATCACGGGCTCAAGTTGTTATCGATACTACTGAACTGACGCCACGTCAGCTTCGCGAAGAGATTTTTGACAATTTCCAAGAAAGTTCCTCGGTTCCTACTTTTCACGTCGAGGTCATGTCATTTGGCTTTAAATATGGCTTGCCTATCGACGCAGATATTGTAATGGATGTCAGATTTTTAAGGAATCCTTATTATGTTCCGGAATTGAAACCACAAACCGGGACCGATAAGGCGGTTTATGATTATGTCATGGACAGTCCCGAAACTGAGACTTTCTATAAGAAACTATATGATTTACTCCATTACATTATTCCGGGATATGAAAAAGAAGGAAAGACAAGTTTAACTATTGCAATCGGTTGTACTGGCGGTCAACATCGTTCGGTCGCGATTGCTGAAAGATTAGGAAAAGACTTGAAGAAAGACTACTATGTCGATATCACTCACCGTGATAAAGATAAATCTCAAAAGAAGGTTATTGAAAATGGCAACCAATAGGATTGTTCGTGTTGTAAAGGGACGTCGTCCAAAAGTTGTTGTTATAGGTGGGGGAACTGGTTTACCAGTCATCTTGAACAGTTTGAGGAAAAAGGACGCAAATATTACCGCAATTGTTACGGTAGCTGATGATGGGGGATCATCTGGTATTATTCGTAACTACATCAACGTTGTTCCACCAGGGGACATTCGAAATGTTTTAGCTTCATTATCTGACTTACCAGAAGAAGAATTAGAGGTGTTCCAACATCGCTTCAAAAGTGATGACGACTTTTTCTCGGGCCACGCATTAGGAAATTTGATCATCGCAGCTTTGAGCGAGATGCGTCCTAATATTTTTGATGCTGTGCAAACTTTATCAAAGATGATGCGCATCGACGGCAACGTCTTCCCAGCTTCAACTTCGAAATTAACGCTAAACGCTGAATTCACCGATGGTTCTACATTATCCGGTGAACATGAGATCACACATTCTGGTAAGCACGTCAAACGTGTCTGGGTAACAATTTCTGATGAACCTGAAAAAGAACCAGAAACGGTCCTACCAGTGTTAGCAGCGATAATGCAAGCTGACGTAGTAGTGTTAGGTCCTGGTAGTTTATTTACGAGTATTTTACCTAACTTGATGATCAAGCAGATCGGTGAAGCCGTTAAACAGACACCGGCCGAAGTTGTTTATATTTGTAATATCATGACGCAAATTGGTGAAACTGAGAACTTCACAGATGCTGATCACGTTAAAGTATTAGATAGTCACCTTGGTGGTAATTACGTCGATACGGTCTTAGTCAACACTCGTCAAGTACCAGACAATTACGTAAATCATAAGAAGTACGATGAATACATTAATCAAGTAGAACCTGATTTTACTACTTTAAGAAAAATGGGCTGTCGCGTTATTCAAGACGATTTTTTGCTGTTGAGAGATAATGGTGCCTTTCATGACGGTGACAAAGTTGCCTCAGAAATTTTAAATTTAGCATTTCAATCAGGAAATAGAAAAAATGAGGAGAGATAGTATTGGCTTCATATGCAAGTGAGGTAAAAAAAGAACTCACTGGTTTAGAGGTCCATCCAGAGCATGCACGTGTTGAATTGTCAGCTCTGATCAGAATGAATGGTTCGTTAAGTTTACAAAATCATCATTTTGTTCTGACAACTCAAACAGAGAATCCAGCAATTGCTCGGCGTATATTCTCTTTGATCAAGCAAAATTATGGCATGGAGTCTGAACTTTTAGTTCGTAAAAAAATGAAGTTGAAGAAGAATAATCAATATCTTGTTCGACTCAAACGTGACACTAATCAAGTGTTGCAAGATTTAGGTATTTTGGATGAAACAGGTTTGTCGATCAATACTGACGTCACGCCTGACATCTTAAACGAAGACCAAAGAATGCGTTCATATTTGCGTGGGGCATTTTTGGCAACGGGCAGTGTCAATAATCCTGAAACCTCACGTTATCATTTAGAGATTTATTCATTATATGAATCTCACAACGATGATATTGCCCAAATGATGAATCATTTCGGATTGAACGCTAAGACGACTAAACGCAGAAATGGCTACATCGTCTACTTAAAAGAAGCAGAACGGATAGCCGACTTTTTGCAATTGATCGGCGCTACTAATGCTATGCTCAAATTTGAAGATATCCGGATCGTTCGTGACATGAGAAACTCGGTCAACCGGCTCGTCAACTGTGAAAATGCTAATATCAATAAGACAGTTGCTGCAGCGGAGAGACAAGTCGAAAACATCAAATATCTAAGAGACACCGTGGGCTTAGATTCATTGCCAGCTAAGCTTCAAGAAATAGCTGTCCTACGGCTGGATAACCCTGAAGTCTCCTTGAAAGAATTAGGAGAAATGGTACCTAGCGGTGCTATTTCAAAATCAGGGATCAACCACCGTATCAGAAAATTGAATAGTATCGCAGAAGAAGCAAGAGTCTAATTGGCACTTGTTTTTTTCTTCTACTTCATAATTAGGATGAAAATAACGTAAAAAAAACGAGAGACATGCACAATTGCATGCTCTCGTTTTTACTTGGAAACGAGTTCCAGACGACAGCGGCCTCCGGTTTAGCAACTGTCAGCGGCACGGCTTTGCCGCACCTTTGAGCTGCCAGTCCCTAAATCCTCAGCAACTGCGCGTCGTCTTCCACTCTCTTATTAGTTGTAAATATTATTTTGCGATCGCTTTTTTCTTGTAATCTTTAACTAATACGGCAAAGATCCAACCAACTAAAGCGATAATAAAGAAGAATCTAAATACTGCGTGATACCCGGCTAGTCCACCATTTGCAGGTAAACTTTGACGTGTATTTGAAGTGACTATGATAAAAGTAGCTAAACTTACTCCCAGTGAACCTAATAATTGACGAACGGTTGTAATAATAGCTGTTCCATGGGGGATCAAGTCTTGTGGCAATGAATTACCACCCAATGTTGTCGCTGGCATCATGACGAAGGCATTACCCCCCTCAATTAACATAGCAATAATGATCATTGGCAATAATCCCAATTTTGATTTGATGATAAAGAGTGCGAACCAACCGACGACGATCATACTCATTCCAATCAACAGAGTAGGTTTGAAGCCGATCTTATCAGCTAATTTACCAGTTAAGGGATTCAAAATACTCAATAGGATAGCTGGTGGAACTAATGCTAATCCTGAAACTAAAACTGATGTGTGTAAAATATTTTGATAATAGAGTGGGTAAATGATCGTTACAACGATCAATGAAATATAGGAAAAACCTGTTAACAAGACTGACAAGTCAAAGTTGAAATTTTTCATTACTTTAAGATCTAGTAATGGTTCGTTGACAGTCAATTCTCGGTGGATAAATAGGGCGGTCAAAATAATACTAATGCCTAAGATGATCCACAAAGTTGTATCTAATTGATGCTTTGAACCAGCTTGATTAACAACGTATAATAACCCGATCAAACCGATTAAGTAGATAATTGAAATAAAATCGAGCCGGACTTTCTTTCTTGGCATCACGTCTTTGATAAAGAATAAGCCGAGAATAAAGATCACGACCATGATGATCAAGAAGATGACGAACAATCCTTGCCAATGTAACCAATTTAATACGATACCTGAAATGATCGGACCGCTGGCTAATGCAGAACCCATGACTAATCCGGCAAAGCCCATTGTAGTTCCACGATTATCCTCAGGTGTTATTTCTAGTAAAACAGATTGGAACGAGGGGAATAGTATTCCGACTCCAATAGCTTCAAGCGCTCGACCTAACATTGCGATCGGAAAGTTTGGTGCAACAATAATAATAAGTGTTCCGACACCAAATATCCCCACGACCCCTAAAAATAATTGCTTGAATGAAATATTACTTAATAGCCAAGGACTGATCGGCATCATGATACACATGATCAACATGAATCCAGTGGTCAACCATTGGATCGTCGGTGCAGTCACTCCGAAAAACTTCATCAATGTGGGATAGGCAGTTGAAAGTGAAGATTGACTGATCGACATCGTGAAAGTTCCGGCTAATAAAGTACTGACAAAAAACTTACGATTTACAGAGTTTTCGATTGTATTATTCATATTTGCTCCCTTCGAAGTTTAGAATAGACTAAATAAAAAATTAGGTCAATTTAGATGAATTACCTTAATTATCAATAGTAAGTTCTTAATGTTGAAGTTATAACAATGGAATCGGTTTCCAAAAATATTTAAATTCATTTATCAAATTCCACTTTTTGATATAAAAAAAGAGACCCCGCAAGGAGTCTCTTTTAATACAATATTTATTATTTCTCAGCAGGTTTATTTGTCATGATACCATCGATCAAACCATAATCCTTAGTTTCTTCGGCAGTCATGTAGTTATCACGATCTGTATCCTTTTGAAGTTTCTCAAATGTTTGACCAGAGTTGTCTGCCAAAATGTGGTTCAATCTCTTTCTTGTCTTCAAGATCTCTTGAGCAGCAATTTCAATTTCTGTTTGTTGTCCTTGAGCGCCACCAAGTGGTTGGTGAATAAGAATTGTTGAGTTAGGTAGAGCAAAACGCTTGCCCTTTGTACCTGATGACAATAAGACACTTCCCATTGAAGCAGCCAAACCAGTAGCAATTGTTTGCACGTCTGATTTAACAAAATTCATAGTATCCATGATAGCTAATCCGTCGGTAACAGAACCACCGGGTGAGTTGATATACATGGAGATGTCTTTATCTGAATCTTGAGCATCGAGGAATAATAATTCAGCGATAACTGTATTTGCCATTTGGCTATTAACTTCACCAGATAACATAATGATTCTATCTTTTAATAATCTTGAATAAATATCATAGGCACGTTCGCCACGTGAACTTTGTTCAATAACTGTAGGAACTAACATAAGATGCCTCCTATTTTTAATTAGCACTCTTAAAAGCACAGTGCTAATTTAGCATATAAATGATATAGGGTCAACAATGAAGCATTATTAATTACAAAATATTCTTATAGTGGATATGTCTACTATTAATTATTGTCGATCAGTTCAGTTTGGATCTTTTTCATGGCTTGGATGATAGGTTTGATTTGCCCTGGATCGACTTTCTGGAACAATTCTTGAATTTGATTATCAGCCCGACGGTTGATTTCGGCAAGGGCTTTGTGACCCTCAGGTGTAAGTTGCAGAAATTTCACTCGAAGGTCATTTTGATCGGTCGTTTTAGAAATGAGACCCTCATTTTCGAGCTTCTTCAAGACACGACTGATGTATCCTTTATCTAGTTTCAACAAATTGAGTAGTTGGTTAGCGGTATTGATGCCACGATCGATCTCCAACATGATCCGTGATTCTAAGATAGTGAAATGAGTATGTAGATGATATTTATCGGTCAATTGAAGGATGTTTGTATAAAATCGATCAAACTCACGGACATTATAGATATCTTCTTTTTCCATTTTTACCTCCCACAGTTGACAAAAGCAACTAGTTTTAATATATTAATTCAAGTTGCTTTTGTCAACTAAATTACAAATTGGAGATCATCATGAAAAAAGGCCTGCGTTTATCACTGTTTATTGTTTTATTTGGAAGTTTCTTTGGAGTTTTAAGCTCAACGATGATGACAACGGCGCTTCCTCCGATCATGCGTGTGTTTAATATTTCTTATTCTTCTGCACAATGGCTGACTAATGGATATATGCTCGCTAATGCTTTGATGATCCCAACTAGTGCATATTTGATGAAACGTTTTTCTTTTAAAAGTCTATTTCTGGTTTTTTCAACGATCTTCTTACTTGGATCTTTAGTCGGTACAATTGCTGATCAATATTTGATCTTGATCATCGGACGAATGGTCCAAGCTATTGGTGCTGGAGTCATGATCCCGTTGGTCAACGTTACCGCAATGCGAGCTGCTGATAAAAAACATCGTGGGGCAGTTATGGGGATCATTGGTGTCGTCTTTAATTTTTCACCGATAATTGGTCCGACTGTATCAGGGTTTATTCTGGATAGCTTATCGTGGCGCTATCTTTTCAGTTTAACTATGCCATTCACACTATTGTCGATTATTTTGGCTATTTTCTTGATGCCGAAAATTGAACACCAGACCGATCTGCATTTCAACGTCAAAGGATTAATTACTGCAAGTTTTGGTTTGCTATGTCTCCTTTGGTCATTTTCGAATGTAGGTGAGTATAATTTTGTATCGTTCAATATATTAGGCCTATTAATTTTAGGACTGATCTTTGGCTTTTTATTTTTCAAAACGCAAGAGCACTCAAAAAATCCTTTTATCAACTTGGAGGTTTTTGAACATAAACAATTTAATGTCGCTAGTATATTGAATATGTTGCTAATGGTCACGATGTATGGAAACACGATTTTACTGCCGATTTTAGTTCAAAACGTTATGCATAGATCGGCTTTGATTTCTGGCTTGGTCTTACTGCCAGGAGCTATGGTGACATTTTTTATGTCGCCGATCAGTGGTCATTTATTTGATAAATATCCCGTGAAATATTTAGTTTTGACTGGTATCACCATCGATTGCATTGGTACTACGATGCAAGCTTTGATCAACAAAGACACTTCGATCTTAACGATCACTTTAGGCCAAACCGTTCGTCAATTTGGCTTAGTTTTAGTGTTGATCCCGATTCAAACCCAAGCATTATCGTATTTGCCAGCAGAAATAATTCCCGATGGAGTCGCTTTATACAACACGTTGAGACAAGTTGCTGCTTCGTTTGGAACAGCTTTATTGATCGCAGTCATCACATTGAGTAATCAGCATCAAAATACTACTACTATCTCTGGTGGGTTAGTCGGCATCAAACTGGGATTCACGACTTGTTTGATCCTACTATTGACTTGTTTTATCTTCATCAGAAAACTTTATACAACTAGAGCAATTTAAAAGGCTCCCGTCATTAGGCGGGGGCCTTTGTTTATAGGTGCGTCTGGCGACAGAGTCTTCCGGTTTAGAAGATGCCAGCAGGCACTAATTTTTAGATTTGAAAAGTGCAACCAAGTTTGTTTGGCTAAAATTGCTGCAATTGGGATAGTGGTTTTCATTTTTATCCTCAAGGATGTTAAAACGAGCTCCAGGCGACAGCGGCCTCCGGTTAACACACGTAGTCGCGGCACTGCTTCGCAGCACCTTGTGCAACTAAATGCGTTAATCCTCAGCAGCTGACCGTCACCTTCCGCGCTCTTATTTTCTCTTGAGCCAATTCCATAGCAGATGAAATCCTACTGCAGAAGCAAATGACAATATCCAAGTAAATAAATATGAAATAATTAATGACAGAACTATAGAAAAATGAGCTAAATTTTTTCCGAACAGTTGCCAGACTAGTTGAAGCCAAAACACGTTTGATAAGTATGCACGATAGGCATAAGTTGCCAAAAAATGGATCCAAGGCAACGTTGCGGCCTTCATTTGGATTTGTTTGATTGCAATAAAAGCAATCAATCCGATGACGACTAAACTATACAAGGTCATTGATGCTTTATAATATGGGGCATTTTCTAAATGGATCGGGAAGCCAAAAGCAAATAATTCCGAATTAGTCCAAAATAAAATGCCACAAAAAATTATGACTAATAATAAGAAAGATTTTTTTATAAATGGTTCAAATTGCACCCTAGAAGTCCAGGCTAATGAACCGAAAATACCATAAATGAAAAAACTAAGGAAAACCCGATCTAGTAAATACCATGTTTGCTCATGTGGACCGTGAAAAATTTGCTTGTCATAAAACCAGATCCACAATGAAAATAAAATAAGCGAAATGATGATCACGTAAGGTACATAATAGGGATGCTTTGTTAACCAACGAGTCAACAGCCAGAATAAGGGCATGATCAAGATAAATTGAAGCATCATCGTGTTGTACCACAGATGAGGGGCAGCATTACCATTAATAAATTGCCAGAAAAATCCTGTCAAATCAGTGTAGTGATTTTTTAATTGAATGTTGGGCATTACTAACAAATAGATGGTGGTCCACCAAATAGTTGGGACGAATAAGGCAGACCATTGTGTACGGAAATATTGTGGATAGTTGTGTAAATTCATATTTGATGAAGTTCTGGTCGTGGTATATAAAATACCAAAGATAAAAACTGGTGCAGTGAACTTAACCAGGTTATAGAGAAACCCGATCATCAACTGTTGCTGATAATCAGGCCCTGCAGTCAGGATCAAGCTCAAAACGGACTGCATCATAACAGCGGTACAAGCGAATACTTTCATGTAATCGCCAATATCAGCAGGAGTTTTATTATTGATCAATTTAAGCATGATTACTCCTTAGAAATGTAATAATTAAATGTTTATAATTTTAAAAACATTCATCGATGCAAAAGAAAACCCAAGCAATGTAGACGTTAGGAGTCTGCTATGCTTGGGTCAATTATGCGTCGCGTGGGAGTCGAACCCACATTGCAGGAACCGGAATCCTGAGTGCTATCCATTATACTAGCGACGCATCTGTATACTATTATCGCAAAAATTCTATAAAAGTAAAACACTAATTATGATAAGAATGAACTCTTTAAACTTAATAAATAATATTCCCTAAAGAAAAATCTCATGTTTTTGAACCATAGCACTTGCAATTGAATCAATACCGTCTATAATAAGAACTGTGCTTGAGAGGTAACAAAGTTTATCCGGGCTTTTATTTTTTGAGTATATGGGTCACAAAAGGACATACAGGGACAAGATTAGTCCCAAGGAGTAAATCAAATGACAATCAATAAGGATTTAGAATTGTTGGATTTGGTTGCTCCCGATTTCATTAAGACCGTTGAGAAGCGTTTTAGAATACTACAAAGTATTAAATTAATGGAACCGGTGGGCCGTCGGGTCCTAGCAGATGACCTTAATGTTACTGAACGAAGTCTTAGAACTGAGACAGACCTTTTGAAGAATCAAGGCTTGATCAATTCTTCTAAATCAGGGATGTCACTCACTAAGACGGGGATTCAAGCCAATGGTCAACTGAATAAAATGTTAGCTGACTTTCAAGGAACAGCACTACTAGAGCAACAGTTAAGTAAGAAGCTAGGAATTGAGCGCTGCATTGTTTTACCTGGTAATTCAGATAAGCAATACCGAGTTGTTGATTCCTTTGGTCAAAGACTTAACCAATTGCTTGGATCTATTCTACCAAATGGCAAGAGTTTAATTGCTGTTACTGGCGGTAGCACTTTAGCCAGAGTTGCTAGGAATTTATCACCAAGTCTTTCAAAGAATCGTGATTTATTGTTCTTACCAGCCCGAGGTGGAGTTGGAGAGTCAGTAATAATTCAGGCAAACAGTGTTTGTGCTGAAATGGCGAATAGAACACATGGACAACATCGGGCATTATATTTGCCTGAAGACATTAGTGAACGAAGCTTTGAATCGTTGCAAAATGAAGCCTCGATCAAATCAGTTCTCGAACTGATCTATCAATGTAATGTCGTTGTACATAGTGTGGGAACTGCGAGCATCATGGCTGAAAGAAGAAACCTTTCAGATGAAGATAAATTAACGATCAGTAATGGCAATGCTGTTGCTGAAGCATTCGGTGATTTCTTCGATCGTGATGGCAAACTCGTATATAAGGTACCTAGAATTGGACTTCATGTTCGGGACCTTGTTAATATTAAACATGTAATCGCAATCGCAGGTGGACAATCTAAGGCCACAGCAATTGAAGCTTACATGAAAAATGCACCAGCTCATACAGTGCTGATCACTGATGAAGGTGCCTCAAAGATGATTTTAAGGGATAACCCTTTAAAATAATATATTTTTACTTTCCTGAAGGAGGAATTTTTGTATGACTACAAAAGTTGGTATTAATGGATTTGGACGTATTGGTCGTTTGGCATTCCGCCGTATTGCTGAACTAAAAGCTCAAGGCAAAACAGATTTGGAAGTTGTTGCAATCAATGATTTGACATCACCT
This sequence comes from Companilactobacillus furfuricola, assembly GCF_003946325.1. Taxonomy (GTDB): domain Bacteria; phylum Bacillota; class Bacilli; order Lactobacillales; family Lactobacillaceae; genus Companilactobacillus; species Companilactobacillus furfuricola. The sequence goes on along the minus strand of NZ_RHNT01000006.1, from coordinate 46,764 downwards.
GCAATGCTTGCACACTTGCTTAAATATGATACAGCTCATGGTAACTTCAAGATTGACGCTATCAAAGCTGCTGAAGACGGAATCGTTGTTGATGGTAACAAGATCCCTGTATACGCTGAAAAGAACGCTGCAGACCTTAAATGGGTTGCAAACGATGGCGTTGACATCGTTCTTGAATGTACAGGTTTCTACACATCAGCTGACAAGGCACAAGCTCACTTGGATGCCGGTGCAAAACGTGTATTGATCTCAGCTCCATCAGGTGACATGCCTACAGTTGTTTATGGTGTTAACGAAGACGTTTTAACTAACGACGTTAAGATCGCTTCAGCTGGTTCATGTACAACAAACTGTCTTGCACCATTAGCTAATGCCGTAAACAAAGAATTCGGTATCAAAGCTGGTACAATGACAACTATCCACGCATACACAGCTACACAAATGCTTCAAGATGGTCCAGAACGTAAAGGTAATGTTCGTGCTGCACGTGCTGCTGCTGCAAACATCATCCCTCACTCAACTGGTGCTGCTAAAGCTATGGGTCTTGTTGTTCCTGCACTTAAAGGTAAACTTGACGGACATGCACAACGTGTTCCAGTTATCACAGGTTCATTAACAGAATTAGTTGCAACTCTTGACAAAGAAGTTACAGTTGACGAAGTTAACGCAGCTATTAAGAAAGTTACAGAAAACAACCCATCATTCGGTTACAACGATGATGAAATTGTTTCATCAGATATCATCGGTACATCATTCGGTTCAGTATTTGACCCAACTCAAACACAAATCGTTGGTACAGGTGATGGCCAAGTTGTAAAGACTGTTGCATGGTATGACAACGAATCAGGATTTACAGCACAAATGGTTCGTACACTTGAAAAATTTGCTACATTAGACTAATTCTTTAGTCATAGCAAAGTTTTACAACCTAATTTAATGTATTAAATTGGCGGAGGGAGGCTAACTCCTTCCGCTTTTTTTTAAAGAAATATTCGGAGGATTTAAAATGGCAAAACTTACTGTTTCTGACGTTGATGTTAAAGGTAAAAAAGTCTTGATGCGTGTTGATTTCAACGTTCCTATTAAAGATGGTGTTGTTGGCGATACTAACCGTATCGTCGGTGCAATCCCAACTATCAAATATGTTTCAGAACATGGTGGAAAAGTTATCTTACTATCTCACTTAGGTAGAATTAAGAGTGACGAAGATAAGAAGGCTTTATCATTAAAACCTGTTGCTGCCAAACTACAAGAATTAAGTGGAATGCCTGTTAAGTTCGTACCTGAAAACGAAGGTAAAGAACTTGAAGATGCTATCAACGAATTAAACGATGGCGACATTTTACTTATGGAAAACACTCGTTTCCAAGATATCGACAATGACTTCGGTAAACGTGAAAGTAAAAACGATCCTAAACTTGGTGAATACTGGGCATCATTAGGTGATGTATTTATTAATGATGCATTCGGTACTGCTCACAGAAGCCACGCTTCAAACGTTGGTATTTCAACAGCTATGAAAGCTGCTGGTAAGCCCGTTGCTGCTGGTTACTTGATGGAAAAAGAAATCAAGTTCTTAGGTAATGCCGTTGACAACCCTGTACACCCATTTGTAACAATTCTTGGTGGTGCTAAGGTTTCAGATAAAATTGGAGTTATCGAAAACTTAATTCCAAAATCAGATCACATCCTTATTGGTGGTGGAATGGCTTATACATTCCTTGCTGCTCAAGGACACAAGATCGGTAAATCATTATTCGAAGCAGATAAAGTTGACCTAGCTAAGGACCTCCTTCAAAAAGCTGGGGACAAGATCGTGCTTCCTGTAGACCACATTGTTGCTGCAGAGTTCTCAAACGACGCTGACGCAGAAACAACAGATGGTGTTGATATTCCTGATGACAAGATGGCCTTGGATATCGGTCCTAAGACTGTTGCTTTGTTCAAGGACAAGCTTAACGGTGCCAAGACTGTTGTATGGAATGGACCAATGGGTGCATTCGAAATGAGTAAGTTTGCTGAAGGTACTCTTGAAGTAGGACGTGCCTTAGGTGACTTGTCAGACGCTATCACAATCGTTGGTGGTGGTGACTCAACTGCTGCTGCTAAGAGCTTAGGTATTGCAGACAAGTTGACACACATCTCAACTGGTGGTGGAGCTTCACTAGAATACCTTGAAGGTAAAGTATTACCTGGTATTGATTCAATTTCAGACAAATAGTCATTAAGGAGAATATATTTTATGCGTACACCTATTATTGCGGGTAACTGGAAGATGAACAAAAATCCTAAAGAAACCCAAGAATTTTTAGACAGTATCAAAGGCAAGTTGCCAGAATCTGGCGTTGAAGCTATTATTGGTGCTCCTGCTATCGACCTAACAACGTTAGTTGCTGGTGCCGAAGGTACACCTCTTAAGACAGCTGCTGAAAACTCATACTTTGAAGATGCTGGTGCATTTACTGGTGAAACTTCACCAAAGGCTCTTTCAGAAATGGGACTTGACTACGTAATCATTGGTCACTCAGAAAGAAGACAATACTTCAAAGAAACTGATGAAGACATCAACAAGAAAGCCAAAACAATCTTGAAGAACAACATGTTACCAATCATTTGCTGTGGTGAAACTCTTGAACAACGTGAAGCTGGCAAGGCCGAAGACTGGGTAACTGGTCAAATCGAAAACGCTGTTGCAGGAATCTCTGCTGCAGATATTGCTAAATCAGTTATCGCTTACGAACCAATCTGGGCTATCGGTACTGGTAAAACTGCTACTGCTGATCAAGCACAAGAAATGGTTCACGTTATTCGTGAAAAACTTGCAAGCTTGTACGATCAAGATACAGCTGACAAGACAAGAATTCTTTACGGTGGTTCAGTAAAACCTGCTAACGTTAAGGAATTGATGGCAAAAGAAGATATCGATGGTGGACTCGTTGGTGGTGCAAGTATGGATCCAGAATCATACGTAGCATTAGTTAACTATCAAAAATAATTTATAAATAAAACTATTGAATTTCATTTTAATTTAGAACAAATTCGGGTTAGAATGAATAAGTATTAAACTCATAAAGGAGATTTACAATATGTCTGTAATTACTGATGTTTTAAGTCGTGAAATCCTAGATTCACGTGGTAACCCAACTGTTGAAGTTGAAATTTATACTGAATTAGGCGGCTTTGGCCGTGCTGATGTTCCTTCAGGTGCATCAACTGGTGAACACGAAGCTGTTGAATTACGTGACAGCGACAAATCACGTTTCGGTGGTAAAGGTGTTCTTAAAGCTGTTTCAAACGTAAATGACAAGATTGCTAAGACAGTTATCGGCATGGACGTAACAGACCAAAGAGCTATTGATGAAGCTATGATCAAGCTTGACGGTACAGAAAACAAAGGTAACCTTGGTGCTAACGCTATCCTTGGTGTTTCATTGGCTGCTGCACGTGCTGCTGCTGACGAAATCGGCCTTCCATTGTACGAATACTTAGGTGGACCAAATGCTCACGTACTTCCAACACCAATGATGAACGTTATTAATGGTGGTAAGCATGCTGACAACAACGTTGACTTCCAAGAATTCATGATCATGCCTGTTGGTGCAAAATCAATTCATGAAGCCGTACGTATGGGTTCAGAAACATTCCACGCACTTAAAGCTGTTCTTGAAGGCATGGGCCTAAACACAGCCGTTGGTGACGAAGGTGGATTTGCTCCTGACCTTGAAAACAACGAAGCACCATTCAAGATTTTGGTAGAAGCTATCGAAAAAGCAGGTTACAAGCCTGGTGACGATATTGCTATCGGTTTTGACTGTGCATCATCAGAATTTTACAATGCTGAAACAGGTAAGTATGAACTTAAGGGTGAAGGCGACAACGGTGCATCATTGAGCACTGACGAATTCATCGACTTACTTGCAGGAATCGTTGACAAGTACCCAGTTATCACAATCGAAGACCCACTTGACGAAAACAACTGGGAAGACTGGCAAAAAGTTACAAAGGCCCTTGGTGACAAGGTTCAATTAGTTGGTGACGACTTGTTCGTTACAAACACTGACTACTTGAAGAAGGGTATTGATATGGGAGTATCAAACTCGATCCTTATCAAAGTTAACCAAATCGGTACACTTACAGAAACATTCGAAGCTATCGAAATGGCTAAAGAAGCTGGCTTTACAGCTGTTGTTTCACACCGTTCTGGTGAAACAGAAGATACAACAATTGCTGATCTTGTTGTTGCTACAAACGCAGGTCAAATCAAGACTGGTTCAATGAGCCGTACAGATCGTATTGCTAAATACAACCAATTGATGAGAATCGAAGATCAACTTGGCGAACAAGCAGAATACAAGGGTATCCACAGTTTCTACAACCTTGGAAAATAATTGTTCACAAAATAAAACAGCCCTTCGGGACTGTTTTTTTTTTGCCTAAAATTATATGATATTAGTATGTCTAGACAAGGAGAAAAATATGTCACTAAAAATAGCTTTTATCGGTTTTGGCAAATCTGCTAATCGATATCATTTACCCTATTTAAATATTCGATCAGATTTTGAAGTTGTAAAAGTTTATACTAGAAAACCAGTTGATGAATCACTGAAAGAGCCATATGAAAGCCAAGGAACAATTTTTACGAATGACTTGGATTCTGTTCTAAATGATCCAGAAATTGATTTAGTAACCATTTGTACGCCTGCCAGCACTCACTATCAACTAGCTAAACAAGTTATTTTAGCGAAAAAGTCAGTGATCGTTGAGAAACCATTCGTTGATAGTGTGGAGCATGCAAAAGAATTATTGTCACTAGCCAAAGAAATTGGTGTGATCGCTATTCCTTACCAAAATCGTCGTTTTGATGGGGACTATTTGGCGGTAAAACAAGTTATTGAACAAGGATTTTTAGGCAATATTTTGGAAGTCGAATCTCACATCGACTATTATCGTCCTAACACTGTTGTTAATTCAGGAACGAAAGAACAGGGGACTTTTTACGGATTAGGTATTCATTTAATGGATCGGATGGTCGCTCTTTTCGGTCGTCCAGATGCTGCTGTTTATGATATTAGGAACAACGAAAAAGCTGATGCTGTTGATAATTATTTTGATGTTGATCTTCATTACGGAACGACTAATAAGGTCAAAGTTAAAGCTGAATTCGTGGTTGCCAGTGATTATCCGCGATTCATCGTTCACGGAACTAATGGATCATTCATCAAATATGGCGCTGATCAACAAGAAAATGATCTTAAAGCTGGCATCATGCCGGGGACGCCGGGATTTGGTGAAGATAGTCCAATGTATTATGGCGTAGCAAATTATCACAATTCCAATGGCGATTGGATCAAAAAGCAGATCAAAACGCCACAAGGCGATTATGGTCAATTTTACGATTCAGTGTATGAGACTTTGATCAATGATCAACCTAAGATAGTGACAGATGAACAAGCTATTACAGACATCGAATTGCTAGAGGCAGGTTTTAAACAACCTTCTCCCAGCGTTTATCAATTGCCGAAATTTTCAGAATCAAATTAGATAGAGGGGAATTTAATGAAAAGCACTTCAATCGATGTATATAAATTGAAGTTGATTTTGTTTGGGGTTTTCGTCGGGATCTTTTCCGGTGCTGTCGTTAGTTCGTTTCGCTGGTCGATCGGCAAATTACTCAAACTTTTTCAAGGATTATATGTATCTGCTCGTACTAGTCTAACAACGTTTATTCTTTTGTTGTTTGTTTTGGTCGTTGTAGGTATTATCGTAAGTTTAATGTTAAAAAAAGAACCAAATATTTCTGGTTCGGGTATTCCGCAAGTTGAAGCTCAATTAGACGGTCAGCTGGAAGTTAAATGGTGGGCTGTTTTATGGCGTAAATTTGTTGGTGGGATCATCAGTATTGGTCCTGGACTTTTTCTTGGACGTGAAGGTCCCGCCATCCAATTAGGTGCTTCAGTTGGTCAAGGATTTGGTGAATTAGGAAAGCTTTCATCGCCAGTTTCGAAACGTATTTTGATTGCTAGTGGTGCAGCAGGAGGACTAGCCGCTGCGTTCAATGCTCCATTAGCAGGGTCGATGTTCGTCTTAGAAGAGATCTACCATAATTTTTCACCAATGGTCTGGATCACAGCTTTAGCTAGTTCGGTTAGCTCAAATTTGGTAGCTTTATATGTATTTGGATTGACACCAGTGTTAAGTATCCCATACAAGTTTAGCTTGCCGATCAATATGTATTGGCACTTGATCGTACTCGGTATCATCCTTGGTTTACTGGGAAGACTGTATCAAGTAGTTTTACTAGAAATGCCAAGTCTTTATGCGAAAACTAAAATACCTCGTAGCTTCCAAGGCTTGATCCCATTGATTTTATTGTTGCCGATCGGAATGATGTTTCCAAAATATATCGGCGGCGGAAATGGTTTGATCGTTGCACTCAGTAACATGAAGGTAGGCTTATTGGTCCTCTTTGGTATCTTTGTTTTGCGATTTGTTTTTTCAATGATATCTTATGGATCAGGCTTGCCAGGTGGGATTTTTCTTCCTATCTTAAATCTTGGTGCAATGATTGGTGCATTGTATGCAGTATTCATGCATCAAATTGGACTTTTACCAATTTCATTTGAAAGTAATTTGATAATTTTTGCGATGGCTGGTTACTTCGCTTGTATTTCCAAGGCCCCGTTTACTGCCATTATTTTAGTTACTGAGATGGTCGGTTCGCTGGGACACTTGATGCCTTTAGTCGTTATTTCGTTAGTGGCCTACATCGTTGTCGACATTTTGAATGGATCACCGATTTACGAAGCTTTGAAAGAAAAACTGACAGTAAATACGAAGCATTTGAATCGAGTTTCCAAATTCAATGATCGGATCGAAATCCCTGTTTTTGAGGGTAGTCCGATCGATGGTAAGTATATTCGTGATATTAGTTTTCCCAAATCAGTCTTAGTGATTTCCATTTATCGTGGAGAAATGCAAATAATTCCAAGAGGCGATACCCTAGTTAAATCAGGCGATCGTATCGAGATGATGGTCAATGGAGCTACACGGGCTACATTGAAGAAAAAACTGACTGAGCTTATCAATGGAATAGACTAGAATTTTGAAAGAATTTGTGTTATTGTTTTAGAAGTGATTTCAGCTTTAAACACCATGAACGGGGGTTTTGCCGGTGTATAATCTTTTTGAAGTATTATTAATTATTGTTTCGATCCTGATCATCATTGCTGTATTGATGCAACCTACAAAGCAACAAGATGCTTTGAACGCACTTTCTGGTGGTGGCGGAGATTTATTCAATAACCAAAAGAAGCGTGGATTTGAAGCCTTTATGGTCAAAGTTACATATGTCCTTTTGGTCATTTTCTTCGCTTTGTCACTAGCTTTAGTTTATTTATCATCTCACTAGACAAGTTATCCTCCTGAAGAGTCTCAGGAGGTTTTTTGTTATAAGGAGTAATTTTAATGAAACTGATCGAACCGAAACCATTTTATTTTGATAATGGCCCTAAGGCAGTCGTATTGATGCATTCTCTCTCGGGAACACCGAACGACATGCGCCTGTTGGGAAGATTTTTGCAGAGAAATGAATACTCTGTTTACGCACCGATGTTCAAGGGCCACGGAACGTATGAGCCATTGGATATCATTGAACAAGGTGATCCAACTGTTTGGTGGCAACAAGCAATCGATGCTGTTGATTATTTAATGAAACAAGGCAAGACAGAATTTTATTTCTTTGGACTTTCACTTGGAGCAATTTTTGCTACTAAGGCGATCGAAGAACTTCCAGAAGTATCAGCTGGCGGAACCTTTGGCTCGCCTTTGTTCAATACTAGTTACGCGATGGTCCGGAAGGAATTTTTGATTTATGCCAAGAAAGTTTATCAGATCAGTGAGACTGATGAGACTGTCATGAATGAAAAGATGTCGGCCATCGATGATAAGCTAGATAACTTTATGGACAAGATCATTTCGGAAACACACAATGTCGAAAATAATTTGAACAAGATCACTGGACCATACTTCGTTGGTCAAGGAACTAGTGATGTAATGGTCGATCCTGATGGTGCAAATAAAGTCAAACAACGACTTTCAAATGTCGATCTTCACTGGTATGATGCCGGACACGTTCTGACAGTAAATAAGGCTCATAAAGACGTCCAGAATGACGTTTTAAACTTTTTAGAAAAAATTGAGGAAACAAATGCCTGATAAAGAAAATAAATTAATTTCAGATATTCTTGAATTTTTCAGAAGTAATCCCGATCGTCGCTATACTTCTGAGCAAGTTGAGGATTCACTAAGAATGCACGGATCGTCGGCATTCAAACGTGTTGTTAAAGCTTTGGCAGTTTTAGAAGGTGAAGGAAAGATCACCTTGACTAACAAAGATGAATTTAGAATGGCAACACAAACACAAGTCTTAGAGGGTGTCTTTAAGGCTAACGAAAAAGGGTTTGGCTTTGTTCGCTACGACGAGGTAGAGCCAGATGCCTTTATTATGCGTGACAATACGCTACATGCGGTCAATGGCGATGAAGTAGAAATTCAGATCACCAAACCGTCGAATCCTTGGGATGACAAAGGTCCTGAAGGAAAGATCACTAAGATCATTGAACGTTCAGTAACCAAACTGGTTGGTGAATTTCATCCATACAGTGACGCTCAAGTTAAGAAATCGGGTCACTACGGTTATGTCCAAAGTCATGAGAAACGTTTTTCAACCTATATGATCTTTATTTCTGATAAGGGACTTCATCCACAAATGGGTGACATGGTCCAAGTATCGATCGATGAGTATCCGAATGATTCTCATCCTCAAAGTATGGAAGGTACAGCGCTTGAGATCATCGGTAACAAAAATGATCCTGGTGTCGATATTATTTCCATCGTCTTGGATAATGGTATCAATCCAGAATTTCCACAGGAAGTTCTCGATGCTGCTGAACAGATCCCTGATCATGTAACAGAAGAAGATCGTGAAGGTCGTCGTGACCTGACTAAGAATACCGTCATCACGATCGATGGGGATGATTCTAAAGACTTTGACGATGCCGTTGAGGTCGAAAAGTTGCCGAATGGACACTTCCATCTAGGCGTTCATATCGCTGATGTAACTCATTATGTCAGAGAAGGTTCGCCAATTGATGAGGAAGCTTATAAGCGTGGGACTAGTACTTATTTAGTCGATCGAGTTATTCCAATGCTTCCATTTAGATTATCTAACGGGATTTGTTCCTTGAATCCTGGTGAAGATCGTCTAGCTTTGACTTGTGAGATGGAGATCGATGAAAATGGCGATATCTTAACGCAAGATATTTTTCCAAGTGTTATCCAGTCGAAATATCGCATGACTTATAACAACGTTAACGAGATCTTAAAAGGTGACGTTGAATTAAATGAAGAATATGCTGCTCTCGTACCAATGTTGAAAGATATGGCAGATCTGCATAAGATTTTATTCGACAAGCGTCATGAACGTGGTGCCATCGACTTTGAAGAAACAGAAGCACAGATCATCGTTGATGAAAATGGCAAGCCGATCGATATTAAACTGAGAAACCGTGGAACTTCCGAGAGAATGATCGAATCATTCATGTTGGCAGCTAATGAAACGGTTGCTAAGCATTACAATTTGAGTCACGTCCCATTCTTATATCGTGTCCACGAAAAGCCTGAACAAGAAAAGGTCAAAAATTTCTTTGAATTCGTCGCAGCGATCGGTGTGGAAGTTAAGGGTAATATTAAAGATATCACTCCTAAGATGTTCCAAAATGTCTTAGCTAAAGTTACTGATACACCAGAAGAAGCAGTTGTTACGATCATGCTGCTTAGAAGCATGCAACAAGCTAGATATTCCGATCAAGCGCTTGGTCATTTCGGACTGGCAGCTAAATATTATACTCACTTCACTTCGCCGATCAGACGTTATCCGGACTTGATCGTTCATCGGATGATCCATGAATACGCTGAATTTGGTTTCACTGACAAGGAAAAGGATAAGTGGAAAGAGAAACTTTCACCGATCGCAGACCACACTTCAAGCCGTGAAAGAAAATCGATCGATGCTGAACGTGCTGTCGATGATCTCAAGAAGACTGAATATATGGAAGATAAAGTTGGTGAAGAATTCGATGCTGTTGTCAGTTCCGTAACTAGTTTTGGTATGTTCATTCAACTTGAGAACACAGTTGAAGGTCTGATCCATATTTCAAATATGAAAGACGACTACTATGAATTTGATGAAAAGAGCATGTCAATGCATGGTAGAAGCAATGGCAAGATCTTCAAGGTCGGTCAACCTATCAAAGTTAAATTGATCAGAGCAGACGTTGAACAAAGAAAAATCGACTTCGAACGTGTCTTGACTCCTGAAGAAGAAGAACAAGTTAAGAAGCGTGAAGAAGAGTTCAAGAAACGCCGTGCAAGTCACAGTCGCAGTACTTTCCGCAATAAAGGCGGCAAAGGTGGCAACAACCATCGCGGTGGCGGACACGGTCGTTCAAATAACAATCATAAGAGACGTGGTAAATACGAAAGCAGGTGATGAACCGTGAAGAAACATCATGAAAAATCTGCTAATGAAGTAGCAACCAATCGAAAAGCGAGACATGATTATTCGATCCTTGATACCTATGAAGCCGGTATCGAATTGACCGGAACCGAGATCAAGTCGATCCGTGCTCGTAAAATCAATATCAAAGACGGTTTCGTCCAGGCAAGGGATGGTCAATTATGGCTTGAGAATGTCAATATTGCCATCTACGACCAAGGAAACCAGTTCAATCATGATCCATTACGTAATCGACGTTTATTACTTCATAAGAAAGAGATCCATCGCATTGTCGGTACTATTCAAGAAAAGGGTATCACCGTCATACCGTTAAAAGTCTATTTAAAACATGGCTTTGCCAAAGTATTGATCGGTGTTGCTCAAGGTAAGCGACAATACGACAAACGTGAAACAATTAAAAAACGTGATCAAGAACGAGAGATCCAACGCGCAACAAAATTGCGTTATTAGACTCGAGTCTGATCACGTTTTTTTGATTGTATATTTTGTGTAAACAAATCTTTACATTGTATAGTTATTGTTATCATACGTTAATACTTATCGTTATGATAAAATTTACTTATGGAAAATAATATTAATTTAACTCAAAAGCATCTGTTTTCCACAGCAAAAGACGCATTATCAAGTCGAATCATGGTCCGATATACAATAACTGATCTAGTACGACAATCTCAAAAGGGAAGAAGCGTCATCTATTATCATTTTGAATGTATGGAAGATTTCTACTTTGAACTTTTTGAGAAATACATAATTGGGGAAATCACGAAAGGATGTAACTCATATGATGAGTTAGTCGTTTCAGTTGTTGATTATATTTTGTCTAATAAAACATTATGTCTCAATCTAGCAAATCTCAGTATGATCTTAAAAAAGCCTGATTACTTATTAACTAAATTCGCCAACTGTTTTAAACGCTATGAGTTGCCGGAAGGTGCCATGGATGAAGCACAGCATCATTTGTTAGGAGGCTTAGTTCATACTGTACAAACTTGGTTTGAAAAAGATCTAAATGTTGCACGTGAGGAAATGATCGATCAATTAATCGAACAGGGCGATTTATTGAGAACCTACCTGAAGAACTGAACAAATTGCAATAAGTGTACTAGATCAATACAGAAGCTCTCTTTTGAGTATTTTCAAGATTGATTAATGTATTTAAAATGGTTTTTGTAGTAGAGATGATTTTCTACTATGTTGATGTCTTTTTATAATCGACTATACAGTATTTTGCAAAAAAGAACTGATGCCGCCTATCAGTTCTTTTTTTGTGGAGATGATTTTTGCTTGATCAATTATTAAGAAGTGTACCAGAATAAAACATTTTACAATTTCTGTTTATTTTCAGAAAATGATGAATCCAGTAAGCTAATAGTTGTAAGGAAAGGTGGGACATTTCCTTAAAAAAACAATAAAAGGAAGGTTGTGTTCAGTCCCAAAAAATTCATAATATATCAAAAAAGAACCTGCTGGTGAGGTTCTTTTTTTGTGAAAACAGTTTTCAAAAAAAATCGGCTTATTAATGTATTACCACTCGGAGATGCAAAAATTGTATTATTTATAATAAATACTGTATGATATTATCCGAGGTGAAATAATGTTAAGATATGCGCAAGAGGAAGATGCCGAGCAGATATTGCCCACGCTATTTCAAATCTTTGACGAAATGGAACTAGACGTTTTTAAAGAAATTGGAAACGAGACAATGATGCAAGTCATTAGAGAAGGGTTTGAATTACCAAATTATCGATATGGATTGGATCATATTTTGGTTAACGAGGTTGATGGCAGAGTTGCTGCCATCGCTATTAGTTATCCAGAAGAAGAAGAAGATCAAATCGATGCTCCTCTTATTAAAATATTAAAAAAACATGGGGTACATCAAGATACTTTGTTTACGGATAAAGAGGCTTGGCCAGGAGAATGGTACTTAGATTCATTCGCAGTAGCTCCAGAGTTTCAAAATAAAGGAATCGGAACTAAGACTTTGCAGAGTTTTATTGATTTATTGCGAGAAAAAGGTGAAAAAGTCCTTAGTTTGAATGTTGATGTTGATAATGAGCCAGCTAAGCATGTTTATGACAAAACTGGGTTTAAAAAGGTTGGCCAACTTTACATTGGTAGTCATTTGTATGATCATATGCAATATAATTTAGAAAATGAAAAGGAGGACGCATAATATTGTGCGTTCTTTTTTTGTATAGATGTAAGAGAGCCATGGCAGACAGAAGCGTTTTCTTTTGCTGGAGGTCTGTTAGTCTGTTTGGTGGTTGGGGTGGGAGGTAGTAGTTTTGTTGCTACGTTCAATGCCGACTCCGGGGCCCGGGGATACAGACGCTGGAACGTACCCGACACGATTTTGAGCTACCTGGGGAGTTCGCCCAGGCATCTCAAAACTTGGTCTTCCTCTAAGCTCCTTCGTCGCCAAGAGGAATTTGGGTACTGAGGTCTGTATCCCCGGGCCCCTCCGTCTAGATAGAGACAATATCCCCCCCCCTGGGTTGAGTTTTACCGATTTATTTTGTACAAATTGGCACTTTGTGCGCGTCCTATTTCTCACATGTCTATCTTAGTTTTCTACCATTGTTGGCAAGATCAAAACCAAAACAAAAACAAAAAACAGAAACAAAAGTTCAATTCCTGAATAAGGTTGTGCAAATATATGAGTGCTGAATTATTTTTCGTAGAAATTCATGCATGTAAGTCCTAGACTCAATGGTTTTGACTTTACAACTCGGAAGAGTTTTGAGATAGACAAGTGCAAAATAGGGCAGAAAGAAGTGCCAATTTGTGGATCTAGTCGGTAAAACTCAAACAAGAGAAGGATATCGATTACCAACCTAGGTGGAGGGGCGGGGCGCTATATGGGTTCAGCTGTGAAATTCCTCTTGGCGACGAAGGAGCTTAGAGGAAGACTCGTATTTGAGATTGTTCGGGTGGTCTTCCCGAATAAGCTCAAATCGACGTCTGAGGCGTTCCAATCCCATATAGCGCCCCGCCCCGGAACCGGCATTGAACGCACACCCAAACTACTATCTCAACCTAAAATAAAACAAAAAAATAGCCGCTTCAAAGCAGCTATAAAAACATCCATTTCCATCAAGATCTATCACAATTAAGATAAGACAACTTATTCTTCCCGTTCATATGAGTAAACCCATCATCAAACGGCTTCCCAGGAAGCTTAATATACTTATTCAGAAAAATCGCAATTAAAGTGCCACATTCCAGATCCTCAATATCGCGGATCCGAAGCTGCAATCCTGGTTGTCCCAAACTCAAAATAACTGGTGAAACTTCCATCACAGTATCGTGTTTACTCTTCACGTGATAATTAGAAAGAGGGATATTTCCGATTACATTCCAATTGATTTTACCAATATGAACATATTTAACTTCGATCATCGGAATAGTATTGATCGTAGCCACTTCTTTACCAGCGACTTCGATAGAAAAAATCCGCAAAAAACTATTCTTCATTTTGATCTCTGCAACTTTTTCATTTAATCGATTAAACAACTGGATCAGGTAGGGATCATCCTTACTACGTGTGGCAATGAAGACTGTTTCTTTGTTGATATTGGAAACGACCATCAAATTGCCAGATAACAAGTCAGCTGTTCGAATATATAAGTTCATTCACGATTACCTACGGTTTTGTTATTTTGGATTACTTTTTCGATTATTTTAGCAACACCATCGTTTACATTAGTATCCGTATGTTCGTCAGCTAGAGCGGTTATTTCGGGCACGGCATTTTTCATAGCTACGCCGATCCCGGCAGCCTTGATCATGGAATAATCGTTCATATTATCCCCGATAGCCATGACTTCTTCCGGATTTACGCCTTTTTGTTTGGCGTATTCCATCAGAGCCGAACCTTTTTGAGCATCGATACTATTGATCTCCAGATTATTAGGAGAAGATGATGTAATAACTATATCATCAATTACTCCTAAACTTGCCTTCAAAGGTTCAAAAATTTCATCCTGACGATTGTCAAAAACTAATAGCTTCATAACTTTAGTTTCACTATCATTCAAAATTTCGTCATAATCGTCAACATAAATAGTTTTGGCGTGCTTTAAAACAGCTTTTGTATCCGCTAAGGCTTTTTCGTAAGTTGTTGTGGGATTCAAGACGTTCAATAATTGAGCAATGCTGACAGTTCTTTTTTCAAGACTGTTGGAAAAAACACCTTTGTCAGTGATAAGCTCATAATATAAGTCGTGTTCATCCATATATTCGGCAACTTTTAAGGCACTCGTTTTGGAAACGGGATTACTTGAAACTAATTTTTCATCCTTACTGTAAACTTCTGCACCATTTAAGGTGATGTAACCAGGGTGGATCTTATTCATCAAAAAGGGTTTTGCTTCATCAAGTTGGCGGCCAGAGGCAATTAAGAAATCGATCCCGTTTGCGGTAGCGTGGTTGATGGCGTCAATATTTTTTTGTGAAATCATCATCTTTTCATTTAACAATGTTCCATCCATATCTGATGCGATGATTTTGATCATAATTCAGCCTCCATGCGTTAAACTTATAGTTGCATATTAACATATTTTTAAAATAATTTTTTCTAATAAGGTGTGTGTTGTTGTGAATAGATTTATCAAAAATGACTGGCAAGAAGTTCTAAATGACCAGTTTCAACAAGAATACTATCAAGAACTTCATGATTTCTTAAAAAAGGAATATGCTACCAAGGAAATTTATCCTAATATGTATCAAATTTTTCAAGCTTTTCAGTGGACGTCCTATCAAGATACTAAGGTAGTTATTTTGGGACAGGATCCTTATCATGAACCGGGACAAGCTATCGGCTGCAGTTTTGCGGTGGCACCAGGAGTGAAGATCCCACCGTCATTAGTCAATATTTATAAAGAACTCCAATCTGATGAAGGTTGTACACCAGTTAACCATGGCTATTTGAAAGCTTGGGCTGATCAAGGGGTATTATTGCTGAACTCAGTCCTGACGGTTAGACGAGGACAGGCTTATTCACACCGTGGTAAAGGTTGGGAAAAATTGACTGACTATGCCATTAAAGCTCTGTCCGATAAAGGCGGTGTCGTCTTTATTTTGTGGGGCAGTGCTGCTAAGAGCAAATCAGCTTTGATCGACACTTCTAAGAACACAATTATTTCCTCCGTTCATCCTAGTCCATTGTCAGCTTATCGAGGATTTTTTGGATCAAAACCATTTTCTCAAACAAATAAAGCGCTTTTACGATACAATGAAAGGGTAATCAATTGGCAATTACCAACGATTGTCAATGAAATGGAGGAATGATAATGGATTTATTTGATAGCTTGAAAGAAAAGGTAAATGGAAAGAATCTTACGGTTGTTTTCCCTGAGGGTGATGAACCTCGTATTTTAGAAGCTGCCGCAAAATTAAATAGTGAGAACGTTTTGAAGCCCGTCTTGCTTGGTGATGAAACGGAGATCAAACAAGTAGCCAGTGACAATTCTTTTGACTTAGGCGATATTGAAATTCTTAGTCCTAAGACTTATTCAGATTTTGAGGGTATGGTCGACGCTTTTGTTGAACGCCGTAAAGGAAAGAATACAAAAGAACAAGCTGAAGAAATGCTTCAAAATGTTAATTACTTTGGAACAATGTTAGTATATCTTGATAAAGCTGACGCAATGGTTTCTGGTGCAGTGCATTCAACTGGTGATACTGTTCGTCCAGCACTACAAATTGTTAAAACAGCTCCAGGTAACTCGCGTATCAGTGGTGCTTTCATCTTACAAAGAGGCGACGAGAGATACTTATTCTCAGACTGTGCTATCAACATCGATCCAGATGCTCAAACATTAGCCGAAGTAGCCGTTCAAGCTGCTAAATCAGCTAAGTTGTTTGATATCGATCCTAAAGTTGCTATGTTGAGTTTTTCAACTAAGGGCAGTGCCAAAGGTGATCAAGTAACTAAGGTTCAAGAAGCAACTAAATTAGCTAAAGAAATGGCACCTGATGTTCCGATCGATGGTGAATTACAATTCGATGCTTCATTTGTACCTTCAGTTGCAAACCAAAAAGCTCCAGGTTCAGAAGTTGCTGGACATGCCAATGTCTTCATCTTCCCAGAATTGCAATCAGGTAATATTGGCTACAAGATCGCTCAAAGATTTGGTGGCTTTGATGCCGTTGGTCCTATCTTGTTAGGATTAGACAAACCAATTTCTGACCTTTCACGTGGATGCAATGCTGATGATGTTTACAAGTTATCAATTTTGACTGCTGCTTTAGCACTTTAATTTACTTAATTGAGGAGAAAAATGCAGGAATATAGTTTACAGACTCATTCGTACCAAGATACCGAAACGTTCGGACAAAATTTTGCCAAGCTGATTGAACCAGGGGATGTCATTTTGCTCAATGGCGATCTCGGCGTTGGTAAAACGACCTTTACTCGTGGATTAGCACGAGGACTAGGGATCAAGAAAAATGTTAAAAGTCCTACTTTTACTTTGATCCGTGAATATCAAGACGGCAAGATGCCACTTTATCACATGGATGCTTATCGCCTTGAGAATAATATGGACGAGGACTTAGGTTTTGATGAATATTTCCATGGCAACGGCGTAACGGTAGTTGAGTGGCCACAGTTCATTAGAGATGAAGTCCCCAATGATCACATTTCGGTCAATATTAAACGTCAAAACGAAGATGACCGTGATGTTACTATCAAACTTTACGGTGATAAGTATGAGAAGAGAGATTTTGGAGCGATCGTATGAGTGAAGAACTAATTATTAGAGAAGCGATTCCTGACGATGCACAAAAGCTGATCGATTTTTTAAAGCAGGCTAGTCGTGAAAGTAGTTTCATCGAACATGAATCTTTAGACGGGGTAACAGTTGAAGATGAACAATTTTCGTTGGATCAGATCTACAATTCACCGCAAGATGAATTGATGATCGCCATTTTGGGTGATGCTATCATTGGTTTCACTCGTCTAGAAACAGTCGATGAGTATACTTCGGAACTAGGCATTGTCGTCGAGCAAGCATTGTGGAATCAAGGAGTCGGTTCATATTTAATGGAGGACATTCTTGCATTTGCTAAAGAAAGTCCTATCTCCAAAGTGGTTTTGGAAGTATATAAAAAGAACCTAGCTGCTATCCATTTGTACGAAAAACATGGATTTACAACTAGGTCTAAAAAGTCAAAGACATTAATAATGGAAAAGATGGTTTAGTTAGTTAACTTGACCATCTTTTTTATTTGCTCAACACCAAACTGTTGCTCAGTTTTAATCAAAATTTCAGCACAAGCGATCGAATCTGCTAAAGCATTGTGGTGATGTGCCAAATTGATATTTAAGCCTTTAGAAACAGTATCAAGCTTATGATTAGGCAATTCTGGATAAAATTTGCGACTAGTTTTAACGGTATCGATCGTTAAAAAGCTAGGCGGATAGATCCCATAATTGCTTAAAGTATTTTTCAAAACACTATTATCGAAACTAGCATTGTGAGCAGCCACTAAGTGCGAGCTGTCAAAAAGCGTTTCGATGTGTGGCCAGACTTGATCAAAAGTTGGGGCGTCTTTGACGTCACCCGGTCGGATATGGTGGATTTGGATGTTACGTGGGCTAAAATTCTCTTGTGGGTTGATGAGTGTATAAAAACTATCAACGATTTTACTTTCACGTACTAAGACTAAAGCTAGAGAACAGGCACTCGTGCGGTGTCCATTAGCAGTTTCAAAGTCCATCGAAACAAAGTTCATTAATTATTCACCTTCTAAATTTAATTCTAGTTCAACTGGGCAGTGATCAGAGCCGTAAACATCCGTCAAGATGTCAGCGTCTTTGATCATATCTTTACCGTTATTAGAAACGACAAAATAGTCAATACGCCAACCAGCGTTGTTTTGTCGGGCATTGAAGCGATAGCTCCACCATGAGTATTTCACCTCATCGGGATGCATATAGCGGAAACTATCGGTAAAGCCAGCATCTAATAGTTCACTAAATTTTGCTCTTTCTTCGTCAGAAAATCCAGGATTTTGATGGTTAGTCTTGTCATTTTTTAAATCGATCTCTTGATGAGCGACATTTAGATCACCGCACAAAACCACGGGCTTGTCTTGAGATAACTTTTGCATATGCTTTCTTAAAACATCGTCGTATCCCATACGAAAATCTAATCGTTTGAGTTTTTGTTGTGAATTAGGTGAGTAGCTGGTGATCAAGTAAAATTTTGGAAATTCTAAAGTGATCGTTCGACCTTCATGATTGTAATCTTCATCTTCTAATCCGAGTGTGACATTTAATGGTTTTTCTTTGGTAAAAATAGCAGTTCCCGAATAGCCTTTTCTTTCGGCATAGTTGAAATATTGATGATATCCAGGTAAGTCTAAATCTATTTGACCTTCTTGAAGCTTCGTTTCTTGAATACAGAAAACATCGGCATCGATCTGATCAAAAATATTTTTAAAATCATGTTTTACAACAGCACGCAATCCGTTCACGTTCCAAGATACTAATTTCATAAGTTTCCTCCTCAGGAATAATTGATTCCTATGTGTGATTATTCGTTATGTCTTACAGTATATGATAAAATTGTAAGTAGTCTATGTACACTAAGGAATGATAAAATTTGAAATTTCCAATTGATAAATTACCTAATATTGAATTTAAAACAAATGAACCATTAAGCAAATATACATTTACCAAAACAGGCGGTAATGCTGACGTATTGGCATTTCCAAAGACTCGTCAGGAACTAGTTGCCATCGTTAATACAGCTAGAGAAAACGACGTCAAAATAACCGTTATTGGAAATGCTAGCAACCTAATCATCAAGGATGGTGGCATCAGAGGCGTTGTGATCATCTTGCCAAACTTTAATCAGATCAAAGTTTCGGACAATAAGGTCACGGCTGAAGCTGGAGCCACTATTATTGATACTACCATTGCTGCTCAAAAAGCGGGACTAACTGGCTTGGAATTTGCAGCTGGTATCCCCGGAAGTGTTGGTGGAGCTGTTTTCATGAATGCAGGGGCATATGGTGGCGAGATCAAGGATGTCTTTGAATCAACCGAAGTGTTGATGCCAAATGGTGAAATCGTCAATTTTGATCATGAACAAATGGATTTTGACTATCGCCATAGCGTCATCCAAGAGAATGGTGGGATCGTTATTAGTGCTGTCTTCGCACTGAAGCCAGGAGATAAACAAGCTATTCAAGCTAAAATGGACGATTTAAATGAGCAGAGACGTTCTAAACAACCACTCGAGTATCCTTCATGCGGAAGCGTCTTCCAACGTCCTAAGGGGCATTATACAGGTCCTATGATCATTGAAGCAGGTCTTCAAGGTAAGATCATCGGTGGAGCACAAGTATCGATGAAGCATGCCGGTTTTATTGTTAACATTAATCATGCTACAGCTACCGATTACATGAATCTGATCCATTTGATCCAAAGAACTATTAAAGAAAAATTCGATGTCGACTTGAAGACAGAAGTTCGGATCATCGGAGAAGATAAGGCTGGTGAAGTCAGTGCTAATAGTTGAAACAATAATTCTGATCATCTCATTATTAATAGTGGCCAATATTATTAGCCACTATTTTGTTTCTATTCCCGCCAGTTTAATTCAAATCGTTGCGGGGGTTATCGCTGCCGTTACTATCAACGTTAAAATATCGGTCAATACTGAATGGTTCTTACTAGTCTTCATTGCACCGATCTTGTTTAATGATGGGAATCGTTTCCCTAAAAAGGAACTTTGGAAGTTAAAAGGACCGATCATGGGCAATGCCATCATTTTAGTTATTGTTTCCACGGTTGTTGGTGGTGCCTTAGTCAAATTTCTGATGCCAAGTTTACCTTGGGCAACGGCCTTCACTTTGGTCGCTGTTTTGTCGCCAACCGACCCCATTGCCGTACAATCGATCGCCAAAAAAGCCAAACTTCCTGATAAATTGATGCATTTGATCAGTGGTGAAAGTTTGATCAACGATGCATCTGGTTTGATCTGTTTCAAATATGCTGTCGCTGCCACAGTGACAGGAGCTTTTTCATTAGCCAATGCGACGATCGACTTTTTCTATATTGCTATTATTGGTGCTTTAGTTGGTGCCGTGATGATCTGGATCTTCAACGGTGTCCGGCTGTATTTGATTAATCAAGGTATCGATGATTCGATTTTACATGCTATTATTCAAATATTGATCCCATTTATTATTTACTATGTAGCTGAAGACGTGTTCCATGTGTCTGGTGTTGTCGCGGTCGTTATTGCAGGTATCTTAAACATTTCCTCAAGTCGGACGACCGGAGCATTCAGTCCCGAGATCCGTTTGGTCACTTCCAGAACTTGGGACATGCTCGTATACTTACTCAACGGATTCGTCTTTGTTTTGCTAGGTATCGAGATCCCGTTTGCTATGGAAGAATTGATCCATAACCAAAGTATGAATACTATTAAAGCTTTAGGTTTTGCTTTTGTGATCTGGGTCATGCTGACAGTGATCAGATTTCTTTGGAGTTATTTTTATTCAACATTTTTCGAACGGTCAGATCGAACTGACTTCAATTTCTTCTCAAAAGCCAGATTTTATTACTGCTTGATGTCAGGTATTTCTGGAGTTAGAGGGGCGGTTACGATGGTTGCTATTTTATCTCTGCCATTCGTTACTGACAGTGGAGCAGCTTTTCCAGCTAGAACGTTGTTGCTATTTATCGCTAGTGCTGTGATCATTTACAGTTTGATCGGAGCTACTATTTTGATCCCATTGATCACCAAGAACAGCGCGCCAATTACTTATCGTGGTAACGCGATCAATACTGACGATGATGATGACGAGGATGTTGATGTCGACAATAGTGCCGATGACACCGAAGTGGTTTCAACTAATCCGAATACTTTATCTGTTGAAAAAGCTAACCGTATCGTAATCGAGAAAACAATCAATAAATTACGTGAAGAAAATAAAAACGGGCGTGATCCCGTGTATACGACAGTTATCGCCGAATATGTCTTTAATTTGCACAACATTCAGTTACAATCTGATGGACCTAATCCTATCAGTAAAAAGCGCATCAAAGGTAAGAAAGATGCTGAGTTGTGGGATATTTGTTTCAATTGTGAATTGGAGGCGATCGAAGAGCTGTATGCTGCTAATGAAATTTCAGATGATGCCTATCAAACCGCTGTTAAGCGGATCGAAAAATACAAGCGAGATCTAGTAAAACACCATTACAATCAAACAGTTGAATTTTTCGTTGCTTATTTCAAGAGAACAGTTAAAGAGATCAGCAAGGTAATTCATATCCCATTCACAAAGCGTGAGGAAGTAGTCCAATACAACCGTGAAGCTATCAAGATCTCGATAGCTGGATCGCGGCGCGCATTGGAGAAACTCCGTGAGCTTGAAGAAACTGACAGTGAGATTGCCTATGACAACTTGCTCTATTTATTTCAACGCCATTACGAAGAACGCCTAGAACTTTTACAAGGCAGACGAAGGAATCACTCAGAACAATTCAATATTGATAAAGTCAATCTCGAAGTTAACGCCTTGAGTTTTCAGAGAGCGTTTGTTCTTGATCTATTGGAGCAAGGACGGATCAGTCGTGCTACAGCAAATACACTCAGAAAAAATATCAATTACAGTGAAGAAGTTATTAATTACGATATCTAGTAATCAATTAATGCCTATAAATGGGCTTTTATAATATTAATTATTTGCTATAATTGATTTCGAGCTAAGAGGGGTAAAAAATATGAATTTAACACTTAGCAATATTTTTACATTGCAAAACCTTGCTAATTTAGCCGATATCATTGTTGTATGGTATGTTTTGTACAAGGTACTTTCGATGATCCGTGGTACGAAGGCGGTTCAATTATTAAAAGGTATCGTTGTCATATTTTTGATCAAGATCATTAGTTGGGCACTTAATCTCCACACAGTTTCGTTCTTAATGGACCAATTGATCAATTGGGGAGTGATCATTATCGTGGTTATTTTCCAACCCGAGATCAGACGTGGTCTAGAACATCTGGGAAGATTGCCTTTTTTCAGCTCTCGGAGCAATGAAGAAGGTAAGACTAAGAATCATTTGATCGAGAGTTTAGACCAGGCCATTCAATATATGAGTAAGCGCCGGATCGGGGCTTTGATAACTTTAGAGATGAATACTGGTTTGGAAGAGTATGTCGAAACTGGTATTGATCTGGATGCTGAAGTGACAGGAGCTTTACTGATCAACATTTTCATTCCGAATACACCGCTCCACGATGGTGCGGTGATCATTCGTAAGAACCGGATCTCCGTAGCGGCAGCCTACTTACCGCTATCAGAGAGCAATACGATCCCGAAGGAATTAGGAACTAGACACAGAGCTGCTGTCGGTATTAGTGAAGTGACAGACTCGATCACTATCGTCGTTTCTGAAGAAACGGGTGGTGTCATGATCACTCGTAATGGGCACATGATGCTCGACCTTTCTCGTGAAGATTACTTGAAATATCTTCACGCACAATTATCTGAAGATGGAAATGATCAAAATCGTTCCATCACTGATATTTTCAGAATAAGTCGTCGTAAGAAGGGAGGAAACAATAATGATGAAGAAAATAGTTAATAGTAATTATTTTTATGCATTTGTTTCCCTCTGTGGAGCACTCTGGTTATTTTTCTCAGTTAGTACACCCGGTGTTGGTTCAACGCGAGATTCTAACCAATCTACTTCAACCACAGTTAATACTAAAGCTACAATGACCGTACCGTTACAGATCCAAGCTAACACTGATGATTATTACATTACTGGTTATCCACAATCGGTCAAAGTTACTATCGAGGGTCCATCGGCTTTGGTTACGGCTACTAAGAATACACAGAACTTTTCAGCTTATTTAAATTTAAGAAAGTATTTGCCAGGCAAGCACAAGGTCAGGATCCAACAAACAGGCTTGAATTCGGAATTAACGTACACTATCAAGCCAAAATATGTAACAGTTAATATTCAAAAACGAATGTCTAAATCATTGCCAATAAATGTACAATATAATAAGAATTCGTTGGCATCTGGATATTCAGCAAGTAAACCACAAGTTTCACCTAGCACGGTCAGAGTCACCGGAGCCGCTGCTGATGTTAAGAAGATCGATAAATTAGTAGTTAAACCAATTTTGCCTAAGGGTATTAAGACGACCTTTGATCAAGAAGTCCTCGTGCAGGCATTGGATAAGAAAGGGAAGACTTTAAATGTCACAATGGAACCACAAACGGTCCATGTAAAGATCCCGATCAACTTGCCAAGCAAGAAGGTCTCTATAAATTTTACCCAACAGGGAAGTTCATCCAACGGAATGAGTTTCTCTCTTGATTCTGATGTCAAATCAATAACTGTTTACGGCAGTGAGAAACAACTGGATGATATAGATGATTCGATCAACATTCCAGTCGATATTTCCGATATTACATCTACTACTAAGAAGAGTGTTGATATTGCCAATGCCTTAAAAGGAAAGATCACTTCATCTGACCCTGACTCCTTGATGGTAACGATCACTGTCCATGCAAATGGTAGTTCAGGTGGCGGTTATAGCAATTCGACAAATACGAATAATGGTACTAATTCAAATAATCAAGGAACTAATAATAGTAACAACGGTAACAGTGGCAACAACAATACTAATTCAAACGGAAATACTTCAAGTAACAATGATGAAGATAATGAAAACAACGCAACAGATTAAACGTTGGGGGTAAGGATTTTATGACAAAGTATTTTGGAACAGACGGTGTTCGAGGAATAGCTAATAAAGAGCTCAAACCCGAACTTGCATTTAAATTAGGTCGTGCGGGTGGATATGTTTTGACGCAACACTCACAAAATGAAAATAGTCGCCCACGAGTATTAGTTGCTCGTGACACGAGAATTTCAGGTCAAATGTTATTAGACAGCTTGATCTCAGGATTGTTATCAGTTGGGATCGAAGTCTTGAACTTAAATGTAGTGACAACGCCAGCTGTTGCCTACCTAGTTAGAGCAGTCTCAGCTGATGCTGGTATTATGATCTCAGCATCACACAATCCTGCATCAGATAACGGTATCAAGTTCTTTGGATCAGACGGTTACAAATTACCCGATGACGTTGAAGATGAAATTGAAGAACTTCTAGATGCTAAAGAAGACACATTACCAAGGCCATCAGCTGAAGGGTTAGGCTCAGTTTCGGATTATCCAGAAGGTGCGCAAAAGTATTTACAATTCTTGAAACAAACTGTTTCTGATGATTTGAGCGGCATGAATATCGTTTTAGATACTGCTAATGGTTCAACTAGTCGTTTGGCAAGTACCTTGTTCGCAGACTTGAACGCTGATTTTGATATCATGGCCTCACATCCTGATGGGATCAATATTAACGACCATGTTGGATCAACTCATCCTGAACAACTTGCTCAAAAAGTCAAAGATTCAGATGCTATTGCTGGCTTGGCCTTTGATGGTGACGGAGATCGTTGTATCGCAGTTGATGAAGATGGTAATATCGTTGATGGCGATAAAATCATGTTCATCCTTGGAAAATACATGCACGACGGTGGCAGATTGAAAAAAGATACGATCGTAACTACTGTCATGTCGAATATGGGCTTGTACAAAGCTATTGAAGCCAATGATATGAAATACGTTCAAACTGCTGTAGGTGATCGTCACGTGGTCGAACAGATCCGTGAGAATAACTACAACATCGGTGGCGAACAATCTGGTCACGTTGTCTTATTTGAATATATGAACACTGGAGACGGCATGCTAACTGGTATTCATTTGTTGCATGTTATGAAGGAAACTGGTAAGAGTTTGAAAGAATTAGCTGAACCAGTGAAAATTTACCCACAACGTTTGATCAATGTCCCAGTAACAGATAAGAATAATTGGAAAGAACACACAGACATTTTGGATGCTATCAAGGTCGTTGAAGCCGAAATGGACGGCGATGGACGAGTATTGGTACGTCCTAGTGGAACAGAGTCATTGCTCCGTGTGATGTGTGAAGCTGCCACTGAAGAAAAGGTTAATGAATATACTGAAAGAATTGCCGATGTAGTAAAAAAAGACATGGGTGCATAGACTACTTATACAAGAGCTGATATCTCAACAGGATATCAGCTCTTTTTGCAATCTCAGAAAGTATTTTTTAATATTTTTTCCAAATGGGATTGAAAATTAAGTGTAAAAAGATTGGAAATATAACCATGCTATAGAGAGAGTTAGTTATAAAATAAAACGATTTTTTTTATATGAACTAGTCCAATTGATATACCGGTCCATACCATCTGTACCATTTCAAACGATTTTTTAACAAAAAATTAAAAATTATTGACATAACCCCGCTAGATTAGTAGAGTGGTAGTTGTTCAAAATAAACGTTGGGGCTACCAATCAACTATACCAATATTTATGAATAGACTATACCAGTTTAGGAGAACCATACTATGTGCGGAATTGTTGGAGTTGTAGGAAACGAAAATGCAACTGAAATTTTATTAAATGGATTAGAAAAATTAGAATATCGTGGCTATGATTCAGCCGGAATTTATGTAAATAATGAAAAAGGTCAAGACTACCTTGTAAAAGAAGTTGGAAAGATCAGTTCACTTGAAAAGAAAGTCGGACCCGAAGTTAAAGGTGATATCGGGATCGGCCATACTCGTTGGGCTACTCACGGTCAACCTACGATCGATAACGCTCATCCACATTTTTCACAAGATGACCGTTTCTACTTAGTTCATAATGGCGTTATTACAAATTACGCTGAACTTAAAGCAAAATATTTAAGTGACTTCAAATTTGTCAGCCAAACTGATACCGAAGTAGCAGTTCAACTAGTTGATTATTTTGCTGTTAAAGAAAATATGGATACTGAACAAGCCTTTAGAAAAGCTGTTTCATTGATCGAGGGTTCATATGCCTTTGCTTTAGTCGACAGAGAACAACCAGATTGTGTCTTTGTTGCTAAGAATAAGAGTCCATTGCTGATCGGATTATGCGATGGCTTTAACGTTATTTGTTCAGATGCAATGGCTATGCTTGAAAGTACTCATGAATTCGTTGAGATCCATGATGGTGAAATCGTTCTTTTGAAGAAAAACAGTGTTGAGATCAGCAAACTTGATGGTACACCAGTTAAGAGAGATTCATATACCGTTGATTTGGATGCTTCAGATATTTCAAAGGGTACTTATTCACACTACATGCTTAAAGAAATCGATGAACAACCTGCTGTTATGAGAAAAATCTCGCAACACTATGTTGATGGTAATAAGATCAATATCGATGAAAAGATGCTTGAAGATGTTGCATCAGCGGACCGTCTTTACATTGTTGCAGCCGGTACTAGTTACCACGCAGGTTTAGTCGGCAAGAACATCTTTGAAGACTTGTGCGATGTGCCAGTTGACGTTGAATTAGCCAGTGAATTTGGCTACCATATGCCAAAATTATCGAAGAAGCCATTCTTCATCTTCTTATCACAAAGTGGTGAAACTGCTGATAGTAGACAAGTGCTGGTTAAAGTAAATGAATTAGGACACCACAGTTTGACGATGACTAACGTTCCAAATTCAACGCTTTCTCGTGAAGCTACTTATACAATGAAATTGTTAGCTGGACCAGAGATCGCTGTTGCCTCAACTAAAGCCTATACAGCTCAAATCGCAGTGGAATCAGTTTTAGCTAAAGCGGTTGGTGAGTACAAGGGTATTAAATTGGCATCGGAATTTGATTTGAAGAAGCAATTAGCTTTGGCTGCCAATGCTATCCAAACGATCGTTGACGAAAAGGACCGTTTCAAGAAAATTGCTCATGACTATCTTGATGGTCAACGCGATGCTTTCTATATCGGTCGTGGTATTGATTACGCTCTATCACTAGAAGCTTCATTGAAACTAAAAGAGATTTCATATATCCATGCAGAAGGATTTGCTGCTGGTGAGTTGAAACATGGTACTATTTCATTGATCGAAGACGGTGTTCCCGTATTTGCTTATGTCAATGATGGTATCGGTGCTGCGCATACACGTGGCAA
The DNA here is from genome assembly GCF_003946325.1 of Companilactobacillus furfuricola. Taxonomy (GTDB): domain Bacteria; phylum Bacillota; class Bacilli; order Lactobacillales; family Lactobacillaceae; genus Companilactobacillus; species Companilactobacillus furfuricola. The sequence goes on along the minus strand of NZ_RHNT01000006.1, from coordinate 19,128 downwards.
TATTCAGGAAGTTGAAGCCCGTGGCGGACATGTCTTAGTTATTTCCAGCAAGAAATATGCTGAAGATGGTGACCAAGTGGTATTGCCAGCAATCGATGAAAAGATTTCACCTATTGTCAGTGTTGTTCCAGCTCAATTGATTGCTTACTATGCAGCTCTTGAACGTGGAAACGATGTTGATAAGCCTCGTAACTTAGCTAAGAGTGTTACAGTTGAATAATTTTTACTAAATGGTTTCTAGCATCTGCTAGAAACCATTTTTTATGCATATTTTGCCAATAGAGTTAAATAAATTCGTTTGCAAATATGAAAAAATTCAGTCTGATTTTAAATTTGTTTGTTTTGCTTCTCAAGTCGATTCTCCCGCACCTCATAGTTACAATTATGAATTAAATTTTGAATATTTTAAGTTTATCAGGTGTTGATTCTTATTTTTGGATTTGTTAGGATTTTACCTACTTTGTTAATTGTTTACCCGGAAATTGAAAAATTAACTATTAAAGTCGATTGATTGTGAAAAATGAGCTTAACAATTTGTATCCGTTGTCATGATATTCATGAAGGAGATTATTACACTTTTTATGCATTTTTTTAATGGTTAATTAGATATTCTTTTCACATTTTATTATAATTAAGGTGTTTACAAAATAGTGCTTGCTATGCACTAGGGATGAAGGAAGTTATTTTGAAGAAAAAATTAGGATTATTTTCCACTGTTATGTTCGGCCTGAGCGCTATCATCGGTTCAGGTTGGATGTTTGGCTCGAGTCAAGCTGCGCGTGTGGCTGGACCAGCTGCCATTTTAGCGTGGATCATTGGAGCGTTATTAGTATTCATTATCGCTACAGTCTACGTTGAGATCGGGACGATGTTCCCCGAAGATGGTGCCATGAGTCGCTTTGCAATGTATACTCACGGTTCACTATTAGGACATGTTTCTTCCTGGGCCAACTGGTTAGCTTTATTGGCTATCTTGCCAATTGAGTCCGTTGCTTCAGTTCAATATATGAGTTCTTGGCCCTGGGAATGGGTTAAGTGGACCAAAGTATTGATGAACGGTGATCAGTTGTCAGCTTGGGGGATATTCGCGGCAACTATTATGTTGGCGTTATTTACGATTATTAATTATTGGTCAGTTGCCTTAATGGCCAAGTTCAATAATGCAATTTCACTTTTTAAGATTTTTGTTCCTATTATTACTATGATTGCTTTGATATCTGCACATTTCGATTTCGGCAATTTAGGTTCGAATTTTTCAACATTTATGCCGAACGGATCATCATCGATCTTCTTGGCTATTAGTAGTGCTGGGGTTATTTTCTCCTACGTTGCCTTCCAAACGGTTATTAATTTAGGTAACGACATTAAAAAGCCATCAGTCAATATCCGTCGCGGTATTGTTATTTCGCTAATTGTCAGTGCCTTGATCTACATTTGTTTGCAAATCGTCTTTATTGGATCATTGCCTAGTTCCATCGTATCTAAAGGCTGGAGTTCACTAAACTTCAATTCTCCGTTTTCTGACTTAGCTATTTTATTGAATATTTATTGGCTCTCCACTTTGATCTATTTCACGGCCTTTATTTCGCCATTCGGTAGTGGTATGGCCTTTTCAGCCTCAGCAAGTAAGTCGTTGGCTTCGATGCCAAAGAATCAACACATGCCTAAATTCTTGGCAAAAATGGACAATAAATACAATTCGCCACGGGTGGCTTTATTAGTCAATTTTGGCGTTAGCTTTATCATGATCTTACTATTCAAAAATTGGACCATTCTTTCACGAGTAGTCTCAGCAACGATGCTGATTTCGCTGTTGACTGGTCCAGTAGTTGCTGGAAGCTTGCGGAAATTAGCTCCTGATTTTAAACGTCCAACTAAGATCAAGGGGATGAAGTTCTTTGCTCCAGCAGCATTTGCGCTAGCTAGTCTGGCTATTTATTGGACAATGTTTCCAACAACTATCGAAGTTATTGCTATTGTTATTATTGGCTTGCCAGTTTATATAGTTTTCGATGGTCGTCAAGGATTCCACAATATGAAACAAAAGTTCAAGTCTAGTTTGTGGATGATTTTCCAATTAGTATTTTTGTCACTGATTTCTTGGATCGGTGGAACAGACTTTGGCGGCTTAGGGCTGATCAAGTATCCACTTGATTTTGTCATCATTCTCGTCGTTTCAGTATTTGTTTATTACTGGGCTGTAGGTAGCTCATATCGTTCACACTATTTTGGCGAAGCTAAAGAACTGAACGATACTATCAACTTGGAGGATCCGAATGAATAATAAACTTAAGCAGCGTGAAAAATGGTATTGGCTGCTAGTAGTCTTGGTCGAGTTAGTGTTATTTATTAGTTCGTCAATGACTTATAAGCAACAAACGTCAGTTCCATTTTTACAACGCCATCTTGGCAATCATCAACGACCACTTTATGATTTTTTAAATTCATTTGGATTTCAATATGGTGATAAATATCAGTCAGTGAAAAATGATGGTTACTTCCATTTTGTGGAGTTCATCATGCGAAAGACAGCTCACTTTGGGACTTACTTTATCCTCGGGCTGTTTTTGTGTTTAGCTTTATATACTTATTTTAAAAAAAATCAAGTTCTCCAAATTTTCATCCCTTGGATGGCTGCCACAGGTTTAGCGGCTTTTGATGAATTTCACCAAGGATTAACTGGAGGGCGGACACCATTGGTCGAAGATGTTATCCTAGATAGCACTGGTGCACTGGTGGCAATTTTATTGACAGTGCTAATTGTTTATTTACTGAAAAAGCGTCAAAAAAAATTGCATCCTTTCTCAATGGAGTATTGATATAACGCCTTATATTTGATAATATATTAGACGGTTTACTAATAAAAATGAAAGAAGGAAGCAGAAATGTCAGGACACTCAAAATGGCATAACATCCAAGGACGTAAGAGCGCCCAAGATGCTAAACGTGGAAAGATTTTCCAAAAAATATCACGTGAATTATACATGGCAGCAAAATCGGGTGGTGCCGATCCGGACAGTAATGCTGCTCTTCGTTTAATTGTAGATAAAGCTCGTGCAGCTAATATGCCTAAGGACAACATCAAACGTGCCTTGGATAAAGCCGAAGGTGGTTCAGAAGAACACTACGACGAAGTAACATATGAAGGCTATGCTCCAGGTGGAGTTGCAGTCTTAGTTGAAGCATTAACAGATAATAAGAACAGAACTGCTTCATCAGTTCGTGTAGCATTTACACGTAATGGTGGTAGCTTAGGTTCAACTGGTTCTGTTGCATATATGTTTGATCGTAAAGGTTACATTGTTTTGGATCGTTCCAAGAACACTCAAGACGAAGATCAAGTATTACTAGACATTATGGATCTTGGTGCTGATGACCTACAAACTTCAGACGATGCATTCGAAATTTATACTGATGCGAAAGAATTCGCTGCAGTACGTGATGGTTTAAAGGAAAAAGGTTACGAATTAGCTAATGCTGAATTAACAATGATTCCTCAAAATACAACTCCTGTACCAGAGGATAAACAAGAACAATTCCAACACATGATCGATCAACTTGAAGATGATGATGATGTGTCAGAAGTTTATACAGCAGCTGCTGATGACGATGACGAATAATTTTTCTTAAAATAGATTCAAACTGAAAAGTTTGAGTCTATTTTTTTTGCGTAATTTTTTAGTGAAGGAGGTGAAAGATGACAGCAGAAACTATGGTCAACAATTTATTGACAGAAGCTTGTACTAATCGGATATCCGATATTTATTTTTTACCGAAAAAGGATACGTATGTCATCGAAGCAAAGAACAGTTTGACAACTTATACGGTCGCCGAATTGAATTACGATGAAACTTTTGCTTTGATGAACTATTTGAAATTCAACGGCGGACTGGATATTTCAGAACGCAGGCGTTCACAAAAGGGCGCCTTTAGCTACACATTTCAAAATAGTCGTATCAACGTTCGGATCTCGTCGGTCGGTGATTTTTTAAATCGGGAATCATTAGTTATCCGTTTGATCTATCCGCAAAAAAAAGTCTCTGACAGTGATATCGATTTGGTCAATTACTTACTACCTTATGCCAGGTTAAAAGGGATGATGATTTTTTCGGGACCGATGGGTTCAGGGAAAACTTCCTTGATGTACAACTTAGCTCGGATCGTTGGTCGTAATAAGAAGGTAATGTGCATTGAAGATCCGATCGAGATAGCTGAAGAAGATTTTTTACAGCTTCAAGTTAATGTTGAGGCAGGGATGACTTACGAAGAACTGATCAAGACTAGTTTAAGGCACCGTCCTGAGCTTTTGATCATTGGTGAGGTCAGAGATAAGCAGACAGCACAACAAGCTGTACAAGCTGCATTATGTGGCTATACGGTCTTTACGACTATCCATGGTAAGTCAAAATATTCGGTGGTCTCCCGTCTGAAACAACTGGGTGTATCTAGTTTTGAGATCAATAATGCAGTAAATCTGATCTCATATCAAAGACTGATCCCAACGAATGATAAACTAGAAATTTTTGCTGATTTTTTAAATAACCAACAGATCGAGCGTTATCAAGCTAACGACCAGCGTGATAGTAAGTGGCAAAGCTTGTTGAACAATGCTCTGCAAAAAAGGATCATAACCAATGAAATTTACGATGAATACGTTGCTGGCTAAGAAAATTTCCAGTAGTTTCCAGGCTGACTACTTATTATTAATAAGTAAATTAATGAAGAATGGATTTTCTCTGAACCAAGCAATGCGCTGTTTAAAATTTTTAGATCAGGACAATCAGATTTATCAAAAAATATACGCCGATTTAGAAGAAGGCTACATGTTATCGACATCGATGAAACACTTACAGCTACCATTGGTGGTTTAAAATCAATTGGTGATCTCACAAATGCACGGAGGTCTGCAACAGACGATCGAGCAATGTGGTCACATCCTTTTACAAAAAGCCAAGCAACAAACTAAATTGAAAGAATTACTAGCTTATCCGATTTTCATTATTGGTTTCTTAACATTGATGGTCATCGGCATGAAACTTTATATCCTCCCCCAGATCCAAACTAATAGTAATAACAGTTCTCTAGATATTTTTGTTCACGTGATAACTATATTGACCGGCCTGCTGATCCTTTGCGGGATAGTTTTTGTGTGTTATTTACGTAGGAAAAATGAATATCAACGCGCTAAAATATTGATCAAACTTCCACTGTTACGAAAAAGCTACTTATATTTTTATCAATTTACGATCTTACAAGGTTTAGGGATGCAGTTTTCCCAAGGGCTCGACTTACAAAAGATTTGTCTCAACAACCAAAATTTTGTCGACGGTTCGATTCAAAACGTTATTGCCAGTGAGTTACTAGTGTGTCTTAAAAGTGGCGACTCGCTCCAACACGTCATTGAAAATGAAGCTTTGTTGCCTAACGAACTCAATTTGATTTTCAATATTGGGAATGGTGGGGCAGAAGTAGGGAGCGATTTATTACTACTTTCAGAGCTAAAATATCAAGCAACACAAGCGGCAATAAAAAAGCTGATCAATCTAGTCCAACCGGTTTTATTCGGAGTGATCGCAGTTTTCATTTTGATTGCTTATCTGATGATATTATTGCCAGTTTATTCGATGATGAAGGGAATGAATTAAATGGTGAGAAAACGAAAAGGTTTTACTTTGATCGAAATGGTTATCGTCATGTTGATTATTTCGATGTTATTACTGTTAATTGTGCCTAATTTGGCAGAACAAAAAAATGTTGCTCAAACAAGGGCTGATGAAGCAGTCACGGAAACTATTCAGTCCCAAGTAAATATGTCCAATGCTGATGAAGTGAATAAATACAAAGGTCCAGACAAATTAAAAGATTGGCCAGCACTATCTTCAAAACAACGAAATCGTGCCAAAAGTTTAAAATTATACATAAATGAAAAAGGCAAAGTAGTTAGTTCTGACCCATCATCCAAAGTGATCAATGATGCCTCGTAAGGCTGGCTTTACTTTAATTGAAGCAATTTTGACACTATTTATTTTTTCATCTTTAGTAATTATCGGAGCTTATCAAGTCAAAGATTACCAAACAAAGAATGAAGAAAAAAATAGCATTGAAACAATTTGAAGCAAAATGGAATCAAATGATGATTACTACTTATTTGCTTCATAAGGGATGTCATGTTACCTTTACGTCCAATAAAATTAATTTTGAGTACGGCAGCAGTTTCACGGAAAGTTTAGATTTACCAAAAACTTTGAATCTTACCATTAAGGGTGACACTAATGTCACAAATGAAGCAGTAACTAAGCCGATTACGATTAAATTTTTTACTGATGGCAGGAATTCAAAACATTTCTACACGGTTCAAATGAATTGGGGTGTTTTAGTTGCGAAAAACCCATGATGGTTTTCTCTTGATTGAATCACTGACTTCTTTGTGGCTGGCAGTACTAATAATTTCAACATTGACCCTGACCGTTTTTGTTCAATACCAACATTTACAACAATTAGAGACACAAGTTACTGCTCACAAACTGATGTGGGAACAATTAAGAGATCACTCAGCCCCAACAAATATTACTTTCAATGGTCACGTTTACCGCACCGTCACTGATGACGATTCCATCAGAGTGATCGGTGATATGGGTAAAAATTATCAAGTCAAATGGCAGTAAAAGATCCGGCTTTTTGCTGAGTGAAGCCGTATTAGCATTATTTGTTACTGTTCTGACTATTACTATTTTGCAACAAGCCATTATTCTATCCCATAAAGTTATGAATTTAGAAAGTTACTCTAACATCCACACTCACATTGTCCAAGAACGGCTGGAAGAATTATTCGATGGTAAAATTCTTGTCATTAAAAACAGACAAGGGAGTTCACATCAAGAATTGCGCCTATTTAATTCCGATACAGATGGAGCGAACCTTGACCTGTATATTTCTCTTGCCAATGGATTTTTATATGAATCACAAAATGGCGGCTTTGAACCAATTATGAATGATGTAAAAGACTTCCAACCGTTAAAGGTGGGACAAAATCTGTTATTAAAAATAATTCAAAAAAACGGCACAGAAACGGAGATGTTTTTCAGTCATGTGGAATGGCAAACCTAAGTCAGGGACCATTTTTTTAAACGTATTGTTGATCTTTTCGATATCACTCATGATCATTACCGCTTCCTCCCAGAAATTTGCTACTAGCCAAAGACAATACCTCCTCCTGGATCAACGATATCGACAAGCAATTTTGAATGAATTGTCGCAACGACACGAAATTAAATTTTTGGAATCTGAAAACGCTTGAATTAAGTGAAAATCAACGTTAAAATTTTAATATCATGTGCAAAGAGGTTTTTTAATGGCAGAAGAAAATGAAATGCAGAATTACTATGATTTATTGAACCAAGCTTCGACATTACTTCAAAAGTCATTGGGTACTAGTTACACAGATTCTTTGGCTGAAACATTGACGAACCTTGCTGATGGTAAAGTATATGTTGAAAATGGAGCTCCTGCTCCTGATACTGTGAAACAACTCGAGGATGTTTATTCACAGCTTAAGCAGATCAGTCTTTCTCAGGCTCAAATGAAGCAAGCTATTACGGTCAATATTATCCAGGCACAACGCCAAGATAAGCTCGAAGTCAATAAATTGATGACGCCAGATACGATCGGATTGATAGCTAGCTTGATTGCTTTTGAGATCTTTAGTTCATTGAACAAGCACACAATCCATATGATCGACCCTACTATCGGAACAGGAAACTTGTTGATCGAGTTTATCGAACAACTTAGGTTGGCTGGTGATTTTGATATCAATGCTGCGGGGATCGACAATGATGAAGCTTTAGTAAGTTTGGCTAAAGCATTTTCTGAAGTAATGAATTTGAATTTAGATGCGTATCATCAAGATGGGATCGCTGAATGGGATGTCACAGATATCGATTTGGCAATTGCTGATCTTCCAGTGGGCTATTATCCGATCGATGATAATGCGGCTAAATTTAAGACCAAGGCTGAAGAAGGGCATTCATATGCTCATCACCTCTTGATCGAACAAACAATGAATAATTTGAATGACGGCGGTATTGGGATGTTTATCGTTCCGTCAGCAATTTTCCAAACTGATCAAGCTAAGAAGCTTTCGGAATGGATGGTTTCAAATGTTTATCTTCAAGCTGTTCTCGATCTACCATCGAATCTTTTTGCGTCTAAAGAGGCTCAAAAAGCGATCGTAGTTCTTCAAAAACACGGTGGCACAGCTCAACAAACGACTAACGTGTTAATGGGAACTATTCCAGAAACAGCAAATGTGAAGGAATTTGAAGGCTTTAGAAACCAAGTACAAGATTGGGCAAAAAATAACTTTAAAGGATAGGTATAAAAATGGCTAAGATTATTGCAGTAAATTCAGGAAGTTCAACTTTGAAATGGAAATTGTATTCGGTCCCTGACGAAAATGTTATCGCATCGGGTATGGTTGATCGTCTCGGTTTATCAGATTCAATTTTCAAAGTTAAATATAATGGTGAAAAGACGAGTGAAGTAGGAGATATTCCTGATCACAAGACTGCTGTTACTAAGATGTTGAAGACTTTGATCAAGTTAGGGATCATCAAGGACTATTCAGAGATCACAGGTGTTGGTCACCGTGTAGTTGCAGGTGGTAACATCTTTAAAGACTCTGCTGTTGTGACTGATAAAGTTCTTCAACAAATCAAGGATCTTGCTGAATTCGCTCCTTTGCATAATCCAGGTCAAGCTTATGGTATTGAAGCGTTCCAAGAAATTTTACCAGATGTTCCTCAAGTAGCAGTATTTGATACGTCATTCCATCAAACAATGGATCCCGTAAATTATTTGTACAGTATTCCTTATGAATATTACGAAAAATACGGCGTTAGAAAATTCGGTGCCCATGGTACTTCACACCGTTATGTTTCGGGACAAGCTGCTAAATTCTTAAACAAACCAATTGAAGATCTTAAGATGATCTCTATGCATCTTGGTAGTGGTGCCTCGATCGATGCGATCGATGGTGGTAAATCAGTTGATACATCAATGGGCTTCACACCGCTTGCAGGTATTACAATGAGTACTCGTTCCGGTGACCTTGATCCTTCATTGTTCGCTTATATGATGAAGAAACTTAAGCTTTCAGATCCACAAGACATGATCGATATCTTGAATGAAAAGTCCGGTCTATTGGGTATTTCTGGCGTTTCACCAGATATGCGTGATATCATCGCTACTAAAGATGAAAACAAGCGTTCACAATTAGCTATCGATATTTTCGTTAACCGAATCGTTAAGTATGTTGGTTCATACATGGCTTTGATGAACGGTACTGACGTGATGCTCTTTACTGCTGGTATGGGTGAAGCTAATGCTTGGATCCGTGAATTGATCGTAGACCAATTTAATTACATGGGCGTTAAGATCAACAAAGATGCTAACGAAAATGGTAAAGGATTACGTAAGATCAGTGCTGATGATTCATCTGTGACGGTATTAGTTGTACCTACTGATGAAGAGTTGATGATCGTTCGTGATGTTTTGAGATTAACAAAATAATTCTCTTTTAGTTTTATAATCTGACACACACCATATTAAGGCGTGTGTCTTTTTTATTGTCAGGGTAAAAATCGTTTCGAAGTTTATTATCATAATATAGTTAATAATTCAGCTATACGTGATATTAATTATAAGACTAATATCTTATTTACTATGATTGCGACAGTTTACGAATATCGTCTCAAATATCATATATCAAAAAATATATTATATTTATTTTAATATTTAAAATTATTCTCTTTGAAAACCTTTACATTACATATTTTTGCGAATATATTGTAGTTGTAAAGAGGTATTTGAAAGGGAGTGTTTTATTTTGACACGTAAAGCTTATATGATCGGTACTGGAGTTGGTAATTTAGCTGCCGCAATTTATTTAATTCGTGATGGCGGATTCAAAGGCGACCAGATCACATTGATGGGTTTGGAAACGCACGGAGCTAATGATGGTGCAGCTGTAGCTTCTTATCAAAATGAATATAGTAATCAAGCACTATCTAATACTAAAGGATTTTTAGCTAAAGGTGGTCGGATGCTGAATGAAGAGACTTTCGAGAATCTTTGGGATGTCTTGAGAACAGTACCGTCTCTTGATCATCCCGGTCAAACAGTGACGGATGATATTTTAAATTTTGATCATGCGCATCCAACACACGATGTTGGTCGTTTGATCGATTCAAATGGACCTCGTGTTAAAGATGGACCTAACAATTATCGTCATATGCAATTTAATAATAAGGAACGGGCTTTGATGTCTAAGTTGATGTTAATGCCTGAAAAAGATGAGCAGAAGTTAAACAATATTAGTATTGCTGAATGGTTCAAAAGTTCACCTCATTTTTGGAAGACTAATTTCTGGTATATGTGGCAAACGACTTTTGCATTTAAACGCGCAAGCTCAGTTATGGAACTACGCCGTTATATGAATCGGATGATCTTGGAATTTACGCGGATCAACACGCTAGAGGGTGTTACTAGATCGCCATACAATCAATACGAAAGCATTGTTTTGCCAATGAGAAAGTATTTGAAAGATCGGGGCGTAACCTTTATTAATAACCGTAAAGTTACAGATTTGGAATTCAAGGATACTCCACTTCAAGACGATATCATTGTGACTGGCATCAAGTATGAACAGCTGGACGAAGATAATAAAAAAGGTGAGATCAAGGTCAATGATAACGACTTGGTCTTTGATACTAATGGATCGATCACTGACAGCTCATCGATCGGTGACTTTAATACACCGATCAAAGAAAATATGGAATATGCTCCCAGCGCTATGTTATGGAAGAAAGCTAGCGAGAAATTTTACTCACTCGGTCATCCAGATAAGTTCTTTGGCGATCGTACACAAAGCGAATGGTTCAGTTTTACTATCACAACTAACAATCATCTACTTTTGGATCATGTTTCTCGGATCACACAACAACAGCCTGGTAATGCTTTAAATACTTGGATCGACAGTACGCCTTTAATGTCACTAGTAGTGCACCATCAACCACATTTCCACGCTCAAAAGCCAAATGAGACTGTATGTTGGGGTTACTTCATGTATCCAAGAAGAAATGGCGATTTTGTTCAAAAACCCGTTATTGAAATGACCGGTGAAGAGATCTTGGAAGAATTCTTGGGTCAGTTAGCTGCTGTCGATCCAGCTAAAGATAATATCGCTAATCATCACGATGAGATCGTAGCTAGTGTAGAAAACGTTATCCCAGTTTATATCCCATATGCAAGCGCCATGTTCAATCAAAGAGCTGTGGGTGATCGTCCGGATGTCGTTCCTAAGCACAGTAAGAATCTAGCATTCATCAGTCAATTTTGTGAACAACCATTCGACATGGTCTTTACAGAACAATATTCATTTAGAGCAGCTCAAATTGCCGTTTATAAATTATTGGGCATTCCAATGAGTGAATTAACACCAATGCATCATTATGAAAAAGATCCAAAAATCATGGCCTTAGCAGCCAAAACCATGTTCCGGTAAAAATAGGAGGGCACTATGAAAAAATTCTTAAAATTCTTAGGTAAATTATTGCTCGTAACTTCGATCATTGGAGCTATCGTATTTTTCGGTGGTAAAAAAATCATTGAAAAATTGATAAAATAAATAATAATTATCTCCATACAAAAGGGACCCTTGAGAAAGTTCAATTTCTCAAAGGTCCCTTTTCGAATCTGATCAGAATAAATAAGAGGGTGGAGGCTGCTGTCGTCGGCAACCCGTTTTCAAACCAAAAAAAGACAAATCCAACATTGTGGATTTGCCTCTAAAAATTAAATATTTTCGTTGATAGAACTAGCGTTTAATTCTGAGGCTGCATCTTCATCAAGTAAGATAACAACATTGTCTTTCTTTTGAAGAGCAGAAGCAGGGCAGTCTACTGAAGCGGGAGCTTCGATCATTGCCTTAACTGCAGCAGCTTTGGCTTTACCGAAGGCCATCAAAACGATTTCCTTACTCTTAAGGATCGAGCCGATACCCATTGAGTAAGCAAACTTAGGAACATCTTCTTCGTTGTCAAAGAAACGAGCATTAGCTTCGATCGTTGATGCAGTTAATGGAACCTTTCTAGTTAAAGCATCAAAAGGTGAGCCTGGTTCATTAAAGCCAATGTGGCCATTACGACCCAGACCTAAAATTTGTAGGTCGATCGGATTGTCGTCGATAATCTTGTCATAGCGCTTTGTTTCAGCTGCTTCATCAGTTGCTAGACCATCAGGGACATATGTCTTAGCAAATGGTTTCTTATCAAATAAGTTAACTTGCATAAAGTGACGATAACTTTGATCGTTGTCTGGTCCACAACCAATGTATTCATCCAAGTTAACAGAAGTCATGTTTGAGAAATCTAAATCACTTTCAACCATTAGTTTGTACAATGTGACTGGCGTACTACCTGTGGCAAGACCAAGAACCTTGACACCGTTGTTCATTGCATCTTTGATCAAGTCAAAGGCTTTCTTGCTTGCTACATCGCTATTCTTTGCTACGATAACTTTCATCGTGTATATTTCCCCTTTCAAATGGTAAATCTCTTCGATTTGGTATAGTCCAATTATAAATTGTTCTGAGAAACAAGTCAATGAAATTTACTCATGAATTTTGTTATATTTGACTGATAAAAAATCAATTAATGAAATGATTCAATCCAACTTTGATTATGTGATAAGTGCTCAGTTAAAGCAATTAAAGCGCTTTATTGAATATTATATAGGAAATTACTTTTAAAATTATGCAATAATCAAACATTAGAATAGTTAAAAGTTAATTAATTCACTTTACATTTACTAGACAAAAAGTGAAAGTGACTTTGATTTTTTTCTAAACTGACTGAATAATTAATGACTAGTCAAAACTTTATCATAATAGGCTATAGTTACTATTTTTGAAACAAAAGAAGACGTTTTTGCTCATGTAAGCGTATACATTTAGAGATTTTTTCAAAAATGCAGTGAAAATACTTGCATTAAAAATAAACGGTGATATTATAGTTAGTGAAATAAATAACGTGAATAGTTTAACAATCTATTCTGTTTGGAGGATTTCAGATGTTAAAAGACGCAAAAAATGTCAGTGAAGAAGAAGATGTCTCGAAGACCATAGACCAAATGGTCTCTAAGGCTCATAAAGCTTTGGAGATCATGGATGATTTCACTCAAGAGCAAGTTGATCACATTGTGCATCAAATGGCAATTGCTGGTCTCAATTCTAGCTTGAAATTAGCAAAACTAGCTCATGAAGAAACTGGTCGTGGTATCACCGAGGACAAAGTGATCAACAATATGTATGCTACTGAAGAGATTTGGCATTCGATCAAACGTGACAAAACCGTTGGTATTATTGAAGACGATAAAGAACATCGTTTGATCAAAGTTGCTGAACCACTTGGAGTTCTCGCCGGAGTCACACCGGTAACTAATCCTACTTCAACTACTATGTTTAAATCCTTGATTGCTGTAAAGACTCGTAATCCGATCATCTTCGGTTTCCATCCTCAAGCTCAAAAATGTTCAGTTGCTGCCGGCAAGATCATGTATCAAGCAGCAATTGATGCCGGAGCTCCCGAGGGAATTATTCAATGGATCGAGAAACCAAGTATTGATGCTACTTCTTACTTGATCAATCACGAAGGGGTAGCCAGTGTTCTAGCTACTGGTGGTCCCGGAATGGTTAAAGCAGCATATTCTACTGGTAAACCGGCATTGGGAGTGGGGCCTAGTAATGGTCCAGCATATATTGAAAAAACAGCTAACATTCGTCGAGCAGTAAATGACATTGTTCTATCCAAGACATTTGATAATGGAATGGTTTGTGCGTCTGAGAACAGTGCCATCGTTGACAAGGAAATTTATTCTGATGTCAAAACTGAGATGGAAAAAATGCACGTCTTCTTTTTAAAGAAAGCAGACTATAAAGCATTAGCTGACACAATGTTTCGTCCTCAAGGTGGCGTCAAAGGACCGATCGCCGGTGCTTCAGCTTTAAAAATCGCCAAATTAGCAGGGATCAAAGTTCCTGCCGATACACGAGTTTTAGCAGTTGAATTGACCAAGATCGGTGATGATGAGCCACTATCTAGCGAAAAACTTTCTCCAGTTATTTCAATCTACAAGTCAAAAGATCATGGAGGCCTTGGTCATACGGCCTCGATCCATACAATGGATGAGAAGCTAGCAACTGATTATGGAGTCAAGATGTTAGCAAGTAGAGTTCTCGTTAATACTCCATCTGCCATCGGTGGTATCGGAAACCTTTATAACGAAATGATCCCTTCATTAACATTAGGTACCGGTTCTTGGGGTAAAAATTCTATCTCTCATAATGTTTCATCATTTGACTTGTTGAACATCAAAACAATCGCTAGACGGAGAAATAACATGCAATGGATCAAGCAGCCAAAAGTTTACTTCGAAAAAACTTCTGTACGTTATCTAGAAGATATGGAAGGTATCAAACGAGCAATGATCGTTTGTGATCCTACTATGGTCCAACTAGGTTATGTCAATACAGTTATTGATGAACTGAAACGGCGCAAGCATCCGGTTGAATATACTTTATTCTCAGATGTTGAATACGTCACTTCGACTGACATGGTCGGACGTGGTGTTACGCAAATGAATATTTTTAAACCGGATACGATCATTGCACTAGGTGGGGGATCGACTATGAATGCTGCTAAAGACATGTGGCTTTTCTACGAGCATCCAGATGTTGATCTCTTCGGGGCAGAACAAGGATTTATCGATATTAGAAAACGGACCTACAAGTTCCCTAAGCCGGAAAAAGCACAATTTGTGGCTATTCCAACAGCATTTGGAACAGGTTCTGAAGTTACACCGTTTTCAAACATTACCGATAATCGGACTGACGTGAAATATCCAATTGCCGACTATGCATTGACACCTGACGTGGCCATCATTGACTCGCAATTTGTTGAATCAATGCCGAAGAAGATCATTGCTATCGGCGGCTTGGAAGTCTTGAACAATGCTGTTGAATCATACGTTTCCAATATGGCATCTGACTATACCCGTCCCTATGCCATGCAAGCTTTCAAATTAGTAATCGATAACTTGAAGAAAGCTTATGATGGAGATGTTGATGCTCAAGCAGAACTTCACAACGCCTCAGCTCTAGCAGGGATGTCGTTTGCCAATGCCTTTGCTGGAGTAGGGCACTCCTTAGCCGATGTTTTATACAATGAATTTGGAATCTCCCATGGACTAGGCGTTATTATTTCACTTCCTCAAGTAATTAGATATAATTTTGAGCAACCAAAAAAAGTTGCTATGTGGCCAAAATACGAATACTTCAGAGCTGATGAAGATTATGCCAATCTAGCTAAGTACATCGGTCTCGTAGGCTCTGATAATGAAAGCTTGAAAGAAGCTTTGATCAGCAAGATCGTAGACCTTGCACATTCAGTCGGTATCACTTTAAGTTTGAGATCCTTAGATATTGACCAAAAGCAATTCGAAGATAAAGTCGACGAGTTGGCTGAGAATGCTTTTGCAGACCAATTCTCGTTTGCAAATCCAAAAGAACCAATGATCTCAGAATTAAGACAAATTTTGCTTGATGAGTATTCAGGTAAAAATGTCGAGAAATAGCCATTATTTGGTACAGTCATATAAAAGCTAAAACACAAAATTTAAATCCCTTCAATTTAAATTTTTCCTTCTTAAAAGTTTATCCTTCCTCTGGATAAGCTTTTTTTGTGGTTGATTGCCGGTTTTGTGGAGGGTTCCGGAAATTGCGCCGTGGAACGCCATGGGCACCACTTTGAGCTATCCAGGAAGACCACCTGGACAGCTCAAAGCTGGGCCTTCCTCTAAGCTCCTTCGTCGCCAAGAGGAATTTCATGGCTGACGGCGAATTTCCTCCACCCTCCACAAAACCTAAGTTATCGCAAGGATAATGGGTGGTGGGGGTTACGGTACTTATATTAGTTTCGTTTACTTGCAGCTGATTGGATTGTGGTTTGTTGTTGATTCTTCGAATAATCCGGAAATTGAGTAATGAACGTTTGGGAGCCACTTTGAGATGTCCGGGAAGTTCACCCGGACATCTCAAAGCTGGGCCTTTCACTAAGCTCCTTCGTTGCCAAGAGGAATTTTATGGCTGACGGCGAATTTCCTCCACCCTCCACAAAACCTAAGTTATCGCAAGGATAATGGGTGGTGGAGGGTGCGGTACTTTTTTTTAGTATCGATAATTTGCTACTGCTTTTTTTGGCGAATATAGTTTTAATTATTCAATAATGATAAATGTTTGCGAATAAAAAAGTTCCTGGCTATTCTGCCAAGAACTTTTTTTTTACTTCCACTTGTTGATCAAATGTTTGGTTTCTTTTGTATTGTTGGTGAATATGCTATCTGCTTTGTTGTGTTTGATGGCGTTGTAGTTGTCATTGTATGTTTGGATCGTCCACAGGTCTGATAGCATGTTTCTTTTGTGGATGGCTTTGATTATTTTGGGTGTTGCTTGTTGTGCGTCTAGTGATAGGAAGGTTATATAGCTTGGCGCTACTTTGATGTTTTCTAAGTATTGGTCCTCGCCGCTGGCTTCCATTAACCATAAGTAAGGGACATTTTTTTGTGGTTTAAAGCTGTGTAATAGCTCGATGCCACCTATGTCGGTATCTTGGATGATGACGTTGTTGTTCATTTTGGACTTGTTTAATTGGGTTGCTAAGGCTTTTTCGGTGTCGGTATTGTCACCGGAGTTCTTCTTGGCTTCGATAATGTAGTGGACGTTTTTTTGGTAGTGTTTGAAGACGTCTTTTAATTGATGTAATTTTTCGCCATTGCGCAATTTTACTTTGGATAATTGTTTAGATGTGGATTTGGAAACCTCGATATTTTTGCCAGTAGTGCGTTTGAGATTGTTATCGTGTGTCACGTAAAGTTTATTGTCTTTGCTGAGCCAAACATCTTGCTCAATAAAATGACTTCCGTCTTTAATAGCATTGTCGTACCCTGCAAAACTATGCTCTGGAGCATTGTAAGGACTGCCCCGATGTGAAAAAATTATTGGCTGTTTTGGTGAAGCTTTTTTTATCTCTTTTTGAATCGAGACTAACCCCTTGGCTTTTGGTGCAGCAGATACTGTATTTGTGGAAAAGCTAAAAGTTGCGATGGCAACTAATAGTAATGACAGTGTTAAAGATTTTTTCATAATATTCCCCCAGTGATTATATTAAGTTAAACAGTTCTAGATGCTTTTTTAAATATTTTCCCGTAACACTTTGTGGATTCTTACAAATATCTTTGGGTGTTCCGACAGCCACGATTTTTCCGCCATTGACTCCGCCTTCGGGTCCGAGATCGTTAATGTAATCAGCATTAGAAATTAGATCTAAGTCGTGTTCGATGACGATGACGGTGGCGTGGTTATCGATCAATTGATCCATAACGTTGATCAGGACCGAGACATCCCGTGGATGAAGGCCAACGCTCGGCTCATCAAAAATAAATAGCTGATCTTTTTGATTCCGTTTCATGTAAGTGACTAGTTTTAACCTTTGAGCTTCACCACCAGAAAGAGTAGGGGTGCTTTCTCCTAATTTAAATAACTGAGGCCAATATTATCAAGTACTTCCAAAATATTGTGGATGCGAGTATCGTCTTGGAAAAAGTCGAGTGCCTCTTTGATCGACAAATTGAGGATATCGGCTAAATTTTTGCCGTGCCAAGTAATATCTAATATTTCTGGTTTATATCTTTTTCCATGGCAGACCGGGCAAGTCTCGACCATATCAGGTAAATATTGAATATCTAGTGTGATAACGCCGGTTCCGCCACAATTTGGACAAGCACCTTCCTTATTGTTATAAGAGAAATTAGTAGCGGTAAATTTCTTAGCCTTAGCTTGGTCAGTTTTTGCAAAAAGCTTACGGACTTCATCGAATACTTTAGTATAAGTCCCAACAGTTGAGCGAACATTTTTACCGATCGGGACTGAATCTACCGTCACAACGTTTTTAATGCCGCCGGTATCGATGTGGGTGACAAAATCGGGCATCTCATCATGTTTTATTTCATGGTCAAGGGCGGGGATCAAACTGTCAAAAATCAAAGTAGTTTTACCGGAACCGGACATTCCTGAGACAATGTTCAATTTTTCTTTGGCAAATTTGGCAGATAAATTGTGGATATTAAAGCGATCACTGATCGAGACGTCAATTTCACCTTTTTCAAAAATATTGTTGCTTGGTTGGTGCTGCATAATGTCAGCTTTACCAGTTAAATATGGTTCGATCACTGAAGTCTCTTGCTGTTTGATATCGGCGACTGTTCCTTCAGTAATAACATTTCCACCGTCAGCACCGGAATCGGGACCGATTTCGATAACATAATCAGCAGCGGCAATAATGCTAGTGTCATGATCGACCACGATCAAAGAATTTCCGAGTTTGACCAATTCCTTTAAGATCTTTATCAAGCCAGCAACATTAGCAGCATGAAGGCCGACGCTAGGTTCATCGAGCACATATAGGACACCAGTCATCTGATTGCGGATCGTTCGAGCTAACTGGATACGTTGCAATTCTCCAGTAGACAAAGTATTCCCGGCACGCATCAAAGATAAATAATTTAAGCCAAGATCAATAATAGGAGAAAGCAAGTCGAGTAATTCAGTCACAAGATTTTTTCCCAAAGCACGCATATCATTAGGCAACCAAATTAATAAATCATCTGCAAACTGTTGGAGTTCAGAAATAGTCAGCTGAGAAACTTCAGCAATATTTTTATTTATCAAATGATTAGTGAACAACTTAGGATCAAAGCGACTACCATGACACATTGGACAAGTATCGTTAGTGTAAAAGCGATCCAGACGATTCAAAGTATTTTCGTTCTTAGTACTTTCTAAACTATGATAAACAGCATCAAAAGCATTTTCATACAAAGCATGCAGTTTAAACGACTTACCAGTTGAAGTAGGGATAATAATATCTTTTCTAACACCCTTACCGGTTCTTGTTGTACTTTGGTTAGCCATCAAGAAATTCATCAAGATCTAGGTTGCCTGTTGATTCCAAAAAGACT
>NZ_RHNT01000059.1 GCF_003946325.1 Companilactobacillus furfuricola | reverse complement strand
CTAGTCTTTTTGGAATCAACAGGCAACCTAGATCTTGATGAATTTCTTGATGGCTAACCAAAGTACAACAAGAACCGATAAACCGCTAAGTGAAATTTCATGGCTGACGGCGAATTCCTTCCACCCCCACAGGACCGGCAATGAACCACCACCCAACCTATACCCTCAAAAAAATTTCAAAACCAAAACCAAAACCAAAACAAAAATAAGAGAAAGCCAAACTCTTTGGCTTTCTCTTATTTTTGTGGTTTTTCACTTGGGTTTCTTCTCGTAAGATTAATCGTCTTTCTGATTTCCTTGAAGACTGTGCTTGTTTGTTTAGCATCGTGGACAGCCGTGATCATGAACAACGTATCCACCAAAGAAATCTGGGAAATTATTGCGTGTAGAGTCTCGTTTTGATATTGCGTCTCATCTGAGATCGATAGGAGGCTGACGTCAACTTTAGCTGCTAGGGTAGAGTTGCCGTAACTTGTTATCCCGATTACTTTAACTTGGTTTTTCTTTAGCTCGGAAACTATTTGTAGTGTGTCGCGATTTTCACCACTGTGAGAAATTACTACTGCACAGTCGTCTTTTCCCATTTTCGTGGCCATCATTAATTGCATATGAAAATCTGCAACGTAGTAGGCTTTTTTGTCTGAGCGAAGGAACTTGTGGAAGCCGTCTTGTGCAACGATCCCGGAAGCTCCTAGTCCGAAGAATCCGATCGAATTGCTACTGTTGATCAGTGAAGTTGCTGCTTCTAGTTGACGTTCGGTCAAAACTTTTTCCGTGGCTTTTAAAGTTGACATGTTTCCGTTGAAAATCTTTTTCGTCATCGTTATATATGAATCGTTGGCGGTGATGTCTTGAAAAAGCGAGTCGGTCGAATCTGAACTTGAAGTGATCAGACTTAACTTGAAATCTTGGAAATTTTTGAAGCCTAACATTTTTGCAAATCGGGAAATTGATGAGATCGAAACTTCACAACATTCAGCCAATGAATTGATGGTTAAGCTTGAATCAAAAGTCGGATGTTCTAAGATATAATCTGCAATTTCCTTATATGAACCTTTTAAATTGTGGTAATAGCTCTGTATAACATAATTTATATTTTTTGCCATATCCTTACTCCCTGTAAATATAAAATAACATAATACGGTCAAATAAGAAAATCTTTTTCCAAATATCAGTTGATTGTTGAAAAAAGTTTTCGTATAATAAATTTTGTTGAAAGCAATTACACAGGAGATGTTATCGATGAAATTAGCCATGATTGGTTTAGGTAAGATGGGAATCAACCTAACAGAAAATTTAATTAGAAATAAGAACGAAGTCGTAGCTTTTGATTTAAACGAGGATTCAAAAGCCGATGCAAAGAAATTAGGCGCAGATGTCGCTGATGATTTAAAGGATGCAGTTGCAAAACTTGCAGCACCTAGAATTGTTTGGGTAATGTTACCAGCCGGTAAGCCTACTAACATGACGATCGATCAATTGAGTGAATTGCTTGATGAAGGCGATATCGTGATCGATGGTGGAAATAGTTTTTATGAAGACTCACTACGCCACAACGAAATTCTTAAAAAGAACAAGATCAACTTCTTGGATTGTGGAACTTCAGGTGGTATGAGTGGTGCAAATCATGATGGTAACTTCATGATCGGTGGCGATGACCCTGAGATCTTTAAATATATCGAACCTATTTTTGAAGGAATCGCTCAAAAAGACGGTTACTTATATACTGGCAAAGCTGGTAGCGGTCATTACTTGAAGATGGTCCACAACGGTATCGAATACGGTATGATGCAATCTATCGCTGAAGGATTCGATGTTTTGGAACACAGCAAGTTTGATTATGACAATGAAGCTGTTGCCAAAGTTTGGTCAAACGGATCAGTTATCCGTGGTTGGTTGATGGAACTAGCTGAATCAGCCTTTTCGAAAGATGCTAATCTTGATGAGATCAAAGGTGTTATGCATTCTTCAGGTGAAGGGAAGTGGACCTTAGAGGAAGCCTTGAAGCAACAAGTACCAACACCTGTCATCGCCTTATCATTGATGATGAGATATCGTTCAATGGAAGATGACACTTTCACAGGTAAAGTAGTAGCAGCACTTAGAAATGAATTTGGCGGCCACGACGTCGAGAAGAAGTAGTAATTGTAACAGGAGGAATTTCTTATGGATTATATGATCGGTGCCGATATCGGTACAACTAGTACCAAAGCAGTTTTATACGATATGAAGGGTAAAGTTATTGCTTATGCAAATAGTGGCTACCAATTGTATCAAGATACGCCTGACATGGCTGAAGAAGATCCTGAAGACATCTTCGGCGCCATCGTTGAGGTCCTGGGCCAAGTTTTACGTAAAGGAAAAGTTAAGCCTGGCGAATTAAAAGGTGTTTCATTTTCTTCAGCAATGCACAGTTTGATCTTGATGGATGAAAATGATCAACCCTTAACTAGAGCTATCACTTGGGCTGATAATCGTGCTGCTAAATATAGTGAAGAATTGAAAGACAATGGTTTGGGTGCTGAGATCTATGCCAAGACTGGTACACCGATCCATCCTATGGCACCACTTTCCAAGATGCTTTGGCTAAAGAATGAAAAGTCAGACTTATTCAATAAAGCTAAGAAATTTATTGATCTGAAGACATACGTATTTTTCCGTTTGTTCGGCGAGTACAAGATGGAATATTCAATTGCTTCAGCAACAGGTTTATTCAACATTTTTAAACTTAAGTGGGAACCACAAGCACTTGATCTTTTAGGCATTACCGAAGATCGTCTACCAGAATTAGTTGAACCAACTGATTCGATCAAGGGAATTAATGAAAGTTACGGTGCATTACTAAATATCGATAAAGATGTTCCATTCGTCTTTGGTGCTAGTGATGGTGTGCTTTCAAACCTTGGAGTTAACGCGATTGATCCCGGAGTTGTTGCTGTTACGATCGGTACATCTGGTGCCGTGCGTGTAGTTGTTGACAAGCCGGTAGTTGATCCTAATGGTCGTTTGTTCTGCTACGCCTTAACTAAGGACAAATGGGTCGTTGGTGGACCAGTTAATAACGGTGGTATCGTCTTCCGTTGGGTCCGTGATCAATTGTTTGCTCCTGAAAAGATCACTGCTGAACAAATGCAAGTTTCTTCTTACGATATTTTGACACAAATCGCTGAGAAGATCCCAGCTGGTTCAGATGGTCTCTTGTTCCACCCATATTTAGGTGGCGAACGTGCACCTATCTGGAATGCCTACGCTAGAGGTTCATTCTTCGGTCTGACTAGACAACACACACGTGCTCACATGGTCCGTGCCGCACTTGAGGGTATCGTCTATAACTTATACATGGTTATGTTGATGATCGAAGGCGTTGCTGGTAAGCCAAAGAGTATTCAAGCTACCGGTGGATTTGCTCGTTCAGAACTTTGGAGACAAATGCTAGCTGACATTTTTGAACAAGATGTTACTATCCCCGAAAGTTTTGAAAGCTCATGTTTAGGAGCTGCCGTATTAGGAATGTACTCATTAGGTTATATCGACGACTTGTCAGAGGTTAAAAACATGGTCGGTGTTACTAACGTTCACCATCCTGATGCAAATAATTTTGAAGTTTACCGTGAATTACTACCAATTTGGATCCGTCTTTCAAAGATCTTGGCACCAGAATACAAGAGTATTGCTGAGTTCCAAAGAAAGAATATGAAGGAACGCCCTGAAAAATAAATAACTCGTCCTCGGACGAGTTTTAATATCGTCAAATATGAAAGCGATTACTATTATAGGAGGATTATCACATGCCATTTGTCGTGTTAGTATTGGGGATCGCACTACTGTTATTCCTGATCATTAAAGTAAAACTAAATACTTTCGTTTCATTAGTCGTAACGTCTTTCGCTGTTGGTGTTGGACTTGGATTACCTTTAACTAAAATTGCCACGAGTGTTCAAGATGGTATCGGAAGTCAACTAGGTGAACTTTCGATCGTCTTCGGTTTCGGTGCTATGCTTGGTCGTTTAGTTGCCGATGCTGGTGGTGCTTACCGGATCGCCCACACATTGATCCAGAAATTCGGTCGTAAGAGATTGCAATTAGCCATTGTGCTTGCTTCATTTATCATTGGTATTGCTTTATTCTTCGAAGTTGGAATGGTTTTATTAGTTCCTATCGTGTTTGCTATTGCTATGGAAGCTGGAGTTTCCATTTTGTATCTCGGAATCCCAATGGCTGCCGCACTGTCCGTTACCCACGGATTCTTGCCACCACATCCAGCACCAACTGCTATTAGTGCTGTCCTTGGTGCCAGCGCTGGTCACGTTTTACTTTACGGTATCATCGTTGCTATTCCAGCCGTTATCGTAGCTGGACCACTTTACACTAAGATCGCTGAAAAATGGCTGCCAGATGCATTTAATCGTAAAGGTAACTTGTCAGCTTTAGGTCCTCAAAAAGAATTCACTCTTGAAGATACACCTGGATTTGGTATCTCAGTATTAACATCATTGTTCCCAGTATTATTGATGGCTATTACAACTATTTACCAATTGTTATTCAATGGTGGTAGTTTACCAAAACATCCTAGTACTTTAGATTCAATTATCGCTTTCATTGGTACACCAGCTGTTTCAATGACGATCTCATTGTTAGTTGCTATGTACACAATGGGTTGGGCAAGAAGATTCAAGACTCCACAGATCATGAAATCTGTTGAAGAAGCTGTTAAATCCATCGCCATGCTACTATTAGTTATCGGTGGTGGTGGTGCCTTCAAGCAAGTATTGATCGATGGTGGTGTTGGGGATGCCGTTATGAAGGCTTTCTCAGGCACAAACATGTCACCACTGATCCTTGGTTGGGTCATCGCCGTAGTATTGAGAGTTGCTTTAGGTTCAGCCACAGTTGCCTCATTGACTGCCGCTGGATTAGTCCTACCTTTAATGACATCCGCTGGTGTTAACCCAGCTTTGATCGTTCTAGCTGTCGGTGCTGGTTCACTTGCCGCATCTCACGTTAACGATGCTGGTTTCTGGATGTTCAGAGAGTACTTCGATTTAACTATTAAAGAAACATTGCTTACTTGGACGGTATTAGAGACCTTGATAGCTATCGTTGGTCTATTAGGCGTGCTAGTACTTAGCTTGTTCATATAGTTTGTTCATTATGTTGCATCATCTTCCTTTGTTGGAGGGTGATGCTTTTTTGTTGGGGTAAGATTCATCACCAGCTTTTTTGGGGGGATACGGTATTATTATCGTGGAATGCTGTTTTTAGCTGGTAAGGTGATTTCTTGGTATCTATTACTTGTTTTTTATGCATTTGCTAAAATTTTTGGTATTCTTGAAAGTATTCGATATTGGCTGTTTCTTTGATTAGGGGGGATTTTTTGCAACGATTGATTTCATTTCTAGCCGTTTTTGTTGGAGCACTTTTTGGTGGTGGATTTCGTTATTTGATCGGACTGGTTTTTCAGAGTTATGGGAGTGGATTTCCTTTGGGGACTCTGTTCGTTAATTTGACGGGAGCACTGTTATTGCCGTTGTTGATTCATTATTTGCATGACCGGTTTAACCTTTCAGCTGAGATAGTTTTGTCGCTTTCATCTGGCTTGCTGGGAGCATATACTACTTTTTCCACTTTCACGGCTGATACTCAGCGACTTTTTGCTAGCAACCAATTTAGTTTTTTAGCGCTTTATTTGTTAGCGACAATGATCGGTGGGTTTTTGTTGGCATTACTGGGGAATTATTTAGCGGCATATTTAGCTCGTCGGGAATATTTTCAAAGAAAAAAAGAGAACTGAATGTGATGGGCAACTGGTGATGACTAACAACTATAACGTGCAACTTGATTTCACAAAAAAAGTCGACGTAATGTCGACTAGTTAGCCTAATTTGGTTGTGTTGGATTCAGTTGCTGCCGGAGAATTCTGGTCTAATAAGATAATAGATTCACCATTGTTTCGTCTTCTTTGAATATCTTCTTCGCCCCAGTGACACAATTCATTCAAAAGGCCATTTAATGTCTTGCCATAATCTGAGAGTGAGTATTCTACTTTTGGTGGTACTTGTTCGTAGACTTTACGATTAATGATGTTTGAAGATTCTAATTCTCGCAATTGTTCGGTTAAAACTTTTTGCGTAATATTAGGGATGACTTTGCGAAGTTGACCAGTTCTCATGGTGCCGTTTTTAAGATGGCAGAGAATCAATGGCTTCCATTTACCACCGATTACGTCGATGGTTGCCTCAACACCAATATTATAAATACATTGTTCCATGCTAATACCCCCAGCAGGATTTTTATAACAATTAAAATTATATTAGCATGATATTTTTAAAATAGATACTATTAACGCTTTTGGGTAACGCCAATTTTCATCGGGAAAAAATCAAGCCAATACCAATGAATAACAGGGCTAGCGAGAATTAAACAATGATGTACTTTAAAATAGGATGGATCCATCCAAGTGCTTTTAGGGAGAGAAAACATGAATGTTGTTATAGTTGCATTAGGGGCATCGTTTGGGGCTTTTTTTCGAAATGAACTGACACAAGCCTCGAGAAAAGTAAAAATTGATTTTCCATGGATGACTTTGCTTATTAATATTGCTGGTTCTTTTATTTTAGGTTCAGTAACTGCTAAAATTAAAGATAATGTTTTATTATTGTTCTTGAGTACTGGATTTTGTGGAGGTTTTACAACTTTTGGTACTTTCAATTTTGAGCTGAGCCAGTTGTGGTTTCAGAAACAATACTTGCGCTGTTTTGTTTATTTTGCATCGTCATACAGTTTAGGTATTTTAGGATTTATTCTTGGAAGGATTATATAAGAGGTTAATATGGATAATAAAGTTTGGAATGAGAGCGAGAAACCTGGTATTTTTAAATCAACTCGCTTGTTTTATAAGAATTTATTCGTTGGCGCATCTCGCTGCGGGCGCGCTGATTATTGGTGGAGCTTTTTAGGGTCGACTTTGTTTACCGCAGCATTGATCGCAGTTTTGTTATTGATCTTATTTGCATTACCAATTTCTGATTGGTATTGGAGCGCTGTCTGCGGCGTTGGGATGGCCCTTTGCTTTGGCTATTATTTAATAGGTCTGTTCAATGGCAGTATTCGTCGCTTGCATGATATAGGGTTTAGAGCTTGGTGGCTGTTGCTGCTACTTATTCCAGTTGTTGGTCTAGTGGTGATCATTATTTTGCTTTGTTTGCCACAAAAGAAAGACAATCGTTTTCCTCAATTGATTTCAGAGTAGCTCCAGGCGAGTGAAATAAATTGATATAGAAAATAATAAAGTCATCGAACTGACCAACAATGCGGTCAGTTCGATGACTTTTTATTTACCAATTTTTTACCACCATAATTTGATCAAAGCTTGTGTTCCATCGTTTCCTAGGCCTTTTTCATCAACTAGCGTTTCGTATAATTTTTTGGCTTGCTTAGTAGCGGGCAAGTCTAATCCCATTTTTTCGCTTTCTTCTAGTGCAATTCGTAGGTCTTTTAAGAAGTGCTTTGAGAAAAATCCTGGTTTGAAGTCTCCCTTTAAGATCCTTGGAACGTAGTTTTCCATGCTCCAATTGTCGGCTCCACCGCCTTCTAGGGTATTTAAGACGTCTTGTAGATTTAAGTTGGCAGCCTTAGCGTAGACTAGCATTTCGGTTAGGCCAGTCATGGTTCCGGCTATCATTATTTGATTGGCCATTTTTGTATGTTGACCAGCTCCGTAGGTTCCAAATCTATGGTAGCTTTGACCGATTATTTTCCAAATTGGTTCTAGTTCTTGATAAGCTTTTTCTGATCCTCCTACCATGATGGTCAATTTACCATCTCTGGCTCCGACGTCACCGCCGGATACTGGTGCGTCAAGACATTCTGCACCGATTTTTTCGGCTTTTTCACCTAGTTCTTTGGCTAAGGTTGGGGTGCTGGTAGTCATGTCGACTATTATTTGGTCTGATTTTAGTGCTTGAAAGATCCCTTTTGTTTCGTCTAGATAAACATCTTTGACATCTTGAGGGAATCCTACCATAGTAAAGATGACATCGACGTTTTCAGTTAGTTGTTTTGGATCTTGGTACCAAGTTGCGCCTTTTTGAATTAGTGGGTCGGCTTTTGATTTGGTTCTAGTGTAGATTGAGACGTTGTAATTGGCTTTTAATAAATTATTGATGATTCCTGTGCCCATTACGCCGGTTCCGATGAATCCAATTTTTTTCATGATAAGACCTCCACGATTGAATTATTATTAATTATTATCAGTTTAACATTGAAATCGCATACGTTCTTGTTATAGGCTTACAAGTGAGATGTGGTAAATTGTTATATCATTTAACTTTTTTCTGTTATATAATCTTCTAATACTGAATTTTTGGGGGTGGCGTCTATGGCCATGTTTAAAGGATACTCAAAAAATATTCTGGCTGCGGTTTTTTATGGGATTACCTCAGCTGTCGGAATTCAATTGCTCTTGCAGCCGACTAAAATTTATACTGCCGGTGTCATGGGTGCCTCGCAGCTGATCGTCAACTTGATCAGCCAATTTGCTCACGTAAATACTGAAGTCTACTTATGGTACTTCTTGCTCAACGTGCCATTAGTCTTACTTTCTTGGAAAAAGCTGGGGAAGAGGTTTACGGTCTTTACATTGCTTTCGATCGTTTCAGCTTCTGTTTTTATCCTCTTCATTCCACTGCATCCAATTACAGATGATCCGATGCTAGCTTCGATTTTTGGTGGGGCCATGGTTGGTGTTGGTACTGGTTTTTGTTTCCGCTTTGGTTTTTCAACTGGGGGAACAGATATTATTGCCTTGATTATTCAAAAGACTAAAGGTGGAACTGTCGGTCAAGTTGGCTTTATCGTTAATGCCATTATCATTGGTATTGCGGGGATCGTATTTGGCTGGGAATTGGCACTTTATTCGATCGTTTCGATTTTCATCACTAATATTTTGATCGATCGGATGTACATTCAACAGCAAAAGATCACGGTGATTATTTATTCTCATCAAATCGATGAAATTGCCGACGTTCTGTTGAAGAAGATGAATCGTGGTATCACGCTTGATCACAATTTGACAGGTGCTTATTCCGGTGAGCAGATCGGCTCAATGACGATGGTCTTGACGAAATTTCAATTGTATAATGTTAAACAGACGGTTAAAAAAGTTGATCCAAATGCCTTTATTAATATTCAACCAACTATCGGTATAGTTGGTAAATTCAATGACAATTAAAAAAAATCCAGCAACTCAATTTGAGTTACTGGATTTTTTAGTGGAAACATATTTTTGAAGACAGTTGCTTTTTTAAGAAAGCGACAGTAACTGGTTATCTTTTCGTGCTTTTTACTTTAGCGAATAGAAGTTGCAATATCTTCGTCACCACTGACAAAATTGAAGTCCTTCTTGATAGTGGAAGGAGTTTGAATTACTTGAGCGATTACTTTAGCAACGTCGATCCGTGGGACTTCGCCGCCTTCGTTGTTAGCTTGGACTTTGATCTTGCCAGTTGATTCTCCGTCAGTCAAAGTACCTGGATGGATGATCGTGTAGTCCAAAGTTGTTCCCCGGAGGTGTTCGTCGGCATAGTGCTTGGCGATGAAGTAAGGTCTGATCCCAGAAGCTTCCCACTTGCTGCGGTCGTCACTGTAGATCGAACTTACCATGATGTAACGTTTGATGCCAATGGCTTCAGCAATCATCATTGTCTTGATAGCACCATCTAAGTCGATTTCCATCGTAAGATCAGCACCTGCACCACCAGCACCGGCGGAGAAGACGATGACGTCAGCTCCTGAAGCGGTGATCGAATTCTTGATGTCTTCGATCGAAGCAGTTAAGTCGATATATTGTGTTGGAATATTGTTGTCCGAATAAGCTTTGATTTGTTCCTGGCTCCTCAAACCTGCCACGAAATCAATATTTTTTGCTTGAAGCTCATTGACTAATAAACGTCCAACTTTCCCATGTGCACCAATAATTAGAACCTTCATATGAATTCCTCCTTTAATACTTTTACTGTAACAACAAAAATTTGTTTTTGCCAGTGTAATGAATTTAGTTATAATTATAGACAGGAGGGGACTATGAAAATATTAGGTATTTTAGCATCACATAAAGAACATGGTTTGAATGCGCAAATGTTGCAACACGTTCTTGATAATGTCGATGAGGGTGTCGAAACGGAGACAATTTATCTAGAAAACTATGATATTACACCTCGCAAATATCCCGAAGAAAATCCCGTGCTCGATCAATTGGCTGATAAGCTGATGGAAAGTGACGTTTGGGTATTTGGAGCACCAACGTATTGGCGTGAATGTCCCGGTCGCTTAAAAGATTTCTTTGACTGTATGCGACCTAAGTTCGTGTATTTTAAGGACAATGGTGATACCATTCCTGGACCTTTCAAGGACAAGCATTATTTGAGCCTTTCATCTTGCTATATGAGCACTACAGAAAACTTTTTGACTGGTATCACTGATGAGACTTTCAAAACAATCGACCGCGTAATGGCAGCCGCTGGTGTCATTAAAATCGGTGAGATCGTCTTGCCAAATACTTTTGGTATGAAAGAGATCCCAGAAAAGAAAGTAAAATTATGCGCCAAATACGGCCACAAGATTTCTAAAAAAGTAGAAAAGGATGATTCAACCATGAAAAGATATATTCAACTATTCTTCATGATCGCCATTATGGCTCTGGTTACCATGGGTATTCAAGTGCCATTAAAAGCAATCATGCCAATGGATAATTTCTGGATCAGCTATGTCAGTTTCGTTATCATATTCTTTGTTTTATTAGCGTTGATCCTGCACTTTGTAACATTCATGAAGCATCGTCGGAGATAAAGCTTTGCTAAAATTTATGAAGATTACAATTGTAAATTTGATAAATAACATTTAACGGTTGATAAACGAAATGTTTTATCGCTATTAATGCTAGAGAAAACTATTGCAAAACAAATAAAAAGCGTCCAAAATCAGCTGATTTTGGACGCTTTTCTACTATATTATTGTAATTAATTTAACTTATCCAATGCAGCTAGTGCATTTTCATAGTTAGGTTCATTAGTTTCCTCTTCAAGGATCTCTGAATAGAGGATAGCTTTATTTGTATCAACGACCCAAACGGAACGGCCAAGAATACCCATTGAATCGATCAATAAACCAGTATTTTTACCGAAGTCGTGCTTTTCGTCAGACAACATCTTCATGTTCTTAACACCTTCAGCAGCACACCAGTGACTTTGTTCCTCGACAGTATTAGTTGAGATGGTCACAAAGTTAACAGTTGAGTAACCGTCAACGTCATTGTTGAATTTCTTAGTTTGAATGCTGCAAACACTCGTATTGATGTTTGGTACGACACTGATCAAGAGTGGCTTGTCTAGTAGATCTGCTAACTTAACAGTCTTGCCGTCTTTGTCAGTAACTGTGAAATCAGGGAATTGATCCCCAACGATAGGTGGTTCCCCCACTGTTTTAACTGCTTCGCCTTTAAATGTAACGTCCATAAAAATTCACACCTTCCTTTTTCTGATAATAGTATAGTTTAGATTCTTCAAAAAACCTAGAAATATGATTATGGTATTAAATAAGTATTAATTAGTTAGTGTTATCAAGCATTTTTTTAACAACGGGTATTTTGCCGAGATCGCTGATCTGATCACTCGATACGACGACAGTATTGGTGCTAGAATTAGCAAGTTGTGAGAAGGCGTCGATAGTTTGATTTTGGAAATATCCTTCTTTAGCGCGGTCTAAACTTTCGTTCATTTTATCGATCCGATAACTTTCAGCTCTAGTTCTAGTAGCTCTAGCCTGAGCTTCAGCTGTTGCCACTAGGGCGTCGTTTTTAGCTTTAGTAGTCAATTCTATACTCTTGGCTTCACCCTCAGCTTTAGCAATGGCAGCTACTCGTTCACGGTCGGCTTTTAATTGTTTATCCATCGAATCTTGGATCGAAGCAGAAGGTTTCAATTCATCGATGTTGATCCGGTCGACATTGATGCCGTATGTGTTAGTTAAGTCACCAATAGCGTTAGCTAATTCTTGGTTGATCTTCGAAGTCGATCCTAACGCTTCATTCAAATCCATCCGACCGATAATATCACGAAGATGTCCTCTGACTAATTGTGACATTGATTCGACTGAATCAGTGTTTTCGTAACGGTATTTTACAGCGTCAGTTACGTGGTAATTTAAAGTCACGCTAGCTCGAACATCAGCATTATCTTTAGTAATGATCGAATAGTCAGGTAATTTCAAAGGATTCATGGCTAAATTAACGGGATAGATTTTTTGAATGAAAGGAATGTAAAAATGCATTCCTGCATCAACGCTGTGATGATATTTACCTAGAAATTCCACTAATCCTTTATGATTTTGATGTACTATTTTTATACCAAACATATAAATTCTCCTTAAGTTAGTTGGGTCAGCGTTAAAATATTTCCGTTAGCATCACTGATAACATATGAAGCACTACTATCAACCGTATCGACATTTGATAAACTATATCTATAGTAGATTCCGTTCACAGAAACGAGGGCACTGTCTGTTAAAATTTCACTCCCTTTAATGATTTGCCCGACAAATTGTCGACTCTCTAAGCTTTCCTTCTGGGAATTTTCTTGGAGAAGGCGGACAATGAAATTATTTACGCTGCGACTCTCAGCTTTAGCCTGAGCAGCGATTTGATCGTAGAGGCTTTGGTCGAGTCTAAGTGAAAATTTTTTCTCTTTCATACTTTAATGATATCACCTTGATATCATTTTAGAAACTAAGAGATCGAATGCCAAATTGTCATCATAAAATGGTAATTATTTACATAAGTTATAATTAATATGAAAAGAGCTTGAAAATGAACTTAATTGGAAATGAAGTTGAGATCAGAAATTTTGAACAAAATGATTATTTGGAGTTTGCTAAGTTAGTCAAAGACCCTAATGATCACGACAGTGCAGGATTAGAATATTCATTGGATGATAATGAAATTATCAATATATTTAATAAATATTTATCGCTTGCCAACTCTTATGTGATTGCTTTAAAATCGAGTCACCGGATGCTAGGAATTATTGAGCTGAATGAGAGAGGGATTTCTAATGGCTTAGATAAGACTCGTGAGATCGGATTTGTTATTTCAAACGAATCTCGTCGTCAAGGCTATGCCAGTGAAGCTATCGAGTTGATGCTGGAATATGCTTTCAACGAACTCCATCTTTTAGAGGTTTGGGCAGCGGTGAAGGTGAATAATACTGTTCCACAATTAGTTCTCACTAAGCTGGGATTTAAATATATCTATCAAGTCAGCCAAGATCCATTTGATTTTAATTCCGCTGAGAACACGCTGAAGTATTATTTGCTGAAGAACGACAAGGGGAATTAATAAAAAAATCGCTTTTTTTTATTAATTAATTTATCACTTGATAAGTGAAATTTGCTATGAGAAAGGTGTGATCATGTTGGCTAAGAGATCGAGAAAGAAATCGATCAAGCGGAAGAATATTAGTCTTATATGTATTTGCTTTGCGATCGTCATTGGGATCGTCGGTGGACTAAGTTTAAACATGGCGCAATCGGATACGAGTAGGCGAAACCCCACGTTTTTAGAAAATAGTGGATCAATGTCGAAGACTTCGGATGCGTCAGTGACGGTTTATCGAGATAACAATGACGATACTAGTAAACCAGGACCAACACATCCGGGCACGGGAAACCCAGGACGTCCAGGAACTGGTCATGGAAACAGTGGCGGTAATAACAATGGATCGTCTGACGTAGGGAATAATGCTCAAGGAGGACTTGAGGCTGTCAATCATACGACAGGTAATGGGAGTGAAGGAGTACCTTCAGTGATCGTGGATGATTACGGTAAGAGTACTTTTCCACAAACCGGAGAGACGAAAGATCATCTCTCAATAATTGGATATGCAATTATTGGGTCAATCTTAATGCTATTTTGGAATAAAAACAGAATAAAAGTATTTTAATATCAGATTTAGTTCAAAATTATAAAATAATATTTAAATTTTATGCTTTAAAATTTGAAAAAATTCTGCTAACATTCGTAACGTGTTAAAGAAAAAATTCTAGGGAGGAATTTTAACATGAAGATTTCAAGAAATATTTTGGTTAGTTCTATGGCTTTGGCCGGAATTACATTGGGTGCATTGGCACCAACAACAGCACAAGCTGCAAAATCAGGAGTTTCAACAAATCCTGATGCAGGTACGTTTACAGTTAATCCTGCAGGTCAAACAACAACAGCTAATATGAACAAGGGAGAAGCAGCTTTTGCAACACCTGAAAATTCTGCAACAGCCGAGTCTGATGCTAATGTTCAAGTTATTTCAGGATTTTTATCTCTTGATGCTGTCCCTGACTTTAGTTTTGGCCGTGCAATTGAGGGCAATACTGCAGAGTTGTTGAATGGACAAAGTGCCATTCAAGATGACGGTAATCAAGATGGCTTACTTCAAATTACTGAGTCACGTACTGCAGACTCAAAGGAACCAGGTTCACCTAACAAAGGTTTTACTTTGAGTGCACAACTTGGAGATTTTGTTGATAAGAATGGTACTCCATTTGCTGCAAATGGATCAGAACAATTTAAGATGAATTTAAAACCACAAGCTGTAAAATTGGCATCTGATGGTTCAATTCCTGGTAACCTCCATACAAGTCAAGTATCATTACTTGCTGGTGGAAAGTCAGCTGAGATCTTAACGGCAAAGCCTGAAGATAAACTTATGGGTACATACAAGATGATTTTTGAAGGTCAAAATGCGGCTTCTTTATATGTTCCAAAAGGATCAAAATCTGACAATGCGATTAATGAATGGAAATCAAAAATTACTTGGACATTAAATGCTGCTGCAGCAGCAACAACTGGAGATAATTCATCAGCTTCTCAATCTGCTAATGGCAAGTAATAACAATTTTGTTTTTGGCTGTCTAGTAAAAAATGTTTAAAAGAATGTCTGATTAAAAGAGAATGTGACATAAGTGTTCTCTGTACAATAAAAAATGGACGAAAACCGATTTTTGGTTTTCGTCCATTTTTTGTT
>NZ_RHNT01000058.1 GCF_003946325.1 Companilactobacillus furfuricola | reverse complement strand
AAATCCTTGTGCTTCCAATGCGTTTTTTCTATCTCTTAAACTCATGTTTATTTACCATCCTTGTTAGTTGTTCGTGTCAGTCTTGCCGTAGGTGTTTTCGACTGTGTGTCTTTAACCAAGGCGCCAGGTATTACACTTAAAATCTTTAAAATAATCGGGTCTTCGATTTCTGATTCTTTGTACTTTCTTCTGATGTCTGTAACTGTTTGAACGTATCGACTTCCCAAATGTTGAGTTCTGATAACTAAATCACAGTTACCATTTACAACGTTGTAGTACTTTTCTTTTAATGCTGGTGCAGGTACTGGATTATCATTTGAATCTGTTTTAGTAACCTCACGACTGATATAAACAACGTTCATTTTTAATGCCTTTAGATCGATAACCAATTCTTGAAGCATTGAGTTAAACATTGAATAACCTTTTCCATATGGAATATCAGACAATGATTTAACGTTGTTTTCCATGCATATTGCTTGCTCAATCAATACAGTCACATCTTCAATAACATCAATGACCACTGTCTTGAATGAATGCTGTTCCGTCCGCAAAGCTAAAATATACTTATCTAAAATATCGATAACTGATTCTGTAATTTTGCCTTGTGCATTAACTTTGTTTTGTAATGCAATGGTAGGTCGAGTACCAGAATTTTTTTCATTACCGTCAGTACTAAATACGATAGAATCTGGAAAGTATGAAGCTAAATAGCTTTTTCCACTCATAGTGGCACCCCAGATAAAGAAGTTTCTGGGCGTGTTGTGTGGTTGGTGTGGTTCGTTTTTTGGTAGTATAGTCATTTAACTTCCTCCTCGTGTTTACTATTTCTTTTATTGTTTGCTTGTACTTTCATAGTGACCCACCGGCAATTTGACGGTTCATAATTCCCATCTACATCTATTCTGTCGATTGTTAGTCCATGGTTATATCCGTTATTAGTAGCCCATAAATAGAAAGAATAGAATGAATCTTTCCACTCATCACATACCGATATTCCTCTACCACCCCAATTTTTATAACCTTTTACTTTGGGATTATTACACCGTTGCTTCATCGAATTCCAAACGTAGTAGAGCTTTGTATGTGATTGTTCGTGCGTTGATTTAAAAGCTAATTTATTCAAATTTTCCTTTTCAAAACATCCACATGATTTTGTAGCACCAGAAATTAAGTGGTCTTTTCTAACTAC
This sequence comes from Companilactobacillus furfuricola, assembly GCF_003946325.1. Classification (GTDB taxonomy): domain Bacteria; phylum Bacillota; class Bacilli; order Lactobacillales; family Lactobacillaceae; genus Companilactobacillus; species Companilactobacillus furfuricola. The sequence goes on along the minus strand of NZ_RHNT01000058.1, from coordinate 14,124 downwards.
TTTTGTATTCCCACAATCACACTTGCATTTCCAATATATCCACGTTCCATAAGGCTTATGAATTCTGTGATCAAATCCAATTACTTCTAATCTTCCGAATCTCCGTCCGGTTAAATCTAATAAAGCTCCTATTTTACCCATCCCCTGTTCTTAGCTTGATAAAATATCCATCCATTCTTGTACCCGTGAAATCGTGCATATGCTTTAATTTCTTCATAACTAGTTAAATCTTTAGGCTTCTTATCAGCTATATTTCTAGTCAAACTATCATTCATGATCAATTTAGCTTTACGTAGCCGTTCCTCTTTTACCTTTTCAAGTTTGGCATCTTCTACTACTTCAAGTTCCTTTTCTTCGGTAAGCTCTGCGCCACAGAAGGGACACACATCTTTTGTTCTATAAAACGTCATGAAACACTTCGGGCAAACCGTCACTGATTTAACATCAGTACGACCGCCAGTTGAACCGGATTTCTTTGAACCCGTCAATTTCCAGTCACGTGGCTCTGTTGGTAAACCAAATCGGTTTACATTTCCAACGTGATCAATGATGATTGCCGTCTTGCCTTCACGTGGGTTCATACACCGCATAGCGAATTGCAGGTACAACGATAGTGACTGCGTAGGACGTAGCATAATTACTACATCTACATTCGGCAGATCTAAGCCTTCCGTGAAAAGTTCAGCATTGGTTACAACCTGTATCTTTCCGTTTCGATAATCTTGAATTATCTGGTTCCGCTCGTCCTTTGGTGTTTTACCACTGACAGCCTTAGCAGTAATGCCATTGCCATTTAATTCACTTGCCAATCGTTCAGCGCTAGCCACGTTGTATGCATATGCGATAGCCTGCTTGTCCCCTGCTAGTTTCTGGAATGTCTTCACAGCGTTGCCATACACCTTAGGCTTGAACGCCTGCTCAATTGATTTCTCGTCGAATTCACCGTTGCGCTTTACTTTCAATTGATCAACATCCAACTGTTTTGGTGCGTAGTAATCGACTGGTGCTAGAAATCCATCCTTGATTAATTGTTTTATTGAGTTTCCTAGTATCAAATCGTCTGCTACTTCTTCAAATCCTTCGCCGTTTAAGCGATATGGTGTTGCTGTGAATAACAATTTCAAAGCCTTAGGAAAGTTATCAAGTATTCGTCTATAGCTCTTAGCAAGCACATGGTGCGCCTCATCAACAAAAATTATTGATGGTGGTTCTAATGTGTCCACATGTCTTGTTATGGTTTGTACCATTCCAATTTTTGCCAGTGACATATCAACACCTTGTTGTTTGAATGTCGAAATTACTTGGTCAACGATCTCTTTACGGTGGACAACAAACAAAATACGGTTGCCCTTGTCTGTTGCACGGCGGGCGATTTCAGCCATCAAAACCGTTTTTCCAGTTCTAGGGAGGAGACTGTACAATGATTGAACGGTTGCCTTTATCAAACGAAGAATAAATCTTGTTTAGTTCTTCTAACTGGTAATCTCTCAATTTGTACAATCTTTATCTAATCCTTAACGATTCCGTGCGAACTAGCTCAGCGCCTGGAACGTCTTTTCCTTCCTTGAGCATTTCTTTGATACGGTCTGTGTCTGGGGTAACAGTCGTTTTATTTAAGTAAGCAGGTATCTTCGACTCATCAGGAATACTGAGTGATGGCTTATTACCTTGAATATTGATAGTGAATAAATCATTTTTAATTTTTTGTTTTCCAATTAATTCCATTGATTCTTGAAGGTTTGCCTTTAACCGTTTTTGACTATTTTCAATAGTTTGAATTTTTGCTTTTAATCTTTTGGTTTCATCAACGAACGGTTGAATTTCTCCTTTTATCTCAGAAATTCTTTGATCCATATTCTTGATAACCTTTGCATAATTGGTAGCTTTTACTTCAATATCATCACCAATTGAGTCCATGGTGTCGTGATATAAAGTTGGATCAGTGTCTTCTGCATATTCTAGTAATTTCAAGTAATTACCAGTTAATTCATATAATGTGGCCATTATTTTTTCTCCTTGATTTCAACGTGTTCAATTGAATATTCAACGAAGCGATTAACAATTTGGCGAATAGGTAAACCAGTTTCTGCTTTCAACTCGACAATTTTTTTGTAAAGATCACTGTCAATGAATACGGGCTTTGAATAATTTTCTTGTGCCTTTGGTTGTTTTTCTAAAACTAATTTTTCTTTGTTCATAATTAACGTTCCTCCGTGTTATAATTTGAATGTAAATTTATTTTATTCTGTTCGGAACTCTTAGCTATTGCAGTGGTTAAGAGTTTTTTTGTATTCTGAAAGCCTAGCTTCAGCTTCATGCTTCTGTCTGACTACTATCCAGTAATCATGCATAATGTTTGAATACAGATTTTCGTGGTGTGCTATTCGATCTCTGAACATTTCCCACTGATACCTTGCATAATATGCGTCAGTTATCACATCCATTACGTTCACCTCCTAATAATTATTAATAAGTTCTTTTCATATACTTTTTAGTAAATAGAGAGTACTGTTAACTTGTGATCTGATGAGCGAAATTTATTTGTTAGAATTAACTACCTTTTAAAAAAGCAGAATACAAATGGGTCGCCTCCTGTAGCTATCCAGTTTGTCAGATCATTTGTTACCTCAACTTGTGGCTCCTTTTAATTAAGGAGTCTTTTTATTTTTTCATCTGTATAACCTCCTAAATATTCCATTGATACTTTAAAAATCTGTGCAAGCGTGTGGAAGTCGTCAATCAACATTGGTACATCTCCACGCTCCCAGCCATGAATTGTGGAAGGACTGACATGAAAATATTCAGCTAATTGTTTCTGATTTATAGATTGTTCTCTTCTTAGTTCTTTAATCCTGTTGTTCATCACCATCACCTCTCTCTGGTCTAGTTAGTGAACCGTATATTGAATAATAATTATTAAAAGAAAACACAGAACGGAACTTGCCTGCAAGACCATGGATAGGATATTTAATAATCTTTCGTTTTTATCAAACCAATCAGCTATTTTTTCCATAATTAACACCTCCGTTAGAGTTGTCTGTTAGATATAATTTCCTCGACAACAATCTTTAATGCATCAACTTGATTCTTATTAAAAATAATTTTTGCAATATCTCCGTCTTTACAGACTATATTTTCTTCACTATCTAAATATAAATTTTTATTCATAAGACACCTCCGGGTGTTTATTTTTTTAGCAAAATAACTTCATAGTTATCAGGCATGCTAACTGGTTCACCGTACTTCTTTACTAGTTCCCAGTCTCGATACTTTCCACATTCAAGAATCTCTGGACTTAGTGCCAACATCATTTCTAGATGTCTAATCTTTTTCTTTAACTCTTTGATCTCATCCATCATTCAAACCACCCGTTCATGAATTTTTTAGCTTTGCTACGTGCGTGAATCATCACATATCTAGTAATCAAAACACTTGATAGCATTGTGGTCATGAATACTACGAATAAAAAATCTAGTGATACTTTAATCATCATTAATACCTTCTTTACTTTTAGATAATTTCAAAGCTTCATTGCATGAAGAATTTTACTTAGATTCTTGTAAACAAGTTGCAGAACATTATGGTTTAAAGGAATCGATGTTTGACCAGAAATAATTGAACCTTTGAACCTTACGTTTTTTAAAGTTAGCTCATCTCCGCATGAGTTAGCTTTTTTTATTTTTCTCATTTAGTCCTCCTACAAGTCGAAGTCAAAGCACTCTTTTATGAAATTTCTGACTCCGTGATATTTAGTTAGTAAGTATGTAATTGCCCACACTAATGCTGGCAACCATATAATTGCTGGTATTGATATGCTTCTCATAAAACTTTGCTCCTTAAGAATTAATTTCAGCAAAATTATCTTTCATAAATTTCTTGAATCGTTTCGGCTCAAAGCTCCAATAACGTCCATCATCTAAATCGGAATAGTGAACGAAACCACCATTTTTGGAATCTAAAATCTTTTTAAACTTGGGAACATACAAGATTTTTTGTTTGAACCAATCCATTTTGTGGTTGTATCGTTGTTCAATGTCTTTAGAAGTCCACCAACGCCCATCATCTTTTAACGATTGGTATTCATTAAATTCTGCAGTTGAAATAATGACATGATCATCTGGTACTTCAATCACAATTTCAGCCTTAATAGTTTGTGGCATTGGCTAGACCTCCTTCAACAAACCCTTGATCAATAGCCCATTGTGTTGCATTACCGTGTTCATCAATGAAGTTAGCTTCAATAAGTTTTTTATATAACTCTGCTTTACTTAAATTAAATCCTTGTTTTCTTGTAAACTTGTAAGCATCTTCCACTAAAGGTGGATAAAAAATATTAGTCATTAGTATTCGTTCTCCCAAACTTTATTTTTAATAGCAAAATCTTTAACTACAGCCATATAGATTTCTTTAAGTCGCTTGTCACCATCAATTACATCCAGCTTATTAGTCTTATCTACTTTGCTTCTTGACATCCCATTTGCCAGTCGATTTTTCTTCAAATTTGTAAGTCGAATCTTCAAATTAGCTCCGGCACGTCTATCAGTTTCAGCGTAAGCATCACTACCAACTTCTTTGTAAGCTCCGTAACCACCTTGAGCTAAAGCAATCTTTCTAATAATTGATTGAGAAGTTTTACGCCAGTCAGTTGTGTTCAATGAAACAATTTCAGCGATATTATCAACTTTATGATTAAGTTTCTTATTTTCTAATTCATTAGCTGCCACCGTTTTGAAAATTTGATTGAACATTTTTAGTTCTGGGCTTAGTTCATTAACATCGATTTGATTTTGCTTATATTCCTTTTCGACTTCAATAAAATATTGACGTGCTTGTTTACCTTTATCGTTTCGTTGAATCATAGAAATTTCCTTCGCCATATCCAATGTCATTGCATGATCTGTTTGTGGTCTACCTCCAGAGGGGTTTTGGACAATTTTGTCTAAAACTGAATAATCAATATTTTCATTAAATCCATATTCAATCATCCGACTAAACCATTTTGCATATGGTGTTTCAATATTTAAAAATTCATGTAAATCTCTTCCACTTACTAAAATGTTTCCTTGTTCATCTGTACTTGTTGGTATTAATTGATTCATTATTTCTTACCTTCTTTTTTTATAGATTTAAAACTCGTGCTACTTGTTCGCGTAGTTCACGTGACTTAGGTGTCATGTCGCCTTTAATAGCTCTATTCAATTGTTGTGGATTAGCATGAATCAATTCAGCCAATTCTTTTTGAGTCATATCTCGATCAAGCAATGCGACCTTGATTGATCGTTCAACGTCATGCGCTACTTTTGCGAATTGTTGTTCTGGCATGTAATCAGCTCCTTTCTATTGTTATAATTTGATTAATTCATATATATTCGAGGTGAAAATAATGGATAATTACGATTATTTAACTAAAGGTGCCAAAATTACTTTGCTGAAACTTTATAAAAATTACTTAGACAAAATAGATTCCTTTGCTGACAGAGAACTTGCAAAGCAATTTGGAGGTTCAGATGATATTCATAAAAACATTATTAAGGATGAATCTATAAGTAACATTGACTCCTACTGTCACGAATTAAGTGATCAAAAGCTTTTAGATATCACAGTAGCTGATGATTTAGTTTATATTTCAAGCCTTACAAATCTTGCAATCAATATTATGGAAAATAGGTTTTCCAGAAATGCTGCTAAAGTTTTAAATGCAATAGTAAAAATTGGGAGTGTTATATAATAATCCAATCGTCAGCTAAAATATCTTCGGCTGTTGGGTTCCATCTCTTACCTAGCTGTTTCATATTGTCTTTAGGCACGATAATAAAACAGGCAGAAGTATTAGTGGGAACCATTATCATTTGCGGTCCAGGCATCCACTTTTTTCGTGAGATGCCTTTTTGCTTGTCTTTAGCTTCAATAATTGCATCTTGTATTTTCATATCTTTCACCTCCTCTAAATCTTTGTCTTCACTGTCTGATTTAAAATCCCGCTTCGGATAAAATTTTCAATCCTTTGTCTTAGTTGACAAGGGATTTTTTAATTCCATTGATCTTTTGTATAAATAGTCGTTTGCATAATATAGGACATCGTTCATTTCCGAATAACTTAAATCTGTATTTAATAATTTTTCGGTTACTTCGCTAAAAGCATCAACAATACTTTTTGGCTTATTACCAATACTCAAAAGTACCTCTCTAGAGTCACTTCGATGGTGTACTGGAAAATATTCATGCATTTATCTCACCTCCTCTATTGTTTAATTCGTTCATCAAGTTGTTGACTAATCTTAAACTATAGTTTAATATGTAGGCATAACAAATAAGCAATAAACAAGGAATCTCCTACACACTCGCCAAAGTTATTAGTTGATAGCCTCTGTTTTTTTGTTGCTTAATTACTTGATGAATTAATAATATAACTATAGTTTAAAATAGTCAACATATATTGTAACTATAGTTTAAATTAATTTGTCATATTAGGAGAGAATGCTTATATGGCAATGTTTGATCGAATAAAAGAAATTTCAAAAAAACGTGGATTAAGCTTGGCACAATTAAATGACAAAGCTGGATTTAAACAAAATGTTATATATAGTTGGAAATCAAAGAAACCTTCTATCGATAAAGTAAATACTGTTGCCGATGTTCTCCACGTCTCAGTAGATTACCTCCTTGGTAAAACTGACGACCCAGAACCAAGCAAAAAAAATAAGCCTACCGAAGTAGACTTAGATGATGATGTGATTATGACATTCGAAGGGAGACCTATTCCTCCTGAAGATATTGAATTAATGAAACGCTTGCTGCGAGGTGGAAGAAATGATAAATAGTGTAACTAGGAAACTAATGGCAATTGCATACGATAAGGGCTTCTCTGTAATCTTAGATGATAAATTTACATCTCATACGCCCTCAGCAGCTAATCCTTTTACTAATACAATTGTTATTAATGAAAATTGGTATAAACCTGAACAGCTTTCATTTCAACTAGCACATGAGTTAGGCCATCTTATCAATAAAGACAAGACTAATGTGTGCCTCTACTTTTCTCCTTCTAAGTCAGGTATCGAAGGAAATGCAAATAGAACAGCCATAAGATTATTGTTACCTCTTTATTTAGAAGAAAAAGATAAAGAACAAGTAAATATAACTAAATTCATGAATGATCTTGATATGCCCCATTATTTAGAGGATATGGTTGAAAAAGAGATTCTAAATTATTATGATTAAAACAAATATATATTTATGGGGGAAATATTATGAAGGATAAGAAAGTTAAAAAAGCGTTTTACAAAAAATGGTGGATTTGGCTATTGGCTGCAATAGTTATAGTTTTACTTTATTTTATGTTCAAGCCACAAGAACATCTTTTTTTAGATGTGGATAAAGATACTGTAACGATGAACAAGAAGTCACATGCAACTTTTAAATTTCAGACTAATAAAGGAAATAAATTTACTGTTTTCGATTCAGATGGTGAAAAAGTTTATACAGACACAGCGACAGGCCAAAAATGGGAGACCCTTGAAATGGTTAGAGCCGGAAAATATAAAATTACCGTCTATAGAGATGGCGAAAAGGAATCTAAAGGGTTTACAATAAATCCTCATGAAACAGTCAATAGTGAATCAAATAATGATAGTAGTTCCAACATTTCTTCTTCAAGTTCTAAGTCAATGGCTTTTGGTAAAGGTGATATGGTTGGAAACAGTAATATGGTTGCCACAATTACGGTTAATTCAGTGCAAAGGGTTGATCCATCAAATGATATGGTAGTTGATGTTTCAAGCAACTATTCAGGTATGCAGCAATATGTCATTGTTAATTATACTGTTAGTTCTGTTAAGGGAGACATTCCACTGGATGATTTTGATGGATCAGAACTATCTGTTGCAGATTCCAACGGAACAATTGGTACTCAATCATCCAACAGAGATAATGGTGTTCCGGACACTCTTTCAGAAGGACAAAATGTTAATTTAAGAATCGGCGTCGGGCTAAAACACTCAGGAAATGAAGTAACAATCAAATTTAATGACTTGACCTGGAAGGGTCAAATCCAGTAATTTCAACAAAAATAAATTAAGTCTCAAGTAGGCTTATTTATTTTTACCAAAATTAGGAGGTGTGATTATGCAACTATATAAACGAAAAGCAAAATGGTCTTATCGGGTTTGGTATCGGGATGAGAATGGTAAAAAGCATTCAACATCAAAAAGTGGATTCGGTACAAAAAAAGAAGCCCAAAAAGCAGGCGAGGAAATTGAACTTAAAGGGTTACAATCTGGTATAACATCAAAAGAAAATGTTACTTTTTCCGATTATGCTTGGCACTGGATCAAGATCTACAAGAAAGATCATATAACACCCCACAGTTATTATATTTATAGTCAAATACCTAAATTAATCAATAAGACATTTCATGAAACAAAACTAAAAGATATTTCAAAAATGAATTATCAAACCATGCTTAACGAGTATGGAAAGGATCATGTTCGTGAAAGCGTATCAAAACTTAATAGTAGAATTCGTGCAATGGTAAAGGACGCCGTAGAAGAGCGAATAATATACAGTGACTTCACGTACAATGTTAGTATAAGTTCACAGATTAAAAGTAAAAAACCTGATGCAAAATACATCAACGAAGATGAAGCCAAACGATTAAAAGAAAATTGCATGAAAAATTTAAACATGCATGCAATTGTCAATTACGAAATCATATTTGCGCTGCTAACTGGTTGTCGTATTGGTGAAGTATCTGGATTGACCTGGGACAATGTTCACTTTCGTAAGCAAACGGTATTCATTGAGCATGGCTTCAACTACGATCAAACTCAAACATTTAAAAAAACAAAAACAGAAACCTCAGAGCGAGAAATTAAAATATCCACAGAATTGATTTCTATACTTAAAAAATTAAAAAAACAACAGCAGGAGCTTTTCATTAAACAAGGATATCGAGATGAGCGTAATTTAGTATTTCTAAATAGTAATCACAAAATAATTTCAGATAACGCAGCTAATAAAGCTCTTAGAGGCAAGCTAAGCAGTCCTGATGTTAATGCTGACAATATCATTACTTTTCATGGATTAAGGCACACACATGCTTCAATTTTGATTTCACACGGTGTTGATGTGTCTTATGTATCACAAAGATTAGGACACAAGAATATAGCAATCACGCTTAACACCTATTCTCACTTACTTCAAAAAGCAAAATTACAACAAGAAGAAAAAGCACTTAATGTATTAACGGAAAATTTGGGGTAATGGATAACGTCACACAAATGTCACACAAGCTGATTAGAAATACCGTAATATCAGTATATACAGTCCCCTTAACATTCCCATACGGGTGATAGTTGAGTTTTCAAGAGCTGTCATATTGTGTAAAAGCACTGATATGACAGTTTTTTTGTACCTTCAATATTTTTCTGCATTCTTTAGTGTTTCAACCAAATAGTTTTTAAATGAAATTCAAAAATATAGCAATTGAAGGGTATCAACAATATTAAAAATCGTATATCAGATATTTTATTATCCCCAGCGCTGTTCCAAATAAACTAACGTGGATCAAACATTAACGAGGTTAAAAATGACAGATAAACTCACTGATGCAAAGAAAAAAGCTAATGAAAAATGGAACGATAACAATAAAGAACGAATGAGATACTTGCGTTCCCGTTCCAGTGCAAAAAGTTTCATCAATAACCGGGCAACAATGGACGATATAAAGGAACTAAGACAGTTACTTAATGATAGAGAAAAAAATATAGAGCTGAAAAAAAATGCCGATATCTAGTTGAATAGATGCCGGTATTTTTTACTCTAACGAACCTCTTGCAGATGTATTTAATGTTTTACTTATTACCACCAGCAACTATGCAAAATGGATCAATATCTTGATCAGCTGAAACTTGGATCTATATTCTCTGACTAATCATCTTTGAATTAACCGATCAATTCCCCCAACTACGCTAATTTTCAGCGTAATTTCAACTATTGCCGATAGTTCAATACATTTTTTAATACATTCATATTTAAAGTGATTTTATAGCACAAATGCACCCACAACTCCGGCCAAGAGACCAAAGGCAAATACTAATGCTGCTGTTACTCCTAAACTCTTCCAGCTGAGTACCGGTTTCAACAAGGCTAGTGAAACAATACTTACAGCCGGCAAGGTCATTAATAAGGCTGCTGTTGGACCACCTGTTAAACCTAATGCCATCAATGCTTGGATAATGGGAATTTCGCCGGCTGTTGGGATCACGAAGATCGTACCAACCAATGCGAATAGTAAGATTGCTAATGCTCCACTACTCAATCCCCCTTGAATAGCAGGGAATAATACTCCTTCAAATGTCCCTAATAAAAAGACAATTACAACGTATGCAGGAATACTATCGATGATCAAAGTATAAAAAGCTTTCCACCAGCGCTTGAGCAAACTTTCTGGATCTTCTTCGGTTGGATCAAAGTCAACGCCATCTGGAACTGCAACTTTCTTTTGGCCAGCCAATTTACCGACCAACGTGGCGATGACAATGACCATGGCGATACCAAAGATCAATCTAAAGAAGGTAAATTTCCATCCTAAAACTAATCCCATAAAAATCAAGGTAGCTGGATTTAACAATGGATTAGCTAAGAAGAAAGCCATGATGCTGTTGACTGATGCCTTTGATTTAGAAAGGCCAATGGTTACTGGTGCTGAACAACAAGTACACATCATTGTCGGTACGCCCATCAACGTTCCGATCATAGTATTTCTCAATTTGGTTCCTCCCAAATAACGACGGACCCAACGAACTGGGATCAATACTTGAACTAATGAACCAACAATGATGGCTGCAGCTAAAGCTTTCCAAACCGACAAAAAGTAAGTGATCGTAAATGTATAACCAGTCTGAAGCGATACCCCCGCAGATTTCGCACCAACACCAGCGATTATTGAATCACCTACTGAATGAGTTGAAGCGGCTGTGATTGCTTTCCCGTAATACGGCCACCATTTTACATAAAAAATACCAGCGATCAAAATTACAAAGAACATTACAGCAAAAACTATTTGCTGCTTATTACGATTATTCGAAACTTGAGTTTCCATGATATTTCTCCCCCCTGAAAATATTTTTGTGAATCCCCTTTCACGGTGTTTAGTATAAAGTACTTTCAATCTGTTGAAGAGAATACTATCAATTCTTACGTAAAAAACATGACTTTGGAATTAAACAAGTTACACCGATCTATCAAAACTAACATTGTTTTGATCAATGATGGTTCTGATGATCATACGCTGGCTCGTTTAATGAAAATGCAGCACACATTAGCCAGCCCTCACACTAATATTTACGTTCTTAACCGCGTTTTACCCAATGCTCGAACTGGTAAAGGCGGCGCTTTGAATTACGGCTTGAACTTTATTCAAAATCTCCCGACAAAGTTTGACACTACTCATACGATCATTGGGATCGTCGATGCTGATGGCTTCATTTCCGCTGATCATATCAAAATGGTCATCGGAACTTTCGAAAACAATCCCGTGGGTATGGTTCAGACTGCAGTATCAATGAATTCAACTTCTCATAATTGGCTCTCAAAAATGCAAGATGTGGAATTTCTCGGTGCAAATTCTTTCATGCAAGAATGTCGAAACACGATCGGGCAAGCGATTGCTTCTGGCAACGGTCAATTCACGACTTTGAAAATGGCTGAATCCGTTAAGTGGGGTAACTCATTGTTGAAAGATTTTGAATTTACTATCCGTGGACTGCTTCAAGGATTTAAAACGATTTTCTTGCCACAAGCGATTGTCTATCAAGAAGCTGTTCAAAAATTAGTTCCTCTTTGGAAGCAACGGATCCGCTGGTGCGAAGGTTCGATGCAATGCTGGGTCAAGTATTCCAAACAGCTCTTTTTATCACCACTAGTAAAAAATATCGTCAAGACCGATATGTTGCTATTTTTGACGATGCCTTTTGTCAGTATGATCTTAAACGTTGCCAACAGTGTATCTGCATTCATGCAGTTTAATAACATTTTTAAGCAAAAACTATTACCTGTCGTTATGGTCTTTATTATCGTCTTGATGTTTACCTTGTTCGTTTGGTCATTGATCGGCCTCGAATACCATCAAAATGACCACCAGCGCTCAGTCTTTACTTGCATCTTCTTGTCATGGCAATGTATTGTTTATAACTTTATTTTGTCCTACATCCCTTACTTTGCTTTCTCATATTTAGTAACCGGACATGTAAAGTGGGATAAAACCGCTCACGCTCAAACAGCGCATGCCACGAATTAATTAGGAGGGACTTTATGAATCGTTCTAAGACAAGTTTTAAACATAGTATTCAGCAACCAAAGCATTACCGATTCATCGGCCATACTAGGAGAAATAACCTAGTCAGCCCTGGATTCCCTCTAAAGAAATCGATCCACGACTTACTAGGATCTCAAGGACGCCACGATAAATTTACAAATCAACCAGGTACCAAAGAAAAAAGTCCAACTACGATCCAAGTCCTAAAGTTTATTTGCCAAAGTATTAGCGTAAGTGTTGCGGTAATACTAGTTTTACTAATGGCGATCGCCACCTGGAACAGCAATCAATATCTGGCTTTGAATCCGTGGATGACTTTATCGTTCATCTTAATATGTGCTCTGCTTTTTGCAGTAATATACGAGCTTTCCAAATGGCTCAAAGATAAAACGCTCTTTCTCTTCATTGCGATCTTGCTATTACTATCAGTTTTCAAATTAATATTTGTGATGTTTTATGCTATTCACCCAACAACTGATTTCTTTAATTACCATTACTTTGCTTTCCAACACGCTTCAGGTGGATTTTGGACAAAAAAAATGGTCGGAACTAACTTATTTTTCCCCCATGTGTTGAATATCGCAATTATGTTCTCGATCCCCTATTCTTTGATTGGAACCAATTACGCAACTGCTCAGCTATTTAATATCTTCCTGACCTTTTTTGACAGTATTTTTATTTACATATTGGGCAAAAGGTACTTTAATAGACAAGCTGGCATGATGGCGTCATTGATCTTCTCATTGATACCGGCTTATTATCTTTATTCAATTTTAAATGGAGCCGAGCCGATCTTCTTAACGGTCGTTTTAGCGTTGATGATCTCCTTTGATACCTTCATGAATCGCAAAGAAGATAGCACCTTAGATCAGTGGGTAGCAAGCTTTAGAAACATGGCACTTTTAGCCATCATCGCCTATATGATCCGGCCAACAATCGGCATTTGGATCGTCATGGGTATCATCTATTTGATCTTCGTTCGTTATCCATACAAACTTTCACTCGGTTTCAAATTGACACGTAGTGCTTACTTTTTAGGATTGATCTTTCTATTTATGCTATTTGCTAGTTTTTCAACGACGATCTATAGCCACATTTACCAGTTACCTATCCAAAATAGTTCGATCAATACCCGTTACAGTCTAGCAACCGGCACTTCTGTAAAAACCAATGGAATGTACAATTATCGGCTGTATGATCAATTAACTAAGGATGAAAAATCTGGTAAATCAACTAATCAGATCAATCAATTGGCGAGTCGCCAAATGGATGCTCACATTAAAAGTAATTTGCAAGAAATTAAAAATGGTCCTGGCTGGCTTAACTTTTTGAAACGTAAATACGCCAACTTTGCTGATGAAAGCTACGGCTATGGTTGGGTTTACAACAATACGTATTCCAAAAATAAATTTATAACTCAATATTCGGATATCCGATATCCTTTTGAAACATTTTCCACGATCTTTTTTGAATTCATGTTGATCCTTACCAGTATCGCAATGGCATTTATTTTCATTTTTGAAAGAAAAACCGCCAATCCATTAATATCAACTAATAATATTTTTTATTTATCGTTGATGATCAACGGCTTTATTTTGGGATCAATGATCTTTGAAGTACAAGGTCGATATCACGTGATCTTGTACTTACCTTTAACCCTGGCCATTGGCAGTATCGCTACTTGGTTGACTAAAAAGAAATCATTGACAAATAATTAAAGTGAAATTTAATGAGAATGTGACATAAGTGTTCTCTGTACAATAAAAAATGGACGAAAACCGATTTTTGGTTTTCGTCCATTTTTTGTT
>NZ_RHNT01000057.1 GCF_003946325.1 Companilactobacillus furfuricola | reverse complement strand
GATGTGACTAAACAATTATTGACAATTAACCAACAAGAAAGCTCACTCAAAAAAGCAGATGAACTCTTAAATAAAGTAGTCGATCGCACGACGAAAAAGCTTTATCCAGAGCTTGATTTTGAACAGACCACGCAAGCTGAAAGACGAGAATTAATTAAGGAAACCGATAGCGAACAAACAGTTTTCAAGGGTAGTGAATTAAACGAACGTTTAATGAACATTCGTGATGATTTATTGACCCGACAATTATTGACCTTTACCAAGCGGCCATATACCAGCTGGCAGTTATTAATGCAACAAGAAAAGGAAGTCAAAATCGAGCTTAAATATACGCTGATGATTCATGATGATAGCTTAGAAAGTCTAGAACACGTTGATCAAGGTCTACTAGAAAAGTATTCACCAACCGAGCAGCAAAAGATTACTCGCGCAGTCAAAGATTTGCGAACAATCATGGCTGTTAAGCAAGTTATTCAAACCCAATACCAGGAAGTTTTAAGAAGAGCCTTTCCTAACGGCAATTTTAATGAATTACCAATGATTAAACAGGAACAAGCCTATACAGCCGTGATGTACTATGATCCTGTTTTAAAGCCATGTCAGGCTGAAACAATTGAACAGTGGCAAGCAAATCCACCACAGGTGTTCAGTCCCCAAGAATATCAACAAGGACTAGCTTATTTATCGGGACAGCTTAGCTCAGATCAGTTAGAAAATCATCACTTACAACGGGTTTTAAAGCATGATGGCACTAAACAACTCTTTTTTGGCGAATGCAAAGCCGATCCGACGATTAAGAACAGTCAGATCGAGAAAATCCAAAAGCAGTTAAAAGGGCAACAAGCCAAGGACGACCAGTATAGAAAAGTAAATATTGGACATTATCAACCGCTAAATTACAAGCCAGTTAGTCCAAGCTACTACTTAAAGACGGCCTTTAGTAACGCAATCATGACCGCCCTATATGCCCGTGATGAAGATTACGAACGGCAAAAACAGGCGCAAGGTTTAAAGGAGACTGAGTGGGAAATGACGAAAAAGCAACGGCAACACCAAACTCGAAACCGGCATGAAGATGGGGGCATGCACTTGTAATCACAAAATTAGCGACTGGTTAATTGGTATGAATGGTAGCCCATAATGTATTTTATATTGGGAAAAATTTGGTACGTAGAGCGTGCTCGATTAGTTACGTATAGCTGCCAGCCTTGTGTATGGTCTATCAAAGAGACCAGGTAAACAAAACCTTTAAGCCGAAACCCTATTTTGAACTAAATGTTGAAATTCTTGCTAATTAGCAAGAATTCGTCGCAAAATTAGACCCCTATCAGCGATTTAAAGACGAAACAGGGATAATAACATTCATGCAGGCTAAACACGTTCAGAAAGGCTCACAGGCCGGTTTAATCAAGGACGTCCAAAAGCAGGGCAAAAAAACGAGCTAGTCCCCAACTATTCTCGTTATCTAGTCTCCAAAGTGCCATGAATAAACGTTATCACGCCAGCGCCAGCCAAACCTTAGCGGCTATTCAAAGCTTATACGAAGACAAACTGCTCAGTTATCCCCGCACCGATTGTGCTTATATCACTGATGAAGAATTTGATTATTTAGTGGCTAATCTGACGAAGTATCTGGGTTTGGTCTCTAAGCCAGTCGCTTTAACCAATACCGCCCCGAAAAAGTGTTGACTTCCCTTTGTATTAGGTAAATATTTTTTGAAAGTTACCCAGGAGTTAACTAAGAGTGGAATGCTACCACAGAATGGTTATTCCAGAGAATCTTCAGAATATATTGAGGCAAATAAGAATGTACTAATTGCCGGTAATTCTGGTGAATGGAGACTTTCACGTCAAATTCAATTTGTAGAGGACGTAGATGTAAAAAAAGAAACGCAGGAAGTTATGACAAATGTTCCAGAAATATTCTTTTAAAGAGGGGGAAACTAATGGAAAAAAAGGAAGAGAGCTCAATCAGTTATAACAAGTTGTGGAAGTTACTGATCGACCGCGGCATGAAGAAAAAAAGAGCTGCAAAAGGCTAGTGGAATAAGTGTTGCTTCTATTGCTAAGCTGGGTAGAAATGGTAATGTTACGACTGACATTTTGCTAAAAATTTGTCTCGCATTAAACTGTGACATTAGTGACATTCTTGAAATCAAAAGATAGGTGGTTTTTAGTAAATGGCAATAACAGAAATTGAGGATTGCATCACAGATATCATAGATCATAAAGATCGGAATCAATTTATCTATGATTTTCTTAGTGTATACGATTTTCCAAAGGCAACGATTACAAAGCTGCACAAAGGGACTAACAACCTGTCAAAAGAACCAGGTGAAGTCTATCTAAAAAATCGTTTGTACTTTAAGCAAGTTAGTAGCGATTTGATGCAAAGCTTTGTAGATGTCAAAGAAAAGGTGAACCAACTTGGTTCAAAGCCCCGTTACATCATGGTAACGGACTTTGAGCATGTCTTAGCCGAGGACACTAAAACAAATGATACTTTAGATGCTGAATTTCAGCGTCTACCGCAGAAATTTGAATTTTTCTTGGCTTGGAACGGGATCGAAAAAGCCGACTTTGACAAAGAAAATCCCGCTGATATTCGAGCTGCTGAAAGATTCGCTAAATTATATGACGTGGTGGTTAAAGATAATCCTGAGGCTACGCAGCATGGCTTAAATCTCTTCCTAATTCGAGTCCTATTTTGTCTATTTGCTGAAGATACCGATATTTTTACAAAGAATTTGTTTACTAACCGTCTAAAGGAATTAACTAAAGAAGACGGCAGTGACTTGGATCATTTTATTAACCAGCTATTTAGTGTATTAGATATTGAAAAAGACAACCGCCCGGAAGATACTCCAAGTTGGCTGGCAGACTTTCCTTATGTTGATGGGGACCTCTTTAAAGACCCACATGAATCCTTAAAGTTTACGAGACATTCTCGAAAATTGATTATTGATGCCGGTGAAAAGCTGGAATGGGACCAAATTAACCCTGATATTCTAGGGTCAATGATTCAAGCGGTTGCCAGTGAAGATAGCCGTAGTCATCTTGGGATGCATTACACCTCTGTTCCTAATATTATGAAGGTTATTGAACCTTTATTTTTGGATGATTTAAGAAAATCCTTTGAAGATGCCAAGGGGAACGAAAAGAAACTGAACAAACTTTATGATTGGATCGGCAAAATTAAGTTTATGGACCCTGCCTGTGGCTCAGGTAACTTTTTGATTATTACCTATAAGGAACTGCGACAATTAGAAATTGATATTATCAGGGAATTAAACCATATGGGAATTGCGACGATGTACGTTCCTTCGGTAACTCTTGAACAGTTCTATGGAATTGAAATTGATGACTTTGCCTGTGACGTGACTCGGCTCTCGTTGTGGATTGCCGAACACCAAATGAACAAGCAGTTGCATAAAGAAATTGCGGATGCTGTTCGTCCAACGCTACCATTGCAACATGCCGGTGCAATTGTGTGTGGAAATGCACTACGTATTGATTGGAATGAAGTGTTACCCCATGAAAAAGATGATGAAGTTTATCTATTTGGGAATCCACCATATTTAGGAGCAAAGATACAAAGCAAAGAGCAAAAAGAGGATTTAAAGGTAGCCTTAAATTCTGTTAAGGGGTATAAGAAACTAGATTATATTGCCGGCTGGTTTATTAAGGGTGCACGATATATAAAAAACACAAACTCTAAATATGCATTTGTCTCTACAAATTCTATAACCCAAGGGGAACAGGTCTCATACTTATGGGATGTTTTATCCAAATCTGTGGAAATAGATTTTGCCTATAAGTCTTTCAAGTGGGGGAATAGTGCAAAAAATAACGCTGGAGTTACAGTTGTAATAATTGGAATAAGAAATAGAGATGATTCTTCTGCTCACTATTTGTATAACGGACAATTATTAGAAAAAGTTAGTGCCATATCACCATATTTAACCTCAGGAGACTTTAAAGAAACAGTACATTCTTTGAATAAGAATATTAATGGATTACCTGGGGCTTTTTTCGGAAGTATGCCAAGAGATGGGGGTTATCTTTTATTAGATCAAAGTCAACGTGATCAATTATTAGAAAACTGGCCAATCTCTCAGAAAATAATTCGTTTATTTTTAGGTTCAAAAGACTTTATAGATGGAACTAATAGATACTGTTTATGGATTGATTCAGAAGAGAAACTAAAAATTGCACAGAAGATACCTGAAGTTGTGGAAAGAATGTATAGTGTTGCACAGTTTAGAAAAAAAAGTAAGGCAGAATCAACCAGAAAATACGCAAGTTTAGCCTATAGTTTTGTTCAAAAAGGAGAATATGAAAAAGCAATCTCTGATCAGAGAAAGTTTAATTCTATTGTTATTCCTAGGCACTCTTCAGAGAATAGAGCATATGTCCCTATGGGACTAACTAGTCAAGATACTGTTATAGCTGACTCTGCGGTTGCGATTTATGACGCACCATTATGGTTATTTGGATTACTTGAATCGCGTATGCATATGACTTGGTTACGCGCAGTTGGTGGAAAATTAGAAACGCGGTATAGGTATTCAACTAGCTTAGTTTACAACACCTTTCCAGTTCCAGAATTGTCAACACGTCGTAAAAATGAAATTGAAGATTTAGTCTGGAAAATATTGGATATTCGTGATGAAGAAGGTGGTACCTTGGCTGAATTATATGGGTCACCACTTGCTGATAAAAATCCCAAACCAATGAATCCACGGCTAAAGGCTGCTCATGAAGAACTTGACCGAGTAGTTGATCGCGCCTATCGTGATCGTCCATTTAAGGATGATAATGAACGATTAGCATTATTGCTGGATATGTACAGTAAGAAAGTTAACGAGGAAAAATAAATGCAAGATAAAAATGTAGTGGAGGTTAATTACCATCAAACTGGTAAAAGTACTAATACCAATGAATTAGGAATGCGGGAAATGCAGGCCCGTATTTATCAACATCG
Organism: Companilactobacillus furfuricola; assembly: GCF_003946325.1. Classification (GTDB taxonomy): domain Bacteria; phylum Bacillota; class Bacilli; order Lactobacillales; family Lactobacillaceae; genus Companilactobacillus; species Companilactobacillus furfuricola. The sequence continues at coordinate 10,435 of NZ_RHNT01000057.1, read as the reverse complement.
AAAATCAAAATACATTTTAGTTAAGGCCCCACCGGCTTCTGGTAAATCCCGTGCGTTGATGTTTGTAGCATTAGATAAGTTGGCTAACCAAGGAGTCAAAAAGGTTATTGTGGCTGTCCCTGAACGGTCAATCGGTCGTTCATTTAAGAATACGGACTTAGTGAAGTTCGGTTTCTATGAGGACTGGCAAGTTGATCCACAATATGATCTAACATTAAATGGTGGCCAGGAAAGCAAAGTGCAAAAGCTACTGGACTTTCTTAAAGATCCTAGTGGTCGGATTCTGGTTTGTACTCATGCCACCCTGCGTTTTGCTTATCAAAAGGTGGCCGATGACCATGCCTTTGACAATGTGATGGTCGCTATTGATGAGTTTCACCACGTTTCATCAAATGATAGTTCTGTCTTAGGGGATGCTTTACGTAACATCATGCACAACTCCTCCGCCCATGTTTTAGCAATGACAGGTTCCTACTTCCGTGGCGATTCAGAACCAATCTTATCTCCAGAAGATGAGCAGCTGTTTGATAAGGTTACCTATACCTATTACGAACAGCTGGATGGTTACCAATATTTGAAGTCCTTTGGAATTGACTATAAGTTCTACCAAGGGCATTATACTGATGCCTTGGATGAAGCGTTGGATACCTCAAAAAAGACGATTATCCATATTCCAAGTGTTAATTCGAGTGAATCAACGAAAGATAAGTATGATGAAGTTGATCGGATTTTTGATACGATTGGCGATATTGACCACCAAGACGAACAAACAGGCATTTACTTCATCAAGGATAAGCACACCGGTAAAATGCTAAAAGTTGCTGATTTAGTAAATGAGGATGGTCGTGAAAAAGTCGGCGAATACTTACGTCAGTTGAGTGGCCCCGATGATTTAGATATTATTGTGGCACTCAACATGGCTAAGGAAGGATTTGACTGGTCGTGGGCTGAACAGGCTTTGACCATTGGTTACCGTCATTCTTTAACTGAAATTGTTCAGATTATTGGCCGGGTTACCCGGGATAGTGCTAATAAGAACCACGCTCGGTTTACAAATATGATCGAACAGCCGGATGCTAAAGATGGGGATGTTGAGTACGCAGTCAATCAAATCTTGAAGGCAATTACAGCATCATTATTAATGGAACAAGTTTTAGCACCAGAAATTCATCTGAAACGACGTCAACATGAACATGAGCGACCGACTGGTGATACTGACATTCTTATTAAGGGATTGAAAGAACCATCGACCAAACGGGTTCAAAGCATCATTGAAAATGATTTGCCCGATCTGAAAGCGGCGATTTTGCAAGATTCTTCGGTAAAACAAGGAATAGCTGCCAATGTTAGTGCCGAAGTTATGAATAAAGAATTGATTCCTAAGGTCGTGATGACCCGCTATCCTGATCTGAATAACGATGAGATTGACCAGGTTAGTCAATATGCTTTAGCTGATACGGTGATTCGTCACGCTAAGGTAGAAACGACCCAGGATAGCAAAGGTAATACCGATCAATTCTTACGGATGGCCGATAAGTTTATCAATGTTGATCAATTAGACATTAACCTGATCGAGTCAATTAATCCGTTCCAACGGGCTTATGATGTTATGTCACAGAATATTGATAGTTATACGTTGCGGATTATTGAGCGGTCGATTGATGCTAAGAAGTATGAATTTACTGATGAAGAGTTAGTCCAGTTGTATAAGAACGCTAAGCGCTTTGTGGCTGAGCATGGAAAGCGACCAGACAATAACTCTAATAATGAGGAAGAAGTACGGATGGCTTATGCTTTAGCTAAGCTGTCCGATCTACGGGCAAGGAGGAATCAAGAAAATGAATAATCAAACTATCCATTCTCTTGAGGATGTCTTCAATGATCCAGAAGCCAATGAATTGTTAGTACCGAAGCCAAAACCAAAGACTGTGAATTCTAATCCAGACGTAGAGCATTTTAAGGAAATTCAGGAGTGGGTTAAGCAGCATGGTGGCAAAGAACCGGAAAAGACACGGGATATGTCAAGAATGGCTGAACGACGGATGGCGAATCGTTTAAAAGGCTATCGTAGTCATGAAGATATGATTGAGTTGCTCAAGCCCTACGATGAACTTGGTTTATTAAATACCGAGAGCCAAGCACTGACCTTAGAGGATACCGTCAAAGATGAAAAGCAGGATTTTAATTCTATTGATGATATTCTTGGGGATGATTCGGTCTTATTTGATAATAATCAGCAGACCGTTAATAATAAGCTATTTGATACTAAAAAGTTTCATGAGATTAAGCGGGAACAAGAAAATCAACCGGAGAAAGTGTCACAACGGCACCAGATGGCTGATTTTAATAAGTACGAACCCTTATTCAAGAAAGTTCAGGCAGAGCTGGCTTCTGGAAAGCGGCAGTTACGTCCGTTTAAGAACTATGAAATTCTGTTACATCATTTTTATGTCTTAAAGGGGCAGCTACTTTATATTGAAGCGGTTGGTGAAAAAAAGTTAACTAACAACAAAAGTCAACGGAAGACAGATGCGCGATTGCATGTAATCTATGAGAATGGTACTGAGAATACACCATTATTAAATGGCTTAGCGGCATCAATGTATGGGCGTAACGGGAAGATTGTTACTGAACCCGATGATCATTTTGAAATGGAACCCGGTCAAGTTACGGGCTACATTTACGTATTAAAATCGGAGAGTGATAATCCTGAGGTGCAACGGGTTCAAGAAGATCATGCTTTGTATAAGGTAGGGTATACAACTGGCTCAGTTAAGAAGCGAATTGCTAATGCTGAAAATGAACCGACCTATCTTTATGGCCCTGTTAAGGTCTGTGAGGAATTTCAAGTTTCAAATTTAAACTCTGAGGCGTTAGAAACGGCGATTCATCATGCGTTAGCTAGTTATCGACTGGATGTAGATATTAAAGCGGCAAATGGTAGGGTTATTCATCCACGAGAATGGTTTATAACTGATTTAGATACTATTAATGATGTGGTTAATGGTATTATTGCTAAATTGCAAATGAGTCAGAGATAGTATTTTTTTGCGATTAGAAATAAAGATTTTAGATTGAAGGTGAGGCGTATTGAAACAACTAATAGTTCTAGGTAATGGGTTTGATAGAGCTTGTAAATTAAAAAGCTCATATTCAGATTTCTTTTTAGCTAGATTTAAAAAGATATTTGGTAGTGGTAAGGAAGAATTTAAGACTCTAGAAGATATGGCTAATGTACTTGAGAGGAAACGAAGTTCTATTATCTGTGATATTGGCAGAACAAAAAGTAATATTAATTTTTTTCCTGCCGAAGATCATGATTGTGATTACTTTAAAGCTAATTCTTATAAGTGGTCTGATGATACGAGTCTTAATCGTTGGGATGTAATTTTTTTGTTTGCTCAACTATGTATAGGAAAAGATGTTCAATTATATGAGTGCAGGACGTAGAGTCGATTATTTTTGAAACAGTATCTATAGCTTTGAATGAAAAATATAATCCAAAGGTATCTTATAAAGATGAAGTCATTATTGGTGTTAATTCAATGAGTGGCCAAAAGGCATTCAAGAAAAGTTTATTGACATGACCACTAAGTATAATCATTGAAACTACGGTGATGCCGTTGCAATGGCAAAGACGCTGGTTGAATCTACATGTGCGTACGTGTACCACACTGTCACAAATAAAGAGATTGAGGAAGATAAAGGGCACGTTCAAGTTACTGGGAATTACACGATTGGCATGTACACAATGGTACGGGAAACACTCAACTTGTTTGCTGCTCAATTACCAAACTTCGAACAAACTGAAAAAATCGCAATAACTATTTGTGATTTGGTTCAAAGTATTGCTAATCTTAGAAATTCTGCGGCTGCCGCGCATGGAGGCCGCAAAAGAAGTATTCCTCCCCCAAAACTGGAGGCGTTACTTGCTATTGAAATTTCGGAGGATCTGGCGGCCAGTTTGCTATTAATGTTGCATACGTATAAGTATCCAGATGATTCCAACGTGATAGGCTCGTTTATTGACAAAACGGATGCTATGGAGTCCTACGTTGATGTAAATGATTCAGGCCGCTATGTAGTTGATAGCCCACAGTGTAACATTGGGTATAATGTGATACATTTGGTTGTACAAAGCGTTGATTATGAGGTGAAGAAGCTGCCAATGAATCAAAACATTGATGCTGAGCACATTAAAGAGATAGTGACAGACTTCCTTCCGAAAGATGCAAAATTTGAAGGTATGGAGTCCAATCAGATGTACAAATTTTATTCAGAGGTGCATGATACGCACTATTCAGCAATCCTTACTAATCTGAATCCTGGGATGATTCTTACAATCAGTTCATTTTGATGAGGCGATATATGGATTGTAATTTTAAACTAGGGAACATTTATTAGGAAAAAGGGGGATATCCATGATTTTTAGTGAAAGCCGACTTGTGTATTTTTCAGCACCCTTGAGTGTCACGGAGGGTGTGAAGTGTAAGCATGCCATTCAGCAAGTGCGAGATTCTTTAAAGAACCTTGGCTTTGTTGAAGACATAAATGGGATTACAAAGTCTTTTGAAGGTGCTTCATCATATGAAACTAGGATGGAAAATATTTCTAGTGGTGAAAAGATCAAGGTGTTTATTCAAGGATCTTATGCAAATAATACAAATATTAAGGCGGAAAGTGATGTAGACGTTGCAGTGGTTAGAGAAACGCCATTCCATACAGAATACCGATCTGTACAGCCACATCCGCAAACGGACGATACATTCAATTTTACTGTTGCTGCGCTCGATACCGCCACATTTAAGGATCGAGTAGAATCTTGTTTACGTGCTAGTTTCCCTGGGCAAGTAGAGCGGCATAATAAGTCGATAAAGGTGAGTGGCAACACATACCGTAAGGATGCTGACACCGTGCCTGCAATGCGGTACAGAAATTATAAATGGAATTTCTCGGATGATCCAGAAGAATATATTGGGGGCATCCGTATTAAGCCTGATCAAGGCAAGACGATTGTCAATTATCCTGAACAGCACATTTTAGAAGGACGAAAAAAGAACGTTGCAACGAATCACTCGTATAAAAAGCAAGTTCGTGTTATGAAGAATGTTTGCAGCGAAATGGTTAATACTGGATACACTTCTGCTGGGAAAATGTCATCCTTTGGATTGTAATCGTTGACTTGGAATGTACCTGATGCGAAGTTTACGAGATATAATTCTTTGGGGTCCACGTTTGAGACAATAATTCAATACTTGTTCCAAGACTATCAAAGACTTTCTCTGTATAAAGAGGCAAATGGTATTAAACCGCTTTGTAAGAACGATTCCGAAGTTCAGGAGTATCGAATTTTTTTGCTGGACTTGTTGAGGTTCTTTAACTATACAGGTGAGTGATTTGAGTAGGGAACAAAAGAGCTTGATTGAAATCACTACGTATACTGTAATTGCAATTTTCGTCGTTCTTTGTTTTGTCCGAAACTCACAAATCAAAATGGATGATATTGGTGCTCTGTGGGGAAATGTAGGTGATTCGGTGGCTGGGGGCGCGATATTCTCGGTTCTGTACGAACATTTTCTTTGGAAATTTAATCCGTTTGAACCGCATCCAAGGCTTAGTTCTATATATAGAGGGAATGTTCTATCTACGTACGATGGTAAAACAAGGTGTACAAATTTCGAAATCTCACAAACGCTTATGTCAACAAAGGTGAGATTCAGCACCGATGAAAGTAAAAGCGATGCTGTGACGGCTGAAATTATTGAAATCAACGATAGACCATACTTAGTGTATTCTTACCAGAATATTCCTCAGGCCCAGTTTCGTGAAAACAGTCCAATGCATTATGGTACAGCCTTTCTGGAAATCGTAGGCAAGTCAAAACTAGAAGGCGACTATTTTACCGACCGAAAGACCACTGGCCATATTGTTGTAATAGGACAGTCGGAGAATCCTGCCAACTCGCAAAAAAGTTAATTGCGGATGGAAACTAACCATATTGGTTTGTGTAAATTTCTTTTTTTATAATCAGTTCGGTTAAGAAAAGTTTAAACGAAAGCATTATGTTTCAAGACACGTCCTACAAACCGTTCGTATATCTTCCAGAAGGGACTTGTAACATACGCCGCCGTGCGCTACAAGCCCCCAATCTCTAATAGGGGGGGGCAAATATTAGAGATAAAATACACGTAAGTAGGACGAAAACGCCGATGGTAAGCCGCTTTGTGTAAGCAGAAAGGTGGCTTACCTGTTAGAACCTATCCTTCTCTCTAGATGGTATGGAAACACTATTTTAGCAAGAAGAAACTGGTCTTTTTTCACATTTTCTAGGCGGTAACTTTAATTATGCAATCTAGGACTGTGACAATACTACCTCCCTCTTTAGAAAAGTATATTAAAAGGCCACTAGGGTATACCCTAACTTACGATGAGCGCCGTCAATTCATGCATGATCATGGCACAGTCGGTCGGACATATGCTGGTAAAATTTGGCAATATATCACTGGATCCATTGGTCTGGACGATTTCGAATGGGGCGTGACTCTTTTTGCAGAGACACCACTGATGTTCAAAAAATTATTGCTGAGATGCGTTATTATGAAGCCAGTTCTGTCTATGGTGAGTTTCCATATTTTGTGGTGGGCACACACATGGACAATGCTGGATTACAAAAAATGTTTTTAGAAAATTGGGAGGCTTAAGTTATTAATGATTAATACGGTTGAGAAAGTACGATCGCATTTCTGGATTTATGCAATTGCAGTTTTTATTTCGCAACTAGATGGGGGCACGGTGTCAACGATGCTTCCAGCACTAACCCGGACTTTTGGCTTGAGTTCAGTGAATTCATCCTGGGTTGCAGGCATTTATACATTGGGACTAGTGATCGGTACACCAATCGCTTCTAATTTATCAGATATTTATGGCGCAAAAAAAATATTTATGGGTGAACTAGGTATTTGGTTCCTGGGTGCTCTATTAACCGGTATTGCGCCAACATACGGTTTATTCCTACTAGGTCGTTTTATTCTGGCTTTAGGGGATTGTGACATTATTGTATTATCCATCAATCTCATGTTACATACGGCTGGACATCAACGCCAAGGCCGTAAAGTCTCTGTTGTTGGTGTTGTTTCAGGTTTAGCTTCAATCTTCGCCCCTATTTTTGTAGGGTTAACGCTGGCCTTTACAGGTAACTGGCGTGCCTTTTATTATAGTTTATTGCCATTTATTGCTATTTTATTCCTATTAGTATGGCGGATTTTAGATAACGAAGTGAAAGAAGAACAGTGGCAAACTGATTTTCCAGGTCTAACCGCCTTTACAATCTTTATCACCTCATTCATGCTCTTCCTGACATTTATTCAACAATTCAACACTTATAAGTATCTCATCTTTGCTCTAATAGTAGTTGCAGCAATTAGCCTGTGGACCTTCATCAGAGTTGAACGCAATATTGCACCTAATAAGATGCCATTTTTACCAATTAATTTATTGAAGAAACCCGCATATAGTTTAACGCTGTTATTAGGTTTACTCGGCGGTACACTTTTCGCCGTATTCATCTACATTCCTACCTATGTTCATACTGTTTTCCATCTACCAATGCGTCTATCAGGGATGACTCTAGTTGTCACCGGGTTGGGGAGTGTGATCGGTTCTTGGATCGGTGGCCTAATGGTCGATAAACTAGGTAATAAAAGAACATTAATTATTTCGGCCGCTTCAATTGGCTTATCCGGTCTTTTAATTATTTTTGGTCTAAGCCAATTACGCCTCTTCACAATATTCTCCTTCATCCTCGGCCTTGGTTTAGGTAGCTTCATGTCTGCACCATTGCAAGTTATTGCCGGTCGGATGGCTGGTAAGGGGAATCGTGTCCAAGCAATCGGCGGCCTATCCACCACCAAAAAAATTGGTGCCACCGTTGCACCAATTGTCTACGCCTCCGTTATTCAATTAAATGTGAATAATGGCCACATGGGTATTCAAGTTTATCGTGGTATTTTTGTCCTATTAGTAGTGATTGCAGTGATCAGCATCATTGTTACTAGTTTAATTCCCTTTACGAAAGAAGAAAATCTATGAGTAATAAAAAAGCAGTTCTATTAATGTCCTATGGTACACCCTATGAAATTAGCGATATTATGGGCTATTACACCAATATTCGCAACCATCACGAGCCACCAAAGCCATTGTATGATGAATTGGTAAGCCGTTATAAAGCCATTGGCGGGACTTCACCGTTAGCTAAGATTTCTGACGCCCAGGCGAAAGGATTGCAAGCACAATTAGATCAAGAGTTCCCCGGTGAATATCAAGTTTTTGTCGGTTATAAATATATTCATCCATTTATTCAAGATGCAGTTAAAGATATTTTAGCCGCTGGGATTAAAACTATTTACGGTATTCCTTTGGCACCGCACTACTCAGCTTTTAACACGGGTGACTATCATGCCCGAGCTAAGGAAGTGTTGGTTAACCATGGAGATGTAACCTATGTTGAAGCAAAGAGCTGGTGGCAAAATGATGATTTGATTCATTTTTGGAGTGATCAATTGGTAGCATTGAAACCACAAATCGACCAGCCTGATACTAAAGTCATTCTCAGTGCCCATAGTTTACCAATGAGTATCATTGATGGGGGTGACAGTTATCGTGATGAAGTTGAAGCAAATATGCGTACCGTGGTTAAAACTGCTGGATTAACGCCAGATCAATATACCATTGCTTGGCAAAGTGCTGGTCGGACAGAACAGAAATGGATCGGACCAGATTTTGTTACAGTGGCACAAAACTTAATTGAACAGGATAATATCAAACATATTATTTCCGCATCCGTTGGTTTCATCAATGATAATCTAGAGATTCTATATGATGTGGATATTGAATTAAAGCAGGCTATTGAAACTAAGGGTGGCAAATTAACCCGACTACAAATGCCTAATGACGATCCTAAGTTGATCAGCGCCCTAAAAGCAGAAGTACTTAAATTAGCAAAAGCATAAGCAAAAAGAGCCTGGACATTAACGTCCAGGCTCTTTTTATCTATAGATGATTATGGGAGGATAATCAATCAGATAGGGGATGAAATTAATTTAACACTTGAACTGTTGCGGAAGTGACACCATAGCTTGGGATTGAGCTATTAGGCATAGCAACGTCCAATTGTTGTGGGTTACTGTATGCTGACCGCATTATTGAATTTGCAGATGGTAAAATTCAGCAAGATACGCGGCCATTTAACGGGAATGGCAGTACCACACGTTTTCGTTTGAAACGAACGAAAATGAGTTTTTTCACCGCATTAAAGTTATCTTTTAATAATATTCGAACCAAAAAGGGGCGTACTTTTTTGACCATGTTTGCGTCCAGCATTGGTATTATTGGTATTGCGGTGGTTCTAGCACTGTCAAATGGGTTCCAAAGACAAATCGATCAGACCCAGAAGGAGACTCTATCTCAATTTCCAGTGACTATTAGTCAAGTGGGACAGGATGGCTCCGGGCAGCAGCAAAATTTAAAACAAGAATTTTCCAAAAGTAATTCGGTTACAGCCGCTACTAGTGCAGCTGAAAAAGCTCAGCATGAAAATAAATTGACGTCAAATTATCTTGACTATGTGGATAAAATTAGTCCTTCGCTCACTAAAAATATTAGTAAGACCTATGCCACTGGACTTAATTTGATTAGAAGTGTTAACGGTAAATATCAGGCTGTTAAATTTTCAAATACCAAACAAAGTGGTCAAGCCGATTTTGCGACCTTAATGGCTCAAACTACAGGTGTAGGTGGTTCTGTATATCCCATTGACCGGAATGGCGGTCAAAGTTTTTTAAAGTCTAACTATAAATTATTGTCTGGGGCTTATCCTGATAAACCGACAGATGTTGTGATGGTCGTTAATCGAGATAATTCAATTAATATCAATGCTCTCCGTAATTTAGGAATTTCTGTTAAAGAAAATAAAAAGTTTACCTTTGATCAATTAATTGGGACGACGATGCAATTAGTTAGTAACGATGATTTTTATCAATCCCTACCGACGGGTAATTTTTTACCAGGAAATGACTATCAAAAAATGTCTCAAGCCAATAAAACCAAGACGTTAAAAGTGGTCGGAATTTTGCGAGTTAAGTCTAAAAATAGCGATGGTATTTTAGCTAGTGGGATTGCTTATAGTGATCGGTTGACTAAACAAGTTATGGAAGATAATCGCGATTCGGCTATTGTCAAGGCACAAAAGAACAGTAATCGTAATGTCATGACCAATCAAGAGTTATCAGCAGAAGCCAAGCCGCAGATGTTAGCCATGATTGGTGGCAATGCTGTACCAACTAGTATTCAGATTTATCCTTCAAGCTTTAAAGATAAAGATCAAATCTTGAGCTATTTAGATAAATATAATAAAGGTAAAAGTAAGGTCAATAAGGTG
>NZ_RHNT01000056.1 GCF_003946325.1 Companilactobacillus furfuricola | reverse complement strand
CTCATGAAAATTGGCATTGAGTATATAAGCCTCTTCTTAAATAAATGCATCAAAATAACCAAACCACGACGAGAACCGGTAAACCACCAAGTGAAATTTTATGGTTGACGGCGAATTTTCTCCATCCACCACAGAACCTAAGATATATCATTGATCTTTTTGGTGTGGGAACGATGTATTGTTTTTTTGTGCCGTTTAGATTTCCACTTTGAATCCTATCCTGCTTTTGTTTTTATCTGGATCTTATTATGAAAAATTGCTTCGTTATATCTAGTTAAATTTTTTATTGTCCTTTACTTGTCCCTTCGTAGTCTTTAAAAATTACGATGGTTGATTTTGATCATCCTGTCATTTTTCCAATCGATATTGGATATTCAGTTTGATTCGTTTATCGGATATCGGATTTTTTTAAATCGCTTTCAATCTTTTGCCTTTTTTCTTGGATCGTTGGTCAGTCGTGTTTCTTCTATTTTATTTATTCCCCTAATAACAGTGAGGTGAGAGGCTAGCTGTGATAAAATTAGAGGGTATATTAAAAGGGGAATTGATATGAAAAATATAAAATATAACCTTCGATATTTCCTCTCTCGAGTTGATCATTCGACTCAATTAACAGGTGCTTCGTTAGTTGTTATGTTGATTTCGATTTTTATTGTAGGAATCATTCACGGCAATGTGAGTGGTTATATACAAGCTATTCTAGTAGTGATCTCTTTGATCCTATTTGTTTACTTGTTCCTGCTTTTGGGAGAGAAAGCCGGAAAATATACTACTGATTTGCAATACCGGATCGATCGGGGTACTGATAATAGTTTTGTTGAGTATCCGTTGGGTATTTTGCTGTATGATAAGGACCGTCAGGTTCAGTGGGTCAATCCTTACTTTGTTGAGAAAACTGGGTTGGAACCTATCTATAGTATGAATATTGCGGATATTTCTCCGGATCTGCTAGCTTTTGTTACTTCTGATGAGGAAGAGGATTCTGAGCATGGTAGTAGCAAAACTATCAAGATTGGTCATAAGTATTACTTAGTCCAAGTTCAACGTGAGTTGCGGGTCATTTATTTATTTGAGATCACCCAATATGCAGAAATGGAAAATCGTTACGAGAATAACCGTTCTGTTATTGGTCAAGTTTACTTAGATAATTATGCTGAAATTACTCAGTCGATGAGTGATCGTGATATTTCAAATTTGGACAATTATGTTACTAATGAATTAACTAATTGGGCAACACGTGGAAAGATGTTTTTGAAACGGATCGATGATGACCACTTTTTCATCCTGGCTTATTCAGGAAAACTTTTTGCCTCAGAGGAAAAAGGTTTTAAAGTGCTTGATACGATCCGAGAATATACTTCCCAGCAAAATGTTCCTTTGACATTGAGTATGGGATTTTCATACGGTGTCGATGACTTGTCCGTTCTTAGTGAGGAAGCTCAGAAGAATCTGAACTTAGCTCTAGGACGTGGTGGTGATCAAGTTGTTGTTCGTGGTATTGGTGAGAAAGCGCGTTTCTATGGTGGAAATACTGACCCTATGGAGAAGAGAACGCGTGTCCGTGCACGGATGATCAGTGAAGCTCTCCAAGAGTTGTTGAAAGATAGCGACCAAGTTATCGTCATGGGTCACAATCATCCTGATATGGATGTTATTGGTTCTTCACTAGGTATTCGTCGGATCGCAGCGATGAACAACACGCCATGTAAGATCGTAGTTGATCGAAAGTCCTTGCATACTGATGTTGCTCGCTTGCTCAATCTAATTGAAAAAGAGGATCCAGAAGCTAATAAGGATATTATTTCTTCTGAAGAATCAAATAACATCGTTACTCCAAATACCTTGATCGTGATGGTCGATCTTTCTAAGCAAAGTATTTCGATCAATCCAAAATTGTTCGATCAAGGATCGGATAAGGTTGTTGTCATCGATCACCATAGACGTGGGGAAGAATTCCCAGAAAATCCTATGTTGATCTATATCGAACCATATGCATCGTCAACTAGTGAATTGATCACTGAGATGCTCGAGTATCAACCTAAGAATAAGAAGTCGATCGATAAGTTTGAAGCTACAGCAATGCTAGCTGGTATCACGGTCGATACTAAATCATTCTCACTTAGAACCGGTACGAGAACATTTGATGCGGCTAGTTACTTGAGATCAGTTGGTGCTGATGAGACCTTGATCCAAGAACTTCTAAAAGAAAACATCAATTCATTCATTGAACGAAACCATTTGATTGAATCTATCTTAATGGTACGAGATAATATGGCTGTTTGTTCTGGTGAGGATGATAAGTCGTATGACCCAGTCATCGTTGCTCAAGCAGCAGATACATTATTGTCGCTTAATGGGGTAGAAGCTTCATTTGTTATTAGTAAACGTCCTGATGGTCGAGTAGGTATTTCTGCTCGTAGTTTAGGAAAAGTCAACGTCCAAGTCATTATGGAAAAAATGGGTGGTGGTGGTCACTTGTCTGATGCCGCTACTCAAATTGCGGACGTGACTGTTGAAGAAGCACGTGACCAGTTGGTCGAAGTGCTAACCGATAATGCGGAAAACAAAAAGTAAACGGAGGTTTGTACTGTGAAAGTTATCTTTATCGAGGACGTAAGAGGAAAGGGTAAACGTGGTGAAGTCAAAGACGTTGCTGCAGGATATGCCCAAAACTTTTTAATTAAAAATCACAAGGCTATCGAAGCCACAAAATCAAATATGGCTCAACTAAGGGCAGAACAAAATCGTGAAGAAAAAGATTATGAAGCTGACTTAGCTGCTGCTAAAGTTACAAAGAGTAAAATCGAGGATGACAAAACTGTTGTTGAAATTCCAGCTAAGGCCGGAACAGATGGTCGACTTTTTGGATCAGTCACAACTAAGAAAATCTCTGAGGAATTGAACAAGCAATTCGGTATCAAAGTTGATAAGCATAAGATGAGTCTTGGCGAGGGAGCTAAAGCACTCGGATACGTCAACGTACCCGCAAAGATTTTTGATACAGTTGAAGCAGTTATTCGAGTACATATCGTTGAAAAGAAGTAGGTAATAAATGAATAATGATATAACTAGGATCCCACCTAATGATCGTGAGGCTGAACAAGCTGTCTTAGGTGCGGTCTTTCTTAGTAAAGATGCGTTGACGGAAGCAATGGAGTACTTGGAACCGGAAGACTTTTATCAACATGCTAATCAATTAGTTTTTCAAGCTATGGTCACTATTAATGAAGTTGACGATGGTCCAGTTGATGCAGTTACGATCCAAGATGAATTGAATCGGACGAATCATTTGGAAGATGTTGGGGGATTACCTTACATCGCCAATTTAGCAAACGCTGTACCTACAGCTGCTAATACTGAGTACTACGCTAAGATCGTTAAACAAAAGTCGGTCTTACGTAGCTTGATCAATGCAGCTACAAATATCGTTAATCGAAGTTTCGATGAAAACGAAGATCTTGATTCGATCATCGATGCTTCAGAACGTGAGATCATGGATGTTTCTGAAAATAGATCTCACCAAGGATTCAGAAAGATCAGTGATGTTGTTAAATCATCATTCGCTGAGATCCAAAAACTTTATGATCAGGATACAGACGTAACTGGTCTGTCGACTGGCTATAAAGATCTTGATGCAATGACAACTGGTTTGCATCCGGATGAGCTAGTCATCTTGGCCGCTCGTCCTGGTGTAGGTAAGACAGCTTTTGCATTGAACTTAGTTGAGAATGCGGCAATGAAGAGCAACGCTACGGTCGCTATGTTCTCACTAGAAATGAGTGCGGAATCATTGATCAACCGGATGCTTTGTTCAACTGGTTCGATCGATGCTAACGCATTGAGAACTGGTCAATTGGATGAGAACCAATGGGGCAGTTTAGTCGTAGCAATGGGTAATTTAGCTGATTCAGATGTGTATATTGATGACACTCCAGGAGTTAAGATGGCTGAGATCCGTTCAAAATGTCGTCGCCTCGAGAAGGAGCAAGGAAAAGTCGACCTAGTAGTCGTCGATTACTTGCAGCTGATCGAAGGTACTGGACAAGAGAACCGTCAACAAGAAGTCTCAGTTATCTCTCGTAATATGAAGAAATTAGCTAAAGAATTACATTGTCCGATCATCGCATTATCACAGTTATCTCGTGGGGTGGAAGCTCGACAAGATAAACGACCAATGCTTTCCGACTTGCGTGAATCCGGTTCGATCGAGCAAGATGCCGATATCGTTTCCTTCCTTTATCGTGATGATTATTATCGTGATGAAGACGAAGATGGAAACAGTGAGCCAGAGGATCAAGAAGACCAAGACGTTGGTGAAGTAGAAGTAATTATTGCAAAAAACCGTTCAGGTCCGCGTGGTACGGCTAAACTATTGTTTGTTAAGTCGTATAATAAGTTTTCTTCAATCGCGAATATTCCAGAAAATTAATAGTATAGGTGGATAAGAAATGACAACTGTTGTAGTAGTAGGTACCCAATGGGGCGACGAAGGTAAAGGTAAAATCACTGATTATTTTAGTGGCGAGGCAAACATCATTGGTCGTTACCAAGGTGGAGACAATGCTGGTCATACATTAAATATTGATGGCCAAGTCTACAAATTGAGATCAGTACCTTCAGGTATTTTGTACTCTGATAAAACAAGTATTATTGGTAATGGTGTAGTTTTAAATCTTGAATCTTTATTGGAAGAGTTGAAGCGCTTACATGACCAAGGCGTAGATACTTCAAATTTGAAGATCTCAAATCGGGCTCACTTGATCATGCCTTACCATATTAAGTTAGACAAATTACAAGAAGCTTCTAAGGGAGATTCTAAGGTCGGTACAACTAATCGAGGCATAGGACCGACCTATATGGACAAATCAGCGCGCGTAGGGATCAGAATGACTGATATCCTTGATAAAGAGCTGTTTAGAGACCTTCTAAAAGACGCACTAGATCAAAAGAACGAATTATTTACAAAGATCTATGATTCTGAACCTATGAACTTTGATGACATTTTTGAAAAATATTATGACTTTGGACAACAAGTTAAAGATCGTGTGATCGATACTTCAGCATATTTGAACAAGGAATTAAAGAACGGCCAAAATGTATTGTTCGAAGGTGCCCAAGGAATCATGCTTGATATCGACCATGGTACTTATCCATTCGTAACTTCATCAAACCCAGCAGGTGGTGTAACAACAGGTGCTGGTGTTGGTGCTCCGTTGATCGATAAAGTTATCGGTGTAGTTAAAGCCTATACATCTAGAGTTGGTGCTGGTCCATTTCCAACTGAACAAAATAATGAAACTGGCGACTTTCTTCGTGACGCAGGACATGAATACGGAACAGTAACACATCGTCCACGTCGTGTTGGTTGGCTAGATACAGTCGTCCTCAAACATTCATGCAATGTCTCTGGTGTAACTCACTTGTCATTGAACTGTCTAGATGTTTTGACAGGATTAGATGAAATCAAAGTTTGTGTAGGATACGACTACAATGGTAAACTAATTGATGAATATCCAGCAAACTTAAATCTACTTGCAAAATGTAAACCAGTCTATAAGACATTCAATGGTTGGAGTGAAGATATCACTCAAGTTAAGAGCGTTGATGAATTACCTGACGCTGCTAAAGCATACTTGGAATTCTTAAAAGAGGAACTTGATGTGGAATATGCAACTATTTCAGTCGGACCAGATCGTGATCAAACAATCATCGTAAACGATGTGTGGAAATAATAGAAATATTTCCCGGGAAATATAAAAGAGACATCTTCGTTATTTTGAAGATGTCTCTTTTATTTTGCTAATCTATTGGAATGAATCCCAGCTTGCAATGACATGTATTTTTTGGAATTCCGATTGTAAGTTAACGTATAATAGTAGTTATTATCGTTGTTGATTTGTTTAATGAATATTCGTGAGTAACGAGGCACATCTGAAATTTCATAGCCCGTGATGGCAAAATTGGTCAAACGTGAATTTGCGTGTTTAGCTAATTGATATAAGCCTTTGTTAGAATCATCTCCGTCCAATCCAATGTTAATGGCAATTTGATTGAAATCACCAGGAATGGCATTTTGATTGGAAATTAATCCAGAGTTAATAATAGCTGTACGCAATTGTTGAGTGAAAGATTTGGAATCCTTGATGCCATCTTTACCAACCTCAATGTCTTTGATTAAAAAATCTGGCGGATATTTATTTGATTTTTTGCCAACGTATCTTGAAGTGGTGATTTGTTCTTTTTGATAGTGGAGAATATATCTGTAACTGACAATGGTTTTTGTATCATTGTATTGATTACAGCTGATCGTAAAATATTTTCCGGAATGGTCTTTTCCAAAATTAAGTAGGGTGATAGAAAAAATGTATTGATGAGGTTGCTTTTTTACTTTATCGTTCAATTCTTTTTGTTGTTGCTTAGAAAGAAAATATAATTTGTGATTATCTTTATAATTCTGATTGATCCCTTCTACCATAGAAATGACATTCTTTTTCTCAGATTCAATATTTTTGACATTAGTATTGATTCCGTCAGGAGTTACACCACGATCCACATTGTTGGGATTTACGATCAAAGAAAAGGGAATAGTTATTTGCGAAATGGCATTAACAGTCTTAGTTCGAGAGTTAAATATGTTGAATGAATAAACAATTGCTAAGATAACTAGGATGATTAAAGCTATGATCCAGCTAATTTGTTTTTTAGTTAAATTTTTCAAGATATTCCACCTTTAACGAAAAGATATTCTAATATATATAGTATACGAAAGAAATAACATATACGGGGAAAACAATGAAAGATAAGAAAGTTTTACGAAACGACAGTAAAATAACTTCACGTTTTTTGATTGCTGCAAAAGTAGTTGCTATTATTACTGCAGTTGTGTTCTTTATTAGCTTCTCATTAGGGACCGTAAATGCAACTATTTCTAAACAAATCTCAAACCAATATCAGGATCAACAACTAGGAGTCATTAAAAAGAACGTTAATGAAGGTCAAATACATTTTATTGGCAAGGTGATCCATGTTAGTAATGGACATGTCATCTCACAAAAAGTCGTGGATCAATATCGATCGTTAGCAAATCAACTCGAGCAACGTGATCAGAGAAATCAGGACGTTGCTGCTTTATACAATGGAAAAACGATGTATAAAAATGATGTTACAGAAGATCGATTGGACTCTCTGGATAAAACTTTATTGAAGGAAAAGAATCAGGATGTTTACCAGACACAAAAGAATAAATTAGATACGATTAAGATATGGTTTGAACAAACTAAAGATGTTAGTAAATATATCAATGATCTGTGGGATAAATTTAACAATAATAAAGCTAGTTTGACGATCAAGAATATTTCGATGGTCAATACTTATGATAAATTAATCAAAAACAGACAAGTGAAAAACGATCTATCACATAAAGTTTCGACTATGAATGATTACTATAATAGTCACTCAAATGAAGATAGCAAATTAGCTAATGCTAAAGCTGAACTAGCTGCGCTTCAGAATTCGCCTTTGACTATGAAGTATAAACCAGCTAATGTCGATATCATTTCAAGCTTGGAAAACTCATCAAAAGCAACTGATTCATTGCAACAAGCAGGAATCACTGATAAACATGTTTTGTATTATGATAAATCAAAGAGTGAAATAACATTCATGACGTTAACAGGAGATAATTACGTTGCCGATGGTAGTGCAATTAATGTCTCAAATGGAAATGTGACATCTGGATCATACACGATTAAGAACATCATTAATTCTGCATCAGACAGTGCAGCCATTATTACTGATCAGTCTTCAAGTAGTTTTGGTAAATATTTGAATGATGCGAACGAGTCATCATTAGCTCAGCTAGGAATCAGCGATGCAGATAACAGCACAGCAGATTATAATGCAGCACGCCCAGTATTCTGGTTCAAAAACAATTCAAGTTTAAGCACTTCGATATATTTTGGTAACTCTTCGACAATTGGATTCATCCATTCTGGAGGAAATAATTACAGCAATGGAGTCAGCGTCTCAAATTCAGGCTTGAGTACAATTCAAGCAAAGGCAACAAATGGTCTATTATTCTACGTTAAATAGGGGACAACATGCGCAGGCAAAGAGAACAAATAAAGAAAGTCAAAAAGAGGAAATGGCCTAAGATATTACTGGCCATTGTCATATTATTCTTCGTTGTAGTGGGTGCAGTCTGGTTGAAATATGGATCCTTAGTCAAAACTGCAATTGCGGACGGATACTCGTATAGTAAACGATTAGATGCTAAAGACTTTTATCCGAAAAACTCTACTATTGTATATGATAAAAATGGTAAAGAACTGACTAAATTTTTAAGGTCAGATTCTGACTATACAAAATCATCGAAAATCAATCCACTCATTAAAAAGGGGCTGGTCGATGTCGAAGATAGTCGATTCTATATTCATCATGGAGTCGATACTTATGCAATTATGCGCTCGATTGTATCGAGGATCTTTGAACATCGAATTCAAGGTGGATCGACTTTAACACAACAACTAGTAAAAAATGTTGTTTTAAAAGATCAATCTCAGACGGTGTCTCGTAAAATTAAAGAGATGGTTATTTCCCAGGAAATAGAAAAGAAATTCAGCAAGAGACAGATCTTAGAATTTTATATTAACGATGTGTATATGGGTCATTCTAATTATGGGTTCAGCAGTGCAGCTAATTATTATTTCTCAAAGGATCAAAAAGATCTTAGTCTAGATCAGGTCGCCATGTTGATCGGAATTCCCAACAATCCGATTTATTATGATCCAGTTACCTATCCTGAACGTTCGATCAAACGACGTAATATGGTATTGAGTATTATGGATCGTGAAGGATTAATAACTGACAAGCAATATTCAACAGCTCGCCAAAGACCTCTAGGGTTAAAAGTCAACCAGCATACTTTTGATAACGACATCTCCAAAAATTATGCAATCAATTACGCGATGAATAATGCTACTGAAGAATTGATGAAGTCGTCTGGCTTTTCAATGCAGTATAGTTTTACTTCTAATACTGAGAGAACTAAATACGATCAAAAATATCAGCAAGCTTATCAACGTGCTTTGGGTCAATTGATGAGTGGCGGCTTTAACATCCACACTACTATCGATCCCAAACTCCAAGCTAAGATTGAATCTATTGTCAACGAGACGTATGCTGGGAATTCTAGTCATGACTCAGATGGCAAGTTACAACCACAAGTTTCTAGCACCGTCATAGACAATCAATCTGGAGACGTGTTAGCCATCGTTGGTGGTCGAGGCACTAAACACGATCAATTAAACCGTGCTGTTAACGGCTATCGTCAACCTGGATCAACTGCAAAACCATTAGTTGCCTACGCACCTGCTTTTGAACGTGGCTATTTACCACAAAGTACGATCACTGATTCAGCCGTGGCTGGAGTCAAGAATTGGTACTCTGGTTATCGTGGTTCGATGACACTACGTTCTGCTTTGGAGAACTCAGTGAACACCGTGGCGATGAAATTAGCGATGCAAGACAAAGATAAATCTTATTACAATGATCTCGCTAAAATGGAATTTGCACGACTGACTCCACACGACAAAAATCCGATTATTGCTATTGGTGGTTTTGAATACGGAACCACTACCACCGAAATGGCGTCAGCTTATAGTAGCTTTTCTCGTCAAGGTAACTTCATTCATCCTAGCAATTTAACTAGTGTATATGATGATTCCAATGAACGCATGATTTATCAAAATCGTCATCTGGAAAAGAAAATATATACTTCAGATGCTAGCTATATGACCTTGAATATTATGCAGTCTGTAATCACCGATGGATTAGGAAAGGCTGCTGCACTAGACAACTATCAATATACTGCTGGAAAGACAGGTTCAACCGACAATAATAAGGATTCTTACTTTGTGGGAATGACGCCGAGTTTTACCATTGCTACGTGGACTGGTAACGACCACAACACGGTGTTAAATTCGAGTCAGCAACAATTGCCAATGAAAGTTTTTAAGGCTGAAGGTGAATACTTGGTCGATCAACTTGGCCAAAAAGAAACTGATTTTAAAAAGCCAAATAGTGTTAACGTATCTGGTGATCGTTTAACCATTGATGAATCGAAAAAGACGCAGTCGATCCAAGATGTCATCGATACTAATTTTAGCCAATTCAATTTTGCTCAAGAAAAGAAAAATAGCGAACGACTTTTTAACATGGATTACCGGATCATTTACCACCTTTCCAAAAAGGAAGAATTCAAGCGTGAAGCTAAAGTTAAGAAAGCATTGCAAAAATATCAAAGTTCTCCGATAAAGAAAGAATCTCAATACGAATCTAAATTAAATCAATTGCAAAAAATCAGGTATTTGAATATCAATGTTAAACGGCAAAAGGCCAAGAAACAGTTCTCTGCTCAAATCCTGGATCTGCAAAAACAATTAAATTTAGATCAAGCTGCATTTGAAGCGGAGAAAGAAAATAGTCGACTCTCGAAGTACAATACCGAGAAGCGCAAGATCCAATCTCAGCGTAACCGGCAACGTAAGAAGATGGTCGATAAATTAATGCCTCAATACAATCAACAAGTCGAGAAAGTCAAACAAGCTTACAAGAATAACGATGACGACAAAGAAGATCAAAAACAAGAATTGATCAACTTGATGAATGAAATCAGAAGTTACGGTGGGACTGTTCCTGACTTAAAACTTTATATCGACAATTAAAAACTGCTAACTAGTTTTCTAATCAGAACTAGTTAGCAGTTTTTTAGTTTGTGCGATTACGTTTTTCCCGGATCATTTTGATACGATTGATCGAAGCTGCAAAGTATGGTGTTGTAAACAAACCAATGGCGATGAAAGAAGCAATCAAGAAAGTTTGTAGTCCTTGATTTATCGAACCATTGTAGTTACTTTGGACCATGTAGAGGATAGTCCGATAAGCATTCCCTCCGGGCACTAGATTGACCAAACATGGGATCACGATGATATTTTCCGGTAAGTGATACATCCTAGCGAAGTAATAGGCAAGTATCCCGATGATGAAGGCCCCAACGTAGTTAGCAATCAAGATATTCATATGTGAGTAATTTTTTAAAATATAAAAAACAGTCCAGCTGAGTGCGCCTGTTATCCCGATGATACCTGCAGCTCTTCTAGGAGCATTAGTGATCAGCGAGAAACCAACGGCTGATAGTCCACCCAGTAGTACATTCAAGAAGATGTCCATGATAGCCTCCTAAAAGATGATCAAGGCACTAGCAATGCCAAAACCGATACTGCTAGCGACTAGTAGTGAGTCTAAGAATTTAACCATGCTACTCAATGCGTGACGCATGACTAGTTCTCGAATTGCATTAGTGATCGCCACTCCTGGAACTAGTGGCATTATCGCTCCAATGATGATCGTGTGATATTGGGTGATCAATCCGACTCGTTTTAAAAGGATACCTAATAGAGCAATAATAAAGCCCGCGATGAAGAGATCGGCATAAGGAAGCATTGACAACTTTGATAATGTGTAAGATATCGTGTATCCAATGATGCCGACGAAAAAGCAATAGATGAAATAGTACAAAGGCATTTCAAACAATAACATTGGCGCCATGGAAACGAAGCCCGCTCCGATCGCTTTGATCGTAAATGGAAAATCAGACGTTCGTTTGTACTTATAAAGATGATCGATGTGACGCTTAAATCCATCGGCAGTCATAGTTTTAACGGCTAATTGACGAGACATAGTATTGATCTCATCGATCATTTGTAAGTTGGTGCCACCAAGCCTAGCTTTGATAAATTTATAGCTTTTATGGTTGATTTCAATAAAAATGGCTGTTACAGTAACGTAGCATTTAAC
The DNA here is from genome assembly GCF_003946325.1 of Companilactobacillus furfuricola. Lineage (GTDB taxonomy): Bacteria > Bacillota > Bacilli > Lactobacillales > Lactobacillaceae > Companilactobacillus > Companilactobacillus furfuricola. The sequence goes on along the minus strand of NZ_RHNT01000056.1, from coordinate 3,613 downwards.
GTCACTGCCTAGTGAGGCACCGATCCGTTCGACCGTGTCCTCAACACGGTACGTTTCAGCTCCACCATTTACTAAGAGGTAGGCTGTCTTTAGACAAAGATCAGATAGTTCATGTTCGGATAGCTTATTTTCAGGTAACTTATTTGTTGTTATTTCTTTCAAGGGATCACCTACTTTGTATAGTCATAATTGCTCAGTTTGACAGAATGGATGAATCTTTTATAATTATTTGAGGTGTTTAAATACATAATTTTTAATGAAGTCACATATGATTGCTATTTTAATATAACAAACTCAAATAATTGTGGTTACGTTTAATATATAACAAAATTACTGACTGGAACTATACTTAAGCTGTATAATATTATTTTATTGTCGATGCAATTTTAAAATCGTACATTAAACTTAATGGAGTTTATCTATGAATAATAACAATAACATGTCGCGCCAGCGTCGCAAGTTAACACACAATAATGCCTTAGCCTTTAATAACGTAGGAAAGGTCAATAAAGCTTTTTTGAAGCTACTAGGTCTAACACTATTGATTGCTTTTTTTGTGGTCGGTGCGTATGGATTTAGGCTATATGCTCAAGCTCAAGGTTCACTTGATAAGACATTTCAGCCCTTAGCAGGAAAACAAGCTTCAACCAAGATTTCTGATAGCAAGCCTATTTCGATCTTACTACTAGGTGTTGATACGACTGATAATGGTGTTCGTGATACTGAGACTAACTATAAGGGTAATTCCGATACGATGATCGTCGTAACCGTCAATCCAAAGACTAAGAAGACGACGATGGTCTCGATCCCTCGGGACACGTTAACTCAGATCTGGAAGAGCCAATACAATAATACGAAGAAGATTCAAAAAATCAACTCCGCCTATAACATTGGCGATGCGGGTAGCGCGGTCACAACGACGGAAAAATTGATCAACGTGCCAATTGACTACTATATTAAGGTCGATTTTAACTCCTTGAAGAAAATCGTTAATAGTGTCGGCGGAGTTGACACTGATGTACCGTTTAGTTTTTCATATGGTGATTCAGGTGAGACTCCATCTAATTTCACCAAAGGTAAAATGCATCTTAATGGAAAACAAGCACTTGATTATGCGAGAATGAGACACGATGATCCAAATGGTGACTATGGTCGTCAACAAAGACAACGTCAAATCATCTCTGCTATTATTAAGAGTGCTGCCAGTGCTAAGACCTTTACTCATTTTAAGGACGTACTGGATAGTATTTCTGATTCAATGACTACCAATTTAAGTTTCAATGATATGCAGACGATGTTCTTCAACTATCGAGACGCTGCAGATGACATCAAATCTGATCATTTGCAAGGATATGGTCAAATGGTCGATGGCGTATCTTATGAGCTAGCTTCAACTAAGGAGATCCAACGAGTTTCTGATAAACTTAGAAAGCAACTCGATCTATCAGAAGAAACCGTCAATAATGAGGAAACGCGCCTCAATCGATTGAATCAAAGAAGGGGATTCTCATTCAATTATGAAGGGGATATCCCACAAACATACAAAATATATAAGAGTAATCAAACATCTGAATAATTATGTTTGAGGCTGAGGCGAAAACACCGTCTCAGCCTCTTATCATGTAGAAGGAAGTAAATTATGAGCGTTTTAGAAGTACAGCACCTAACACAACAATTTTTGGACAAAAGATTGTATGATGATGCTAATTTACAAGTTAATAAAGAAGACCATTTAGGGATCACGGGTCAAAACGGGGTCGGTAAGAGTACCTTTATCAAGATCTTAACGGGACAACTGGAACCAGATTAAGGCAAGATCACCTGGCAAAAGCACTTGACAGTAGGATACTTGGATCAACAGGCTAAACTGGAAGCAGGGATGACGATCAAAGAGTATCTTCAGACAGCTTTTTCAGACTTATATAAGGCTAACGACCAATTGACTGAGATCTATATGAACGACCCAAGTGATGAAGACTTGGAAAAAGCCGGTAAGCTCCAAGAAAAATTAGACGCCAACGACTTTTACGAGATCGACACTAAGATCGAACAAGTAGCGACTGGTCTAGGATTAGACGCCATTGGTTACGATCATGACGTCTCTAAATTATCTGGTGGACAACGTTCGAAGATCATCTTGGCCAAGATCCTTTTGGAAAATCCCGATATGATCTTATTGGATGAGCCAACTAACTACTTGGATACTAATCACATCGAATGGCTATCAGATTATTTAAATAACTTTAGCGGCGCTTTTATCGTAATTTCCCATGATTACGGCTTTTTGGATAAGATTGTTAACTGTATTGCTGACATCGAATTCGGTAAGATCACCAAATATACTGGAAGTCTTAAACAAGTTACTAAGCAAAAAGCAGCTAATAAAGAAACATATATGAAGGCCTATACTAAGCAACAAGAAAAAATCGCTAAGACTAAAGCCTACATTCGTAAGTTTAAAGCAGGGTCTCGGTCTAATAGTGCTAAGAGTAGAGAAAAACAACTCTCGCATATGGATGTTTTAACACCACCAGGAAACAAGACTATCGCTAGCTTCAGTTTCCCATATAAAGAAATCCCTAGTTCAAGAATGGTACTCGAAGTCAATGACTTGAAGATCGGTTACGACAAGCCTTTGTTTGAGCAAGAACTCAATTTCTCTCTTATTAGTGGTGAAAAGATGGTCATCAAAGGATTCAATGGTATCGGTAAAACAACTTTGATCAAAACTCTTTTAGGGATGCTCAAGCCACAAGCAGGTAACTTTGACTTTTCTGAGGTAGTGAAAGTTAGGATACTTTAAGCAGGATCTTATTTGGAAGAGTAACTTAGAGACGCCATTCAAAGTAGTGAGTGAAGATCATCCAGAGTCCGACAATAAAGAAGTGCGTCAAATCTTGGCACGGACTGGACTAACTAGTCAACAAACGATGTCACCACTACGCTCACTTTCAGGTGGGGAGCAGACTAAGGTCAAACTAGCTGACTTGATGTTTGAGCCAACCAACTTCTTATTCATGGATGAACCAACGAACCATTTGGATGATGAGAGTAAAGCATCGCTTAGAAAGGGACTGAGAAACTACCCAGGTTCCGTTATTTTAGTAACTCACGAAGAGGACTTTTACAGTAGTGATTGGATAGATAAAGTTCTCGATATTGAACAAATTAAAAAGAATTGATTTTTTTAAAAAAATAGCTTGCATGTGACTATTCGAATTGGTAAGATATTATTTGTTGTCACGAAGGACAGCAACAACGGCAAGGGATGCAAGCGCAAGCGAACATCGCAAGTCAAAATTATTTTAAAAAAGTTATTGACATGATGTTGACGCTTTGATAAAGTAATAAAGTTGCTTCCGAGGCGATGATGAGTAATGAGATGAACACATCAAATTGCTTTGAAAATTATCAAAAAAAGTTGTTGACATGAGGTTGATGATTCGATATGATAATTAAGTTGCTCCGGTAAGGAACGACAAGCAATGAGATGAACTTGTTCATCAAGTTGCTAAGAAAATTATTTTAAAAAGTTATTGACAGATAGTTGATAGCATGTTAAAATAATTAAGTCGCTTGTTGAGAGCTTCGGCGACCAACAAGAAGTAGACCT
>NZ_RHNT01000055.1 GCF_003946325.1 Companilactobacillus furfuricola | reverse complement strand
GTTAATGAACCGCCGTATACGGAACCGTACGTACGGTGGTGTGAGAGGTCGGTAGCCTAGCTACCTCCTACTCGATCTACTGAGGGCTGTATCCCCGGGCCCCTCCGTCTAAATAGTGACATAATCCCCCATTTTGGTTGAGTTTTACCGATTTATTTTCTCCAAATTGGCACTGTTTGCTCGTCCTATTTCTCACATGTCTATCTCAGTCTTTATCTATTCTGGTGGGAGTAGGTGCTTCCTTTTCCTGTTAGGATATAAACTCTATTTAGATTACTTATTCTTTTCTCGGTTCGCGGGACTTTGCTCCGCTCATTTTGCTTCCTGACTTACATTACTGCTTTGATTTTTATTTATTTTGTTGGGTAGACAAGAGTTGATATATTTTTTCTTGTTTTGCTTTCGCTTCATGCTTGCGTACTCGTTCCTCGTACTCTTGCCTTGGTCTGAAGCTCTGTTTTCTCTCTTAATTTATTTCTTGCTCACGTACTCGTTCCTTGTGCTCTCGCCTTTATTTTTGTGAAGGGTGTTTGGAGCACGGATTTGGGTGATTCTACAGCACTGTATTTGTGATAATATTAACATGAGAAGGTGAATGAATTGATCGAAAAGGTTGTGGATAAGGATTTTGACTATTTTAATATGAAAGGTAAGGATTTTACTCAAGTTCAGTTTGAAAATGATGATTTTTCTCATTCTGATCTGGCTGGGACAAATTTTTATATTGCCTCTTTCGTAACTGTAATTTTGCCTATGCTGATCTTTCTGATGTGAATTTTGTTGGTGCTGATCTTCGGGGGTGCGATTTGCATGGAGCTGATATTTCTGGTGCGAATATGAATCATTCGATGCTTGATCATGCGAATTTAGATGATATCAAATATGATGATTCAACTAAGTTTTTTAAGATGTATTGTCCTGAAAAAGGTGCTTTTTTAGGGTATAAGAAGTGTTTTAATTCTTTGATCGTGAAGCTGTTGATTCCTGCCGATGCACGTCGGACTTCAGCTACTGCCAGTTCTTGTCGTTGTGATAAAGCTAAGGTTATGGAAATTGAGGATATGTATACTGGCGAACATTTTGATGAAGCTGTTTCTTATGTTGATGAGAATTTTATTTATAAAACTGGTCACTATGTGGTTGCTGAGAATTTTAATCCTGATCGTTGGCAAGATTCTACTGGTGGTATTCATTTTTGGCTTGATCGTAAGGAAGCTGAAGGTTATATGTAGTTTAGACTTGAATTTTACTTTAAATAGCTTTAACGTTGAATCGGAGTCGTATAGTCAGTAAATATTGCTGACGGAAAGGTAGCGGATATTTTGGAAAAAACCATTGATTACCCATGCGTAATTTTTAAATCCAACGCCAATAACGGAGTCTATACTGTTAATGTGCCAGATGTGAATGGTGCAGTTGGAAAAGATAGTGACGAAGAGAAATCGATTCAAAATGCGACAGATGATACGGAGACTATTTTAAGTCATTCAGGGAGTTATCCAACACCCTCTGATCTTTCTTCTATAGCCCGGGAATTTCCTCAGGCAGAGGTCCGTTTGATGTCTTTAGATCTTGCAAGGATAGTTGCCTTACGCAAGAAATTAAATTCTTAATTTACTTGTTAACAGTGCCTTTGGCACTGTTTTTTTTGCTTTCATTTGGATCGAAGTGGTCAATTTAAGTGAAAAGTCAATTATACTGGTATGATATTAGTTATTGAACAATATTAGAGAGGTTGTTGAGTGTGAAATCAATTGTTGCAGGAATCGTTGCTCACGTGGATGCTGGTAAGACGACATTGTCTGAAGCGATGTTAATCAAATCAGGTGTGATCAGAAAATTAGGTCGAGTTGATGATGGTGATGCTTTCTTGGATCCTGATGCGTTAGAAAAGAAACGCGGTATTACGATTTTTTCGCATCAAGCAGAATTAAATTTTGCCGATCTGAGATTGACATTACTAGATACGCCAGGACATATGGATTTTGCTAGTCAGACTGAAGCGGTTTTAAATGTGCTTGATTATGCGATCTTAGTGGTTTCAGCAACGGATGGTATACAAGGGTACACGCGGACTCTTTGGGAATTACTGAAGAGATATAATGTCCCCACTTTTATTTTTATTAACAAAACTGATTCGGCCACAGCACAAACTGCAGAAGTATTGCAACAGCTGCAGGTGGAATTCGATGCTGGAGTCCAAGACTTTTCAACATTAGATGATGAAGTGATCGAAAATATTGCTGCTACAAATGACGATACTCTTGAAGAGTTTTTGGCTAATAATACACTTAGTGATGATACTATTCGGCAATTGATCAAGTGTCGCTTAATTTTTCCGTGCTTTTTGGGATCTGCCTTAAAGGATGAAGGGATCGATCAATTCATTAATGGCTTACAAAAGTGGACTGTTCAAAGTGACTCGAAATCGGCTTTTTCAGCGAAAGTTTTTAAGATCTCTCATGATGAGAAAGGTGAACGATTAACTTGGCTCAGAGTCACGGGTGGTACTATCAAATCAAAAGATGCGATTTTTCAACAACAGAAAGTCAATCAATTGAGAGTTTACAATGGTGCAAAATTTGAGTTGGCATCAAAAGTGACTGATGGTGAGATCTGTGCAGTTACTGGATTAAGTAATACTTTTGCTGGACAAGGTCTGGGAGATCAAAAAGATTCGAGTCAACCACTTTTGCAGCCCGTATTGAATTATGCAGTTCAAATAGTTGATGAACAGATCCACGCTTGTTTGACTGCATTAAGGATACTGGAAGATGAAGACCGTCAATTACATGTTACTTGGTCAGAGCATTTACAAGAGATCCGGGTCCAAATCATGGGCGAGGTCCAGTTAGAGATCCTTCAACAAATTTTGCAACAACGATTTGACTTAGTAGTCAACTTTGTTGAAGGTCAAATATTGTATAAAGAAACGATCACTGCTGCGATTGAGGGAGTTGGTCATTTTGAACCATTACGTCATTATGCGGAGGTTCATTTGTTGATGGAGCCTGCCAAGGTGGGTTCCGGTCTGATCTTTTCATCGGAATGCGACTTGGATTATTTAGGTAAAAATTGGCAACATCAAGTTTTATCCAACTTGGCAGCAAAAGAACACTTAGGAGTTTTGACCGGTAGTCCGATCACGGATATGAAGATCACTTTGGTATCAGGCAAAGCTAGCAACGTTCATTCAGTTGGGGGAGATTTTCGTGAAGCAAATTGGCGCGCTGTTCGTCAAGGTTTGATGATGGCAAATGCAAAGGGACAATGCCAATTATTAGAGCCTTGGTATCGATTTAAATTGACTGTATCTCAAGACCAAGTGGGCCGCGCCATGAATGATATTCAAAAAATGTCGGGAACTTTTGACACTCCAAAAAACCAACAAAATAATGCTACGTTAACTGGATATGCACCAGTTTCTCAGATGCAAGGATATCCGCAAATTTTGCGTTCGTACACTCATGGTCAAGGGGAATTAGAGTTAGTCGTAGACGGTTATCGTCCTTGCCACCATGCTGATGCAGTCATTGAAAAAGCTGATTATCATCCAGTAAGTGATTTGGAAAATACCCCTGATTCAGTTTTTTGTGCGCATGGGGCTGGTTACTCTGTTGCCTGGGATGAGGTGCCAAATATGGCACACGTTCCATATATTTCTAAATAACTTCATACTGAATTTTTAATTTTCGGTTGACTAACTTGAACGTTAACTTTAACAGCTATATAATTGTTGCTACACTTGTTAAATAGGGGAAAATAATTATTGAAAGCTAAGAAGTTATATCCAATCATACTGTTGAGTTTACTTTTGGGAGTTTCAGTCGGATTCAATATTGCTCATATAGTAGAGGGTGGGCATCCAAAAGTTGAACGAGTTGAGGCAGATAGCAGTAAATCAACAGTTAAGCAGGTAAATAAATCAAAAACTGCTGCCACTAATGGTGACGATCCCAAAATGGTTCCATTAGATGAGTTTACCTACAAAGATTCTTCTGAAACGAAGGCTTATCCGATCTTGAAGGATCATCCTGAAGCATATATCGATGTCGATATTGCCAAACAACGGACTTATATCAAAGATGGCAACAAGACTCTTTATGAAATGTATGCCTCAACTGGTGAAAAAGATGCCACTCCGCGTGGCACGTACCAGATCGAACCAGAGCATGGCGAATATTTTTACACTGCACCACTGAAGTTAGGTGCTTACCACTGGGTATCGTTTTTAAATCATGGTGAATACTTATTCCACAGTACACCGACTGACGAAAATGGTAATTACGTGGAATCAATTGCCAAGACATTGGGGGTCAAGCCTTCATCCCACGGTTGTGTTCATCTATCAAATCCCGATCTACAATGGCTATATAATAATGTCCAGCCAGGAATGAAAGTAGTAATTCATGGAACTTTTGATAAAACAAAATAATCATTCTATTAGATTCTCAGGTCATTTTTAATGATCTGAGATTTTTTTTTAGAGATAGAAATGTATTGCTGTTTTAGTAGTTACCGAATGCATTCCAACGTAATAGCTGATATAATGCTTGTTAACGATATTTTAGAAATGAGGATTATTTATTGATTACAGTTAGTGACGTAAGTTTACATTTTGCAGACCGGAAATTGTTTGAAGATGTAAATATCAAGTTTGTTCCTGGCAATTGTTATGGATTGATTGGAGCAAATGGTGCTGGTAAATCAACCTTTTTAAAGGTTTTATCAGGTGCCATCAAACCTTCTACTGGTTCGGTTACTTTAGGACCTAATGAACGTTTAGCCACTTTAAAGCAAAACCACTTCGATTATGATGATTATACAGTTATGGAAACTGTCATCATGGGCCATTCGGACCTTTATCAAGTTATGCAAGAAAAAGATGCCATTTACATGAAGCCTGATTTCAACGAGGAAGATGGTCTAAAGGATGCTGAACTAGAGAGTAAATTTGGCGAAATGGGTGGCTGGGAAGCCGAGGGTGAAGCTTCTCAAATGTTACAGGGATTAAATATCCCAGAAAGTCTCCATCAAGAAAAGATGGCTAATTTAACTGCTGGCCAAAAGATCAAGGTCTTACTAGCACAAGCACTGTTTGGAAAACCAGACGTTCTACTACTTGACGAGCCAACTAATGGTTTAGACGTGGATTCGATCGACTGGTTGGAAGAATTTTTGATCAATTTTGAGAATACAGTCATTGTTGTATCCCATGACCGTTATTTCTTAAACAAGGTTTGTACTTACATGGCTGATCTTGATTATAAGAAGATCCAACTCTATGCCGGTAACTATGATTTCTGGCAACAATCATCACAATTAGCTCAACAAATGAAGCAAGATCAAAATTCTAAGAAGGAAGAAAAGATCAAGGAACTTCAAGATTTTATTGCTAGATTTTCCGCCAATGCTTCTAAATCTAAACAAGCAACTTCAAGGAAAAAAATGCTGGATAAGATTACTTTGGATGATATCCAGCCTAGTTCCAGACGCTATCCCTTTATTAAATTTGTACCTAATCGAGAAATTGGGAATGATTTATTGCAAGTTTCTGATCTTTCGATCTCAATCGATGGTAAACAAATACTAAAGAACGCTAATTTTACACTGGGTCGTGAAGATAAAGTTGCCTTTTTAGCAAAGAACGATATGGTAACGACGGCTATGTTCAAAGTGCTAACTGGCGAATTAGTTCCTGATTCAGGGACGATCACTTGGGGCGTAACTACTAGCCAAGCATATTTACCTAAGGACTTTAATGCAATGTTCGATGAAGAAACACCAATTATCGACTGGTTGCGTCAATTTGCTGAAAAAGGTGAGGACGACGATACTTTCCTTCGTGGATTTTTAGGAAGAATGCTTTTCTCTGGTGATGACGTTACTAAAATGGTCAATGTTTTATCCGGGGGTGAAAAAGTCCGCGTCATGCTCTCTAAAATGATGCTCTTAAAAGCTAACGTTTTGTTAATGGATGATCCTACTAACCATTTAGATCTTGAATCGATCACCGCATTAAACGATGCTTTGATAGATTACAAAGGTGCTATTTTATTTGCTTCTCATGATCACCAGTTTATTCAAACAGTTGCTAATCGTTTGATTTACTTGACTGAAAATGGCATTGTTGATCGTGCTGATACTAGCTATGATGAGTTTAGAAGTAATGACCAAGTGGAGAAGAGTATTGCTGAACTAGACGTGTAGTTTGAGTGTTACTTTTTGTTAAATAAATAAGGCTATGAGAAATTGACCGTTGGGTCTGATTCTCATAGCCTTTTTTTGTAGTTACGGATGACTGGATGTGATTTGGCAATTTTGGTTGTTGAAGTTTGAAAATATAATATGTTGAAACAATTCTGGTTATACTTGAAGGATATTGGATAGTGTTTTTTTATTTTTATCCTCAAGGATGTTGAAACGAGCTCTGCGAGGTAGTGGCCTCCGGTATCCCTGTTTGTTAAACTTGCAGCAGTTTTGATAGTGATTTTTATTATTGTTAGCTAAAGTTGCGGCAATTGGATAGTGATTTTTATTTTTATCCTCAATGATACTGAAACGAGCTACAGGCGACAGCGGCATCCGGTATTTCTGTTTGTTAAAATTGCAGCAGTTTTGATAGTAATCACCATTATTGTTAGCTAAAGTTGCGGCAATTGGATAGTGTTTTTTATTCTTATCCTCAAGGATGTTGAAACGAGCTCCGAGGCACAGCGGCCTCCGGTTTAGAAACTGTCAGCAGGCACGGCTTCGCCGCACCTTTGTGCTGACAGTCCCTAAATCCTCAGCAGCTGACCGTGCCTCTCCGCTCTCTGTGTTTTAATGGTTTTCCCATTTCATTTCGTATACTTCGGTGGCGAATGTTTCGGTTGATGCTGTGTATCCTCGATTGAAGTTTTCTACTACTTGTTCGGGAGTATCTTTGCGATTGATTTCAACGACGATGTAGTGACGGTTAATGGGGTCTGTGAAGATGGCTTCTATATAGTTGGATCTTGACCGATAAGTTATGTCGATTTTAGTGAATTTTTCTTGTTTGATAATTGGAGCCAAGTATGTTTCCTTTAAAAGTTCAATTTGTTCGTCATTGGCAATATTTGTTGATTTGATCAACTGATCATAATTTTCAGTGGTCGCTGATTTTTCAATTATTTCTTCCACGTTAGTCAACTCCTTATGTATTGATAAGTGATTCACATGTACTATTATATCAATAATGTAACCGCTTTACCAATTGGGAGATCGGATGACTCAAAAGGTTTAAATTTTCAAAATGTTTTATCTAAAACTCAGGACTTGAATTTGGTATCTGATATACTTAAAAGACAATTTCATTATGGGGAAACAATATGATCGAGATTACTAACTTGTCGAAAAGCTACGGATCTACAAAAGCCTTACGTGATTTAAATCTAAAAACTTCCTCGGGGAAAATTTTTGGATTTTTAGGACATAATGGTGCTGGTAAATCGACAACTTTGAAAACTTTAGTCAGCATTCATAATCCTACCAGTGGTTCTGTTATGGTCGACGGGATGGATCTGATGGAACATCGTTTAGAGATTAAGCAAAAAATTGCTTATGTTCCAGATACACCCGATATTTTTTTGCAACTGTCTGCTGGTGAATACTGGAGTTTCTTGATAGCTGCGTATCAATTGGATCCGGTGGCTGTGCAGAGCAGATTAGAAAAATTGACATCATTATTTAATATGAATTTTCATATTGACGAGACACTCAGCAGTTTTTCTCACGGTATGCGACAAAAAGCTATCCTGATCGGTGCTTTGATGGTCGATCCAGATATTTGGATTCTGGACGAACCTATGCAGGGACTAGATCCACAGGCAGCATTTGATTTGAAGGAAATGATGAAGTCACATGCCCAAAAAGGCAAGACGGTGATTTTTTCCACTCATAATTTAGATACGGCTCAACAACTTTGCGATGAATTGGCAATTTTGAAAAAGGGTCAACTGATTTATAACGGTCCTGTCGAAAAATTATTGGCTGAACACGGTAATCGATCGCTTGAGGAAGTTTATCTGGAAATGGCTGGTCGTGTTGACCAACCAATAATGTCAGACCTTAACGGTGAACATCGTGAATAAACAACAATTAAAAGCCTTACTTTCTGTAAATTTAAGATTATTAAATCCGCAAGTAACCAACAAATATCGTTCAAAAGGACAAACTGGGCGAGGCTTGACGCAGAGGATTATTTTCAATTTAATGGTGACGACTTTTGCGTTCGTAATTGTTTACGGCTTTGTGATGATTCCAATTGTAGTAAATAAATCGGCAGCACTATTTACTTATTTCGCTGGGATATATCTTATTTTTGGGATTTCGCAAAGTTTGACCGGTATCTCTAATGTCTTCTTCGCCCAAAAGGATCTGCAAGATTATTTACCATTGCCGATCTCACCTCGAGAGGTCTTCGCCAGTAAGATCATCGTAGTAACGATGAATATTTTGCCCTTCACGATTACTTTACTGTTGTTATTTTTGATGACTAGTTGGTCATTCGGTATTTTCCTTCCGACTGCCATTGTCATGTCCTTGATTTTATTTATTATCATCACAGTTATCATTGAACTGATATGTGCACTAATAATATTTTTATTGTCAAAGACAAGATTTTTCCAAGCTAATCAAAGCTTGATCATGAATGCCTTGCTAATGATAACGATCGTTATCGCAGTGGTCGGTATTTTATTCATCAACAACCAGATGGATGGACAAGATCCAGGACAACTCAATGGTTATACTATTGGCATTCTTTTGCCACTATTTAACTTATTCAAACAACCCTTGGCAGTCGGCAGCTTGATCCACTGGGCGATTTTAATTGCCTTGGCCGCTGGATTGATATTGCTTTTGAAAAAAATCGTGATTTCACAATTAACGGCACAATTGATCAATATCTCCTCAGCACCTCATAATCAAAGGAGGAAACCAGCCCTAAAGAGCAAAAAAACGATTGGGAGAAGTTTATTTTCCTATAACTTGAAATTATTGAAAGAACCGAATTTATTAGTCCAAGTTTTTTCTAGTTCGCTCTTGTTACCAGTGATTTTCATTTTTAGTCTTTCATTTACAACGATTAATTCAGGATTAGGAATAAAATGGATCGGTGTTTTCTTCGTCGGTGGACTTTTATTAAGTGGAGTCACGATGAATCAGACGTCCTTGATATCTAATTTAATTTCGTTGGATCGAAGTAATTTCGATTTCGTGGCGTCATTACCGCTTTCATTGAAAGATTATTTGAAAAATAAGTTTCACTTCGGCTTATTAGCGCAAATCATTATTAATAGTATCCTAATTGTCTTGATGGGATTCATGTACAAATTTGGCATTTTGATGACTTTCAGCAGTCTGCTAGGTTCAGTTGTCGGAACGTATTTGATCGGACAATTTTATTTCTCCAGAGATTACCGTTTAAGGACGACTAATTGGACTAATATTACTGAATTATTTAATCGTGGAGGAGGCAATCTTGCCATGATTTTAACGATGGTCATCGTTATTTTAGTTGGTCTTATCATCATAGTGGCATATTCAATGATTATTTCCTATTCATCTGATCCTTGGGTGATCAATGGTATTGTTGGTTTGATACTTGTCTTGGCTTGGGGCGTGGTGATGCATCATTTTAACCGTGGATTTTGGGATACCTTGAATTGATTTTTTAAAAGATCGTCAATTTCTTGATTATTATTAAATAATTATCCGCTTTCATTGGAAAAAGCTGTTCGGACTAGTAAAATTTGTTGTGATGGAAACAATTGATCAGTTTTAGGGGGACGCCCTAAGTTCTGGATTAAATTAAATGAGGTATAAATTATGTATAAAATGATTGTTTGTGATTTAGATGAAACTTTATTGAACGACGCTGGTAAATTGACGGATGAAAATATTGAGGCGATTAAACAAGCTACTGCCAAAGGTGTGAAGTTCGTGGCCAATTCTGGTCGGGGTTATACTTCTTTTCAAGACACTTTAAATGCCGTCGATTTAAAAGACAAGCCAGAACAATATGCCATTTCATTTAATGGTGGATTGATTCTAGAAAATAAGAACAACCGGGCAATTGCTATTAATGAAATGCCTTTTGATATTGCTAAGAAAATTTTTGAAGTAGCAGCCGCTGATCCGATAGCATCAACTCATATCTACACTAAGGAATATTGTTATATTTATCATTTATCAAAGCCTGATGCTAAATATTTGGAAAGTCGTGGCGTAAAATATGAGACGATGAATGATGATAATTTTGACCGATTCAAAGATGATAATATTATGAAGATCATCATGCATTTGCCAACGATGGATGAGCGTAAACAAATGCAAAAAGACGTTGAAAAAGTTGTCCCAGCTGATAAATTAGCTGTCACTTATTCTTCTGGAATGTATGTTGAGATCAATCCTGGTGGAGTAGACAAGGGAACAGCCACAGTCCAACTGGGCAAGATCCTTGGAATTAAACCGGAGGAAATCATTGCTATTGGTGATAACGGCAATGATTTAGCAATGCTAAAAGTTGTCGGAATGCCAGTAGGTGTTGCTAACTCGATCGATGAAGTCAAACAAGCTGTTAAATACGTGACGAAAGCTGATAATAACAATTCAGCCGTTGCAGAGACCATTAAGAAATTTATTTTGTAAAATTTATCTATGCAAAAAGAGCCCTTGGATGAAACACCCAAGGGCTCTTTTTATTGAAACGAGATACAGGCAATAGTGGCTTCTATCTTTTCGATTGAAGAAACAAATTAAGATTATTTGATCAATTTGTTGATAGCGTTGATTTCATCGCTTGAAAAGTCGAGATTATCTAATGCTTTTAAGTTGTCGTCTAAGTGTTGATTATTAGTAGTTCCGATCAAGACACTTGTTACAACTGGATCTTTTAATAACCAGGCCAAAGACATTTGACTGAGAGATTGATTCCGGTTTTGAGCAATATCGTTCAAAGCGTTAAGTTTTTTAACTAAAGCATCTTTGCCTTGTTCAAGTAACTTAGCATTGGTTGGATGGATGCTGTATTCATCAGAAATCCCATTTAAATATCTGTCTGATAATAAACCTTCGCACAATGGACCGTAGGCAATAGCACCGATACCATTGTCTTCGAGCGTTTGAGCAATGCCACTAGTTTCCACGTGGTCGTTTAATAAGTTCATGCTCAATTGATTTAAGACAAAAGGTGTTCCCAAACGCTTGAATTCAGCAATAGCACGTTTTAATTCTGGAACTTCATAATTGGAAACACCTACGTACAAAGCTTTACCAGCTTTTACGACGTCATTTAAGGCACGACAAGTTTCCTCCACTGGAGTTTGGTCATCATAACGATGAGCGTAGAAAATATCGACATAGTCGAGATTTAATCTTTCCAGTGAGTCGTCGATCCCTTGCAAAACAGCTTTTCTAGAAGTCCCTGTACCGAAAGGACCATCATGGATCTCATAACCAACTTTTGTAGCAATAACTAGTTCATTTCGATAAGGTTTTAAGTCATTTTTCAAAACGGAACCTAGTAATTCTTCAGTTGAACCGAATCCGACTTTTCCATTTCCGTAGTGGTTAGCCACGTCAAAATGAAAAATACCTTTATCAAAAGCATGTAAGATAACATCGCGACGGTCACTGATTGAATCAGCACTACCAAAGTTACGCCATAAACCTAGAGAAATAGGTGGCAACATTAAGCCGGTGTCGCCAGCATGACGAACTTGCGTGTTATCATAACGATCATTTGCTGCGTTATACATTGTAAATCCTCCTCTTACTAATACCTATTTAATTTTAAGCTAAGAAGGCACGTTACTCAAGGAAGGACAAATTTTGATTCGATTGAAAAACTCTAATTATCGTTAATGTTAATGCTTGCGATTTTTCATAAAAAGCGACATAATTTGGGCATTAACGCTTTTATATTATTAAAAGAATATTAATTTAACGTTAAAATTGTGGATTAATCAAATTTGGATGTGGGGGCTTTGTATGAGAATCAGTGCAGAAAAAGAACGAAAATTTTTAGAGGCAGTGTTTCAGAAACAAAATTTTAGTAAACAGGATGGTAAGCTCTTAGCAGATACATTGGTAGATGCAGATCTACGTGGCATTTCATCTCACGGGATCCAAAGACTAGCCTGGTATACTCGTATGATCAAAGATCATACCTTGGAACCAACACAACAACCTGAAATATTAAAAGAAACGTCGACTAGTGTCTTAGTTGATGCCAACAAAAGCATGGGACAAATTGCTTCAGCATTTACGATGAACAAACTAATCGAAAAAACTAAAAAAATGGGACTTTCCATGGGCGTGATCCGTAATTCCAATCACTTTGGAACAGCAGGATATTATTCGCGAATGGCTTGTAAAGAAGGACTGATCGGGATCTCTACCACGAATACCAGACCACTAGTTGTGCCAACTAATTCACTGGAAGCCTTTTTAGGCTCCAATGCGTTTGCTTTCACATTTCCAGCAGATCCGCATCCTTTCGTCTTTGATGGGGCGACCTCAGTAGTTTCCAGTGGCAAGATCCAAGTTTTAGCTAAGAAGGGTGAACAAATACCTGGAGATTGGGCAGTTGATGAAAATCGTGAAGTCCTGCATGATGCTAAGACAGTGGAAGATAATTTAGCGACTATCGCCTTTTCCGAAGATCGTCCCGGCGGCGGCGTCTTGACACTAGGTGGTCAAAAGGAATCTAATTCCAATTACAAAGGATTTGGTAATTCTTTGATTATAGAAATATTGACGGGCATCTTGGCTCAAGGGTCATTGTCAGCTGATACTAATACCGGTAAACATGATTTCAGTCAATTCTTTATGACGATCGACCCAGCTGTATTTGGTGATCTTGAGGTGTTGAAGAAGAATGTCAGCGAGATGTTTGATCGAATCAGAAATCTAAAACACGTTCCCGGAACAAAAATCATGATCCCTGGTGATCGGGAATACAAACATTATGAGGAGAACAAAGTTCAAGGAGTAGCGATCGATGATGAAACGATTGCAGAAATGAAACAAGTTGGAACTGAATTTGGAGTTGAAATTCCTGCTGAAATAATACGGTAATTATGAAAAGCCATGATCATTTTGATCGTGGCTTTTTGCTGTTGAATTGCAATTTTACATATTATGCTATCTTATATATAAGCATATTTGAAGAAATAACATAATGAGGTCGTAATGATGAGACGTTTTAAGTTGGGTGCTCAAGAATATGAATTGGTTGCCATTGCAAAAGATCAAAGTATTCAGAAATTAGGTAAGATTGCTGTTTATCGTGTTCCCAATACTCAAGATTACTTTACAATGCCAGTTTCAGAGTTATCTGCTTGTGTTAGAAATCAAAATAACCAAGCGAATTCCATTGTCGACATTCATGAACAAATTAGTTTATTTAAACAGAGATTTATTATCAGGACGGATGTTTATGCCAATAGATATTTCAGTAAAAAATTTAATCGAAAAGCCTATGGGCCAGCAAGTCCATTTGTTAATGGATTTCCTGTAAGAGATAAATTTTTACCACTGACAAATGAAACATTGATGCACCATTTAAGTGGCAATAATAGCTCTGCCATTGGGATATATCCACTAAGCAAACAAAGTACTACTAAATTTTTAGTATTCGATATTGATGAACACCATGAAAAGCAACCTTGGAAAGAACTGACAAAATCGTTAATAAAAGAATGTGAAAAATTTAAGCTTCATCCTTTAATTGAGATATCGCAATCTGGAAAAGGATGCCATGTGTGGTTATTCTTTGAAACACCAGTTGATGCGAAAGTTGCACGTCAATTAGGGGATTTATTACTGAAATTAACTCAACAATCTGATCCTAGAATGCCATTTTCGGCCTTTGATCGCATGTTCCCAGCCCAGGATAAGATCGATCCAGGGAAAGTAGGTAATTTGATTGCGGCTCCTTTAGAGGGACAGGCTTTGAGTCATGGTAAAAGTTTATTTGTTGACTATAGTTTCAAGCCATTTGAAGATCAATGGCAAGCATTAGCTGACGTACAGACTATTAATTCCAATCAGCTATTAAAAACTATCAATACTATTCAGGATAATTCAGAGTTATTGGCTGAAGAATTTCAGAATGATGAATCAACTTTGCCAAAATTTCAAATCGATAAATCATTGTCGGTGACCCTTAAAGAAGCCATTTACATTAAAAAGTCGGATCTGAATCGTAAAGAGATTTTAAAACTAAAATGGTTAGCATCGTTCTATAACCCTGAATTTTTTAAACTTCAATCTTTACGTATGCCAGTTAATAATACTCCGAGAGTGATAACTCTTTTTAAAGAGGATGATGAATATTTAATATTACCTAGAAGATTAGTAGACGATTTAAACGAAATAGTCGATGATATTGAATGGACCGATGATACAACTAAAGGATTTCAAATGAAAGTTAAATTTCATGGAAATCTTTATCAAAACCAAATTCCCGCTTTTAACGCTATTAATGATTTTTCGATGGGAATATTATCTGCCAGAACAGGATTCGGTAAAACAGTCATTGCAGCAAAGATGATAGCTGCAAAGAAAGTAAGTACCCTCATTTTGGTGCCGAATAAAGTTTTAGCTGAACAGTGGAAAGAAAAACTTAACCATTTTTTGGAAATTACCAGTGATCCTGTGATAGTCGAATATACGCCCACAGGTAGGAAAAAATTAAAGAAATCCATTGGGACTTATTATGGACAAAAGAAAAATCCCAGCGGCCTAGTGGATATTGCAACTATTCAAGCTATTAGTAAAATGGAGGATCCTAAAAAATTCTTGGATCGATACGGTATGGTGATCAGTGATGAAGTTCATCATAACGCTGCCTTCACATACGATGAAGTGATCAATAAGATCTCAAGCCGTTATTTATATGGCCTTTCAGCAACTCCTTATCGACGGGATGGGCAAGAACCAATATTAACTTTGCGCTTTGGGCCAATCCGATATCAAACAGATATGTTCGATCCTAAATTTCTACTAACTGTGAAGCGTACAATCATCCCTAGATTTACTAATTTTGGAATGACTGACTTTAATGCCCTGAATAATAGCATTGTAGAAAATCGGTCTGCGATTCAAAATGATGAAATTCGAGAAGGAATGTTAATTAAAGACATTGAACTGTGTAAAAAGAAACAACGCCACACAATAGTATTAACTAGTTTGGTGTCCCATGTTGATCGACTATATGATAAATTGCCTCATGATCATCTTTATCGAATTTATGGTGGTCTTTCGAGTAAGGAACGAACTAAAGAAATTGAAAAGATTCATCAAGATACGGAGCCCTATACTATTCTAGCTACGCCATATGTTGGCGGAGAGGGATTAGATATTGCCAGCATGGATACGATGATTTTGGCAATGCCTTACAGTTTTCATGGTAATTTGGAACAATATATTGGGAGATTGCACCGTAATTTAAAAAATAAAAGTGATTTAAAAATTATTGATTATGTAGACATGTTTGTTCCAATGTTTTTGAGGATGTTTCGTAAACGAAAGCAAGTTTACAAGAAGTTAGGCTATGAATTAGTTGAAGATAAGATGACTAATCAATCGGGATTGAAAATTTACGAGGTGAGGCAGATTTTTCAACCGGACAGTTTAAATATAATAATTTCTTAAGCAGCCATTTCTGACTTTTCTCTCATTTCT
>NZ_RHNT01000054.1 GCF_003946325.1 Companilactobacillus furfuricola | reverse complement strand
TACAACAGATGGAGCAACATATTATCAACCTGTAACAGTTACACTTGATCCATCAGCAGACTTGAACACAATCTTTAGTAATTATGAGAACGGCAAAGGTGGCGGGATTACTTTAAATGGTAATAAAGCTATTAGTAAAAATGTCAATGGTGGTAAAACATCAAGTACTCAACCATTGACTTATGTTCGTGAAATCAAAGTAAGTTCAACCGCTGCTTCAAATTGGACAGTTACACCAATTAAAGGCATTGTTACAGTTGGCGGTTCAATCGCTGCACTTTGCGATGATAATGGTCAACCTTCAACAGGTCGTTCACTTGCTACTAATACACCTTGGCTAACTGATGAAAAACGTGTTAATAACACTACTGGTGCAGTTCAATATCGTGTATCAACACACGAATGGGTTGCCGCTGAAGATGTTTCATATTCAGATGGTCAAACACCTGCTGGATTGACAGATGTTACTGATCTTGAAGGTAGACATGTTGTTAACCTTGACGGACCTTCAGGCTTTGTTTACTCACTATATGATTCAACTGGTAAACTAGCTAGTCGTGGTCTTGCTGGAGCAACTTCATGGTTGACTGATAAGACAGCTAAAGATTCAGATGGTACTACATATTATCGTGTATCTACTGATGAATGGATTAAAGCTGGTAATGGCGTTAACTTTGAATAATTTTATTTAAGCTATCACTATTACCTACATCGTTTGATCAATTCTTGTAATTGACAAAAATCTTTGAACCGTCTTCGGTTCTTACAATCAATCACTGAAGTGTGTCAGTGATTACTCAACAAGTGCCTTTGGCACATCTATTTGATGAGTTCGCTCGTTAAATAATGAAACCGCCTTTTTTACAGAAGTGGGGCTGTACGGTTTTATTAAAAGGAAATTCACTAGATAAATAAAAAGTGTTTCATTGAAATTTGGAAAATAGTTTCTTGAAATACAAAAGGAGTTTGCAAAGCCAATGGCTTGTGCAAACTCCTTTTTTTTGGCTACGAATAGATAACCAGTAGTACTTAGATTTCTTAACAAAAATTGATTCAAGTTATCTCAATCGGGATATTAGTTGCTAGCTTTATTTTATAGAAGGTGCAATTATTGGATGAGATATTCAAGATAATCCCATTATAGACAATATCATTAATGATGAACCTAAAAAATCTTTGAATAGTTGATAGACAGATTATTATTCTAGTACACCATTCTATGATGATTTGTACCTCATCATAACTCGATATAGTGAATTATCAATAATCCACATCTTAACGTTTTGCAGATTTTACAATAGATGCTGTATTAAAGTGGAAAATTTATTTTTGATTAATTGCTGAATTGATCATTTCTTCTAACTGCATGAGTAATGGCTTGGCATTCCATTCATAAAAATATACTAAAATTACGAGTGGAATCATACCTATCAATACAGCCATTACAACCCATAGTAAGTTTAGTTTGAGTGATTTGTCTAAAAAATCATAACCACTTACAGCTCCAAAAATTGACAGAATAATTATTACGGATCTATGCAGGTCGAGTATATTTGTTTTGTAATAATTTAATATGATTTTTAAAAAATGCAAGTCACCAGTACTCATAAATTTAATATTTGAATTAAAGTTACCCATATGGTGATGTCTAAGACTTATGGTTGGCTTCCACATTACTAGATAGAATTCATGTGCGGAATTCATATGATTGTGAATACTATCCTCAGCCAATCTCTTAGTCATTAAATCTGACACAAAATTATCAAATTGCTTAGCTGGAGTTAGATAATATCGTTTTAATCCCCAAAAGAAAAATGCAACATAAGCTCCAATAATGAATATCATCGGTGTGAGTACTGCCATCAACTGATAAATATTCTCCATTGGATGAAATGCTAGTATCAAAATAATAAAGTATAGTATGATGTGTGTGATAATTAAGATTTTGTGTGCTTTGAGCCTCTTTTTCATGAATTTCTAACGATCCCCTTACAAAATTTATTTGTAAAAATCGTACAATTGATTCCCAAAACATTAAACTACATGTTTGATATATTTGAATATCGATATTGTTATTGTTATGCAACACTTACTGACTACATTTTACGATGTAAGATAATGGATAAACCAAAACATCGTTTAATACCAAAAACTTATCAAGGGATTAAATCAATTTTTTTGAAATATATTCAGAAAACTATGCATTCCTATGTGTTACTTATTTACACTTTATGATATAAAACAAATCATTACACTTACTGAAGGGAAAATTTAACAATGACTGAATCAGAATACTTTGACAATTTACAAAGAAACAATCAATTTCCGATTATTTTTATTGGGTCAGGTATTACTCAAAGGTATTTTGAGAATGCACCAACTTGGGATCAACTACTAGAACAAATTTGGAAAAGGGTGGCATTGAGGAAAAATATTTATCCAAATTTAATGATTTAAAGAATCAAGGAAAAAATGATTTTGAAATTTATACAAATATTGCAACTTTTTTGGAACAAGAATATGATCGAGCATTCTATGCTGAAAGAATTCAATTAAATAATCTGACGCCAAAAGAAGCACATAAGAAAGGAAAATCACCATTTCGAGAGCAGATTGCCGAAATTTTTGATGGTTTGAAATTTAGAGATGATAGGAAAGAAGAGATAAAGAAATTCACATCGATGTTAAAGAAAGCCAGGATGATTGTTACAACAAATTATGATCAATTTATTGAAAAGAGTTTGAACAACGCTATAAGTATTAAAAATGGTAATCAGGGATTGTTTGAACCAGCAAATGATCTTAATGAATTGTATAAGATTCATGGATCGATTAGTTCCCCCAACTCCATTGTTATCACTGAAAGTGACTATGAAGAGCTAAAGCATACTTCGGATATAGTGAACGCTAAAATTTTGAGTCATTTAACAGAATCGCCCATTGTCTTTATCGGTTATTCTCTTACTGATAAGAATATCCAAGAGTTACTTAAAGATTTGTCAGACAATATGCCATCGTCAATAGACGATGCTGCACAACGAATCGGAGTAGTGGATTATGTTCCTGGTGAGAACAAATTGGTTCAATCAACAAGATCTACTGAGAACAATGCTTACTATACTGAAATAAAAACTGACAACTTTTCCAAAATATACTCAAGTATTTCAGCGATTGAGCAAGGTTTTACGCCTTCTGAGTTGGCTAAGTATAGTTCAGCATTAAAAAAAATCATTGATGTTAAAGGTCAACAAGGTCATCTGAATAAAGTGCTAACTTCTTTTGTAGATTTAAAGAATCTACCACATGAATTGAATAATAAAAATTTGGTAGTCGCATTAGGTGATGAAAGGTGGATATATAAATATCCGGATTATGTCGATTATATAAGAGCGTACTTTTCTGAAGAAAGTGAACGGTTACCCGAAGACATTGCCATAAAATTTATTACAAATACATCATCAACATCTATGCTACCTATATCTAAATACTTAACAAATGTTAATTTCACTAATAATAATATTAGCGATAAGGATAGAAAAAGAATAAACCAAAGATTAAGTAATTTTAAGGATCTAAGTACAATTATTGAGAAAATATCTATTCCCAAAAAAGATGAACCGAAATTGGATGAATTAGTAAGGAGTGGTATGTCTCCAACACAAATATTCGAAGAAAAGAAAACAGGGATTCAATTTAAGAAAAAAATTGCATTCTTTGTAAAAAACATTGAGAATGATGGAATTAATGAAAATGAAATTCTAGACTATTTGCTTTACAGTAACAAAATTAAGGATAAAAATTTAAGCGATACCACTTGTAGAAAATTCTTTATGGCATATAGTGTTTTACATGATAAATTGATAGATAAAATATAAAAAAAGCCCAATATGCATTTGCATATGGGCTTTTTTTATGACAGGCAAAACAATCATCGCTAAAACGCAACTGTTTTTTGCTGAATTCATATTAACAAATTCTAGTTCAATTTGTCAAAACAAATTTAAAAAAAATTCATGATAATACACCTTATTTCTCTCAAAATATGCATAATCTAGTTGATAAACTCAACATTAGCATTGATTTTTCTTGAATTAGCCAAAGTAATCAATCATTCTATAAAAACGGTTTAATATTTTTTGAACTAAAAAATATAATTCTGAAATCAATATAATCCATATGAGATTTTACAGAATAATTAATATTAATGTTTTTTAATTCATTAATAATCTCTTCATTAAGTTGAAATAAAACTTTACTTTTCAAAAAGTTAGTAAGAATATGGTAAATATTTTTTTATTATTGTTAAAAAACCACAATCAAATTATTAGAGATAATTAATCGTATTTAAATAAAGTTAAAAAATATGATTTTATTTCCTAAATAATGCTTTATGTGTTTCTTGATAATTGCTATATTTATCATGTACTTAATAGTCATGTCATTTTAAAAATCAACAAATGTTTAAATGTCCTGATTATTTGGCAAAGCAGCAGTAGGTCAAGCCAAAGGGATGGAAATCATAAGTAATATTTTGTTTCAGAAGACTTAAGTGAATATGCGTGCTTGTTAGAATGGTCACTAATATAATCCATTCATGTAAAAACACTTAATTAATAAATCAACAATAAATGATCAGTAAAATGATTTCTAGCAAAGATATTCTGATGATTCATACATTGTGAGAATTCAATATTGTTATTACAAAATTTATTCGATTGTTAAAGATGCTAATTATGAGAGAAGAGGAACTGATTATTATGATAAAGATCCAAGAATTATCTTCCCGATTTACTTTAGTTTGTTTTTTTATTTTTACGACAATTGTTTTAGCGCTAAGTACTAGGTTTTTTGTCTCCACATATATTTTTAAAAACACAGTATCCAATGTAGCTATAATAGCCTCATTTTTCGTATTCATTTCGCTCTACACTTTGTTGTTAATGTTAATTAGGACAGATAGTAGATACACCAATGCAGTAGTATTAGCCTTTATGTTGCTGCTTTTTACCGCTGCATCAATAGAATGGCTAAGAGTCGTTCCACAACATCAAATTAGCGATTTTGGAAATTTTTGGTATCATGCACAGTCTGCGTTAAAAGGAGTTCCATTATTTCATTCTGATAATGATTATTTTGCAAAGTACGCATATCAGAGCGGATTTATGATATATGTCATGATAATAGTTAAAATTTTTGGAACTAATATTTTTGCAATGCAAATGGCAAATATAGTTGTTCAAGTTCTTATTTTATTAATGACGTATCTGATAAGTAATCGAGTTTTCCATGACATAAGAGTTTCTCGATTATCAGTTTTGTTACTGTCAGTCAATTTAGATTGGTTTGCGTTGTCGAGTCAAGCAGATAATCAGTATCTAGGATCCTTACTATTCTTAATTGCGCTTTACTTACTTCTAATCAATAAGTATTGGTCGTTATTCTTGTCAGGAATAGTTCTTTCATCGGGATGGATCATTCGCCCCGTAGGACCGGTAGTATTCATGGGAGCTATTTTATTTTTATTAATATTCTTTTTAAAGAAACCCAAGCTATATTCCGTTTTAAAAATTGCTCTATTTGCGATGACGTGTTTTGTGATACTTTCAGGAACCAGTTTATTAGTTCAGAAATCAGGTCTTAATCCCTACGGGTTAAAAAATTATGATACTCAATGGAAGTTTATTGCAGGCTTGAATTATCAGTCACATGGAATGTATTCAGCAGACCTTGATGACTCTTTAAATGCTTCTTCCTCAAGAAAGTTAAATAAGTTACATGAAAAAGTAGTCTTGAATCAACAAATTAGAGACCTTAATGAAAAGCATCAATGGTTAAAATTATTCGTCAATAAAATTTCATTTTTATGGGCAAGAAACAGCGAAGCTATATCCTTTACCCAGTTTAACTCGATTCATACGGATAGGTTAACGCAAATCGTTACCTTATTAGGATTCTTAGGGAGTTTTATGGTAATCATTTTCTCCTGGATTGGTTCATATCGACTTTTTAAAATAGAAAATGTATCTCCCATTATTTTATTCATTCTTCCTGTGCTTGGATTTGCACTGGTTGAGTTGATAATTGAAGTTCAGGGAAGATATCGAATAGAATTTATTCCAATTATTTCCATGATTGCAGGTGTTGGATTATTCAGTGTCTATAAAACTATGGTTAAACCAAAAAGGAATCCCCTTCTAATTAGGGAGAATAAACCATATCTTCATGATCTTTTTAGTGGCAATGATCCAATGAGATTTTAGGAGATTTATAGTGCCAGAACTTTTAATCATGGGAGGAAATAATGGATATATTTCAAGAAATAGACAAAAAGAAGACCAGGAAAAATGCCCGAGATATCTTAAAGAAGTATCGCAGACTATCTCGTATGTGTGAAGAGGGATTAACCAACTACTATTCTAAAGAACAAATATCATCTCTTTTTCATGTTAAGAAAGTCCAAAGTACCCAGGGATCTATTTCAAACGAAGCCAAAAGAGAACTAGTTGCTATACAAAAAGCGTTGGGGACTTTAAGTATAGAAAATTTGGAAGTGATCTATTTTACTTATTTATCAAAAGAAAAACATAGTTGCATCGAGATATCAGAACTTGTTTATGGGGGATATCTTAGCATGAAAACAATTGAGCGCCGTCAACAGGAGGGACTGGTGCAATTTTGTGAAGCATATAAGAATGGTAAATATCTTATTTGGCTAGATGACTAAAACTTGTCCTTTTATTGTCTAAAAGATGAGAGTTGCACAAAACTCTTGAATGATATTCTAAATTCGTGATTAAGATCTGATTTCCATAAAATCCTAACCACTATCTATATTAGTTAACAGGAGGAGTTATTATGAGTTTAAAAACTACATTATTAACGAGTGTCGCAATTCTTGGATTAGGTATTGCACCATCTGTTACGACAATTTTAAATAGTGCACAATCGGTTAATGCTAGCACGACAGAAACTATAAATACAGATTCTAATCGAGCAATTAACGAATGGGGCAAAGTTAAAGTTTTGAATGGAGTTTACGTTTCAACTTATGATTCAAATGGAAACATCCTTGATGGCAGAATGGCAGCTCCCGATTCAGAATGGATAACAGATCAACACATTTTTGTAAATGGACATTTCTTCTTCAGAATTGGGGTCAACACATATCTTAGAGATGAGGATGTAATCTTCTCACCATCATAATCAATGAGTGATTAAAATAAATTCATAAAACAAGGAATTCTTGTAATTTGAAGAATTCCTTGTTTTTATTAAAGGAGCATAGTATGCCACGAGCAAAGAGAAATTCAGCAATTGAAATGTTAAGAATATTCTCCATGATTCTGATAACTTTGCATCATTTCAGTTTGTGGGGTCAAGGATCTAGGAGTGATCAATTAATTGCCAATGGAAAATTAATGGAGGCATTTGAATCACTTATGTATTTACCATTAGGTGATATTGGAGTATATGTTTTTGTAATGATTACCGGATTTTATTTGAGTAAAAGTGTCGTTTCTATAAGGAAGTCTGGATTAAAGATTAAGTCTATATATTCCGAATTGTTATTTTATGATTTCTTATTTTTATTAGTGGGAATATATTTTCATCTCCCACTTGATAACTTCCCCAATTTAAGAGATCCACTGGTGCCATTTAATCATGTCCCAAACATTATGAAATCAGTTTTTCCAATTTTGTTCAATCACTATTGGTTTGTTACGGCATTTATAATATTGCTTCTATTAGTTCCGTATCTAAATCGCAATATACAATTGTGGAAAAGAAGCGAAATGGGATTTTTAATATTAATACTGGCGATAACTTGCGGTGTTTTCCCACTTTTGAATAATAACGTCGCATCAGAGACTGTGGGTCTGGGAATTGTTATTACGGCATACTACATCGGGGCATACATTCGTATATTTTTAAATAAAAGTACAAAATCATTAATACTAGGTATATTCTTAGTCGTTGTAAATATTTTGATTATTTATACAATTGCTTATTTTGACATTGTGATCCTGAAATATCGTTTTATTAAAATATATACGGGATTTTTTGCAATGTTGGCAGCAAGTGGACTATTTATGATATTCACCAATATCAAACCATTTTACAATCCGGTTATTAACTTCTTTTCAAAACATGTGTTCGCAGTTTATTTGATAACAGAGAATGTTTTTATGATCAAGCCATTATGGAAATACTTTGGATTTTCTCAGATAAATGATATTAAAATTGTAAATGTTTGCGGATTTTTAAGTGTTGTTCTTATCACGGTGGTTTGTATATTATTTGATAGTTTGAGATCAACGATGTTCAAAGCAATTATCGTATTGCATAGAAGAATTCGTTCGATTGTTATTTTTCCATCGGAAGTCAAAAATTAGGATAATATGAAGAAAGACTATTACATTACAGTTTATGAAATTGAAGAGGAGGAGAAACCAGAAAATGGATTTTCCTCCTTTTTTATCTTAAATGCAATGATTGTATTATTTTTATGAAGATAGATTTTCACATTTTAATCATTATTGGTTGAGAAGTGCATTTATGCCACAAAAAATTGAATGGTGACCAGTAAAAAAGATTGTGAAATTTGTTTTTAACAATGTAAACGTTACATTTTTATTAAGAAGGTCTTAAAGGAAAATTTAGGATTAGCTATTTTTTTGCAAAAAAAACACAAAAAAGAATCAATTTCAGCACATTGTGTGTCAAAAATATTTCAATAATACAGTAAAGTTACATTTATGCTTAATATCAGTTCATAAAATGATTCACAATTAATAAACAAATATACTAGGTGTTGTGGACAGATACCACATACCAAAAAAATAATTCAAATTTTTTAAGTCCTGGGGGGGATTAATAAATGAAGAAGAATATCAAATACGCTGGAATCGCTGCCGCTGCCTTGCTTACAGTCGCACCAGTCGCAACACCAGTAGTAAACTCAATTTCAAATACTAATGTAGCCCAAGCTGCTACAGATACAACATTAAGTAATACAGTTGCTAAGTATTTCAATACTTTAAGTGACGTTTCATCAGATACAGGAGCAGGATACACATTCTTCTCTGATATCAATGCTAATAATTATGGTAAAGAAATGTCATTCAAGTCATTTGAGGCATTGAAGAGTGTTGATGCTACCCGTAATGGTATTAGTATTGATAACAAGAACGTTTTGGAAAACGATGATACTGTAAAATATACAATTTCATCACCACAATATTCAAACTATGCTGACTTTAACACACGTGTTAAAGATGTAATTGCTAACGGTGGTACTATCTCGCTTAAAATTACAGCTACTGATGGAGATGGCATTAACGAAAGCAAAACAATCAACTTCACAAACAAAGACAAATCAACTGAAGGCGTTACATCACTTGATGTAAACTATGCAGATCCATATATTGCTCAAGTTGGAGACTCAACTGCTTCAGTTAAGCACACAACATCTTTTGACGCTTCTGTTACTGATCAAAATGGTGACGATGTTGAGATCACAAAAGTTCAACCTTCACAAAATATTTACACAACTAAAGCAGACGCTTTGAGTCAAAACACAGACAAGGCCATCAAAGATACAAAATTTAACACTAAAGATGCTACATACTATCAAGCAGTTAACATCACTCTAGGCAATGACGTTAACGTAAATAGTATTTACAACAACGCACAAGCTGTTAAAGATGGCGTATCATTCACAATCAATGATGCAAATGCAGTTGCTGCAAACGTTATTCCTAACCAACCAGATACAATCAAACTTGTTCGTGCTATCAAAGTAGGCGACAAAGAAGTAGAACCTTCAGAAGATTCATGGACAGAAACAGATGCACCAGGTACTGTTAGAGTAGGTAATGATTTGGCACACTTGTATGATGACAACAACAAGCTTACAACACGTTCAATTGCCGCAAGTACAGACTGGGCAACTGACAAATATCGTACAAACGATAAGACTGGTGAAATTCAATATCACGTTTCAACACACGAATGGGTAAATGCTAGTGACGTTACGTTCTATGCTAAAGGTGATAACGGCAACGGTCTAGGTAATGTTACTGATCTTGGTACAGGTCACGTAGTTACATTAGACGGTCCTGCTGGATTCGTTTACACATTGTTCAAGTCAGACGGTAGCAATGCTACACGTGGTTTGGCTGGATTAACAGCATGGCAAACAGACAAGTCAGCTACTGATGCCGAAGGTAACACATACTACCGTGTATCAACTGACGAATGGGTACGTGCCGGTTCTGGTGTAAACTTTAAATAATCATCTATTCCAACTCATAATTCGATGAAGTTTAATATATAAAAAATAAGATCTCTCCATAATTTTATGGAGGGATCTTTTTTTGGTGTGGAAACGAGCTCCAGACGACAGCGTCTTCCACTCTCTTATTTTAAAAAAGCTGAACAAAAGCATTGTCCAACTTGGTCATTAATATTTAATTAGTTAATCTTCAAGAAAATCAAATGATGGCGGTGTTAATTTTGTTTTGATGCATTCTGGATGGAACTTGATTAAATTACCAGTTGCGCGTTCTTTAGCGACGTTTGGTGACATAACAGTGCACCAAATGTCTTTAGGAATCAATTCTGCGTTTGGCAAGTACGTTAACTTGACCAGACTTCCAATTTCAGGCGTCAATCCACGATTATAGATGAATAGGCGATAGTCTTTGTAATTGATGATATCTTCGTCCGTATAGGCCAAATTCTCAGCAAAATAATGCAAATAGTGAGTGTAAACTTCGTCGAACAATTTATCGTCTTCGAGACACTTTTTAACTAAGAAACCCAGCGCATCGGCAGTAGCCAGATTCTCAATATTGCCTTCTTCTTCGGCATAATGCTCAGCTATCCTAAATTGCGTTTCTTCACCCCAATTTTGAAAGTCGTATCGAAATTGATCGATACGATCCAAAAGCTCCCCCTCCTTTCTTCAAATGATGAGTTAATCATATCGAAGATCACCAGGGAAGACTACTATTTTTGCTATGAGATTTTTCATAATAAATGGACGTTTGAATTATGTTTTTTTATCAGAAAAAGTAGGATTTCTCGTAAAAAAATTTACTAATATTAAATATAAATAGACAAGTTAATACATAATGTCAATTAAAACGCCGTTGCAAGAAGATGGCTTAATTTAAATGAAAACAATATAAATATGATAATACCAGTCCATAATTGAATTTTCCCAATGTAAATTTTGTGTAAAGTTAAAGTTAAGTTGAAGTTAAGAAATAGATTTATTTGTTGTCAAATATACGCCACGGACGTAATCTCAAGTTGCGCTATATAACGCAGGGAATACTACCATTGAGAAGAAAATTGGGGAGAGAATTATGAAAAAAATTAAATATGTTGGCATAACAGCTGCCACTTTATTAGCTGTCGCACCAGTAATTGGCGAAAGCGTGGAAAATACCACCGCAGTCCACGCTGCTACTACTGAAAATACTAACAATCAAATTACTGACAATACTGCCATTTCAAATGTGAATGATGCCAATAATGCTACTACAGCAAATGGCAACATACCTGTATCAACATATGGATTCTTAGGAAACGTATTGGGAAATGCAGTACATGCTGTAAGTAATGGATTTAAAAATGAAAAAAATAAGATCGAGAAGGAAGCTATACATGAAGCAGCTAAAGAAGTAACACATGAAGCTTCTCATGCATTAACAGGACCAAGCAAGGAGAGAATAGCTGCAGAAAAAGTTTTAAATGCGATGCCAAATACGGTTACCTATGACAATGGAAATCTTTGTCCAAATTTTGGTATATTGGCTAATAGTTTTGGAACTAAACTAAATGCAGAAGCATTTGAAAAATTAAATAAATCATTTCCAATTACTGCACTTGGATTTCCCGAATCAACAGTTCAAACAATTGACGATTTTCTAGCATTCAGACCGTTCCTCGGCCTGTCACCAATTAGGGGTAAAATAATCTTTGGTGCTGGTGTTGATAAAGCGACACTTATTGATCAAGCATTAAAAACTTATTATCGTGGTGATGGCGCCAAATTTGATTTACCTATCAAAATTGTGAACTATCAAGATGAACTTGTTGCACAAAAAACTATAACATTCACCAACAACGCAAATTATAAGAATCCAGTAGCACCGCACATTACAGTTACACAACTAGGAATTAATTATGCCGATAATATGGCCGTACCGGCAGAAATGGATACCAGTGAACTGAAGAGCGAAGACAATGCAAATGTAGTTGCAATAGATCAAAATGGAACTCCAGTACCATTTACTACTTCGGTTGGTGATTTATACTATTCACAACAATCTGCTTTCAGCCAATCTGGTAAGACATATGATGAGGATAAATTGCCGAAGACAGATGCCACACTTTTCCAACCTATTACCATAACTTTCGATAAAGCTTCAAGTGGAGTGGATTTACAAAAAATTAACGATTCAATGAAGCAAACCGCCCAAAAGAAGGGCATTTCTATTAAAGATTTGATCAATCAATTAATCAGTTTAGGTAGTAAGTTTACTGGTATGGGAGCTGGCATGGGTGCTCAACAAGATCCAAGTGCAACCCAGAAAGTCAATGCTATTTCGGTCAATGGTGGTACCTTCACTCAATTCCAAAGCTATCCTGACTACACAAACAACAGCATCACATTCATCCGTATGCTAAAGGTCACACCAAAGGTTGATCCAAACAAGAAACCTGATGTTGATCCAGATCATGTGAACGATGCCGAGAATTGGGATGTCACACCAACTAGCGGCACCTTGAATGTTGGCGGTAGAAATGCAGATTTAGTTGACGATAATGGAAAACCTGATAACCGTGAACTTGGCGCCGGTACTCCTTGGATCACCGATCAATATCGTGTCAACAAGATCACCAAGGAAGGTCAATATCGTGTTTCAACTCACGAATGGGTCAGTGAAAAGGATGTAACCTTCAAGCAAATTCAAGGCAATCAAGCATCAAGCACCGCCTTCACATCGATCGTCGACATTCACCCAGGAACACTTCACCTAAGCGGCAAACCAGTCTTCAAGCTTTACAAAAAAGACGGCAAACAATCCAATCGTAGCTTAGCCGGAAACACTGACTGGTACACCGATAAAATTGGTTACGGTAAAGACGGAAGCCAATATTACCGTCTTTCAACCGATGAATGGGTCAAACTAACTAGCGGAGTACAATTTAAATAATCAACAAATATTGTTTGTTGATATAATGGTAAAAAATAACTAGTAAATTCATTTGCCAGTTGGTATATTATTAATTGAACACAACCTTGTAAACCCTGTTGTTTCTCGAATGAGCACAACAGAAATTAGATTCATCAGTCTTTGACTGATGGGTCTTTTTTTTTCCTTGGATATGTTAAATGATTTAATATTGTCAGTCATCACTGCTGTGCTATGACATATATATTGAAAAAAATACAACCTGTAGACAAATTATTTTTTTGGAACAATAGATACACAAAAACAGCTCATCTGTCCCAATATTTCAACGAGCGAGCAGTTTTCTCTTTTTTAAAGTTCACTTAAAATATAAAATATCTTGTTGCAAGCAATAATTTTTTCTTATAGTATTTGACATACATGGTCATAATAATGGATCGTGAAAACAAATCCTGGGGAGGATATTATGAGAAAGATTAAGTACGCAGGAATAGCTGCTGCACATTATTAGCTATTTCTCCAGTAGCAACATCAGCTGTAGGGAGCACAACACAAACTGTTCAAGCAGCCGACACTACAAGTTCTTCAAATGGTTTCAATGATTTTGTTAAGGGCGTTTGGGGTGTCATTAAACCAAATATTACACAAACAGAAACTGGTAAGAAGGTAGCAGAAGTTGTAGAAAAAATGTATGAAACCGCTACAAAGGCAAAAGCCGACAGTGATGCTAACAAAGAAGATGCCAAAGATGATGCATCTAAAAAATCTGTTGAAGCATTAACGTCTATTGGTAAAGAAAGCGTTGTTTATACCGGAACAAGTGAAGGTGACTTGAGTTACCTTATTGCTGACAACGGAAAAACAGTTAAATCCAGTGAATTAGCAGAGGATTTGTGGAGGGCTGCAGCGGGAACTCCTGATTTACGTACAGCTTTAAAATCTGATGGTGATGTGCTTGATTTTGAAATTACAACTGGTTCAGCAAATGCTCAAGACTTGCAAACAACCTATGATAGCTTTAAAGAGTTGGGAAATGGCTTCTCAATGGCATTTACCATCAAAGTCACAGATCCTGATAATGACAATGCAAATCTTGGTAGCACAACAATTACTTTTGTTAACAATAAAGAAGTTGCTGCCGTTTCAACAAGTTTGAACGTTTCATTCACAACACCTATTCATGTTAACGCTGGTGATAGTGCATTTGCTCAAAAACTAACGACTAGTGTTGATGCTAAAGTTACAAATGAAAAAGGCGAAACAGTAAAACCTTCTAAAGTAAAACCTGGTAATTTTTACAATAATGAATCAGATGCAATTCTTAAGAATGGCAATACAGCTGGAGTTAGTGAGAAATTCGCGGGTGACGGCTTAACATATTACCAACCTGTTACTTTGGAATTTGCTCCAGACGCAGTAAATGTTATCTCAATTTACAATGCAATGAAAAAAGATGGCTCACAAAGAATCACGTTGAACAACAAAGATGCTTATGGTCAAAATGTTTCTTCAGCTAACAACTCAATCACATATGTTCGTGAATTCCAAGTAGGTTCAGGCTTTGACAACAACACAGACAAACCTGACACAGACGACAATAATAACAACGAAGATAACAACAACGACGCTAACATAGAAAACGGCGTATGGGTTGAAGACAATGCTAACGGTAAAGTAACAGTTGGTAACAACGTTGCATCATTATACGATGACAACAACAACCTAACAAACCGTGCCGTAGCCGCAAATTCAGCTTGGGCAACTGACAAGAGCAGAACAAACTCAAAAACAGGCCTAAAACAATACCACGTATCAACACACGAATGGGTAAACGCTGATGACGTAACATTCTCAGGTGACGAAAACAACGGCTCAAACGCCTTAGGAACAATTTCAAACCTAACAGGTCATCACACAGTTGACCTAGCAGGTCCAGACGGCTTCGTATACGCATTGTTCTCAAGCAATGGCACACGTTCAAACCGTGGACTAGCAGGAAACACATCATGGTACACAGACAAGTCAGCAACAGACGGAGAAGGCAACACATACTACCGTGTATCAACTGACGAATGGATTCGCGTAAGCGATGGAGTATCATTCAAATAATTAAGAAACAAGAAAAAAGTCCTCATCGAGGGCTTTTTTTTATGTCCAATTTTTATTTTCTTTAACATCAATATTCCTTAATCCTTTGCACTTGAACCAATCTTTAGAACTTACCAGAAAGCAAAGAAACTGAGATAGACAAGTAAAAACTAGGAAGCACAAAGAGTGACAATTTAACAGAAAAAAGTCGGTAAATCTCAAACCTCGAGAGAGATTATGACACAAACCTAGGTGGAGGGGCAGGGCGCTATATGGGCTCAGCCGCCAAATTTATCTTGGCAATTTATTGGTTCTTGTTGTACTTTGGTTAGCCATCAAGAAATTCATCAAGATTTAGGTTGCCTGTTGATTCCAAAAAGACTAGTCTACACTTTTTAAAAAAGTTGATAAAATTAGTCCTTCCGTATACAA